>CAZXSN010000024.1:0-40615 GCA_964643295.1 uncultured Lachnospiraceae bacterium
CTGGAACTGCCGATCTGGGGAGGCTTTTATGCCGGGCAGGATGCCTATTATCTGATTGAAGGACAGAATAATTTAGAAGAACTGGATACGGCGGAAGTAATCCGTGTAATTAAGTATGATACAGGCTGGAACAGAATAGGAGCGGCCGCGATAACCTGTAATCCTGAACTGTTCGGCGGGGAGGTCAAGTATCCTTTTGATGCCGGGTGCGTAGAAGCGGCGGAAGTAAATGGGACGCTGTATATTGTGACAGGACATGAAGGATACGCGGAATACAACGGCGAGCAGGGACATCAGGGATTTCTTATGATCGCGGTTGATGAAGGCACGATGACCGGTAAGATCGTGACTGCGGATTTTTCGCATTCCTTTGCCCAGTATATCGTTTCCAGAGGTTCTGATCTGTATGTTCTGGAGCAGAGCGAGGGTTCCCGTTCTACCATTTTAAGCAGGTACAATACACAAACCGAAGACTGGGAAACGCTTACGTTATTAAAGTATGGAGGAGTCCGTGATTCCGCATGGGCAATTGCCTGCTATGCCAGTGTGGACGGAATGGCTATGTCGGCAGAGAATCTTCTCTGCGTGGGAACCTCCATTGACCAGTCTCTGTATGACAGTGTTACATCTGACATGGCACATAACATTTACCTGACAGTCACCCCTGTGTCGAATTTCTCAGAAGAAGCCACGCAGATCAAGTGGCTTACCCAATACAGCGGAAATGGGAAGAGTTTTCTGGGCCTGAAAATCACTCGCATTACGGACAATCGATTCATGATCTCCTGGGAAGAGTATGAAGAATCAGGGGAAGCGGCAGGTGATGACACGCTTTCGACAAGCATCCTTCACTATCTCTTTGTAGACGGCAGCGGGGAGAAGGTCAGTAAGGAGTATACGCAGCCTATGGCTATATCTGACTGTCAGCCTGTGGTGAAAGGAGAAAAGGCCGTCTACTTTGCCGCCAATGGCAACATGGTGGATTTCTATTCTGTAGATACGGGAAGCGGTGCGGCAGGCAAAAAGACCTACCGCGTGGCGGGAGACAATGTTGTCTGGAATATTGCAAACGGAGTGCTTACCCTGTCCGGCACCGGCCCAATTTCTATCAATCAGGGCGATGGGGCGAGACTTCCGCTTTCCTCCACAAGTCATGCGTTTGTCTACTCCTCAGATCAGAGTCCATGGAGGACTGTGAGAGATTCTGTGAAGAAGATCGTAGTGGAAAGCGGGATTACCAGCATTTCGGATGAAGCATTCTGCTACTTTGACAACCTGGAGGAGGTGGAACTGAAAGACGGACTTCTTTCCATTGGTAAAAAGGCATTTTATTCCTGCGAATCATTAAGCAGGATTATGATTCCCGCCAGTGTTACAAATATCGGAGAGGATTTCCTCTGGACCGGCTACTTATGGCTGGATTACAGTCATAAGGTTGACGCGGTTATCTGCGCACCGTTCGACTCCTATGCGATTCAATACGCGAAGGCTAATGAGATCAGTTATCTGATCGACCTGTCTAAAGCTGCTGTAAGCGGGTTAAAGGAATCTTATGAGTATACCGGAAAAGAAGTGAAGCCCTCTGTTACGGTAACCCTTGGAAATACAGTACTGAATCCAAAAGAAGATTATTCCCTGTCGTATAAAAACAATAAGAAGAAGGGAACAGCCACGCTGGTAATCACCGGAAAGGGAAATTACACCGGCAGCATTACGAAGACTTTTAACATTGTTCAAAAGCAGCCGTCAGAGACAGAAGGAGACAATACTTCTTCCGGATGGGCTTCCAGCCGCAAGATGCCCGCAAAGGGAACTCCTTCTGAGAAAGGGACTGTTTTCAGAGAAATAAAAACCGGTATCCAGTACAAGGTCACGAAAAAGGCCAAGTCCGGATCGGCGACAGTAGAATACAAGAAGGCTCAGAAAAACGTTTCAAAGGTAACGATACCCTCTACCGTTAAGATTAATGGAGTAACCTATAAGGTAACGTCGGTTGCCGACAAGCTGCTTTACGGCAATAAAAAAGTCAAGACTGTTGCGCTGGGGAAGAATATTGTTTCCATCGGAAAGCAGGCGTTTTACAAATGCGCGAATCTGAAGTCGATCACCATATCTTCTACTGGGCTTAAGGAATCCAAGATAGGCGCAAAGGCATTTAAAGGGATCAGCCAGAAAGCGGTGATTAAGGTTCCGGCAAAGATGCTGAAGACCTACAAGTCAATTTTAAAGAGCAAAGGTATCGGATCCAAGGTGAAAGTGGTTGCCAATTAAAAATTTTTTCAGCATCGGTTAAGTCGCTTGGAGGATTTATTGATTTTGTCTTTTATTCCCTGCACAATGGGAAACTCTGCAGATGGGGTTTCCCATTTTTATGCAGCGTACGCATGAGGATTCAGACGCTTTATCATGAATTCCCTGAAGCGGCTCTTTACGTTCCCTCTGCTTAGTCCCGGCACATTTTTTTCGCTTTCGCCTTCTGTGATCTTAACTTGTCAGTAGTTGCGGCTCTTAAAAGGAATCTCTTCCACACCGGCCCTGGCGTTAAGATGCAAAGCCAGCGCAAAGAAGTACCCGGATAACAGGTTGGCGGCATCTAAAAGAGCTGGCGGGACTTCATGTCCCTGTTCGGCGTGGCGGTAAAGCAGCCGTACCAGCGCCTTGCATTTTACCCGCAGAAGATGTGCCGTGCAGGCAGCCGCTGTTCCCTGGGGCAAAACGAACCCATGAAGTCTGCCTGACTGGTCCTTTTCAAGCCTTTTTACAGTCTCTGCCAGTCTGTTGATCTCTTCCGTGGTGACCGTAAGGCGTGTGCGAAGCGTCGGATTGAGATGATAAATGATCTCCCCGATCCATAAAAGTTCCTTATCGAGTGCCGTGAAGTCCTCACATTTTTGCGGAGAGGAAAGGATTTCGGCGCGAAGAAGTCCTGTCAGGCTGGTCAGCTCGTCTGTGAGGATCTCAAAATCGCAGCGCAGATCATCAAAAGGATCCCTCAGAAAAGGATAGGCCTCATAGGGACTTTTGTAAAGCGAAGGGTTCGATGCAGGCAGCCCGGATGTTTCGTTTGTCAGGTTACCCGAAGGGTTCGCGTTCCCGTTATGTTTATTCGGTTCCTTCATTTCTTTTCCTCCCAGCGCGTGAGATTTTTCAGCATATAGGCGCGGACATCGAGTCCGTAAATATTATCAAGCAGACTTAAGTCAAAGTCTTCACTTCGTCCGTCTGCTGCCACGCGTCCATCCGATAGAAGCAGCAGGGTGTCGGCCAGAGATAAAGCCAGGTTGATGTCATGCAGCACGGCGATTACGCAGCGCGGGGATTCCCTGGTACTGCCTTTCGCCCAGGTTTCCACCATCTCGATTAAGTCCACCTGGTAGCGCAGATCCAGGTGGTTGGTTGGCTCATCCAGCAAAAGAACCTGCGGTGTCTGAGCCAGGGTACGGGCCAGGAGTACCCGCTGCAGCTGTCCGCCGGAGAGCTTGGTGACAGTGCGCTCCTTAAGATCCCAGGTGCCGGTCATTTCCATACACGTTCTTACGATGCGTCTGTCCTCCTCATCGGCGCTTTCCAGCAGCCCGCCTTTCTGGTGGGCGTATCTGCCCAGCATGACTGTCTCATAGACGCTGTAGGAAAAACTGACAGAAGTAAGCTGACTCATTAAAGCGATGTGCCTGGCCCTCTCCCTGGGCGGCACTTTGTCCAGTCTTTGTGTGCCGAGAAGGACCGTTCCCTCATGGCGCAAAATCCCGGAAAGCGCCCGAAGAAGTGTTGTTTTTCCGCAGCCGTTTGGTCCCAGAACGCAGAGACATTCCCCTTCTCCTGCGGTCAGGGAGACATTTTTCAGAACCGGCGGCAGCGCGGGGCTGTAGCGGCAGGTGATGTTCTTAGCCTGAAACAGGATTGAGGAGGACATCCGAGATTCTTCAGATCCTTTTGCGGAGGTTTTCCCAGATTTTTGCGAACGCATGCTTAGTCCTCCTTCCTGCGGGACCGAAGATACAGGTAAAAGAAGAACGGCGCACCCAGCAAAGCAGTGACAGCGCCGATAGGGATCTCTCTGGCCGGGATGAGTGTGCGGGATAACAGATCGCAAAGGACCATGAAGGATCCTCCAAAGAGCAGACTGGCCGGGAGAACACGCCGGTGGGCAGCGCCGAAGATTCTTCTGGCCACATGCGGGGCGACCAGGTCGATGAATCCGATAACTCCCACGAAGGCGACCGCCGTTCCGGTAAGCAGCGTGGTTGTTAAAAGCAGCAGCGTTTTGCACTTTTTCATATCAACACCCAGGGCGATCGCCTGCTCTTCCCCGAAAGTCATGACATCCATCTCCCTGGTGCGGGAAAGGAAGAGGAGAGTGCACAGAACCGTCACCGGCAGCAGTACCCAGACAGCGCTCCATTCCTGCATGTTGAAGCTGCCAAGCATCCAAAGCTGTATTCGCTGCGCATGGGTAGCGCTGGTGGTCGCCAGAAGGTCAGTTGCCGCGTTGAAAAAGAGGGAGAGAACCATACCGGCCAGGATGATGGTGGTGTCGGACATTCCGCGGTCTAAGCGCGAGGCGATGAGAAGAACCAGAATGATGGTGCCAAGAGCGAAGAGAAGGCTTACGGCAGGCAGCAGGAAAGTGCCCAGACCCGTGGCGGTAAAACCGCAGACGATGAGCAAGGCCGCGCCAAGACCCGCTCCGGAGGATACTCCCAGCCCGAAGGGAGAAGCCAGCGGATTTCGAAGAACCGACTGCATTACCGTACCGCAGGCGGACAGAGCCGCCCCGGTGAGGAAGGCCATCAGAACCCGCGGCAGTCTCATATCCATGACCATCGTCGCATAACTTGCTTTCAGATCCTGCGGCAAAGGGGTTCCCCAGAGACGGTTGGCGAAGATCGCGAGAATATTTCCCGGCGATACGAACACGCTTCCCACACCGATGCCCAACAGCACACTTATGAGAGAGAGGAGAATAAGCAGCAGAAATTTTGTCCGCGTGTATCTGCAGCCGGGATCGGCTTCCTGCTGCTGAAGTGTTTTCTTCATCTTTTATCATCCTGTTAAACTATGAAAGAGGCCTGTAAAGACAGGCCTTTTCGGATTCGAGGTTTGTTGTATGCCTTATCTGAAAATGGTGGTTGAGCACCTTTTCGGCCGGGTGTGCCGAAAATAAAGGCTTCGTTTAGCCGTGAGGGGTCACTTTTTTGAGGCAGCACCCAAACGCACACCCGGTGTTTGAAATCGTTTAGAAAGGAAAGCAGACCTTTCCGGAATCAGAATCTAAGGACTGCCTGCCTTTTAGGATTCCTGACTGAAATAGTCCGGATAGGCGGCGCTGGCCATCTGCTGCAAAGCGATGACGATATTCTCATTGGGCAGGGAAGAGGACATGTTGTCGATGGAATAGACCTCTTCTTCTTCCACCGCGGTGATGCCTGCCCACCCGTCGCGGGAAAGAATCTCAGCAACCGGATCCTCGATATAATTGACATTCGTAAAGATGATATCCGGATCCGCCTCCACGATGGTTTCCGCTTCCACATTCAGCCATCCGCTCTGGTCGGCCAGCACATTCGTAAGACCGATCAGGCTCATCATCTCATCCAGATAGGTATCGCTGCCGGTGCTGTACAGATAGGGAGCGGCGGAAATCTCAAAATAGGCGCTTTTGCGTTCCTCCTCAGGAATGGCGGAGGCCTGTTTTGAAAGAGCGTCAAGCTGCTCGTTCAGTTCCGTAATGATTCTCTCTCCTTCTTCTTCTTTCTGGAAGACCGCGGCCAGGAAGGAAATATCAGCGCGGACATTTTCGATGCTCACGCTGGTCGGTACGCAAAGAACACAGATCCCGGCATCCAGCAGAGGCTGATAGGGTTCTTCCTGGTCATACATGGAAAGGGAAGAGACGAGTACCACATCGGGATCCAGGGCAATCAGAGACTCAATGTTTGGCTCCATGGTATCAAAGGTCGGCGCGTCCGGGTCAAGTCCTTCGAGTCCTACGCTGTTTAAGTCGTAGGCGACGATTTTGTCCCCGACTCCCAGATCGACAAGAGTCTCACAGATAGACGGCGCGAGCGCCGCGACGCGCTCGATTGTCTGCGGGATAGTCACGGAAACACCGCTTGGATCCGTGGTGGGAAGAGAGACGGCCTCCGTTTCTGCACTCGAGCCGTTTTCCTCTTCAGCTGCGAAGACTGGCTGCGAGGCAAAGCCTGCCAGTGACAGGGACAGTGCCATTGTTAAGAGCCAGGAAATTTGTTTTTTCATCAGAAGACCTCCTTACGTCTTGTCTGTGGCCGCCTGTGTGTACGGTTTTTAAGCGTATCAGGCGGCAGTGCGGTTTCCGCCGTTTCCGGTTGGAAACCGCGTCATGGTAGCAGCCGATGGGCGGGTTTTCTGCGAAAAAAAAGCCGCCGCATCGCCCACGAGGCGTTGCTGACGGCATATCGTTCTACACCATACAGATCCATGCATCGTGGATAGGTATGAACAGACACAGGATCTGACTTAGCGCCCGAAAGCGCATCACAGTGGCGGCACCGTGCGGGATTCTCACCCGGCTTCACTGGTTTGGCTGTCTGTTGTGAGCGCAGTATATCATCAGCGCAGGTGTATGTCAAGGAAGATTTCAGGGTGTGCGGGAGCTGTCTGACAGCTGCCGGGACGGCCCGTGAGAGAAAACCTTTAAGCCTGGTATGGAAACAGCCGGTTAAGAGGGCGGGAAAAGGAGGCCCTTTGTCTGCCCGCCGGTGGATTCGGGAGAGGATATCTTTCATGGGCAACGACAGTGGGATGTTTGGTTTGCCACCAAAAAGTTCCTAAAGGCTTTGACCGGCAACTCGAATGGCGGTATAATAAAGTATCTTGTGATGCGCGGAAAATTTGTCCGGGTATCCAGGAAAGTTTCCTGGAGTGTCCGGTAAAATATAAGGAAAGGAAGGATAAGGACATGAGAAAGGACGCAGGGAAAACAGCTGGCAAAACAGTTCTGCCGGTTTTTCTGATGCTGTTTTTGCTGGTGATCTGTATCCCCGCCTATGCGGGTACGGCAAAAAGTAAGCCCAAAAGCATCAAGCTGGATCAGACTGCTGTGAAGATGATCACGGGACAGACCTTTACCCTGAAGGCGACTATTTCTCCGAAATCGGCTGCGAAAACGAAGATCACCTGGGAGAGCAGCAACCCGGAGGTCGCCGTCGTCAGCTCTAAGGGAAAAGTGACGCTGAAAGGAGTCGGGGCGGCGAAAATCACCGCGAAAACAGAGAACGGGAAGAAGGCCAGCTGTAAGGTCTACTCGTATAAGTACAGCATGAAATATACGATCTCCGGACGGAAACTGACGGTCACCACACCGGAGGATACGAAAAGTTACATTGCCTATTCTCAGCTGGACTACGGGAATGGCTATTATCGGGACTGCGGGTGTATGGTAACGGCGGTCTCTATCGCGGCATCCGGTTTCGGCAAGTATTATTCTCCCGTAAAGATTCATACCGGTCCCGCGAACGCCAGGTACAGTGAGCGGTATGCGGTTACCGCGCTCGGCAAAGCCGATGAGATGAATGCCCGTTATGGGAGGAAAACGATCTCTCTTCGCACAGGCGCCCATATCCTGAAAAACATGGGGATCAGCTGCAAGCCTGTGTACACTTTTGATAAAGCGACAGCTTTAAAGGAGATCCGGGCGCATCTGCAGAAAGGCAAGCCGGTGATTATCAAGGCGAACAACAATACCCACAACGGCATCCGCCTGGCCAATGTTCATCACGCTCTGGTGATTGTCGGGCTGGATTCGAATGATCATGCGATCATCATCAATCCCGGCTCCCCGACCTACCGGACCAGCATTACGCTTTCTACGCTGGTAAACTACCATATGACTCCGGCATCGGGGGATTACAGCACCGCATATGTGACGGGCAAATCAATGACGGGGGGATATATCTTAATTTATGGCCTGAACTGATAAAGGCGCTGCAAGAAGCGGGCGGCAGTTTAGCGTCAGCCAAACAGATCCAGGAACAGCTTAGCGCAGAGTTCGAATCCGTGAGACTTAAGCGGGAAAGATTTTGAAAAATCCCTGAAGGGAAATGAGACAGGTGCTCTCCTGTGGAATCTTTTCAGACTGTCTTTGCGGATGGTGCGCCTGCCAGGTTGCCTGTCGGATGACAGATCACTTATGAATAAGGAACAAACAGCCTGATCCGGAAGGAAAGGAGCAGCGGCTTATGATTGACGGGACCCGTTATCAGGAACTTCAGAATGATCTGGGGAAGTACCAGAGGAACATCACGCAGATGAACGAGGAGCAGAAAAAGAAATACGCCCGGGCGCTTTGGCAGCTGAAGAAAAAGATTGTCGATACGGCGGCGGAAATCGGCACCGACTATCTGGTTCGCGATCTTCTGGTTCAAGATACGGATTCCGCAGAGGAGATCTCGAAGGTCATCGGTCAGATCATGGAGAAGGACGCGGGAAGAAGCGCCTCTTATGCCACAAAGCAGCTGTTTTCTACGTTCGATATCTGGCAGTATCTGGATGCCCTGGAAAAGCTGAAGCTTCAGATTACCTACGAGGCCTACGGTCCCTACTGGCTGTCCCGGTGCGTACCGACAGGGGATGAGGACTATCCCTTTCGCAACGACCTGATCGGCAAATGCTGGAACGCGAAATGCGCCGTCTGGGAAAGTGATGACGGGCTCTCGATTACGAAGATGCTTCCGCCTACCAGGGAGCTTTTGACAAAGGAGTATCAGGAGAAATGGAAGGCAGCGCAGGAGAACGAAATGCAGGGGATCACGTAAGAGATCTTACATCTGGGGCTTCATAAGAGGCCGGTTAAGCTGGGGAAACTTATGTTTCCCCAGTTCGCATATCTTCGCTTCTTTTCTCCCGCTTTTTCTCCTCTTCTCCTGTGCCGTACCGAAGAAGATCGCCCTGAATCAGGCTGGCTCATGTCTTCAGAGACTTTTGGACACGGGATGGAAAGGCAGCCTTACCCGGAAGGAAGACGTAGAAAGAAGACACAGAAGGAAGGAACTTAATTTTCCATGCCGAATTCCCGGGCAAGAAGAGCGTCCGCTTCCTCCATTTTGAATGATCCGCTGTTTAAAGAATCCAATCCTTTTTGAAACCTCCGTGTGCAGTTTGCCGCCGTCTTTTTCAGGTTCACTTCTCTCCTTCCAAAGAAAGATCCCTTTTCCGGTACCAGGAAGGGATGAGAGATTCCGGATCATCATACCAGGAGAGGGTAATCTTTTGCATTTCGTTCGCTTCCTCTACATACTCCCTCCCCAGTTTCACCGCCACGGCAAAGGAGTGGATGCACTCCGCCGCTGTGTAAAAGGCGTTGAGCAGCCAGAAATCATCCGGAACGGGGCCCTGAAAGTACTCATCCAGCTGCCCTACGGCAAAGCGGGGGCAGTTTTCTGCGCTTACCATGACGGCTGCCAGCGTATAGTAGGGATCGACGATGCCGCTTTCCTGAAAGTCGATAATGGTTAGCTTCGAATCCGGGGAGATGACCATGTTGTCGGACTGGTAGTCCGTGTGCAGAAGGCTTACCGGGCGGTTCCTAAGACAGGATCTATGCTCCTTAAGAAAGGAAAGAAGGCATTCGCCTCCCTCCAGCTTTTCTGAGCAGTTTCTGTAACTTTCCGCGTACCGGTCTGTCTTTTGCCCGTACATATCCGCCCAGTGATTGGAAGGGAGGTAAGATTCGATTCCGCTCATCTTTTTTAGGATCCGGCCCGCCTCCCTGCCGTAGGCATATTGGAGGGGAGGAGGAAGAGAGGGCAGCACTTCCTTCGCCTCTTCCCCCTCGCACCAGGCAAGCAGCTGATAGACACAGTTTTCCGGACCGTACTGACCGAACTCGAACGGCTGCGGAGCGGGGATTCCTTCCTTATAAAACAGGGTGAGGTGGTCAAATTCCTGGCGCTTCTGTAAAAACTGTTCCCTGTCGGAGACGCGTACCAGATACTTTTCTCCGGAATCGGTCTCCACATAGTACTTCCTGTCATCTGACCATCCTTTGGAAAGCTTCTTAAGTTTTGTTAAGTGTTCCCCGATGTACTGAGAAATACTCATACCAATCCTCCTTTTGCGGCTGCGGCGGGTCCGTTCGTCCCCTTTCCTTAAAAATGGAATGTGAGTGCAGCGTAAGATGGGCAAGCTCATCCGGTTTTCCCTAAACTCCGCTGCTTTTTAGTTTACGCGGCGGGAGCTGCTTCCCAACCTTCAAGTCTTTCCGGGAGACAAAAAGCGGCGCCGGGATAATAAGCAGAGTTTTCAATGTTTTGTTAAGCCATCAAAATGCCGGGTTTTCCTGATCATTCCTGCCGCTTTGGATAGTAGCATACCTTTCCTTAGCAGGCAACTTTTTTCTCTTCTCTGGTTTGCACTCTGGTTTTTCGTGTCTCTCCCCCTTCTTTCCGCACGTGCGTTTGGGTATCGTAAAAAGGAGATGAATGGAGTATAATCATCTCTTTGGAGGAACGATCACAAAGGAGCAAAAAACGGATGACGAAGATGAAGAGCCAGGGGTTTTCCTGGAGGCCGTTCTTAAAAAATCTGGCGGTGCTTGGCATTCCGGTCGCGGTGCAGAATCTTCTGACAACGACCGCCAGCATGATCGATACGATGATGGTGGCTCCGCTTGGGGAGCAGTCCGTGGGGGCACTGGGGCTTTGCGCACAGTTTTCCTCGCTGTTGTTTTCCGGGTACTGGGGCTTTTTTGGCGGCGGGATGCTGTTTATCTCCCAGTACTGGGGTTCCGGGGAGGAAGAGGGGATTGAGCGTTCCTACGGCATGACGCTGGTTTGCATGATGACGGTGGCCTGTCTTTTTGGCTGTCTTGCCCTCTTTGCCCCTGGGTTTGTCATGAGGATTTACACGGATAAGGAGTCCATACAATCCATCGGCATCTCCTATTTAAAGATCGCCGGGGCTGCCTATATCCTGCAGGTCTTCTCGATGGCCATGAGCTGTCTGTTAAGAGCCACGGAGCGGGTGAAGATCCCCACGGCGGCTTCGGTGGCCTCCGTCGCCACCAACCTTGTGCTTAACTGGGTCTTTATCTACGGCCACTTTGGCTTCCCCGCCATGGGGATTCAGGGAGCCGCTTTAGCGACCGTCTGCGCGGCGGCTGTAAACGCGCTCATGATCTACCTGCTTGCCTGGAGGGACGGCTTTTCCTACCTTTTTAAGGTGCGCTCCCATTTTCGCTGGAGCTTACCGTATCTGAAAGCGTTTTTCGTCAAGTGTTTTCCGATTCTCTGCAACGAGATCCTGATGGGCATTGGAAACATGGTGATCAATATCACCATGGGACGTCAGCCGGAATCGGTGATCGCCGCGGTGGCGGTCTTTCGCACCCTGGAAGGCCTGATCATCGGCTTCTTTGCCGGTTTTTCCAACGCGGCCTCTATTCTGATCGGGAAATGCGTGGGAGCCGGGGAGTTGGATACTGCCTATGAGCGGGCCAAGAGGCTCGTTTACCTTTGCAGCGGCGTAATCCTTCTGGTCAACTTAGGGCTCTTCGCCGTACACCGGCCGATCCTTACCCGCATGAGTCTTTCCGGGGATTCCTATGAGGCCGGTGTGCGTCTGCTGCTCATCTACGGCGTTGCCTCCGTGATTCGCATGGGCAACTGGATTCAGAACGATACGTTTCGCGCGGCGGGCGACGCGGTATATGGCACGGTGCTGGAGATTACCTTCATGTATGTGCTGCTTTTGCCCTGTGTCCTGGTTTCGGCGTTCGTGCTGCATCTGCCCTACTGGGTCACCTTCCTTTGCTGCTATATCGATGAGCCGGTCCGCTACGCGCTGATGCAGATACACCTGTATTCCGGCAGGTGGATGAAGCCGGTCACCGAGGTCGGGAAAGCTGCCCTGCCGCAGTTTTTGGCTTCCCGGCCAGCCGGAAGCATAAGAAGAAAAAAGTGACCGTACACCTTTGGCAGGCGTCCGCGGCCTTTGGCGGCTTTAATTCCTGCTGGACATTTTTCAGCGAAGAGAGTAGAATTCCTACTGGCATGAGGGGAATAACATTTACGTGTAAGGAGAGAGGTACATGAAGTTTTTAAAGAAGTTTTTCGCAGTTGTGGATATGACGGAGGGACGCCCCTGGGAGAAGATCCTTCTGTTTACCATCCCGATGCTTCTGGGGAATATCGCGCAGCAGCTGTACAATACGGTGGACAGCATCGTGGTGGGAAACTTTGTCGGCGACAATGCTTTAGCCGCTGTGGGCAGCGCGGGACCGGTGCTAAACCTGCTGATTGTGCTGTTCGTGGGGATCGGCATGGGAGCCAGCATCATGGTTTCCCAGTATCTGGGAGCCAGGGACCGGGAGGCACTCTCCCATACCGTGGGCACCAGCATCATTCTCACGATTGCCTCGGGAGTGATCGTAACTATCCTCGGTGTGGCGACCGCCAGACCGTTTCTAAAGCTTTTGGATACCCCGGATACGATCATCGACTGGTGTACGCAGTATCTTCATATCCTGTTTCTGGGTGCCATGGCGATGGCCTTTTATAACATCATGGGCGGTATTCTGCGCGGACTGGGCGATTCGATTTCCGCCCTGATCTATCTGGTGATCGCCAGCCTGTTAAATATCGTGCTTGATCTGGTGTTTGTGATCAACTTCCACATGGGAGTTGCCGGTGTGGCGCTGGCTACGGTGATCGCGCAGGCGGTGTCCGCTGCCCTTTGTGTCAGGAAACTGTGCAGGATGAAGGACCTGTTTGACATGCGGCGGGAGTATGTCCGCTGGGACGGCAAGTATGCGGATAAGATTGTGAGGATGGGACTTCCCTCCGGCATTACCCAGGCCATTTTGTCGATGTCGATGATCGTGGTGCAGTCTTTGACCAACAGCTTCGGCGAACAGTTCATCGCTGCCAACGTGATCGTGATGCGCGTGGACGGCTTTGCCATGCTGCCCAACTTCTCCTTCGGTACGGCCATGACCACCTATGCCGGTCAGAACGTGGGCGCGGGGCGGATGGACCGCGTGAAACAGGGAGCGAAACAGGGAGCCTTGATGGCGGTAGGCACTTCGGCGGTGATTACCAGCCTGATTATGATATTCGGCAAGTACCTGATGAGGATCTTTACGCCGACGCCGGAACTGGTCGATTTGAGTATGCGGATGATGCGGATCCTGTCGGTTGGTTATATCGCGATGGGTGTGACGCAGAGTCTGACCGGCGTGATGCGCGGCGCGGGCGATGCGGTAACACCGATGTGGATCTCCATCTTTCAGTCTGTGCTTCTGCGTGTGCCGTTAGCCTATGTGATGTGCTATCTTTCCCGCTCCCCGGAGTATCCGATCGGACGTGGGGAATACATCTTTGTTTCCCTGGTGCTGTCCTGGCTTGCCGGCTGCATCATCACCTGTGTCTGCTACGCGAGAGGGAAATGGAAGAAGAAAGTCGTGGTCAGCAATCCGGCGGGAAACGCGGCACAGTAAAGTTACCCTAACGCAGAGGGCTCACCGAAGAGGCTTAGAGTCTGAGTGAAAGAAAAGAACTTAACAGCAAAAGGAGCGGACAAAAGATGATTCGCGTAACGATCTTTAATGAGCATGTCCATGAGCAGCTGGATACCCATACATTTGCCTTTACCCGGAACTGGTTTCAAAACCCGGGCGCGAAGGAGTTCGCAGCCGAGCAGGCCCGAAAGATCCGGGACGCCCAGGACGGCGGAGCGATTCACGATACCTTAAGGAAACTGATAGAGGAAGAGGACGGTCTTTGTGTGCGGCATATCGGCACACTGGAGACGGAGGAATGCGGTCTTACGAAGGAAGTGCTGGCCGATACGGATGTGCTGCTCTGGTGGTCGCATATCGCCCAGGAACAGGTGCCGGATGAGATCGCCTTTCGGGTGCGGGAGGCGGTCTGGAAAGGCATGGGGATTCTTTTCCTGCATTCCGCGCACATGAGCAAGCCCATGCAGCTGCTTTTGGGAACCAGCGGGACTTTGCGCTGGCGGGAAGGAGACTTCTGCAGACTGTGGACCTGCTCCCCCGCGCATCCGATCGCGGCGGGGATTCCGGAGTATGTGGAGCTGGAGGAGGAGATGTACGGGGAACCGTTTGACATCCCGCAGCCGGAAGAGCAGGTGTTTGTAAGCTGGTACAGCGGCGGCGAGGTTTTCCGCTCCGGCTGCACCTGGCGGCGCGGCTATGGAAAGATCTTCTATTTTCAGCCGGGTCACGAAACCGGCCGTTCCTATCAGAACCCTTATATCCGGCAGATCATCAGAAACGGGATTCGCTGGGCGGCTCCGGCCATTCGCCGGGAGAGCATCGACTGTGTGCATGCCGTACATGCCCCGAATGAAAACAGGCAGTAAAGAGGAAGGAAAGATCAGCCTGTCTGAGGAAAACTCAGGCAGGCTTTTTGATTTTACGTTGTGACCTTAAAGACACTTTAAAACACTTAAAGATGCAAACACATCGAACACATCAAAACACACAGCACATTGGTTTTATGGCCTAGAAATGGCGCACGAAATCATCGACAAAGTAGAGAGCCGCACCGGCGGCGGAAGGCTCCGTGCGAAACTCACACATCTTGATATACTCCGCGGAATTCTCAAAGGGTGTCAGACGGCGGGTGATCTCCCGAAGCTCATCCATATAGTCTTCCATCAGACCGCCCACATTTCCTCCCAGCACGATGTCACAGTCAAAGCACATGCGCAGGTTGTTTAAGGCGATCGCCAGGTTTTCCAGGTACTCATGAAAAATTCGCTGATATCCGGCATTTTTGCCTTCCTTTAACTGGGCGAAGAATTCCCTGATGTCCCCATGGGTAAAGGAGGAGAGTACGGAGGCGTTGCAGTAGGCATCCAGGCAGCCGTATCGTCCGCAGTAGCAGCGTCTGCCGTTTGGGTGGATGGCCATGTGGCCGAACTCGCCGCTTCGAAAGTTGCTGCCGTTGTAGACACGCCGTCCCAGGACGATCGCGCCGCCTACGCTGTTGCTTAAGGAAAGATAGACGATGGGGTTGTTGCCTTTTCTTTTCCACAGTTCTGCCCATCCGGCGGAGTTTGAGTCGTTAAACAGCAGGAACGGATAGGGAATCCAGCTTTTCAGCTCCTGATAAAAGTCAGCGGGCAGGTTGATCACCCGTGCGTAGGTGACCAGGTTCTGGTAGGTATCCACGATGGCGGGCAGGGAGATTCCCACCCCCAGAAATTTTTCCTCCGGGACATGACTGCGCCGAAGCATCTGATCGATCTGGTCGCGGATCAGATGATAGTAGGATTCGGTATTTTCAAAGGGAATCAGGATCTTCTGGTTATCCAGCAGGTTAAGATCCAGATCGGAGAGCACAAAGACGATATAGGATCGTGTGATATCGATTC
Organism: uncultured Lachnospiraceae bacterium; assembly: GCA_964643295.1. GTDB lineage: Bacteria > Bacillota > Clostridia > Lachnospirales > Lachnospiraceae > Merdiplasma. The sequence goes on from CAZXSN010000024.1 coordinate 15,379, forward strand.
CGATCGCGAAGCGGGCATCCGGCACAAAGCCGATCCTGTTCGCCCGGCGGCCTCCGGTGGATTCAAACTCTCCGGCGTTGTAGATAAGGCCCATCTCCAGCAGTTCATCCAGGCTGTGGGAGACAGTCGGCAGGCTGATGCCCAGCGCCGCGGCGATGTTCGTCCGGGAGCTGATGCGGCTGTGGTAAATATGGCGGTAGATGTCCCCGGTGTTTTTGGTAGTTCCCCTGTTGTCAGGCAAAGCGGTCTCCTCATTTCTTTTTCTTACTGTTTCTGCATGAACAGTATACCACAGAAAAAGGAAATTGACAGCCCCCAAATCCGGGGGCTTAGATCCTTAGATCCTTCTCTTAGGCCCGCCTTTTAATGGCTTTTTAACCTGCTCCTGACTCACTGTATCTTCCTGCCTTCTCCTGGGATGTGTGTCCGGCGTCCCGTTTTGCAGATGCGCCGATGCGGTCAGACGGCAACCCTTTTTCCTTGGGCTTTCGGCATACACTCACCGTTTTCTCTTTTTGGAGCGCCTATTTCCTCCTTCGCGCACATCTGTCTTTTGCAAAAATTTCCCTTAAGCGGAGGACAAGTGCGCAAAGTTCTGCAAAAGACTTTCAGAAAGAGGAAAGGCGGATTGACAGAAAAGTTTTCCTGCTAAACCTATCAATTTGGCAGATTGCACAAAAATCAGCGCGGAATCTTGTGATTTATTCACAAAACATAGGCAAAAATCTTATTCATGTTTGACTTTATGCGCCAAAAGTATTATAAATAAATTTAGAAACAGGCAGGAAGTTAAGCGGCTCCGGCAGGAAGAGACGGATCCGGCTTTAGAAACAAATGCAGGCATAAAGGAGGGAAAGCGCTGTGGAAGAGATAAAACTGCGGGTAAGCGGGATCGACAAATCGTTTCCCGGAGTGAAAGCGCTCAGCAACATTAATTTCGCGGTCAGAAAAGGGACGGTTCACGCGCTTTGCGGAGAAAACGGAGCGGGGAAATCGACGCTGATGAAGGTGCTGACCGGACTGTACAAGGCGGATAAAGGCCAGATCTTCATTGACGAGAAGCCTGTGGAGATTAAAAATCCCATTCAGGCCAGAGAGTACGGGATCTCCATGATCGCTCAGGAACTGAACTATGTCTCGGAGCTTTCCGTGGAGGAAAACCTGTTCATGGGACGGCTGCCCAAAAACAAAATCGGCGGCGTGGACTGGAAAAAGGTGCGCAGCGAGGCCACGAAATTTCTGCAGGAAGAGGGACTGACGTACGATCCGGCGCAGAAGCTGAAAACCCTCACAGTTTCGGATATTCAGATGCTGGAGATCATCAAGGCGGTCACGAACAACGCTCAGGTGGTGCTGATGGATGAGCCGACCTCCTCGATCTCTCAGGCGGACTCTCAGCGTCTGTTTGAAAAGATCAAGGAACTGAAGGCCAAGGGCGTGAGCATCATCTACATCTCCCACAAGATGGAGGAAGTTTTCCAGATCGCAGACGATATCACGGTGATTCGAGACGGCGCGGTCGTATCCACGGATCGGGCAGAGGATCTGGATATCCAGACCGTGATTGCCCGCATGGTCGGTCGTCCGCTCGACAACGTTTACCCCAAGGAGAACTTCCCGTTGGGCGATGTCGTGTTCGAAGTGGAAAACTTTAACGCGAAGGGGATTTTCGCGGATATCAACTTTCATGCCCGAAAAGGGGAGATCGTCGGTTTCGCGGGACTGGTCGGCGCAGGGCGCACGGAACTGATGCGGGCGATATTCGGACTGGATCCCAAAGACAGCGGCAAAGTGAAAATCGACGGGCAGGAGGTGGAGATTCGTTCCCCGGAGTCGGCGATTAAAAAGAAGCTGATCATGCTCTCGGAAGACCGCAAGGAATATGGGATTATCCCGGTTCGAAGCGTGATGGAAAACGCGAGTTTAGCCTCCCTTAACCGGTACTTTTACGGGGGCCGGAATCATAAGAAGAAGGAGAAAAGCGAGGTCACGGAAATCTTTAAAAGGATGGATGTCAAAACGCCTGGTCTTGATACGCTGATCTCCTCGCTTTCCGGCGGCAACGCCCAGAAAGTGCTGCTTGCCCGCTGGATGCTTTGCGAACCCGAGGTGATGATCCTCGATGAACCGACTCGCGGGATCGATGTGGGGGCTAAGTTTGAGATTTACCGGCTGATGACGGACATGGTGCGCGAGGGAAAGACGATCATCATGGTTTCCTCGGAGCTGCCGGAGTTGATCGGCATGTGCGACCGGATTTATGTGATGTGCCAGGGACGGATTACCGGATGCCTTGAGAAGGAGGAATTCTCCCAGGAAGCGATTATGATGCGGGCTACCGGCCTGCTGGGGAAATGAGAGGAGAGGGGAAAGATGAAGAAGAGTAAGGTTTCCTATTACCTGCAGAAATTTTCGATACTGGTGGTCCTGGTGGCGATGTTTATCGCCTGCAGCCTGCTCAGCCCGTTTTTCTTAAAGGCCAACAACCTGATGAACATCGCGCGTCAGCTGTGCGTGGGGATTCTGATCGCCTACGGGGAGATGATCCTCATTGTCAGCGGTTTTCTGGATCTGTCGGTCGGTTCCGTGCTCGCCCTTTCCGGGGTGATGGCTGTTTCGGCCTACAAGGCCACCGGTTCCATGCTGCTGGCGATTGCAGTGGCCCTTCTGGTGGGTGTCGCCTGCAACCTGATCAACGCTTTCTTTGTCGGCAACTTCAACGTGCCCGCCTTTATCGCCACCTTAGGCATGCAGCAGGTGGCCAGAGGGATCGCGCTTTACTATACCGGCGGCGCCAACATCCTCCAGCTGGGGAAATTTGTCAACATCGGCCAGGGGATGCTGGGGATGATTCCGATCCCCGTGCTGATCGTGGCCGGGATCACCGTCGTGGTCTGGTATCTGTTTAATCATACCAGCTACGGGCGGGGGCTGTACGCGATCGGCGGCAACCGCAAGGCGGCGGAGGCCAGCGGAATCAACAGCTTAAGAAGCATTTACATCTCCTACGCGATCAACGGTCTTTTGGCCGGGCTTGCCGGTGTGATCTTCATGGCCAGAAACAACGCCGGTCTGCCAAACGGCGCGGTGGGCTATGAGATGACAGGGCTGACCGCCGTGATTGTCGGCGGCACCTCCTTTACCGGCGGCGTGGGCACGGTCATGGGAACGGTGGCCGGGGCGTTTATTATCGGCTTTTTGGAGAATATCATGAACCTGATCGGCGTCAACTCCTATATCCAGAGCGTGATCGAGGGCATGATCATCGTGCTGGCGGTGGCCTTTGATATCCGCAGCAAGAGCAAAAAGAGCGCCAAGGTCATCATGGCGGCGGATGATCCGGCCCAGAAGGCGTCTTAAATTTTCAAACGGAATGCGTTGCTGCACTGGACGCAGTATTTACAATATACCCACGCTTCCCCTTTCGGTTTTGGAGCGCCGAAAGAGAGGGGCATTCCCGCAGACATTTTAAAAGAAAGGATGGGAAGAAAAGTGAAGACACTCAAGAAACTTGCAGCTGTAACTCTGGCTGCCGTGGTAGCTGCAGCGCCCATGACGGTATTGGCGGAAGAGGGCGAAACCTACGAAGTCTGCTTCGTAGCCCGTGCCAGCGCCGACACCTTTGCCGCGTGGCTGACCGATTCCATTCAGAAAGCGGCGGAAAAGTATGACAACATCAACCTGACCTGCGTAAGCGGCGAGGCGGATGACGATGAGATGGCTACGCAGCTGGAAAACTGCATCACCAAGGAGTATGATCTGGTGATTGTGCAGTCCAACAACAATGCTGCGCAGGCGCCCTATGTGAAACAGCTCGTGGATGCCGGGATCCCGGTTATCACCACGAACCCCACCACCCATCAGAGTGACCTGGACGGCGAGACCGGTGATCCGGAAGTGGACAACGCGGTTCTGGCGGGCACCGGCACCGTTGACGCGGATCCGGTGGAGCAGGCCTCCCGCGGAGCGCTCCGCGCTGTGGACGAAGTGCCGGAGAACGCCAACGTGGTCGTTCTTCGCGGACCGTCCGGCAACTATCATGCTGAGAAGCGCCGTGAAGCCTGGGATACCTACTTCTTCTCAGAGCGTCCGGATGTGACGATCCTTTACGAGGATTATGCGAACTGGAACAATGACGAGGCTATGGCCTTAATGGAGACCTGGGTACAGGGCGGCACCCATATCGATGCCATCATCTCCATGAACGACAACATGGCCGCGGGCGCGATCGAAGCTGTCCGCAACAATACGGACTATGTCGCGGAAGACGGCACCCCGAACTTCTTAGCTTACGGCGTGGACGGCACGGCGCAGGGCTGCCTGCTGATCAAGGAAGGCCTGCTGACTGCTACGGCTCTGCAGAACGCGGAGGAGATCGCTGAGCTTAACATGGAGTACGCGGAGAAGGTCTTAACCGGTGAGATGGATGTCACGGAAGTCAACGACTTCGTAGAGGCTCCGGAAATCAATGCCGACAACGTAGACGAGTATATCCAGATCTACATCGACAACGGCGAGATCTCCGCGGACGGCACACTGGTCGAGTAAGACAACCGGAAACTTATCCTTAAGGTTTTAAAGAAAGGCGGGCGGCTTATCCGCCTGCCTGGCAATGACCGGAAAAATTCGGAAGGTTTTAAGTCGTTCCGGTACCTTTGGGCGGATAAGGTTTCATCCGCCGAAGGTTCGCAGATGAGCGATAAAACTTCCTTAAAACGGATGAAGTGAAAGAGAAGCAGTGAATGCGGGAATACCGGATTGTCTGCCGGGTGTATTGTAAAGATCTTTATCCGGCGGGTGAAAGAAAGCCCGCCGGATTTTTTTGAACTGTGCGCGAAAGGGAAACTTTGCGCGGCAGAAGAACGGGCAGACGAAAGAAATGTCTGTCTTAAGATGCAGGAGGAAAGGAGCAGATCATGAAAAACAGAGGAGCTTTCATGCAGGGTATCGACAAGATGATCCTGAAGGAGATCCCTATGCCGAGTGCCGGCGAGAAACAGGTTGTGGTGCGCGTGGAATACGTGGGCATCTGCGGATCCGATGTCCATTACTTTCACAGCGGGCGCTGCGGAGCCTATGTGGTGACGCAGGATGAGTTCATGCTCGGACATGAGTGCGCGGGCACCATCGTGGAAGTGGGAGAAGGATGCAAATCGCTTAAAGTGGGCGACCGTGTGGCCTTAGAACCGGGGATCACCTGCGGGGAGTGCGAATTCTGCAAGAGCGGGCGCTACAATCTTTGCCCGGATGTGCAGTTTCTCGCCACGCCTCCGGTGGCCGGCTGCTATGAGGATTACATCGCTTTCCCGGAGAACATGTGCTTTAAGCTGCCGGACAATGTCTCCACGAAGGCCGGTGCCTTGATTGAGCCGCTTTCCGTGGGGCTTCATGCGGCTAATCAGGGAAATGTCACTCTGGGAGATACGGTGCTGATCTTAGGCGGCGGCTGCATCGGTCTGGTGACGATGATGGCCTGCAAGGCGCACGGAGCCAGCACTCTGATCGTGGCGGATCTGGTGGACGCCAGACTGGAGAAAGCGAAGGAACTGGGAGCCACCCATGTGATCAACAGCGGGAAAGAGGATGTCTTCGAGGCGGTGAAGAAGATCACTGACGGGAAAGGCGCGGAGAAGGTCTTTGAGACGGCGGGTTCGCCGGTGACGATCGCCCAGACGCCGTACCTGGTTAAACGTGGCGGGACGATCACCCTGGTAGGAATCGCCGCGCAGGAGGAGATCACCTACAACTTCGCTCAGATCATGGACAAGGAGGCGACGATCAAATCCGTGTTCCGCTACCGCAACATCTATCCGCAGGCGATCGCGGCTGTGGCAAGCGGAGCGATCCCGGTGGAAAAAATCGCCACCCACGAATTTGACCTTGACCACATCCAGGAAGCGTTTGAAGAGGCGATCAACAACAAGACCGATCTCGTGAAAGCGATCATCAAGGTGAACTAGGATAAAAACGAAAAGAAGAGGGGCCGGAAGACAGGTAAGTTTCGGCCCCTGTATTTTTTCCCGGGATTGCTCCGTAAGCTCAGTGTCTGGCTACTTTGCTGAACAGGAAGGAAAGCAGCAGTCCGCATACCGAGATTGCCGCGGCAACCAGAAACGCCGGCTGGTAGCTGCCGGTAAGGCTTAAGAGTTTGCTCATGGCGGTGGGGCCGACGATCCCCGCAAAAGCGAAGCCGATGAACATGATTCCATAGTTGACGCCGTTATAGCGGCTGCCAAACTGGGCGCTGGTAAAGCCTGGATACACACCCATGAAGGAGCCGAAGCTGATGCCGATTAAGGCGATGCCGACGGCGAAAAGTGCTGTCTGTCCCGTGCCGCACACGTAAAGGATGCAAAGTCCCGCCAGGGAGAGCACCAGGGCGATCCGCAGAGTGCCGATCTGACCAATGCGGTCGGAGATATAACCGGCCGCCACCCGTCCCGCGGCGTTAAAGAGAGCCAGCATGGAGACCATGACGGCAGCGGTCGCCGCGCTTAAGCCGATGTTGGTCTGGGCGATGTTGGAGGTCTGGGAAATGCACATCATGCCGCTGAACGCGCCGCAGGTCATCATGGCGAGCATCACGTAAAAGACCGGGCTGGCGAGCATCTGCTTCCAGTTTTTATCCGCCGTGTGCGTCTTTGCTCCCGGAACCGTTTTGGGATGATAGCCGTCCGGCATAAATCCGTCCGGGCACTTTTCAATGAAAAACGAGCAGACGGAGATGATCACGATAAAGGCCACGCCGATGATCTTAAACGCGGAGGACACCCCTACCGCATCGATCAGCCGATTGGCAACCGGAGGAATAAGCACGGAGCTTAAGCCGTAGGAGGCGGTGGCGATCCCGCCGATTAAGCCCTTGCGGTCCGGGAAAAACTTGACCGTGTTCGTGATCGTGCAGCCGTAGACCGCGCCCATGCCAAGACCGGTAAGAAGTCCGTAGCCGACAATAAGAACCGGTACAGTGTTTGCGAAGCCGGATAAAACCATGCCGCCGCCAAAGAGAATGCCGCCTAAGAGGATGACCGTGCGGGTGCCCAGCACTTCATTAAGCGTTCCTCCGCTGATCATCGTGATGGGACCGACGGCATTGGCCACCGTAAAGACGATCGACAGGTCAGCCGCTGTCATGGACACCCCGCGCAAAGCGGAAAGGTGTTCCGCCATGGGGGCGGCAAAGACGCTCCAGGCGTACAGGGAACCGATGCAAAGATTGATTAGGCAGCTGGCAATTAAGATCAGCCACCGTTTCTGTGTGAGTTTCATAACCTCCTCCTTACCTTGGGGAAGCAGCAAAGCGCCTCCCGGATTTCCTTCTATAAAGGGCTGCTGTGCTTTTTTCTTTCCCTCTGCCGAAACAGACTTTGCGGGTGTCTGTTCGAATCGGTTTTTTGCCGCCAGGCCTTCTTACCCCCGGTACCTTGGGTGATGGCCCCCTGCGCAAAGTAAACTAACTGTATTATAGGGAAGCATCCCGGAAAAGGAAACCGCGATTTCGACTTAATACCTGTCCGTTTTTGCCCAGAGACGTTTGCGGCAAAAAAAGAAGGACAAAAACAGGGCGGGAATTGTGCACCGGAGTTTCCTGCGCCAGGGCTTTCCGGAAAACAAAAATCGGGCTGCGCCCCGTATCTTTGGGAACAACCCGATCGTTGGACTGCTTAACTTGACGACACTGCACACCGATATGGAATGCCTCCCGCAGCCCACATGATTTTCTCACAGCCCGGTTCCTTGGAGAACATCCTGCTTAGAAGACAGGAACCGAAGAGCCGCAGTATCTGTACATTTCTCCGGTTCCTTAATTCTGCTCAGCTTATTCGCCGATTTGTCCCGCTGTGTTGAAGAACAGCTTGTTTACTTCATCGTTCAGCGCGAGCCCCTGATCCTCATCACACTTGTTGCGAAAGCTGTACCGGTAGAAGCCGTTCCCAAAAGGATCGTACTTGCAGATGAAGATTACAAAGCAGGGCCGGAGCTGGTCGTAATTCTCTCCGCGGCGCAGTTGGGAGATGTCGATGTGCGACTGGTACAGTCGGCTGCGCTGGGGAAGAGCCTTATCCGTCGTTGCCTGCATTTCAATGTTATATATCGTCTTGCCATCGTCCACATAGGCATCCAGGCGAACGCCCCGAAACCCGAAGTACCCGGGCATTGTCTTCTGGACCTCCGTCTTTGTATCGTCTTGCACGATTTCGGTGCCGTCCTCGCTGAACTGAATGTATTTCAGCTTCCGGATCCGGCTGTCCGGAAGGAGATACTCCAAAAGCTCCATGCAAAGCTGCGCATCCTGCATGACCGTTGTAAACATATAGTCGTTCGTAATGTCAATCTCGCTAAAATCTGTATTCAGATTACATCTGACTTAGCAGTATTATCCCCTCGCTATTAATAACCACAAAAGAGGTAAAAAAGGCAAAGGAAAATTTTGACGGACAGCGTAAAGGGAACCATCATTTTTGAACCAGAAGTTACGCTCTCTGGGAGCCTGTTTTTTCAAACTTGTCCTCAGTATGGCGGCGCTAAGGAAATCAAATTTCGGCAGTACAATGTTTGCCGGGTCCCATTCCCTTAAGTTTGTCTGGTACGAATTTATCCGGGAAGCACTCTCTGGCGAGTTATTGGATGACAGTGCCAAAAGAAAGGTTGTCGTGTGCCTGAGAAGAACAGGCAGTGCGCAGAGGTAAACGTCAGCGAAGAAGGAGGCCGGGGAACAGTCAGCCTCCAGCCAGTTGCCAGACTGCACTTTTCATTAAACAACTGCATACTTATTATCGTGTATCCGCAGCCAAGTATCTTAATCGGCATCATGCCTGTTTGTACAGGCATTTCGGTGTCCATAAGGGATGGACGAAGAGCTGTTCGCGGCCCTTTGCGGGCCAGGAAAGGATACTGATCAGCATCGCGTGGAAGAGATCAGGGGACCGTCAGCTGCTGAAACTCTAAGGTTTTATCTGGGGTTTCATAGGATGTGCACAGCTGCCGGAGAACGTCCGGTACTTTTCCTGACTGACTATACGGTGAATCCTCCGATTTGCCGACACTAAGCAGGAAGGGAATTTTTCCCGGAAAAGATCGCAGGAAAGGAAAAGAGATTCTTGACGGAGTGCGGGTTGTCCGGTAAAATAGCTTATAGAAGTTTGGAGCTTGTGGAAACGGGTTCGTTCCGTTTCAAAGGAGACTTTTCAGGACCCGGATTCAGGACTTGAAGAGAGTGTGAGACGCCGGGAAGAAATCTCCCGCCGGAAAAAGGCGGGGAGGAGCGAAAGGGAAGGGAAACGGCAGCGGTGGGCGTATGCCCGGGTTTCCCCGCTGTGTGAGGCTTACGCGCACGAAGTTTTTCTGCTTCGTGAAAGGACCGGGCAAGGAAAAGGATCGGAGGTGCAAAATTTGAAAGAAAAGGAAAAAGAATCAGAGGGAATGCGGCTGATGGAAAAAGGCAAACGGGGGCTTTTGAAGCTCGTATTCAGCCGCACGGGCCTGATCGTGGTGCTTTTGGCGCTGCAGATTCTGGTGCTGATCGGCGTGTTTCACTGGTTCGGCAATCTCCTGCCCCAGATTTTTGGAGGCACACTGCTGTTTACCGTTGTGATGGTGATCTATCTGCTGAATATAAGGATGGATCCGACGGCCAAACTGACCTGGCTGGTGGTGATTACCCTGATGCCGGTGTTCGGCGCCCTTCTGTACTGGTTTACCCGCAGTGACTTCGGTCACCGGCTGCTTCGGGAGCGCACACAGAAGATGACGGATCTGACCAGGGATAAGATCGAGCAGTCACCGAAAGTGATGGAGGATTTGAAAGAGCAGTCCCCGCAGGCGGCTTCCCTGGCGACCTATGTCGGCAGCACCGGCTGCTACCCGGTGTTTGAAAACTCACAGGTGACCTACTTCCCGCTGGGAGAGGACAAATTCGCGGAGCTGCTCAAGCAGCTGGAAGAGGCGAAATATTTCATCTTCCTGGAATACTTCATCATCGATGAGGGCATCATGTGGGGAAAGATCCTGGATATCCTGGCGAGAAAGGCCTCTGAGGGCGTAATCGTGCGTGTCATGTACGACGGCACCAACGAGTTCTCCACTCTGTCCACGGATTATCCGGAACGGCTGCGGGCGCTGGGAATCGAGTGCAAGGTGTTCTCGCCGGTTGTTCCGGTGGTTTCCACCCACTATAACTACCGCGATCACCGCAAGATCCTGGTCATCGACGGTCATACGGCCTTCACCGGCGGCGTGAACCTGGCGGACGAATACATCAACCGCTTTGAGAAGTACGGCCACTGGAAAGACACGGCGATCATGGTCAAGGGCGAGGCGGCCAAGAGCTTTACCCTGATGTTCCTGCAGATGTGGAACATTGACGATCCGGAAGGGGAGATGGATCTCTTCCTCGCTTATCCGACTCTGGCCCCGGACAACGCGAAGGGCTTTGTGCTGCCGTACGCGGACTGCCCGCTGGACAGCGACAAGGTGGGAGAAGAGGTTTACATCAGTATGCTGCATCGGGCGGAGCGCTACGTGCACATCATGACGCCGTACCTCATTCTGGACGGAGAGCTGGAAAACGCCATCAAGTACGCGGCGCAGCGCGGTGTGGATGTGAAGATCATTCTGCCTGGTGTGCCGGATAAGGCGGCTCCGTACGCGCTGGCAAAGACGCACTACGCGGCTCTGCTGGATGCCGGTGTGAAGATCTACGAGTACGGTCCCGGATTCGTGCATGCGAAAGTGTTCGTGGTCGATGACCGCGAGGCGGTAGTCGGCACAATCAACCTGGATTACCGCAGCCTGTACCATCACTTTGAGTGCGCGGCCTGGATGTATGATACCGACTGCATTCCGGACATCGAGAAAGATTTCCAGACGACGCTGTTAAAGTGCCGCACGGTGACAAAGAAGAGCATCTGGCTGGGAAGAAAGATCCTAAAACCGTTCGGTATTCTCCTCAAGGTGATCGCTCCCTTGATGTAGAGAAGGAAGGATTCTTTAAGCTGCGCATAAGTGCCTGGCTGGAAGAAAGAAACAAATATAAAGAAGACATACGTAAAAGAGATATCATAGAAGAGATACCATAGAAAAGATTAGCTTAAGGAAACAAAAAGCCTCTCCCCGTAAATTACGGGGAGAGGGACTGCTTTCCACAATTCAAAAAAGCCCCGGAGGGGCTTACATGATCGTGATTTACCGGATGAGCAGGATGCGAAGTCGTACTCCTGCTTTTGCATTTCCTGCGGACAGGGAGTGCGGTCCAATGAAGATGCCGTTTAATAGAGGGAGGAGCGAACGGTATGGGAGAGAAAGAGAGTAATCAGCGGTATGTGAAACTGGGGGTCACGCTGTTTGCCAGTCTGGCGGCGGCGATCGCCTTCTTCTTTCTTTTCTTTCGCGTGGGAGAGATCAAGGGATTTCTGTCGATGATTTTCTCGGCTCTGCAGCCGCTGGTGATCGGTCTGGTGCTGGCGTATCTTTTAAGCCCGGTGCAGAGGCGCCTGGAGCGGCATATGAAACGGTTCGGCCGTTTTGCCAGGCTTTTTTCCACGATGCTGACGATTGTGGTGGCTTTCGGTGTCGTGGCACTGTTTATCGCCATTGTGCTGCCGCAGCTGGTCGGCAGTGTCACGGATCTGGTTGCCAAGCTGCCGGGACTGCTGGAAGAGCACACCCAGAAGCTGAACGCCTACTTAAAATCCGACAGTGAAGCCAGCGCGGCGTTTTTGCAGATGGTGGAATCGGCGCAGGATTATCTGGCAAACTGGATCAAGGAAAATCTGCTCTCAACGGTGACTACGCTTTCCAGTAAGGTTCTCTCGATTGGCTCCATGGTGGTCAACATAGGCATGGCCATCATCGTCTGTGTTTATCTGCTGCTGGATCAGGAGCGGTATCTCGCGCAGATCCGCAAGCTCTTTTACGCGGTCAGCCATAATTCACAGATCAATGAGGCGGTGATGGACGCGGTGCACCAGGCGGACCGCATTTTCAGCGGGTTCATCTCCGGGAAACTGATCGATTCCCTGATCGTGGGAGTCATCTGTTTTATCGGTGTGACGATTCTTAAAATCCCCTACGCGCTGTTAGTCAGCGTGATTGTCGGCGTCACCAACATCATTCCCATGTTCGGGCCGATCATCGGGGCGGTGCCAAGCGCTTTCCTGATCCTTTTAGTCTCGCCGGTGAAATGCGTTGTTTTCGTGATCTTTATCATCCTTCTGCAGCAGGTGGACGGCAACATCATCGGTCCCAGGATTCTCGGCAATTCCACCGGCCTTTCGGCGCTTTACGTGACGATCGCCATGCTGCTTTTCGGGAAGCTTTTAGGGTTCCTCGGCATGATCATCGGTGTGCCGCTTTTCGCTACTCTCTACTACCTGGTGAAGCGCCTCGCGGAGCATTCCCTAAGGAAGCAGAACCTGCCCACAGAGACCGCGGCCTACATCGTGCAGGAACCGGAACCGCCCCAAAGCAAAGACAAGGCGGAGAAGAAGGAAAGAAAAAAAGCTATAAGAAGCTGAAGTACTTATCGTGTGCGGCCTGGTACTCGCGGTTGAACTGCTCATCCTTGCCGGAGTGCAGAACCGAGATGTAATCATGCACCTGGTGCTTGAGTTCCGGCTGCACACGGGCGATGGTCTCCACGCCGATGTTGGAGCAGATATCGGAGATGCGCTCCACTTCCGTGAGCAGGTTTAAATATTCTGTTCCCGTGAAGACGGAGCACTTTCCGCTGCGCAGGCGCTGGATATGATGATCTTTGAGAACGCTGACCATGTCGTCGACGACTTCCTCCAGCGGTTCAATATGCCTCGCGGCGGCGACATCGCGTTTTTTGAAGGCCTCCTCGCTGTAATCCAGGATCTCATGAATCAGCATGCGAACGACATCCAGTTCCTGCATGGCCGCCTCGGAGAACGCGCTCTGGTGCGTGTGCAGATGCGTGGCGATTTCCGCGATATTCGTTGCGTGGTCGCCCAGGCGCTCAAATTCGGTGGCCGAGGAATAGTAGTGGTTCATGATCTCCAGATGCATAGGCGCCGTGATATGCGCCGAGATCTGGGTTAAGTAGTTGTTGATGCGGTCCGCCATCTGATCCACGTAGTTTTCATCCTCCAGGATCTGGGCGTTTACTTTCTCGTTGTACTGATCCAGCAGATCAAACGCCCGCTTTAAGTTCGTGCGGGCCAGATCGTACATCGCCAGCAGCGCTTCGTAGCAGCGGCCGAAAGCCAGCGCCGGGGTGCTGAAAAACACCGGATTTAAGGCGTCTAAAAGTTCATCGTATTTTCCGACAGCCACAGGTTCGTCCTTGACCAGCCTGCGGCTTATTTTTTCGTAGACTCCCAGCAGCGGGAACAGCAGAATCGCGCAGGATAAGTTAAAGATCGTGTTCGTGTTGGCGATGCCGCCGGAGTGAATCACCTGATCCCAGATGCCGTCGAGCAATCCCGCCTGGTGAATTAGATTCACGCCCACCAGAATCAGCACTGTTTCGCTCAGGTTAAAAAGGATGTTGACGATCCCCACCCGCTTGGCTTCCGCTTTCGCGCCGATGTTGCAGACGATGGCCGTGGTCACGCAGTCTCCCAGATAGATGCCGACCAGCACCGCGTAGATGGCGCTGAAGGTTAACTGTCCGGAAGTGGAGAAGGCCTGCAGGATACCAATGGTCGCGGAGGAACTTTGCAGCACAAAGGCCACACCGGCGCCGATTAAGTAGCCAAGCAGCGGGTTTTTGCCCAGGTTGGAGAAAAGCTGCTCGATAATCCCGGTCTCCGTGAGGGTGCTCACCGCATCTGTCATGTCTAACAGCCCGGAAAAAAGGATTCCGAAGCCGATGATGATCTGTCCCGCTTTGCTGGAACTTTCGGACTTTTTGCCCATGATGAGGATGATGCCGATGATCAGGGCCAGGGGTGCCAGCGTCGAGGGCTTGAAAAACTGCAGAAACGAGGTAGCCGAGGCGTTCAGATCCAAAAGCCGGATGATCTGTCCGGTCACGGTCGTACCGACGTTGGCGCCGATCACAATGCCCAGGGACTGATGCAAAGACAGGATTCCCGCGCCCACAAGTCCGGAGGTGATGACGATTGTCGCCGTGGAAGACTGAATCACTGCCGTCATTCCAAGACCCAGCAGAAAGGCCCGGATGGGCGTACTGGTGAGCTTTTCAAGGGCCTTCTTTAGAGTACCCGAGGAGCTTTCTTTCAGACCGTCCCCCATGAGGCGCATCCCGTAGAGGAACATGGCGAGACCGCCCAGGAGGGAAATGATGTTAAATATGTTCATTTGCTTTTACCTGTCAAACACACATACAATAAGATACCTTTGAATCTCTGCCTGTCTATTGTACAGGAAGCGGGTTCAGATTTCCACTGTTTTTTTAAAACGGAGGGCAGGTTCTAAAAATTTACGCTGTGAAAAGGGTCGAAACGTTTCTAAAATTTTCCATTCCCTTCAACTTCGATTTCCCCGGATTTTCATTCCAGAATCTTCCTGCATCCTCCGGCCTCAAAAAGACCTGCGGCACAGGCAGTTTCGAAACGAACTGCTTTAGAGTTTGCCGTTTTTGGCGGCCTCCAGCTTGATCTGACGGCGGTTTCGCACTTCCTCGGACATCGGCTGAATATCCCCGGCCTTCGTCAGCGCCATCTTGGTGGCCATCGGCCCGAAGAGTTCGTAGACGAGCACGGCAAAGAGCGTGATGTTGCGAATCAGCGCACCGGCCTCTCCCAGCTGCATGGCGGTCGTGCACATGCCCAGAGCCACACCGGCCTGCGGAAACAGGGTGATTCCTAAATACTTTTGGATCTGCGGAGCGCAGTGCGCCCCTTTGGCGCTGATCCTCGCGCCGAAGTACTTGCCCAGGCAGCGGGAGACGATATAGATCAGGCCGATAAAGATGATGGCCGGATCGGAGAACACGCTGAGTTCAAGCTCCGAACCGCTGATGACAAAAAACAGAGCGAAAAGCGGCGAAGTCCAGCGGTCAGCTGCGCTCATCAGGTCATGGGAGAGCGGGCAGAGGTTGCAGAAAACGGTGCCCAGCATCATGCAGACCAGCAGGGAGGAAAAGCCCACGTGCACAGGACCGATGTCAAAGCTTAACATCGCCAGCGACACGGTCAAAAAAACAAAGGCGATCGTCAGATTCAGGCGGTTGGTGTTGGAGTTAAACAGCCGCTCCAGCTTTGTTAAAACCCAGCCCATCAAAGCACCCAGAAGCAGGGAACCCACGATCTCTAACAGCGGATTTACAAGGATGGAGATTAAGTCGATGGTGCCGCTTTCCAGTGTGCGGGCGATGCCGAAGGAGACCGCGAAGACGATGAGGCCGACCGCGTCATCCAAAGCGACGATGGGCAGAAGCAGACTGGTCAGGGGACCTTTCGCTTTATACTGCCGAACCACCATCAGGGTGGCTGCCGGAGCCGTGGCAGCGGCGATCGCGCCTAAGGTGATCGCCTGGGCGATCGACAGCTTGTCCGGCATGAGCAGATGAACGCCCACCAGAGCGAGGTCCACAAGGAGGGTGGCGGCCAGCGCCTGAAAGATACCGACCACAAAGGCCTGGCGTCCGGTAACTTTCAGTTCACTTACCCGGAATTCATTGCCGATGGAAAAGGCGATAAATCCCAGGGCAACCTCGGAGATCAGCGAAAGACTGCTTACCTCTTCGGCGGAGGCAAACCCCAGTCCCTCAATGCCCAAGGATCCCAGAAAGTAAGGGCCGATTAAGACACCGGCGATCAGATAGGCGGTGACGGAGGGCAGTTTTAACGGTTTGAAAGCCCGAGTCATCATAAGGCCCGCCAGCATGGCGATGGAAACTGACAGCAGCGTATACATTTGTGTTCCTCCTTACAGGTACCATATCCTGCGCAGAAAGGCGTCTTTGTACTGCCTGTCGGCAGCTTTTTGGCGGTTTCAGACGGCTGCCTTTGCCTGGCAAATGCGGAAAACGTTCCCTTTTTCCTGCTTTTTCGCCGATGAATCCGGTGCGAAGCCGAAAGAAAAGGGATCCCTTGTCTGCGCATTCTAGTTATACCGCGGGTGAGGGCAAAAAACAATCTGAAATTTGCACAATTCTTTCTCATTTTGCCCGCGCAAAAACCTGCAAATTTTTCCGGCGGCAAAAAAACGCCTTAAAAACGGACAGGAAAGGCTTTGGACGCGGAGGGCGGGAGAATTTTCGCCGCCCTGAGAGGATCCGGCGGGGAAGTTTTCCGGAAGTTTCGCACGTTAAATTGCTAAATTGGTAAAAATAGCAATTGCTTTTGCCCTGCGGTTGCGGTAGAATAGAAAAAGCTTTTTGTGGCAGGGACAACTGCCTTTCCACGGCGGACATTCCCAGAGCCTGGGAAAGGCACAGGGCAAGAAAGGTGTTGATCATGGATTTACTGATCTATTCCGTGAAACGGATCATAACGGCATTTCTGACGGTGCTTCTGGTGGCGACCATCACGTTTTTTCTGATGAACGCGATTCCCGGCAGCCCGTTTATGACGGAGAAATCGACTCCGCAGCAGATCGCGCTGGCGAATGAAAAATATGGGCTGGACAAGCCGCTGCTGGTGCAGTATGTCAATTACATCAAAAATCTGCTGCACGGCGATCTGGGCGTTTCTCTGAAGATGCAGCAGGATACCCCGGTTTCCACGATTCTTTTTAAGCAGAATAAGTTTAACCTGTCCATACGGCTGGGGATTCTGGCCCTGATCGTGGCGGTTGCCTTAGGCATCCCCTTAGGCTGTCTGGCAGCCTACTTTCGCGGCAGGTGGATCGACAGTGTGCTGCGCGTCATAACCACGATGGGGGTCGCGATGCCAAGCTTTGTGATCGCCACGCTGATGCTGTTCGGTTTCGGCGTGTCTCTGAAAATTCTGCCGGTTCAGTCGGGGAGCTTAACGAGCGCCTCCAGCTACATCATGCCGGTGGCGACACTGGCCTTCTATCCGACCTGCTATATCGCCAAGCTGACGAGAACCAGCATGCTGGATGCGATCAGCCAGGACTACATCCGCACAGCCAGAGCCAAAGGCGTGAAGACGAAAGTCGTTCTGTTTAAGCATGCGCTGCGCAACTCTCTGATTCCGGTAATTACCTACTTAGGACCGCTGACCGCCGGCATCATCACCGGCGCTTTAGTCGTGGAGCAGCTCTTCAGCATTCCGGGCCTTGGCAGCTACTTTGTATCCAGCATCTTAAACCGGGACTATCCGATTATCATGGGGACCACCATTTTGCTGGCCAGCCTGATCGTCTTTATGAACCTGGTGGTGGATATCGCCTACAAGATTGTTGACCCGCGGATTAATCTCACAAAGAAAGGTAAGTAGGAAAAATGGAAGGCAAGAAAAGAGCATTTCAACTGTTCCATGCGAACGCCGACTTTGTGCTGGAGATGAACAGGCTTACCGAAGATGATTTTGCCTCCGCCACCGAGGAGGAGAAGGAAACGATGGTGCAGATGCACGAGAGCGTTTCCTACTGGAAGGATGCCTGGCGGCGGTTTAAGAAAAACCGTGTCTCCATGGGAGCGCTGGCCGTCTTTATCCTGATACTGCTGTTTTCCTTCATCGGCCCGTATTTTATCGACTACAGCTATGAGGAGCAGTTCCGCAGCGCCCAGAAGTTAGGCCCGATGCAGTATTCCGAGAACGAGCAGATGGTGCGTGAGATTTTAAAGTCAGACGTGGACGGCGTTTACGCGACTTCCCTGAAGTCCGGTTCGCTGACCGCGATCAAAAAGGGAGACTGGTATTTTAAGGCCAAAGGGAAAACGTATGCCTTCTCCCTGGAAAAAGGCATCGAGAAGGCGACGCTGATTTTTGACGAGGATGCCGCCGATCCGGTGGTGATCGCCTACGATAAGGACTGGGAGGACGGATCCTTTAAGGAGACGACGCCGCTTGCGACGACGGATACGCCTGCCGAGGGCGCACAGGAGCTGAAACTGGACAAGCGGGTATTCCCGCATGTGTTCGGCACCGATTCACAGGGACGGGATCTCATGGCCCGCTGCATGTACGGTTCCCGTGTCTCGATCATCATCGGCGTTGTGGCGGCTCTGATCGTGCTGGTGATCGGTTCCCTTTACGGCGCGATTTCCGGTTTCTGCGGCGGCCGGGTCGATTTTGTGATGATGCGGATCGTTGATCTGATCTATTCGGTGCCGGATGTTTTAATTGTGCTGCTTCTGCAGGTGGTGCTCAAAGATCCGCTGCAGAACCTGTTTGATACTTCCACGTTCCCGCTGGTCGAGGCTTTAAGCACCCTGGGCGTGGGGATCGTGAGCATCTTTATCACCTTCGCTCTGCTTTACTGGGTGGGAATGTCCCGCATCATCCGCGGACAGGTGCTGACCTTAAAGGAACAGGAGTACGTGACGGCGGCTACGGCTCTCGGCGCATCGTCATCGAGGATCATCCGCCGGCATCTTCTGCCAAACTGTGTAGGGCAGCTGATTATTTCCACCTGCCTGCAGATTCCTTCGGCGATCTTCCTGGAATCGTTTCTGTCCTACCTGGGGCTGGGCGTTTCCGCGCCGATGGCTTCCCTGGGTTCTCTTTGCTCTGACGCAAAGGATACGTTTCTGCTGTTTCCGTACCGGCTGCTGTTTCCGGCGATTCTGCTCAGCTTAATCGTGCTGACCTTAAACCTGGTCGGCGACGGGCTTCGCGATGCGCTGGATCCGCGCCTGAAAAACTGAGGAGGTGGGAGCGATGAGTGATATCCTGCTGGAAGTCAATGATCTGAAAGTGACTTTTTTTACTCCCGCCGGTGAGGTCAAGGCGGTGGACGGAATCAGCTATGCGATTCATGAGAATGAAGTGATGGGCATTGTGGGCGAGTCCGGATCCGGAAAGTCCGTGGAGGCCTACGCGATCATGGGACTTTTGCAGAATCCGGGCAAAGTCGTGGGAGGAAGCATCACCTTTGAGGGCGAGGATGTGCTGGCCTATTCGCAGGAGCAGCGCAGACAGTTTCGCGGGCAGAAGGCGGGCATGATTTTCCAGAACCCGATGACCTGCTTAAACCCGGTCTACACGATCGGCAATCAGCTGGTGGAAGCCCTGCGCTGCCACGATAAATCAATCAGCAGACAGGAGGCCTCCAGGCGGGCGGTGGAGATGCTGGAGCTTGTGGGCATCAACAACGCAGAAAAGCGCATGGAGCAGTACCCGCATGAGTTTTCCGGCGGCATGCGTCAGCGGGCGATGATCGCCATGGCGATGATCTGCCATCCGAAGCTTCTGATTGCCGATGAGCCGACCACGGCTCTGGATGTGACGATCCAGGCTCAGATCCTGGATCTGATGAAGGACCTGCAGAAAAAGACCGGCATGGCGATCATTTTCATCACCCACAACCTGGGTGTGGTGGCGGAGATCTGCGACCGCGTGAGCGTGATGTATGCCGGACATATCCTGGAGCAGGGGAACGTGGACGACATCTTTTACGCGCCGTCGCACCCCTACACACAGGGACTGCTGCGCTCGATGCCCAACCTGGATGAGAAAGAGCGCAAACGGCTGATTCCCATACAGGGAACGCCGGTCGATCTTTTGGATCCGCCGAAAGGCTGCAGTTTTGGTCCGCGCTGCGATCACTGCATGAAAGTCTGTCTGACACGCAGACCGCCGCAGGTTGAAACGGGTGAGGAGCATCTGTCCGCATGCTGGCTGCATGTGAGGGAAATGAGGGCACAGAAGGCTGCCGGGGAGGCGTAAGGATGAGCGGAGAGAGGAAAAAACTGGTAGAAGTCGAAAAGCTTCGCAAATACTTCCCGGTGAACGCCGGATTCATGAAACGAAATTTTGTGCAGGCCGTCCAGGACGTGTCCCTGTACATTTACGAGGGGGAGACCCTGGGGCTGGTGGGCGAATCCGGCTGTGGCAAGACCACGTTCGGGCGCACGCTGCTGCAGCTTTACACACCGACTTCGGGGAAGATTGTCTATGACGGAAAGACGATCTATGACAGCGCCGCGGGCGTGAAGGAGAACATGCTGCCTTACAGAAGAAAGATGCAGCTGATCTTTCAGGATCCTTCGGCGTCCCTGGATCCCCGTATGACGGTGGGGGAGATCGTCGGGGAGGCGCTGGATATCCACAAGCTCTATCAGGGAAAACAGGAGCGGCGCGACCGCATCAATGAGCTGCTTACGCAGGTGGGTTTAAACTCGGAGCACTCCAACCGTTTTCCGCATGAGTTTTCCGGCGGACAGCAGCAGCGTATCGGCATCGCCAGGGCACTGGCCGTGGAGCCGGAGTTTATCGTCTGCGATGAGCCGATCTCGGCGCTGGATGTCTCGATTCAGTCGCAGGTCGTCAACATGCTCGAGGATCTGCAGCAGCAGATCGGGCTCACCTATCTGTTTATCGCCCATGACCTGTCCGTGGTGCGGCATATTTCCAGCCGCATCGGCGTCATGTATTTGGGGTGTCTGGTGGAGCTGGCGGAAAGCTATGAGCTTTGCAGCCATCCGATTCATCCTTACTCGCAGACGCTGCTTTCGGCTGTGCCGCTGGCGGATCCGGAGAAAAACCGCCACAGGCAGCGCATTCTGCTGGAAGGGGATATCCCCAGTCCCTTAAATCCGCCGTCCGGCTGCCGGTTCCACACCCGCTGTCCGTACGCGACGGATGCCTGCTCTAGTTCCACGCCGGAGCTTAAGGAGTACGCGCCGGGACACTATGCGGCCTGCCATATGCTGGATAAATCCTGAAGACTTGCCGTAAGGCAGCAGGCGGAAATTTTCCCGATTACGAACCGCGCCGTTTCCTATAGAAAGCGGTTCCGCGGTTTTGTAATAGACAGAAACTGTAGAAAGAAGAAAAAGGAGGAGGATTATGAAGAAAGCAATCTCTCTGGTACTTGCCCTGACGCTGGCGCTTTCCGGTGCGGGTATGGCATTCGCTTCCGAAGGAACGGAAGGCGAGTTCAATGTACGCGCGTCGATCGCGTCTGAGCCGGAGACTCTGGATCCGAACATGGAGGCTTCCGTGGATGGGGCCGTGTATTCCATGCATCTGTTTGAGGGCCTGATGAGGTACACCAACACCGACAAGCCCGCCGCGGAAGGGGACGATGCGGTCCTGCTGATGGACTATGACTACGGTGTCGCAGAATCCTATGAAGTGTCCGAGGACGGTCTGACCTACACCTTTACGCTGCGCGACGACGCGAAGTGGAGTGACGGGGAACCGGTGAAGGCCGGTGACTTCGAGTATTCCTGGAAGAGAATCACCGATCCGGCGCTTGCCGCTGACTATGGCTACATCCTGGGCGGTGTGGTGGAGAACGCGACCGCGATCCAAAACGGTGAAGCGGACCCTGACACCCTGGGCGTGGAAGCCGTGGACGACAAGACATTTGTCGTAAAGCTGGAGGCCCAGTGCCCGTATTTCCTCGGCCTGTGCGCATTCGCCGCTCTGATGCCTCTGCGTCAGGACGTGATCGAAGAGTACGGCACAGAGTGGACGAACCCCGGAAACATGGTTTCCAACGGTGCCTTCGTGCTGACCGACTGGGTGCATGACAGCTACATCGAGATGTCCAGAAATGATCAGTATTACGGCGAAGTTGGCCCGGACAAGATCACCTGGTACTTAAGCGACAGCGCGACGGCTCAGCTGGCTGCCTTCCAGGCGGGCGAATATGATTACTTCTATGTGCCGCCGGTGGATCAGCTGGAAGCGCTGCGGGAATCCGGAGACGCCTTTGTTGCGGATACGATTTCCACTTACTATCTCTATCTGAACTGCGACAACATTCCGGACTGGAGAGTACGTGCGGCGATCGCGCTTGCCATCGACCGCGACAACATCGTAGAGAACGTAACCCAGGGAGGACAGACTCCGGCAACCGGTCTGGTAGCGGCCGGCATCACCAACAGCGCGGGGGACGAATGGACTTCCTACGTCGGCGAACCGATGTATTCCGCTTTAAATGAACTGTACCCGGATTATGACACCAGCACCTATTCCGGACGCTGCGAACTGGCGCAGGCGCTTCTGGAGGAAGCTGTAGCCGATGGGTACGATACTTCCACGACGATCAACTACGAGTACAATACCGATGAGACTCACAAGACGATCGCGGAAGCTGTACAGGCGGATGTCTCCAGCGTTCTTGGCCTTGAGCTGTCGCTGAACAATTCCGAGTGGCAGACCTACACGAACAACCTGTCTTTAGGTGAGTTCGGTGTGGCGCGTCTTGGCTGGACCGCGGACTATGATGACGCGGTGACTTATGTGGAGCTCTTCACCAATGGAAACAGCTACAACTACAGCAATTGGGTCAACGATGAGTACACGGATCTGATCGCGGAAGTGAAGTCTCTGCCGGGCGGAGAAGAACGCGACGCGAAGATGGCGGAAGCGGAGAAAATGCTCTTTGGTGAGGGCGGCTTCCCGGTTGCTCCGATCTACTTTTACACGCAGCCGTACTGCATCTGCGATCAGCTGAAGAATGTAGGCTGGATGCCGCTTGGCTACCTGGATTTCCACAGCGCGACCTGGCAGGAATAATTGCCAGGCGAACAGGGAAACCCTGTAAGCTTTGACTAAAGGTACTGCGGCAGGCTGGTCCGGCCGCAGATTGAACAGCCGCTTAGAAAGGTAACCTTCTTAAGCGAAACAAAAGCGAAACATACACAATAGAGAGCCGCTGCGAACGTCATGTGTTCGGAAAATCCGGACCGCGAAGCGTATCTGCAGCGGCTTTTTTCGTTTTTCTCTTCCCTGCAAGGCAGGAAGCTGGATGTGTACCATAGATTTGTACGAAGAAGAAGGAAAGAGGCTTAAGATTAAGGAAGACGGAAAGGATGTCGGGTTTGCCAATCCAAAGCGATCCATGGATCAAATGATTCAGGCGCCAAAAGGTGATTACGGATCGTTTTGATGCTTTTAAGCTTGCACAATCCTTTTCAACTTTCCTAAATTCTGGGGTCCCGTCTTAAACTCCGTTTGTGGTCGGTTAAACACACCCCGCTTCTTACCTTAAGTTTGGGGCGCGTCAAGTAGCCTATTTGCCCTTAGCTGCTTTGCAGCCGAAAGCTCAGGCTTTTGACGCTGTAATCATTGCATAAGCCCAGAAAACAAAAAAGAATTCTGTCCGCAGACCGCTTCTGTTATTGAGCCGACGAATTTTGATGGGAGTACAGTTCCAAAAAGAAATCCTTCTGTCCATTAGAAAAGAACTCCTTCACCTGGTTCCAGTCCCAGTTGATCAGCGGATCAGGAAGCACTTCCGCTTCGGCATCTTTAAAGTAAACCATACCCATGCCGACATAAGAAAAATTACAACGGTCCCCATACTTTTGAAACATGTCTGTCACCAGAGTATGCATATCATAATCTGATCTCTGAAAAATCTGATAGAGGTCAAAAAAATCTTTTTTAGATCCGCGTCCGCCGATTGCCATGGCTTTCATTGCAGCAATGTCACGAATACTCGCCATGTTAAGCAGATGGATCTCCCTGTCACTAACGGCGTTACATATTAAATTGTAGGTATATTCACAAAATCTTACCTGTACATCCTCCATTTTGATGTCGCAGGTTCCATTAGAATCAACAGGAATCCTGCTTGTTTCATCTGGGCAGACAGCATGTAATTCTCTGTACAGATCTTCGGGGCTGAAACTGTGCGGAACAAAAAACTCAAAATCCCTCGATTTTCTCAGCCCCATCTGCAAAGAGAGAGCAGTTCCGCCTGCGAGATAGGCGTCCTCGATGGCAATATTCTCAGTTATCCTGTGTAAAAGAGAAACTTGCTTAGAATCCAAGGTATTCCAGTAAATCATTTTCCGTCCCGCGGGCCTTTCTTACGCGGTAATAAGCCATTTCATCCTCTTCAAGAGCGTATATCGTCTTTAGATAATTGGCAACCATCGGATGAAGATCCCTTCTTGATTTTGCGGTTTCAATCACATCTTCATCCGAATAATTTTTATGCACAAAGACCATTCCATCAAATCCGCCTTTGTTGTATAAGCGGGAGATGATAAAGGCCTTATTCTTTTCAAGATCCAGATCCTCAAGATTTGTATCCCAAAAAACTGATCTGAATTTTTCCGGCAGCTGAGCCATGCGGCGTACTCCTCCTTACGTTTTCTCTCATCATCTTCCTGTCCATAGCTGTGTTTCATGTTTATTCTACATAGCGTGCGGACTTTAGTCAAGAGCTAATGAACTCTTTCGGGTTTTCGCTGGAGTTTCACAAAGAAATCATTTGCGG
The DNA here is from genome assembly GCA_964643295.1 of uncultured Lachnospiraceae bacterium. Taxonomy (GTDB): domain Bacteria; phylum Bacillota; class Clostridia; order Lachnospirales; family Lachnospiraceae; genus Merdiplasma. Next base: position 39,622 of record CAZXSN010000024.1, read on the forward strand.
GGGCATCGCTTTTCAATCTCCTCGTATCCGGATGGTTCCCCCCATCATCAGAAATGGTCTCCTGAACCAGAAAGACACCAAGTCAGGCGGGTTTAGGGGGGAAGTCTTAAGAAATGGAGATTTATTCTGAAGGAAACCACCGTTAGGCCCCTGAAGGAGTGCACACCCCAGGACACAACAGGGACGAAGAGGGGATGGAAGCCTAGAGGCAAGTCTATCGCGCATGGGAACAGCAGGGAGGAAACGTGCGCTCCCCTGGGCGGGGGCGCGGGAGGGACGCCTGGGGCTGCCAATCCAGGTCTATTAACGGCTCAGCGAGTTTCCCGGTTTGAGGAAGAATCCAATGGGGAAGCCAAGTAAACGGATGTTTGCTTTTATAGAAGAACCTCTTTCGGACATGTCCTGGAAGGCCGAATTTTCCCGCGGATGTATTTTTATCGGAAAGACTGAAAACTCATCCTCCCTCCATTTTTGAAACCGACATCCGGATGACAGCCAGGCCGCGGTTTCAGAGAAGGATATCACCTTTTTGCATGGAGAACAGAGAAATTTCGTATTTTGATAAACACTGGAAAGGAAGGAGCATACGGCTGAAAATCAGATTTATCTGCATTCGGATGTATAATCGATATCCGATCGAACTGGCATGGCCTGGAAAACGGCGGATTATGCAGGAAATTTGGCAGATTTTAAAAAGAATATAATATGTGTTCACCAAAAGGAAGAAAGGATGGGGATTTTCATCTGGAATCCTCTTTATTGAGAAATGAATATTTTTCGTTGAACATGAATTTTTCTTTTCGATCGCTTCCTCATTCGTTTGTGCGGATTACCCATTTATAATAAACAGACAGGATTTTATCGACTCAATATTCCTGAAAATCTAAATACCATTATAATTGAAAACAGGAGCAAGGAGACCACCTGCTAACGGATTTTAATATTCGCAGCAATTTAATACAAAACAGGGTTTAGCGAAGACAGAACTTATTTC
>CAZXSN010000025.1:0-40077 GCA_964643295.1 uncultured Lachnospiraceae bacterium
CCTGGAAACTTGTATCTGACTCCCTGGTATTACGTCGTACTGTCAATTCTGCCTCAGGAACCTGCTGCTCCTGGTCTTCCAAAAATCTGTGTTCTGCGGAAACCACAGGCTTTTCCGAATCCCCCGCCTCCTGAGGACGACCGGATTTTTCCGGCCTGTCAAGCACGCCGTTGTCAGTCTCCCGAGAGCGCTCCAGTGACGGATCGTTTTGCAGTTCAAACCTGTTCTGCCATTCAGCAGGTTTCGAATTTAAGTCTTCCCTCCAGGGCAGTTTCCGCGCGTGTTTTTGATACCAGCAGATCAGAGGGCCTACGATCTGCTGTAAATAGTCTTTCTCTGTCATGAAACCATTCTATCAGAAACGGGCAGGAAATCAATCTTTTTCCTTGCCAGTCAAACCCCCATTGAAAAAATGGGAACGGGTTTCTTTAAAGTCCTCTTTCAGGCAGTTTCCTACAGGAAAGGACATTGCGAAACCTGACAGAGACACTTCCTCTTAAAAACCGCTGACCGGTCGAAAGTCCCTCAAAGAACAGATGATCACCGCTTCTTCGAAGCCGATCCTCTGTGTACTTCTGTTTCCAGCCGGAAGGAAACCCTGCCATGAGGGTATCCGTTTGCCACGGGTAAAGGCATCTGCCTCTTTCTTCTCCCATCCTGTGATTCTGACACAGGAACCGTTCTCTTTGGACATCCAGAACAGGGAACTTCCTGATACGTCTCTGGAACCGTAGCGCCGACACAATCCCACTCTCCTGCAGCTTTTGTATTTTACCATGAAATCAGATCCATGGCAATGAAAAGGATCCTGCTTTTTTTGACCTGTGAAACAGCAGTTGATGCGGAGAAAGCTTTTCCCTGAAAATCCGCTTTTCCCCCGTCTGTCCCTGCCAAAAACCTGCCTGAATGGTTTCTTTAATCACCAGATCCCGCATATATATATAGGAGAAACCCACTAAAGACACAAAAATGCGGCTCCTTACCGGCACTGCTCACAAAATCCCCGGAGAATCATGTAAAAAGACTCCTCAAACTTAACCTCTCAACATCCGGACGAATCAGCAGAAGAACCCGAAACATAAACGAAATGACCCTGGCCCGGTTGAGGTAAATCAGGATGCATCTTTCAGCATCCTGTAAACGACCTTCCTTCTGCGCGAAGCGGCTCTTTCCCAGGTGCGTTCTGACCGAAATCCATGCAGAACAGCCTCGCAGCCTCCGAGTGCAGGATCTTTCCTATGCTGGATGTGCTGCAGAGTTTCCAGGTTCCTCCAGTCTTTCGTCAGACATAAGCCGATAGCGCAGAGCCAGATAGAGGATCACCGCATCCGTAAAGGAGCGGGGATTACGCCCGGTCTTTCTGGCAATGCGGTCTAAACGGTACTGCACCGTGTTTTTATGCAGGTACAAAGAGTCACTTACCGCCTTTAAGGACAGGTTGCCGGCAAAATAGGCATTTAGAAGTTTGAAATCGTCGTTTGTCAATTCGTCAGCGACCTTTTTCAGAAACCGTTCTCTTGCGCCGTCCGGCACAGACCCCAAAAGAATCTCCAGATCCAGATCGTCAAATATCGCTATATTTCTGTCGCCGCTTAAACTGGAAAGGGCGATCCTGGCCGCCTCAAAGGAGCGATCCTGACGAATCACAGTTTCCGCATTTCCTGTCCCAATCAGGATGGTCTCCCTGTTTCTTTCCGCCAGTCGGTGAAACACCCGGCTGTTTTTCTGGTATTGATCTTCCTCGATAATAAGCAGATAATCTCCCGGATAAACGAACGTGAAAAATCCGGACCCCGCCTCTTCGAAGGCGCCGGTGATCTTTGATTCCAGCAGTGAAAGGTTGACCGTTTCCCGGTTTATCTTTCTGCGCACGATCACTGTCCGGCACAGATCCTCCGGTTTCATCCGGTACCTGGAAAGGCATTCCGTTAGAAACTCCCGGTTGACTGCCTCTCCGCCTGTAAGAGCACGGATGATGAAGTTCAGTCTTGCTTTCTCATTTCCATTCTGCTCATCCAACTCCTGCTCCCTTAAAATAAGAGCCGTGATCTGCTGCGCCAGGGCAGCAAATTTGCGTACCTCTTCCGGGGGACCGGAAATGCCGATGGCGGCGATGACTTCTCCCCGATAGGAAAACGGCAGATTGACGCCCCGGTGGGTACCCAGATACGTATCATCCGTCTCCACTTCAATCGCTTCTCCAGTTTTTATGACGCACTGTCCGATCTCATGGAAATTTCCGACACGGTCCGGATCCGTGCTGGCAAAAATCCGTCCATTCTGGTCGATAAAGTTGATGTCCCTTCCGCTCACATCCTTTACCGTCTCCACGATCTGCTGTGCCACCTGTTTTCGTATCTGCTTTGCCATCTGTTTTCTCCTTCTCCTCCTTTCGGGATTTCTGGATGTGACTGCTCTCCCTCCTGCCGCTTCCTGACCTTTGTCCTAGCTGCCCCAGTACTTTCTACTCTTCTTTCCGCAAAAACAAACCTGTGAGAGCGTACCAGGAACTTTCACCCGTTCCCCGGAACCCGACATTCAAAAGATGCGCCCTCCAGTCTGCCAGATGTCCGCCTTTTTGTCTTTTATAACATATATTTCTCTAAATTTCAATTAATTTTGTTCTTCAGACTATAGAATCAATTCTTTCGATACGCTAGAATAAGAGAAAATAAAGGAGCGGAACGCTCCAAAAAAGAAAGGGTGTGCACACATGAACGTAGTGGTAGCAATTGATTCGTTGAAAGGCAGCTTAACCTCCCTGGAAGCCGGGGAGGCAATCCGGGAGGGAGTAAGGAAAGCCTGCCCTGATGCGCAGGTGACCGTACGGCCCTTAGCGGACGGAGGAGAAGGAACCGTGGAAGCACTGGCACTTGGCATGGGCGGCCGCACAGAGAAAGTGACCGTAACCGGACCGCTGGGACGCCCGGTGGAATGTGTCTACGGAATCATCGATTCGACCAGAACAGCGATTGTGGAGATGTCCGGAGCTGCCGGGATCACGCTTGTCCCTGACGCGGAGCGAAATCCTCTTCATACCACCACCTACGGGGTTGGAGAAGTGATCAAGGACGCGATCCGCAAAGGCTGCCGTCGTTTCATCGTCGGCATTGGCGGCAGCGCGACCAATGACGGGGGGATCGGCATGCTGCAGGCGTTGGGATTCGGGATGTTAAATGCGGCTGGAAACCAGGTGCCGTTCGGGGCAAAGGGGCTGGAAGAGCTGGCGGAGATCAATGACACTCATGTCCTTCCCGAACTGAAAGAGTGCTCCTTTCGTGTAGCCTGCGACGTGACTAATCCCCTCTGCGGAGAGCATGGCGCAAGCGCCATCTACGGCCCGCAAAAAGGGGCGACTCCTTCCATGATCTTAAAAATGGACAACTGGCTCTCCGCCTACGCTGATCTGGCGGGAGAGAAGTTTGCAAAGGCAGACAAAGACCACCCCGGTGCCGGTGCGGCGGGCGGACTGGGCTTTGCCTTCTTAACCTTCCTGGATGCGGTTCTGGAATCGGGGATTAAAATCGTACTTGAAGAAACCAGGCTCGAAGAGTATGTCAAAAACGCGGATTTCGTCGTCACGGGAGAAGGGAGGCTGGACGGACAGACGGTCATGGGCAAGGCTCCCATCGGTGTCGCCAGCGTGGCGAAAAAGTTCGGCAAACCTGTGCTTGCATTCTCCGGCTGTGTCACAGAAGATGCGCACCTTTGCAATGATGCGGGCATTGACGCCTATTTCCCGATCCTGCGCGGTGTGGTAACCCTCTGTGAGGCCATGGATCATGACAACGCCTGGAAGAATATGAGTGCGACCGTTGAACAGGCTTTCCGCCTGATTAAAACCGTACGCGGCATCCGCTAAGAGGAGGGAAAGAACGATGGAATACAGTTTCAATACGTTTGGCGCCCTTTTGGGGCTGGCGCTTGCGATCTTCCTCATCATTAAGAAGGTGCAGCCCGCCTACAGCCTGATCCTTGGCGCCCTGGTGGGCGGTCTGATTGGAGGCGGAGGACTGATCACCACTGTAGATACGATGGTATCGGGCGCCGCCGGAATGATGTCCTCGATCTTACGGATCATAACGTCCGGGATCCTGGCCGGGGCCCTCATCAAAACAGGCTCCGCGGAAAAGATCGCGGAAACTATCGTGAACAAGTTGGGGCAGAAGCGGGCCATCGCAGCGATCTCCATCGCGACGATGATCATCTGCGCAGTTGGTGTGTTCGTGGACATTTCCGTGATCACGGTCGCTCCCATCGCTCTGGCGATCGGACACAAAGCCGGATTATCCAAAGCAGGCATCCTGCTTGCCATGATCGGCGGCGGCAAAGCGGGAAATATCATCTCCCCCAACCCGAACACGATCGCAGCCTCCGAGGCATTCGGTGTGGATCTAACATCCCTGATGATGAAAAACCTGATCCCCGCCCTCCTGGCACTGGTGGTAACCATTGTGCTTTCGACCATGCTGGCGAAAAAGAAGACACAGCCCATCACAGATGCGGACATGGAAGGAGCTGACAGCCGAAATCTGCCCTCTTTCCTGGCAGCCATTGCCGGGCCATTCACCGTTATCGTCCTCTTAGCTCTGCGTCCAATCGCGAACATCAGCGTAGATCCGCTCATTGCTCTGCCGGTCGGCGGCATGGTCAGCATCCTGGCAACCCGCAGCTGGAAGAATACGATCCCCTACATGGAATTTGGCCTTTCCAAGGTCGTCGGTGTCTCAGTGCTCTTAATCGGGACCGGAACCATCGCCGGGATCATCAAGGCATCCGCTCTGCAGTATGATGTCATCAACCTGCTTGAGAAGATGAACATGCCTGCCTTTGTCCTTGCGCCGCTGGCAGGCATTCTGATGGCCGCTGCCACAGCCTCCACCACAGCCGGGGCAACGATTGCCTCCCAGACCTTTGCGCCCACTCTGATGGATGCCGGTGTATCGGCTCTCAGCTCCGCGGCCATGATCCATGCGGGTGCCACGGTGGTCGATTCTCTGCCTCATGGTTCCTTCTTCCATGCGACCGGCGGAGCCGTTGGCATGAGCATCAAAGACCGCATGAAACTGATCCCCTATGAGGCCTGCATCGGTCTGACTTCCACGCTCGCATCCGTGGTGCTCTACCTGATCTGACCTTACAGGGATATAGACAGGACTCATCCGGCACAAACGGATGTGATCTGGGGAAATAAAATTACCCGTCCTGCTGCAGATGCATTTCGCTGCGGGGCGGGTATCAGTAAAGTCATGGCTGTCTTGCTAGGAGAAACTTATGTTCGCTTGTGCCTGGCAAACTTATGGCCGGTTGCGTAACTGTAAGGTCTGTGGCAGAAACTTAAGCTCTGCTTCCTGGGAAACAGGCTCCAGTCCTTAAAAATCTCCAGATGTCCGAATACTTCCTCCGTTAACCTTCGATTTTGAAAGCGCATCCGTTTCCGTGCCAGTGCCGCCGTTTTCCTTACTAAAGCGGTTTTCGGAAAAACGTAACCAGAAAACCATGAGGCAGCAGCTTAAAGGAATACCTTGCCTTGTTCTCCCTGCAGTCAGAATAAATGTTGGATAATCCAAATCCTGAGATACTCATGGAGAGATTCAGGTACAGCATCTTTGAAATCAGCGGATGGCGCAGCGAAGAAGGAAGATTCCACAGCATGTACTCTTTCGGCTGAAACGCACTGGCATACGAACCCGGGTTGTACAGAGTAACCCTGGAGGGATAAATGCAGATCTCATGACATCTGTCCGTTCCATATGAGGCGTGAGCAAGACTGTTTACAAAGGCCTCTTGAAAAGCCCAGTAAGGGATCTCGGAGTGACTGATCCACTCGCCGTCAACAAATTCCTTTTTCCACCCCAAAATGGCGAAAACATCCCTCTGCACATAGTAGAGAAGGCCCATGATATTGTCCCAGTACATATTTTTGTACTCTGTGACGCTTTTGTCTTCAGACGCGTACTGTGTAAGTTTTACGCTTATCGGCCTTACGCCTCCAAAGAGAATATTTCCGGCGTTTGTAAGGTAGGATCCCTTGGAAAGCCCGAATTCTTTTAGGAACTTTGACATGGTATAGTCCTTCCATTGTATCATGCCATAATGCCTTGCTCTGCTCCAGAAATCTTCGATCAGCGGCTTGTCCGCTTCTCTTGTGAGGCAGTCAGAGCTTGCCCGATCCCACTCCTCCCTCTTCTGCCTTGCGGCAACAAACTCATCCAGTTCATCCGGAGGGATTTCCCGGTCTTCAAGCCCTGCTCTGACATAATATTTTCCCTCCGCGGAATACGGATACTGATCCCCGTAAAACCGCACTTCAAGAACATTCTTCTCATCCAGTACAATGGAACTCAGCAGCGGATTGATCCGCGGCCTGATCGACTGGCGGATCAGACGATGCACTTTCTCTGTGACAGAATCGGATATCTCCTGCCCCACGACCGTTCCGTCCGGATTTATCCCAAAATACACCTTTCCCACACCATATCGATTTAACATCGCACAGATGGAAACAATCGCCTCTTCGCATTCCTCAGCAGATGTTTTCATTTCGAGAATTTCCGACCTTTTTTTCATTTGCGTTTCTCTCCTAAAGTCTCCCTGTACATTTCACGCATATCCATCCTCAGGCATTCCCATGGCCGACAGGTATGCAAAACCCCTGCGTCACTGGCTGCCTGCTTTCTCTTTGCGCTGATTTTCCCGCTTTACGTGAACTGTCCCGCAGGACCAACCCATGCTGAAAAAGCAGTCGGTAAGGCCAGATAACACCCTCGCAGAAGCCATGTTCAGATGCGTACTCATCGAAACGTGGAAAGCAGGATTTCAGCGGGACATTTCACATGCAGGCCATCTGTGTCGGCATGCTAACTTAATAGATCAACTTTTATCGATTTGCCAGCATGAATGCTCAGCCACGAAACAGAAAGGAAGGAGATTCCCGGTCCGCAGCAAACTGGAATTCAGGAAAAACGATTTTGACAAATCAGGGAGCCAGATTGCTTCCTGCTGTCCCATTCTGCCTTTCTCTCATCCAGTCACCTGCTGATAGTTTCAGGCAGCAGACTGTCTTATTGATTCAACAGCTCCCTGCAGACTTCCCGCAGATTCTCCTCGGGTATCCTGTTTACCAGGTTCTCACTGTAACGAAGATAGCCTGCCGAACCGTGAAGGATAATATATTCCATTGCCCGGCGGTTTCTCGTAAGTCCTGATACCAATAACAGCATTTCCTGATCCGCTCCGAAGCAGTCCGCCGCAAAGGCGAACGCCCGCTCTAAACGCTTTCCCGCCTTTCGCACCAGTGTTTTTCTGTCTGCCGCATCCTGCGCAAACAGTTCTCTCATGCCCGCTGCCGCTTCCTCTTTTCCAGAGAAATGCTCCCCCGCCAGCGCGGCGAAATAGTCCTCAAGCCGGTCAAGAGCCTCCGTCTGGCTTAAGGTATCCTCTTCCCGAAGCAACTCTGCCTGTGTTTTCACCTGCAGCTGTCTTCTGCGTTCTCTTAAGAACACTCCCGTGGATTTGGCCACCGAAAAGCCTTTGCTTTCCTGCACCTTCTCATCCGTATCCCACCTGGCAAAAAGCTGTCTGATTGTTTCCTGCAAAAATCTTAGACGGCGATCCACTTCCCCGTACTGTATGAAATCCTCATTGAGAGCATCCAACAGCAGTCCAATCAGCGTGATTCGCTCATCAAACGAACCCTTCCTTGCCATCTCCACTTTCGACCGGTACGTTTCCTCGGGAAGAGTCTCTGACAAAATCCCATCGACGCAAAAGTCATCCCTGTACCTGCGGTAGAGCCGGTAGTAGAACGCGAACTCCCGGGCTGTCTCCTTATCCTGCAGGAATTGCTCCGCCAGGGCGGCATTGACCTCCACGTCCAGTTTCTCATAACTTTTTACGATCTCAGATAAATCCTCCCAGCCCCGGGCCGTGACAATAGTAACCGTCTGCCCCTCGCGCTTTACCTGATAGAAACGATCTTTTTTCAGTGTCAGAAAGGTCAGGATCGCCCCGTGCACGTTCCTTTCCAGCGCATAGGCAAGCCAGACGCTGCAGTCCGCTTCCACCTCGATTTTTCTTACCCGATCCAGCGTTGCAATATCAAACTCCCGCACAGATTTGTTGTACTCTGCCGGATTTCCCGCTGCCACGATCATCCAGCCATCCGGCACACGGTGTGTGCCGAAAGTTTTGTTCTGCAGAAACTCCAGCATCACGGGCGCAAGCGTCTCGGAAACACAGTTGATCTCATCGATAAAAAGGATACCTTCCCGCTTTCCGCTGCGCTCCATGCAGTCGTAAACGGAGGCGATGATTTCACTCATCGTATACTCTGTAATGCTGACCTTCTCTCCATCAAAAATTCGCGTAACGATCCTGGGCAGTCCAATAGCGCTTTGCCTCGTATGATGCGTAATCGTATAGGAGACCAGCCCTATCCCGCACTCTGATGCGATCTGTTCCATAATCGCCGTCTTGCCGATCCCCGGGGGACCGATCAACAGAATCGGACGCTGGCGCACCAGCGGATAAGTATACGCCCCTTTCTCATTTTTCGCATGGTAGGAGCGCAGCGTATGAATGATCTCCTCTTTTGCCTCCTGAATGTTCATTTTGTTTCTCCCGCCGCCCTTTAAGACCCCCGCCAGCAGTCTCTTCCGGATTCTTTTCGGATTTGTTTCCCGCGCCTCCCGGATTGACCGCACAAACCGCTCTCCGCGGCATTTTAAAGTTCGTTACGAAATCAAAAGCTTCCCTGCCCAGGAAGGCACCCGCTGCATCCAGGGAGTCTCTTTCACAAAGAGAAAGTCTGTCTCATAGTCGGGCGCATGATCCGGGTAGATCCCGTCCCCGTCTGTAAAGTAGAGCAGTGCTTTCAGGTTTTGCAGCTTTTTCTCTTTCCGCAGTTTCTCGACACAGGAAAAAACCGGGGTGAAATCCGTATCCGACCGGCCGGAAATGGTAATCATGCGGCAATACTGATCCCATTCCTCCCTGGAAGAAAGATGTGCCACGCTCTGGATCACACAGTCACACTGGATGACATACACATTCATTCGGCGAAAGAAGTTCTCTGTGTCCGAAAGAATCGCATAAGTCTCCGACAGGAAGCGGCGTACCAGATCCACAGAGCAGGAACCGGAGGTGTCAATCGCAATCACAAGTTCCTGAAGTTTATGTCCTTCCGTGTATTCCAGAGGTTCTAAAAGCGGCAGGTTCCGGTAGTGCTCCATCCCGTAGGTGTAATAGATATAGTCAAAGCTTTCCGTATCCAGTTCCAGTTCCTCGTAGGGGACGGCAAACCGTCTCAGAAACTGCCGGTAATCACTGGAGCTGCAGGGGATCTCCCCGACTTTCTCTTCTATTTTGCTCTTTAAAAGACCTCCTCCATGGATAGCGCCCGTCTGGTTTGCCCCGGCATACTGAAAGATCCGCGGCCAGATATCCCGAAGGGAAATTTCCTGAGAAGAGGATCTTTTTTGATACCACAAATCATGACAGTCAAAAGCCGTATCCTCGGAAAGCTGCTTATTTATGTTCTCAGACTGCTTGGATAACCACAGATAATTCTGCCATGCGGACAATCCATTCCCCGGGATCCCTTTCTCTGTCCACTCCTCTTTCCATGTCAGGGACAGATGCGAAACGGACAGTTCGATAAGGCCCTCCCGTTCGATCAACATTTCCACCGCAAGGTCACAGGCTAGATCCCAAAGTACGCTCATACACCCCGCAGGCGGCAGGATGTGCAGATACAGACAGTGCAGGAGCATGTGCAAAATCCCTCTGCGTAAGGCTGCCGGGGAAGACACATACACTTCCAGGATCGATTCCGGAACGAAATACAGGCAGGACCCATCTGCAGCGATCTTTGCTTTGCTGCAGTGCATCCTCGAAAAGATCTTTTTCTCAAACACAGAGGCACTCTGCGGCCGAAAGGAAAGACCCGCAAAGGCCGCGTCCAGAAAGGGAAACAGCCGGTACAGCGCATTTCTGCACTCATAAAGGACCGTCAAAGCCCACCTCTCCTGCTCGCTGTAAAAAACATCCCCGTCCGCGGGACTTCTCAACCTCTCTGCAGGTTTCTCTGAACGTCTCTCCAAGGAAAACTCTAAGTTATTCCGGCCAGTTGTCATTTCCTGTCCTAATTGTACTGTCTCCTGCCTCACATCGCTCTCCCTGCTCACAAAGAAAAATCCCGGTCCTCAAAGCCGTAATTTTTAGCCTTCCATCTGACCAGCCACATCAAAGACACCGGTTTGTTTTCCTCCAAGGCGGTCCGTAAGAAGCCCTCCAGTTCCCTTTGGCCAAACCAGCCCTGATTGGCCAGGACTTCCATTTTCTCCACTTCCTCATGCCGAATCAGCCACTCAAAGGCAGGGCGAATCCTGACCTTTAAATAAGCAGCATACGCATCCTTTCTCCGGGAGAATTCCTCATCCTGCTCTGAACGGGCGCCGCCTATCCCCTCAGACTGGAAAAATCCGTCCAGCGCAAGGGTAAGCCGCAGACCCTCCTGCTTTGTCTCCTGAAACCGTTGAAAGTTTCGCGCAGCATCCTCCATGAAACCATCCTCTGTCTGTAAGATTGTCCTCTTTCTGCGAAAAGATAAGCTGTACACTGATCCTTATGATCCATGCGGCACTTTGTAGGTTTAAACCTGCTCCTTTCAGCAGTCGAGTACAGGTTTTAAGCTTCCTGTCCGTTTTCGTCAAGCGACTGCAAAAGCAGTTCAATCTTGGATTTTACGATATCGAAGGCCACGTCGTTTTTTCCGGAATTGATAATGATATCCGCCAGTGCTTTGGTCGGTTCCACATACAGATAGTGCATCGGCTTGACCGTTGTCAGGTACTGCGTGACGATGCTGTCCAGGTCACGCCCGCGCTCCTTTACGTCCCGCACAATCCGGCGGATGATGCGCTCATCCGCGTCCGCCTCCACAAAGATTTTGATATCCACCAGTTCCCGGATCCTGGGATCCGCAAGCAGCAGGATCCCCTCCGCCAGAATAATCGGGCGCGGTTCCACGTGGTACACCTTATCCGACCGATTGTGTACGCTGTAGTCATACACCGGACAGTCGATGGAGATCCCCTGTTTTAACAGTTTTAAATGTTCCACCAGAAGGTCCGTCTCCAGCGAATCGGGGTGATCATAGTTCACTTTTTTCCGCTCCTCAAACGGCACCTCGTCCTGGCGGCGGTAATAGTTATCATGATAGATCACAGCTACGGAATCGCCAAATTCCGCCTTCAGACGGTTGGTAAACGTCGATTTCCCGGAACCGGTTCCTCCGGCAATACCGATCACAATGCTGTTCATCCGCTCATCATTCCTCCCTCGAAAGACCGACTCGAAAGAATCTCTAACCTGATTCTTTATATTTCCTTCTTTAGTCCCTTTCTGGTTTCGATTTCTTTCAAAAGATTTTTCATAGGTTTTTTGGCCCGCTACCGCACTTCAATAACGGCCCTTCTCATGCTCATAGAGTTTCCGCTCATCGCCCATGATCACCGTGCCGACACCAAGGACACTGAAAAGTTCCAGAATCAGGGAATGCGCCATCTTCCCGCCAATCAGATGCACCCTCGTCACTCCCTGATCCAGAGCAAGCACCGCGTTGTCCAGTTTCTTTCGAAAATCCGGCTCCAGCTCCTGCTTTTCCATGTAGGTTTTCAGATCTGACTCCGTCATGGACAGGATCTTGTTTCCGCCTTCCCAGGTCACTCCTTCATAACGGCTTAAATAGACCAGTTTTTCCGCCTGTAAAAGCACTGCGATCTCTCTGGCCGTATCCGTCGGATCCAGATTTACCATTTCTGTATCGATATCGTTTGGCGTAACGACCGGGATATAGCCGTTATCCAGGGACATCTGCAGTGTCTGACTGTCAATCCCGCAGATGCCGATCGCCTTTACCCCGCAGAATTCCACCAGCTTCGCCAGCCGCTTGTTCTCCCGAAATTTGTCAGCTCCCATACGGGCATCGTGCACAATCACCGGCTTCATGCCCACACTTTTTAGCAGAGCGATATCCTGCATGACTCCCTGTTCTTCTTCAACGCTTAAAAAGTTGCTGCAAAGATATCCGATTACAATGATCTTCTGATTAAAATCCCGCAGATAGGGCAGTGCGTCCGCCAGGACCGCCGCTTTTTCCCGGATACTTTTCATCTTTTCATCCATACCTGTCTCTTCCTGTCCATTTGCGCAGATCTAAACTTCCATTAAGTCCATAGGTTCCATGGATACCTGCTCTTTTTCAAAACTTTTATCCTTCATCTGACTGTCTGTTTCCAGGAACAGTCCTTTCCAACTACCCGACCACAGATTGACTTCCCGGCCAAAGATGAGCCTGTAAAGCCGATGCGAGCCTAAAAAACTTGAATCTGGCACATCTTCATCGTCTCCAGGGCCGCTTCATGAGTTTTGGGCGTCACCCCGGCACAGCAGGAAGAATCGACGGATATGGTAACCTCCGGCATCACGGCTTTCAAAAGCAGCGCATTCGATACCACACAGATATCCGTGCACAGACCCACCAGTTCAAGCTCCAGCTCTTCTTTTTCGGCGCGATCGGCAATCGTTCGGGCCAGTTCCAAAGAGCCGAACGTGGGCTTATCAAACACCTTTGCATTTCCGAGCGCCTGTGCAATTCTCTCATTTAATTCCCAGCCGAATGTGCCTTTGATGCAATGCTTCACGGGAAGATTCTTCCCTTCCTGAGTATCCAGGTAATTCTCCGCGTGGGTGTCCCTGGTTGCATAAACATCCTCCGGCGAATACTGACTTATCTTTTCCACAACCGCATCCACGATTGCTTCGGCTTCTTTCGTCCCCAGCGCACCATCTATAAAGTCGTTCTGCATATCGATCACTATCAATAACTTCTTCATATTCTGCCTCCTTGCCTTTCTCTCCTGCTGACATGTATCTGAAAGCACACTTTGCTATGTCATATCGCAATATATAAATCTATATGATGACCTGGGCCCGCAAAATCAGAGGCTCTCACACTTCCCTTAAGCTTTGCAGGCATCTTTCTTGACTTTGCCAGACCGCTTTCCCGATCAGGTGAGCTCTGCAGACAGAAGGATTCTCCTCTGTCATGTCGGGGCTTACAATCTTCGCCTGTCTGATCTGAAGCCATCACCTGTGAAACCTAAGGCGCTGTCTTCCAGTCCTGAAGTTTTTGTCTCTCGCAACCTGGGCGCCTTAAGAAACACACATTCTTGAGGAAAATTATAGAACAGCCGGTAGGATCTGTAAACAGGAAAATTCCACTTTCACGGCATCTAAGGAAGATACTGATGGCAAAAAGGAAACAGAAGCGTTGAAAAGCGGAGCGAAAAACCCGGCAAGTCTCTGCCTTCGAATTTTCCCTCGCTTTGCCTGTTCAACTTGATTTCCACCTTAATCCTTCCATAAATTTCCATCCTGTTTTCCGAAGATTTCGAATTGCTTTTTCCTCCGATTCCGCGTAGAATGTGGGGAGTGAACGCAGGTCATCGCGCAGCGATTTCGTTCAAAAGTGGAAAAGCATGATATGGGATTCATTGCCTGTGCACTGTCTACCCCCGCGTATTCTGCAGACGCTGCGCTCTCTGCCAGCTCTGCAAAGGTCTGCACCGTCAGGCAAAGCTAAGAATAATGCAGCGAAGAACCCTTCGCCAGGGTGAAATCAGCCCTGCCAGCCATAGAAAAGGGAACTGCTGCCAAACAGGAAGAAGGCTTCATTATGAAAAAAGTACTGGTCATCGGCTCCGCCGTCATCGATGTGATCATCAACCTCGATCATCTGCCTGGAAAGAGTGAGGATGTGCACGTACTCTCCCAGACTATGTCCTTAGGCGGCTGCGCCTATAATACATCCGACATGATCCGGCACTTTCAGGTCCCCTACATTCCCTTTTTTCCGGTAGGAACCGGGGCCTACGGTGATCTGGTTCGAAAACTTTTCCAGGAAAAAGGCATCGTTTCCCCCATTCCTACGCCTATGCGGGATAACGGCTGCTGTTACTGTTTCGTAGAGCAGGACGGGGAACGCACCTTCCTCTCCTATCATGGGGCAGAGTATCTCTTTGAGCGCTCCTGGTTTGCGCTTCTTGACCCTTCCGAGATCAGCTGTGTCTATGTGTGCGGACTGGAGATTGAGGAGACCACAGGAGAAGTGATCATCTCCTTTCTGGAGGAGCATCCTTATCTTCCGGTTTTCTTTGCACCAGGACCCAGGCTTGACAAAATCCGCCCGGACCTAATGGAGCGGCTGTTTGCCCTGCACCCGATTCTGCACCTGAATGAGGAAGAAGCTCTCTCCTACAGCCATACGACAACCCTTCTGGATGCGGCCCGGTATCTCTCCAGCCGCAGCTTAAACACGGTTCTGATCACTTTGGGGAAAAACGGCTGCTATTACTTCGAAAAAAATGCGGGTCACACCGTTCCCGGTGTGCCCGCCATACAGATCGATACGATTGGAGCAGGAGATGCCCATATCGGGGCCGTGATCGCCTGCCTGCAATCAGGATATCCACTGCAGGAAGCCATCGCGACCGCCAACCGTCTCTGCGCCAAAGTCGTGGAGACAAAGGGAGCTTTGCTTCCTGATGAAGTGTTTGATTCCCTGCTTCCTAAGATAGGAAATTTCAAATCCCCGAAGGATGCTCAGACAGTTACTTGAAACAGCAAATGACGATCTGTTTCGATCTATCTGCGGTTTTCGCTGATCTTTTCACAGGCAAAGTTTATCGTCTTCTGGCCGACTCGAAGGGATCAGTCAAAACCTGTCAGCACGTCCATCACAGTCTTCTGAAAGTTCGAAAGATCCTGTCCGGTTAATACGAGCACATTTTTTCCTTCCTCCGGAGCATTCGGGCGCTGATCGCAGATCGTCATTCCACGATTTATTCCCTCTGAGCAGTCCACAGTCACGGAAAGCAGCTTCCCGCTGTACCAGTCCGGATGCAGCAGGTAAAGGATCGTGTTTGCATCATGAATGAAGACAAATTCGCTTTTCCGGTAGACCGGAGACTCAAAGTAGAAGGAGAGCATTTCCCCGTAGGCGCGGGAGACCTTCCCGGTGCTTTCCCGAAGGGACGCTACCTGCTGCCTGCTTAAACCGGCTTTCATTGTCACATCCAGACCGCACATCACAATCGGCAGACCACTGTGAAACACAATCCTGGCCGCCTCCGGGTCCGCCCAGACATTAAATTCCGCAGTCGGAGTCACGTTGCCTCCCACAGCCGCTCCGCCCATGAGGACAATCTCCTCAATCCGCTCGGAAACCTCCGGGAAGACCTTTAAAAGCAGTGCGATGTTGGTTAAAGGGCCAATCGGCACCAGAGTCATCTTTTCCTCATCCGGTAAATGAAAAATTGCCTCCCGCATGGTAAGAATCGCGTGTTCCGATACCGGCTGCCTCTGCGCAGGGGGCAGCTCACAGTAGCCCAGCCCGCTTTTCCCATGCACGTCACCGGCGGAGACCATCTCGCGCACTAACGGCCCCCTGGCTCCCCGCGCCACCGGGATATCCGCAGCTCCCAGCATCTGGGTTACTTTCAGCGCATTCTGCGTTACCCGGTCGCTGGTCTGGTTGCCGGCTACTGTGGAAATTCCGCAGATATTCAATTGATCCCGGTGAGCCACCGCCAGGGCGATGGCCACCGAATCATCGATGCCCGGATCTGCATCGATCCAGATCGATCTTTTACTTTCCACTCAGTTTTTCCTTTCTCTTCATCATGATGAAGCTGAATACCGCCAGGCCAACCAGTGTCACCGCATACGGCACCATCTGAATCAGCTCCATCGGAATGGTGGTCAGCTGCATCGCGTTGCTGACCGCCTGCGAAGTGCCAAAGAGCAGTGCTACGAGGAAGCCTCCAACCGGCGTGTCGCGCCCCATCGAGCTGGCCGCCAGGGCAATAAATCCGCGTCCTGCCTGCATCTCCTTTGTGAACATGTTCATGTAGCCGCCGGACATAAAATAACCGCCCAGGGAGCAGAGCACACCGCTTAAGATCAGGGAAATGTATTTAATCCTGCGGGCGCTGATTCCTACGGATTCCGCCGCATTCTGGTTTTCGCCGACAGCCCTGATCTTAAGGCCTAAAGGCGTCCTATACAGGAACAGATGCATCACCAGAACCAGCAGGAAGGCCAGGTAGGTTAAGAGGTTCTGCCCCGATAAAATCTTCCCCAGAAACGGGATGCTGCTGATGATCGGGATGGTGATTGTCGGCGCCGATACACTCGGTACAGAGGCCGAGGAACCGCGCTCGCCCGAAAACGCCAGCAGCAGAAGCACAGTGCCGCCGCTGGCCATTAGGTTAATGGCGATGGCCGCCAGAATCTCATCCGTCTTCATATCGAGAATGAAGAATGCGAGGATCAGTCCTAAGAAAGCACCACTTACCATCGTTAAGAGAATCCCCAGCACAAAACTGTGGGTAATGGAACTGAAAATCACGCCGAACAGAGCGGTAAACAGCATGATGCCTTCCAGAGCCATGTTGCAGATACCGGCCTGCGCCGCAACGCCGCATGCCAGAGTGGCAAACAGAATCGGTGTGGTCGCCCTTATGATCGCGTTGAAAAAATCAGGGGTTACAAATTGTTTCCACATACTATCACGCCTCCTCCTTTAATGCCGCTTTCGCCTCTTTGGCAATCATCCTGTGTTTCGTCTTGCTTAGGAACTGTTCCGCAACCGCCAGCAGAATGATGATCCCCTGGGTAATCTGGACGACCTCCAGTGTCACGTCGGTCGAACGGGACATGATGGAAGCACCCACGCGCAGGTAGGCGAGAAACAGTGCCGCCAGCGGCGTCTTTAACGGATTCTTCTTTGCCAGAGTACACACCACAATGGCATCCCAGCCGTAGCCTAAAAGCGTCACCCAGGTAAACCGGGAGTAGATCGGGCTTAACATCTCCACACCGCCGCCAAGACCGGCGATTGCGCCGCCTACGAGCTGAGAAATTAAGATCACCTTCACGATGCTGATTCCGGAGTACTTGGCAAACGTTTCGTTTTCGCCGGTCAGACGAAGCTCATATCCTGTCTTGGTCTTGTAGAGGAAAACATACCCCAAAACTGCCACCGCCAGAGCGATGAAGAGACCAAAGTGAATACGCGTCCCGCGAATCAGGGAAGTAAACTGCGTTCCTTTGGGAAGCTTCAAGGAGCCGGAGCCGATATTCGGGTCACTGATATGATGCATCAGTACATAGGTGCAAAACCACAAAGACAGGTAGTTCATCATCAGGGAGGAGACCATCTCTGAGGAACCGGTCTTCACCTTTAAGACGGCTGGAATCGCCGTAAAAACGGCACCTGCCAAGGCCGCCAGCAGCAAGGATACCGCGGGGCTTACGCCCGCCGGAAGAGTGAAAAACAGTGCGCAGCAGGTAGCAACCAGACCGCCTAAATGGAACGCGCCTTCACCTGCCAGGTTGATCTGGTTCGCGGAAAACATGATGCAGACACCGGTCCCGGTAAAGATAAGCGGGATCATCGCCTCAACCACGTTTGCGATGTTTCTCATGCTGGTTAACGGGCCGGTCACCAGGGTAACGATCGCTTTCACGGGTTCCTTGCTCACACAGAAGATGACGACGAAGGATACCAAAAGTGCGATGACGATCGCGAAAAACATGCGGAAGATTTCAAAATGTTTCACACTCTTACTCATAAATCACACCTCCCAGTTTCTCATCATGCTTTAAGCCCAGCATGTACTGGCCAAGCTCCTCCTCCGTCACGCTCTCCACGTCTGTAAACAGCCCGGAAAACTTTCCCTTGTACATAACGGCCAAACGATCGCTTAAAGACAGGATCTCGTTCAGGTCCGCACTCACAAGCAGCACGGCGCAGCCCGCATCCCGGTATTCGAGCAGACGGCGGCGGATAAACTCCGCAGCTCCCACATCGATGCCGCGGGTGGGCTGGTTTGCGATGATGATATCCGGATCGGCGGAAAACTCCCTGGCCACAATCACCTTCTGGATGTTTCCGCCGGAAAGCATCCCGACGTTCTGGCGGTAGGAATTGCACTTGATCAGATACTCCTTGATCAGTTCCTCCGTCCGGCTCTGAATGACTTTGGTTTTCAGCATAATCTTCCCGGAATATCTGGAATCCCGGTACTGACTGGAAAACAGGTTTTCCAGGATATTTAAGTTCCCCGCGCAGCCGCTCGCCATGCGGTCCTCCGGGATGTGTGCGAGCTTCTTGTCACGGATTGCTTTGATATTGGCCTTCTTGATGTCGTCTCCCTTGATGGTGACAGTTCCGGCATAGGTTTTGTTCAGCCCGGTCAGCGTATCAATCAGCTCCGACTGCCCGTTGCCCTCCACGCCGGCAATCCCTAAGATCTCTCCGCCTTTTAAGTCAAAGGAGAGATTGTCGACTTTTAAGACGCCCTGCGCATTGTGCACGGTCAGATCGCGCACCCGCATCATGGTATCTTTCAGCTTTACCGGGGTCTTATCAAAGGTTAAGACCACTTCCCGACCGACCATCAGACGGGACATGTCGTCGGTGCTGATCTCGGAGACCTCATACGTGCCCATGCTTCTGCCGCTTCTCATGATCGTCGCCCGGTTGCAGATGCGTTTGATCTCATCCAGTTTGTGGGAAATAAAAATGATCGTGTGGCCATCCTCGCGCAGTTTTTCCAGCTGTACAAACAGCTCATCCGTCTCCTGCGGTGTGAGCACGGCGGTCGGTTCATCCAGAATTAGGATGTCGGCGCCGCGGTACAGCGCTTTTAGGATTTCTACCTTCTGCTTGACCCCTACCGGGATCTCCTCGACTTTGGCCGTCACGTCGATATCAAAGTTATATTTTTCTGCAATGTCCCTGGCCTCATCGATGGCCTTCTTCATATCAATAAACAGGCCCTTTTTCGGCTCCACGCCGAGAATGATGTTCTCGGCCACGGTCAGAGACGGCACCAGCATGAAATGCTGATGCACCATGCCGATCCCCTTGCTGATGGCATCCTGCGGTGACTTGATTGTCACTTCAGAGCCGTTCAGCAGAATTTTTCCTTCGTCCGGACTCTCAATTCCGAACAGTACCTTCATCAGTGTACTTTTTCCGGCGCCGTTCTCCCCCAACAGCGCATGGATCTCGCCTTTCCTAAGCTGCAGGCTGACATCCTCATTGGCGACGACGCCGTTGGAATAGATTTTCATGATGTGCTGCATTTCCAACACAAATTCATTCGCCATGTCTGCTCACTCACCCTCCTTTTCTCACCGCGTTTCCTTATGAATAAGCTCCCTGTGGGCGCAAAATTCAGCTTGTCAGAAACTTGCCCCTGCAGACAGCCATTACCTTGTCTCCTCCCCAGATACCGCGTCCGTGTATCTAAGTGATGTATCCCTTTTCAGATAAACAAAAAGGGATGCCGCGACTGTACTTCGTCTGCGGCGTCCCCTTCTATTGCCTGTCATTTAAGAAACACGGGTTTCCCGTTTCCCTTTTCTTCCCTCATTCTTCACGACCGCCGCGGTCGTGAGGGAACGAACCTGAGGCAGAATTTTAAAATTCTACTGCAACCGAATCGATTAACGCATGCACTTCATCGTTGGTCATCTCATAAGCGGAGGATACTGTAATCTCCCCGTTCGTGATCTGCTGTTCCAGATCCTCAACCGTGTTGCGGATCTCTTCCGGAACCATCTCTTCATAGTGTGCGTCTTTCACAAGGCCAACGCCGCCCTCTGAGAACCCAAGCGTCTCCAGAGTACCATAAGGAAGCTCGCCGTCCATGTCTCTTAACACTGCCTGATAAACGGCCGTGCCGACATTCTTCATCGCAGAAGTTAAGATCCAGTCTGCATAATCCGGAAGCGTTGCCGCCTGGTCGGAATCTACGCCGATCGCGAAGTGGCCGGTATCCTTGGCTGCTTCAATCTGGCCGTTGCCGGCAGCACCTGCTACGCAGTAGCCGATATCGGAACCAGCATTGAACATGGCAAGACCAAGGTCTTTGCCCTTTGCAGAGTCAATGTAGTCGCCTACATAGCTGGTCGCTACCTGGATGTCCGGGTTCACGGCCTGAGCGCCTTCGATATAGCCAACGATGAAGTCATTGATGACCTGACCGTCCTGGCCGCCGAGCACACTGATGATGTTGTTGGAAGGATCAATCCCCTCGATGCCTTCGGTTTTGGTCATCAGACCGGCGATCGCGCCCGCCAGATAGGAAACCTCGTTCTGCTTGTACATTACGTTGTAGATATTCTCATAATTGCCGTTGGTCTCGAAATCATAGGTCTCGTCACTGAAGATGAATTTCTGATCCGGATACATCTCTGCGCAGGTTGCCAGCGCATCCGCCATCTGCCAGGAGCTGGTGATGATCAGATCCCACTCTCCGCTCGCGCAGTAGTCTTCCAGAATCGGCTCCCAGTTCGGTTCATCAGAAGCCTCGCCGCCCATCTGCTCTACCTTGAATTCAAAGCTGTCGCCAAGTTCCTCTTCCAGTCTCTCCAGGCCTTCGTTCGCGGAATCGTAAAACGACTTGTCGCCCAGGGTACCCGCAATTACCAGAGCAGCCTTGTATACGCCGTCATCCGATGCCGTTTTCACAGTGTCCTTAGCCGCCAGACGTGCTTCCGTGGCGGCTGCTTCCGTAGCTTCCGCCTCGGTAGCTTCCGCCTCCGTGCCAGCTTCCGTTGCCGCAGCTTCGGTAGCTTCCGCTTCTGTTGCTTCCGCTTCTGTCGCAGGAGCCTCGGTTGCCGCGGCCTCAGTTTCTTTCGCTTCCGTCTCCGCCGCCGCTTCCGTTGCCGCAGCCTCAGTCGCCGGAGCTTCCGTCTCTTTCTTGCCGCCGCCGCAGCCGCTGAGCATCGTCACTACCATTGCCATGGAAAGACCGATTGCCAATGCTTTTTTCATTTCTTTGTTTCTCCTCTCACTTTGCTTATTTTAAAGTATCCTTGGAATGATACGCATTCCCTTTTTAACAGCAGGCGGTTTCTAAGGCCACCGTCATCATGTTGGTAAAGGTGTTCTGACGCTCCTCAGAAGATGTACTCTCTCCGGTAACCATGGAATCGGAAACCGTAAAGATGCCAAGTGCCTTTACCCCGGCTCTGGACGCATTGCAGTAAAGCGCGAAGCTCTCCATCTCTGCTGCCAGAATCCCCATCTTCGCCCATACTTTCCACTCCGGTGTCTCCTGATAGAAAAGATCCGAGGAAACCACGTTTCCCACATGGTACGGAAACTGATTTCTTTCCGCTGACTCCTGGGCCTTCTTTAACAGCTCATACGAAGCGGTGGCGGAAAAAGTGCCGGGAAGCTGGTACTGATGCGCGAAATTGGAATCCGTACTGGCCCCGATGGCCATCACGAGATCCCCCACTTTGACATGCTCCTGCATCGCCCCGCAGGAACCGATGCGGATCAGATTTTTCACTCCATAGAAATGAATCAGCTCATAGGTGTAGATGCCAATGGACGGGCAGCCCATGCCGGTTCCCATCACCGACACCCGGTTCCCTTTGTAGGTGCCGGTAAATCCGTACATGTTGCGCACAGAATTAAACTGTACCGCATCCTCCAGGAAGTGCTCTGCGATAAACTGTGCCCGCAGGGGATCCCCCGGCAGCAGTACACTCTCCGCAATATCACCCATCTGGGCGCTGTTGTGCGGTGTTGACATAATGAAGATCCTCCTCTCCAAAAATTCAGGGTTGGATATTTTAGACAAGAAACTGAAACTTACGACTTCAATATATCACAAGATTCCTAAAAATCCAACTGTTTTCTGAAAGGATTCCCTTAAATTTAAAAAATTCTTCATTTTCCGTCTGCTCAGGTCTCTGCTGCGCTCCCCGTGCCCGGCAAAGTTCCCTGTCTCATCCCTCTCCTTATCAAAGGTTCATCTTATTCTGCCGTACACACCGGGAGTCATTCAGCAAATATCCGGGTAACATTCTCCCCCCGCCTCCTGGCAGCAAAGGGTCAAGAGCTGCTTCCTGAATTCAACCGTTCCTCCCGGCATTCCGGCTGAAACCCATGGCTTCTCCCCGTATCCGGCGAGGAGTTTTCTTACCCCTCCTGGTGTCTCGCAAGAAAAAGGCCGCCGCAGGAGCGTTTTCCGGGGGCTTCCTCCTCCGGTCTGCTGCCTGCCGCGGCTTTTTTGAACCGTGTTCAGTTTTCTTTCCTGATTCGTACTCGTTCCTGATTCGTTTTCGTACCTGGGAAAATCCCGTTTCACTTCCCTGTTCGAATGGTAAGCACTCTCTTTCCCATACTTACTTCGCGTAATCTACAACTCGCGATTCACGGATCACACTGACCTTGATCTGGCCTGGATACTCCAGCTCATCCTCGATCTGCTTGGCGACATCACGTGCCAGAAGCACCATGTCCGCATCCGAAATCTGCTCTGGAATAACCATAATTCGAATCTCTCTCCCAGCCTGAATAGCAAACGATTTTTCCACGCCCTTGTAAGCGTTTGTGATATCTTCTAACTGTTTTAATCTGTTTGTGTATGTTTCCAACGTCTCGCGTCTGGCTCCCGGTCTGGCCGCAGAGATCGTATCCGCTGCCTGCACGAGGCAGGCGATCAGAGAAGTCGCCTCCACGTCGCCATGATGCGCCTCCACCGCATTGACCACAATCGGGGATTCCTTGTACTTGCGGCAAAGCTCCGCACCGATCTGGATATGGGAACCCTCCACCTCATGGTCGATGGATTTCCCGATATCATGAAGCAGACCGGCACGTTTCGCCAGACGGACGTCCGCCCCAACCTCGCCCGCCAGAAGGCCGGCAAGATGTGCCACTTCGATCGAATGTTTTAACGCATTCTGGCCGTAACTCGTCCGAAACTTCATACGGCCAAGAAGACGGATCAACTCCGGGTGGATGCCGTGTACGCCAACTTCCAGCGCTGCGGCTTCCCCCTCCTCGCGGATCATTGCATCCACTTCTTTCTGCGCTTTTTCCACCATCTCCTCAATTCTGGCGGGATGGATCCGTCCATCCACGATCAGCTTCTCCAGAGCAATACGGGCGACTTCTCTGCGGATCGGATCGAACCCGGAGAGGATCACTGCTTCCGGTGTATCGTCAATGATCAGATCCACGCCGGTCAAAGTCTCGAGTGTGCGGATATTCCGGCCCTCGCGGCCAATGATCCTTCCCTTCATCTCATCGCTGGGCAGCTGCACGACAGTAATCGTCGCCTCCGCCACATGATCCGCAGCACACCGCTGAATGGCGGTCACCACGTACTCCCTTGCCTTCTTCGCTGCGTCTTCCTTTGCCCTGCCTTCCAGCTCCTTGTAGAGCTTGGCAGCGTCAACCTTCACTTCATCTTCAACAGTTTTTAAAAGATACTCTTTTGCCTGTTCGGAGGTTAGCTCTGAGATTCGTTCCAGTTCCTGTACACGTTGTCCGAGAAGCTTATCTGCGTCTGCACGCTTCTTCTTCAGCTCCTCTTCCTTGGCTGTAATGCCGGCTTCCCGACGTTCCAGAGACTCCGCCTTTTTGTCAACGCTTTCTTCCTTTGCCAAAACGCGCTTCTCGTAACGCTGCACCTCTGTTCTGCGTTCTTTGGCCTCCTTTTCAGACTCATTCTTCATCTTCAAGGATTCTTCCTTCGCTTCCAGAAGCGCTTCGCGTTTCTTTGTCTCCGCCGTCTTCAATGCGTCATCGATGATCTGTCTGGCCTTTTCCTCTGCACTACCCAATTTCTCCTCAACAAACTTTTTTCGGTAGCTGATGGCTGCCAGAAACGTAATCGGTACCGCAATTACCAGCGTGATGATCACAGCAAGGACAATCATCACTGCATTCGGCACAGGAGCACCTCCTTATTTTGTTTTAATTGTTCCTAAAACAACACTGCAATTGTATCCTTTTTCTGAAATTATGTCAATGCTTTCTTAATATCTGCGTAGAAAAAACCTTTCCGCGTTAAGAATCGGCAGAATTTCTCCCGTTCCTCCTCTCCTGCCGTCTGATAATCAAAATGCTTTTTCTGCGCCAGACGCCGGATGGTATCCACCGCATCCAGGGGATCGGCCTCCTCAAAGGCCTGCGCGATCACCTCCGCATCAATGCCTTTCCCCTGCAGCTCGTAAGAGATCTGCGCCCTGCTTTTCAGCTCCCCCCGCCTTTCGATGTAATGTTTTGCATACCGCAGATCATCCAGATACCCGCAGGATGCCACGTATTCCACTGCCTCGCTGATGACCTCCTGCGAATATCCGCCCTCTTTAAGCTTTTCTTCCAGCTGTGAGCGCGTCTTATCCGACCGTTCAAGAATGTTCAGACACTTTATCTTCGCCTTTTTTACCTGCTCCTCGTAAGGCAGCTGCGCCAGCATTTCCGCAGATGTCTTTTCCGCCCCGCCCGGGTGTTTCGTATTCTCCATGGCATTCTCCTGTTGATAAGTCTTTGCCGTACCTTCATAGGCTTTCATCTCTCGGCGGCATGACAGCCCGGTCGTATGCTCCCTTTCCACGGTTTGGCTGCCGGTAGCCGACTTTCCAGGCTGCAAACTTTCCCTGACAGGCCCCCAAAGAGGAAATCCGTGGAATCAACCGGCCCCGCCGGCAGGTGCAAAAGCCGAAAAAGGGGCTTTTGCTGGATCCGATCGCCAGACGGGGCCAAACTTTTTCCTATTCGTCCAGTTCATCCGGTACCGAGATTACCGGTTCATCAGCTGCCTTCTCACTCGGCTGCGCTCCGGGTACCAGGCCGCGGTTTACACGAACCTTCTGCTCCACTTCCTCGCACACATCCGGGTGCTGCACCAGGTAGAGCTTCGCATTCTCCCTGCCCTGTCCGATCTTGTCGCCGTTGTAGGAGTACCAGGCGCCGCTCTTGTTGATGATGTTGTCGTTGACTGCCAGATCGAGGATATCCCCTTCCCGGGAGATTCCCTTCCCGAACATGATGTCAAACTCTGCCTCCCTGAAAGGCGGAGCGACCTTGTTCTTCACGACCTTGATACGGGTCCGGTTGCCGATGATCTCTCCTCCCTGTTTGAGGGATTCGATCTTGCGTACATCCATGCGGATCGAAGCGTAGAACTTCAGGGCGCGGCCGCCGGTCGTCGTCTCCGGATTTCCGAACATCACACCCACTTTCTCACGCAGCTGGTTGATAAAGATCACGATGGAGTTGGACTTGCTGATCACACCGGTCAGCTTTCGCAGAGCCTGGGACATTAATCTGGCCTGCAGTCCGACATGGGCATCTCCCATCTCGCCCTCAATCTCCGCCTTCGGCACCAGGGCCGCCACCGAGTCGACGATAATGATGTCGATCGCACCGGAGCGAACCATCGTCTCCGTGATCTCCAGGGCCTGCTCCCCGTTATCCGGCTGGGAAATATAGAGGTTATCGATATCCACGCCGATGTGCTTTGCGTAGACAGGATCCAGTGCGTGTTCTGCGTCAATGAATCCCGCGATCCCGCCGCGCTTCTGCACCTCTGCCACCATATGCAGCGCCACGGTTGTCTTGCCGCTTGACTCCGGTCCGTAAATCTCCACAACACGCCCTTTCGGCACACCGCCTAAGCCCAGTGCAATGTCTAAGCTTAAGCACCCGGTGGGAATCGTCTCCACGTTCATGTTGACACCGGAATCGCCGAGCTTCATCACGGAACCCTTGCCGAACTGCTTCTCAATCTGGGAAAGCGCCGCATCCAGTGCTTTCTGTTTTTCTTCACTTGGCATACTTTTTTCACTCCTTCTTACAGTGACTGTCTGTTTTTCGTTCCTAACAAGCCCTTGCAAAGGGTACGGGCAGCGGCACCAGCCGTGCCCTGGCAGATGTGAGAACGCCTGTTCGTTCTCTCCTTATTACATGGTAACCGATTTACAGAAACTTGTCAAGAAAAATTTGAGAAATATAAACGAAATTTTGTGGGACATCTGCAGGAAACCTGGAATAAGCACTCTGCAGCATGTATAAGAAGAAACCCGCCGAAAGAAAGCGCACCTGGGCTTCATGGATCAGACGTCCTTCGCAGAAATGCGGACCAAAAATAGAGCAGCAAAAGAGATTGATTGACGAAAAAAGCTCCCCGGCAGCCGTAAAGGCACCTTCCCGGTCACCGGGGGATCTTTTACTTTCCTGATCGTTCATCTGTCAAAAGACAGGACATGAGGAGATGATGTGTCGGGAAACAGTCTGCCACAAAAAGGTCTTTCCGCCGACGCTTCTGCAGGAATTTTTCGTCAGAGAAAGCTCTGCGGACAGGCCCGTCTTTCCGCCAGGGCGCCCCCTCCTTAAGGAGGCAGACTTTTTTTCCTGAAGCAAGGCAGGGAACTAAACTCCTTTGCCTCTAACGAAAGATCTTCCTCACATCATTAAACAGCACCACAAACATCAGAAGAAGCAGCAGCGCCAGACCAATCAGATGCACCTTTCCCTCCAGCTGAGGATTCACCCGCTTACGGCGGATCACCTCTATGAGCAGGAAGACTAACCGTCCGCCGTCAAGAGCCGGCAGGGGCAGCAGATTCATCACACCCAGGTTCGCGGTAAGAAGGATAGCCATATTCAGCATATTCAGCCAGATATAGAAGGCTCCGTCCTGTCTGCTTTCCTGATAGGTCTGACCGATCATGCTCACCACGCCCACCGGTCCGGAGACATCATCCAAAGTCGCGCCGCCCTGCAGGAGCATCCCCAAACTTTCAATGGTGGAGACAATCCAGTACTTCACCTCATAGAAACTGTATTGCAGCACGGTAAGGATGTTTCCTTTTGTCCTGTAATTGTTGCTCCCGGAAAGCCCCAGGACGTAGCGTCCCGTACCGTCATCCACCGCCTGCATTCTGGCGGCAAAAGTTTCCCCGTCCCGCTGGTACTCGATTTCGATGATCTTTCCCTCTTTGTAATCCTTCTGATGAAAGGAAGTGAAATTGCTCACTTCCCGGTAGAGGTGGATCCGTCTTCCGTTGATCTTCGTGATCACGTCCCCCGCCTGCATCCCGGCCTCCGCCGCCGGATATCCTTCCGTGACCGCCAGCATTTCCGGTCGGTCATACCCGATGCTGCCGATAATGAAAAGCGACAGCACGTAAGCTAAAATAAAATTAAAGACAGGGCCAGCCGCAACCACCGAGATCCGTGCCCATACCGATTTGCTGCCGAAAGATCCCTCACCCGCATCATCTTCATCCTCGCCAAGCATCATGCAGGAACCGCCAAACGGCAAAAGCTTTAAGGAATAGCGGGTACCTCCTTTTACGGTGGAAAGCAG
The DNA here is from genome assembly GCA_964643295.1 of uncultured Lachnospiraceae bacterium. Lineage (GTDB taxonomy): Bacteria > Bacillota > Clostridia > Lachnospirales > Lachnospiraceae > Merdiplasma. The sequence goes on from CAZXSN010000025.1 coordinate 27,258, forward strand.
CCGGGGCCCCATACCTAAGGAAAACTCCGTCACCGTGATCTTATGAAACTTCGCCAGCAGAAAATGCCCAAGTTCGTGGAAAATGATGATCAGACTGAAAATCAAAAGCGCAATGATGATGCTCAAACTTTCCACCTGCTTTCAATCATCTCATAAACCTCCTGCTCGGTATCCAAAATCTCATCCACAGAAGGGTTTTCAATAACCTGGTGGTGATCCATGCAAAAGGCAATGATCTCGTAGATCTCCAGGAAGGAGATCTTCTTTTCCAGGAACCGGGCCACAGCCCATTCATTGGCTGCGTTGAATACTGTGGGCATCGATCCTCCGATTCTGGCAGCGATCCGCGCATACTTTAAGCCCAGAAATGTCTCCTCATCCGGCTCCTCAAAGGTAAGCTGTCCTAGAGAGGCAAAGTCAAGACGCTCTGTGCGCAAGGGTCTGCGCTGCGGATAGTAAAGAGCATACTGAATCGGCAGATGCATATCCGGCGTCCCTAACTGGGCGATGACTGCACCATCCTCAAACTGCACCATCGAATGAATCACGCTCTGAGGCTGCACCACCACTTTCACCTGGTCAAGGTCCACGCCAAAGAGCCATTTCGCCTCCATAACTTCTAATCCCTTGTTCACCAGTGTCGCAGAATCCACGGTGATCTTTTTCCCCATCGACCAGTTCGGATGCTTTAAGGCATCCTCCAGGGTAACCTTTTTTAACTGCTCCCTTGTATATCCACGGAAAGGCCCGCCGGATGCGGTTAAGAGGATTTTTTCGATGCGGTTTTCGCGTTCCCCGTTTAAGCACTGAAAAATAGCGCTGTGTTCACTGTCCACCGGAAGAAGCTTCACGCCCCGCTCTTTCGCTGACGGCACAATGAGATGCCCCGCTGTCACCAGAGTCTCCTTATTTGCCAGTGCGATATCCTTCCCCGCACGGATGGCCTCCATTGTCGGGCGAATGCCGATCATCCCCACAACCGCAGTCACCACGATTGTCACTTCTGCAAGAGTTGCCGCCTCAATAAGGCCCTCCATTCCGGCAGAAATGGTGACGGTAAGATCCGCTGTCGCTGCACGCAGCTTTTTTGCATCCTCCTCGGACCACACTGCCGCAAACCGGGGATGGAATTCGCGGATTTGTGCTTCCAGCTTTTCTATATTCTTACCGGCGGTAAGGGCAGCAATCTGAAAGGAGGGATTCTCCCGCACGACATCCAGCGTCTGGGTACCGATCGATCCCGTTGAGCCTAAGATGGAAAGTACTTTCATTCGACAACCTCCCTAGCCCAGCACACTGGCTAAAAAGTAAATCGCCGGAGCTGTAAAAATCACACTGTCAAACCGATCCAGGATTCCTCCGTGTCCGGGGATTAACGTCCCGTAATCCTTGATGTCATGGTTTCGTTTGATCGCCGAAGCCGCAAGATCCCCGACCGTGGAAACACAGGCGCCCACCGCACAGATCAGGGCATAACTTATCATCTGATTTCCCTGCGTCTCAAGATGGCTGCCAACGGCTAACGCATAGAGACAGCCTAACAAAGCCGCTCCCGCAATGCCTCCAATCCCTCCCTCGATCGATTTCTTGGGGCTTAACTTTGGGGACATCTTATGTTTTCCAATCAGCATCCCCACGCAGTATGCACAGGTATCACAGCCCCAGGAACACAGAAAGATCAGCCACACAATGAACACCCCGTCAGTCAGGTTCCTCGTCTGGTAGATGAAGGAGAGCATCACAGCCACATAGACCACACCGAAAAAAGCCGCCATCACCTGTTCACTGTGGTAACGGGGAAACGTAAAGACATAGACCCCCATTAAAAGCACCAGGATGCCGATTAAGGCCAGCAGAAGATAGGATTCCAGGCCAAAGTAGACAAGCGCGTAAAGCCCCACTGCTCCCAGATATCCTGCAGCAGTAAGAAGCGGGAGCGCCCCCGCATCCTTCTCTACTCCTACCGCGCGGTATAATTCCCGCATGCCGATTAAGGACACCAAAAGCAGCGTGACGGCCAGCACCGGTCCCCCGGCGATGATCGTCACCAGAGCGATCACAACCAGAACGATCCCGCTGATCAAACGTGTCACAAACACTCTCATTCCTCCTACTCTTAAGCCTTCCGGCTGCCAAAAATCACTGTGAAAGAGCGCTTAAGCCTCTTTCACACCGCCGTATCTGCGGTCCCGGCTGTTGTACTGTTCAATCGCCTTCTCCAGGTCCTTCTTCGAAAAAGCAGGCCAGGGAACTTCGGTAAAATACAGTTCCGAGTAGGCAAGCTGCCACATCAGGTAATTAGAAAGACGAAGTTCCCCGCTCGTACGGATCAAAAGATCCGGATCGGGGATTCCCGCTGTATCCAGGTACCTGGCAAAACCCTCCTCAGTGATCTGGTTCTTTTTAATTTTCCCGGTGCGGTAATCCTCAGAGAGCCTGCGGACCGCGCGGATGATCTCATCCCTGCTCCCGTAATTGATCGCGATTTGAAAATTTAAGCCTGTATTCTCCTGAGAAGTCTCCACGAGCTCCGCCAGACAGGCCTGCAGATCGAGATCCAGGGCGGACGGATCCCCTAACACGCGCACTTTCATGTTGTTGTCGCGGGCGGTTTTTACACAGCTTTTCGTATACTTTCGAAACAGCTGCATCAGGTCATCCACTTCCTCTTTGGAGCGTTTCCAGTTTTCCGTGGAGAACAGATATACGGTCAGATATTTGATACCCATGTTGTAGGATTCCCGGCAGATCGTCTCCAGATTCTGAGCCCCGCAGGCGTGCCCGTAACTGCGGGGCATACCCTTGCTCTTCGCCCAGCGGCCGTTGCCGTCTAAGATTATGGCCACATGCTGCGGAATTACCATCGTTTTTCCTCCATGAGACTGCCGCAAAGCACAGACACTTCTATCCCCTTAAAGGGAAGCTCTCTGCGCCCTGCGGCAGTCCTGACTGGTTTTTGCGTTCTGCAAACTCCTTTTCATCACCCGCTCTTTTGCGGGAAGTTCTTTTTCCGGGGCATGTCCCTAGACCGTCATGATCTCCTTCGATTTCTCATCGACCGCCTTGTCGATCTCTTTAATGAACCTGTCGGTCTCTTTCTGCACCTCATCCTCCAGATCCTTGATTTCATCCTCGGAGACATCGGTCTTGCCAAGTTTCTTTAAAAAATCATTGGCGTCGCGGCGAATGTTGCGGACTGCCACTTTCGCGCCTTCCCCTTTCTTGCGGATGTCCTTAACCAGATCCTTTCTGCGCTCCTCGGTAAGCTCCGGAAACACCAGACGGATGACTTTGCCGTCATTGGTCGGATGGATCCCCAGATCCGATTTATTGATCGCCTTCTCGACGGCCTTGATCATCGACGGCTCCCACGGCTGAATCTGCAGCACACGCGGATCCGGCACCGTCACATTGCCTACCTGCTGAATGGGGGTGGGCACTCCATAATAGTCCACCTGGATCCTCTTTAATACGTTCGGGTTCGCACGGCCCGCACGAATGGTTCCAAACTCCTCCAGCATGCTGTTATAGGACTTCTGCATCTTTTCCGAATAACCCTGAATTCTCTCATCCATCTTTCTTTACCTCCTTCTTAACTTATCCAAGCCGACTGTGCCTTACGTATTTTTACGAATGACAGCTGATTTCCTTCTTTGTCTGACTGCCCGACACCCTGTACAATGGTCAGACAGTCACTTTCGTGCCGGTAAAGGGACCGTTTACAGAACGTAAAATCCCGTCCTTCTCCTGCAGACCAAACACCAGCATCGGCATATGGTTTTCCATGCAGAGGATCGAGGCCGCCAGATCCACGACGCCAAGCCGCTGATCGATGACCTCCTGGATCGAAATCTCGTCAAACTTTTTCGCCTGCGGATTCTCTCTCGGATCCGAATCGTAGACGCCGTCCACGGATTTGGCGAGCAGAATCATATCCGCATGAATCTCCACGGCCCGAAGAACCGTGGCCGTATCCGTGGAAAAATAAGGATGTCCCGTGCCGCCGGCGAAGAAAACGATTGTTCCGGCCTTCAGGCACTCATCCGCTAAATCCCAGGAATACTGTTTGGTAAACGATCCGCAGACAAACGGAGTCAGAATCTCCGTTTTCATCCCCACAGAGCGGAAGATCTCTGAGACATAGATGCAGTTCATCACCGTCGCCAGCATGCCGATCTGATCCGCCTTGGAGCGTTCAATCCGTTCGCTGGAACGCCCGCGCCAGAAATTACCGCCCCCGATTACGATACTGACCTCCACGCCCGATTGCGACAGCTGTTTCACCTGCAAAGCAACCTGTGTCACGGTCGGCTCATCAAAACCGGTCTTTTTGGGGCCCGCCAGAGCCTCCCCGCTCAATTTCAGCAATACTCTCTTCATCTTCAAGTTTCTCCTGTTTTCCTAAAGCTGCATCGCAGTGCGCGAAACGAACTTCACCCGCAGCATCTTTGCCAACCAGTCATATGCCATGCGAAAACTGTGCCGGTATCTTTCCCCGTCCGATCCCTGTCGGCAGTCTCTGGTGCAAACTCTTCCTGCCTCTATGATACCATAAAGTCCAATCGATTTCTAGATTTCCGCCTCTTTTTTTCTGGCTTCGATAAACCCTCTGATCCTCCTGCTCGTCCAGCCCGCCAGAGACCAGATTTTCTGGATCAGGATGCTTAGATACCGCATGCACGGCTCAGTGATAATTGCGAAGATCACCAAAAGCATCGCGCACCGTTTGGAAAGAGCTGAAATCGAGTAAAGCTGGTTTAAGAAGGTCATGCTGAACAGAATACAGAAGACCATGCTAAACCAGATCAGCCAATGGTATCTCGTCATCGGGGAGGCGATCCGGTAGAGGATCATCAGCCCCACAATCGCCATCAGGATCGTGCAGGACGTGGACAGCTCCTCATCCGCCACTCCAAACTCCTGGCAGAAGACCACCAGCGTACTGATCACCGCAAAGTTCGTCAGTCCCGCCGGCAGAGCCCGGAAGAAGACGTTGCTGAAAAAATGTCCGTGGATGTGGTTCTTATTCTGCTCCAGGGACATCAAAAACGCAGGAACCCCTATCGTAAAAGTACTGATCAGCGCCACCTGGGAAGGTTCCAGCGGATAGTTGACCGCGAAAACGATCGAAAACACCGACATCAGAAGTGAAAAGATGTTTTTCACGAGGAACAGGCTCGCGGTCCGCTCGATGTTGTTGACCACCCTGCAGCCTTCCGCCACCACGGAAGGCATCTTGGAAAAATCAGATTCCAGAAGGACCATCTGCGCCGCATGCGCCGCCGCGTCACTGCCGGAGGCCATCGCAATGCTGCAGTCCGCGTCCTTAAGCGCCAGCACATCGTTCACCCCGTCGCCGGTCATAGCCACGGTATGCCCCTTTTTGCGCAAAGCCCGGATCAGCTGCCGTTTCTGCTCCGGGGTAACCCGTCCGAAAACTGTATACTTATCACAGGCGTTTAGAAGCTCCTGGTCCGTCTTCAGCGTTGTCGCATCCACATATTTGTCGGCATTCTCAATCTGTGCTTCCTTCGCCACGTAGGAAACCGTCACGGGATTGTCCCCGGAGATCACTTTAATGGCCACGCCCTGTCCGGCAAAGTAGCGGAAAGTTTCCGGTGCGCTCTCCCTCACCGGATTGGTTAAAAGCACCATCCCGGAAGGATTCACCTTCTGTGTAAGCGCCTTGCCGTCAAGATTTCCTAAATATTCCCCAAAAACCAGTACCCGAAGGCCCTGGGAGGAATACCGCTCGATCTGTGACCGGTAACTTTCATAATCCTTGCGCAGCAAAAATTCAGGAGCACCAAGCACGTAACTTTTAGAGCCAAATACTGCGCCGCTGTACTTGTAGACCGGTGAAAAGCCGAATACCTGATCCGGACGTTTCCCGGTACGATTCTCAAAATAAGCCTGCAGCGCCGCCATTGTGATGTTGTCGCTGCTCATGGCGGCTACAAAATCTCCGAGCTGCAGCTCGAAAGAAGCCTGTTCCTCCGGGGTAAATATCTCCTCCTCTTCTGTGACCCCGCTTCCCGCCAAGGACGGCGCAGCTTTTCTCTGCGAGGGAGACCGTAAAGGCACCGCTTTCTTCACTGTCATGCGGTTTTCGGTAATCGTTCCGGTTTTATCCACACACAGCACATCCGCACGGGCCAGAGTCTCAATCGACTTCATGTTGTGAACCAGGACCTTGCCAACTGCCAGCCGCATCGCGCTGACCGCCAGCGCCACGCTGGCCAACAGATACAGACCCTCCGGAATCATCCCGACGATCGCGGCAACTGTACCGGTCACACTATTGCGGAGGTTCTCCCCAATGACGAAATACTGCTGCGAAAACAGCAGTATCCCGATGGGGATAATCAGAATGCCAATGATTTTTACCAGACGGTCAAGGGAACGGATCATCTCTGACTGCTCGCCGCGCTTCTGCGCTTTCGCCTGCAGCGTGAGCCGCGAGATATAAGAATCCTCGCCCACTTTATCCAGCCTTGCCCTGCATTGCCCGGAGACGATATAACTGCCGGAAAGCAGTTCATCGCCTGTCTCTTTGGAAATCTCATCGGCTTCCCCGGTAAGCAGCGATTCGTTTACCTGCACGTTTCCGTCCACAACGACGGCATCGGCAGGGATCTGATTTCCCGCCTGAAAGACCACCAGGTCATCTAAGACCAGCTCTTCCGCCGGAATAGTCTGCTCCTGCCCGTCCCGGATCACCTGCGCTTTCGGTGCCGCAAGGAGTGTCAGTTTGTCCAGCGCTTTCTTCGAACGCCACTCCTGGAAAATACCGATACAAGCGTTGGAGACAACCACCGGCAAAAACGTCAGATCCCGGTAAGAGCCTACCGCCAGTACCAGAATCGACATGATGAAGAAGATCAGGTTGAAATAGGTGAAGACATTCTCTTTAACAATATCCTTAAGAGTCGGCGAATCAGGCTTCACGGCATGGTTTACCGCCCCGTGAGAAATACGCTCTTCCACCTGTCTGCCTGTAAGCCCCTGATACACATCCGGATCCACGCGCACTAAAGGCTCCAGCACGGGTTCTTCTTCATTCGCAGACGTTTTGGCCGCATCTTCTGCCATGTCGATGGAAAGATCCTTCTGCTTCCTGGCGACAGAGTTCCTGGATTTCTTCTCCTTTATCTCTTTTTCAGACTCTTTTGTGGGCGTCTGGGCTTTGACCGGCAGATGTTTAGCTGCAGGCTCTTTCGTATCAGCTGGTTTTTTTACAGGCTCCTGGATAATTTTTTCCCTGCCCGCGCCGCTGCTTGTGCCGCCTTTCTTCGTGTCAGAGGTCCGGCTGCCTTTCCTGCCTCTTCCTTTTGTCCTGGAAGAAGGCGCTGCTTTTGGGGGAATAAAGCCCGCAGACTCTTCGCCTTTATCGTCCATTCCCTGCGCATTCTCCCCAGGAACAAATATCTCCCCCTGGATTGTCCCATCGATGGCAGGCTCTACCGGTGTAGCCTGTCCCGTCTGCATCGAAAGTGTACCGGACGCTTCCTCAGATTCCGCGTGATCTGAGACCGACTCCAGCGGCTCATGAGGCTCTGAGGGAGGCAGGACCAAGCCCGAAAAATCTTCCTTATTCGCAGCCGTCTCTTTCGGCTCTGCAGACTCAAACACCGCTCCCATCGGTTTTTCGGATTCTACATGTTCCAGGACTGCCTGCACCTGCTCTCCCGATTCGTCTGCGGCGAAACCAACTTCCGCAGTCTCTGCTTTTGTAAGGACCGCTCCTACCAGCGAATCAGCCTGTGCCAATCCATTTATAGGCTCCGAACTGGGCAGAGTCTCCTCTTCCCTCTTTGCCTCATCGAAAATCGCCTGCTCACTCTCCACAGCATGAAACGCTGTTTCAGTCCCCGCCTTTTCCTGGGATCCCTCCTCTGACCCTGATCCCGCAACAGGGCCCGTCCCTTCCGGTTCTTCCAAAGACTTTTCCTGCGGTTTACCGCTTTCTGCAGCTGCTGAGAGCTGCTTTGTTTCCTGCGACTTTTTTTTCTTACCCCTTTTCTTCTTCGTGTGTTTTGCGGATGAGGATTGCGCAGCCACCTGTTTTCGTTTTTCCTCAGGGACTGCCGCCTTCGTCTCCCCAGTTGCTGCTGAGTCTGGTATATCTTCTTTGAGTGTGTGTTTCTCTGTATCCTGAATAGTTCCTGTATCAGGCGCCTCTTCTGTCTTCGCCGTATCCTTCTTAACAGCTGCAGGATTCTCCAACTCCCCAGAGGGTATCTTTTCAGAAGCCTGTCCGGTCAAAATTTCCGCTCCGCCGTCTTTCTCAGAATCCGCCTTCAGATCCCCAGCCGGTGCCTGCTTTTTCCCTTCTGCCGTTTCAGCTGGTTCCTGAGATCCAGCTGTTTTCCGGGCACTTAAATCGAAGGAACCTGTACTGCTTCGCTCTGTTTCTTCTTTCTCTTTTGCTGCCTCTTCGGTTTCATTCTTAAAGGCGACTTCCACAGCCGTCTTATTTTCTCCGTTCTTTTTGTTATGCCTTCTCTTAAAAAAAGCAATCATCCTTACTCTGCCCTTCGGTTCTTAAATTCTGCCGTTCCTGACTATCCGTATCTGTCTTTGAGGTCTTTTACCCGACAGGCAAATCATCTCAGCCTGTCTAAAAAGGAACTTAACCAGTCCCTGAAACTTTCCATTCCTTTTCTTCCATGCTTTCTTCTTCAAAGCAACGGGATCCTTCCCTTAATCGTGCCTGACGTTGCACACAATCATGCGCAGCTTTCCGTTCGCGTCCGGCGGGATCGAATCCATCCATTCAAACTGGAAGGCAAACGGCCGCTTAAAGATCTTGTTGAGGTTAGAGGTTAAGTATTCCTCGATCTCTTCCCTGCTCATCTTCGCCGCATCATCCCGTACGATCTGCACGTGAAGAAGCTCATAAGTTTCCTCGATAAACCGAATCTGCAGAATGTCCGCGCAGTGCGCAATCACCGGTGTCACCTCGAAGAAACTCGTCACCTCACCATTCGGATAATAGAAGTAGTCATTCATCCGCCCCTGCACGGAGGTGATGAAGCGCACACCGTTCTCAATCCGGCAGGTCGCCTTATCCCCGATCGCATAGTTGATCAGCGGCATGTCGGTCTTATAAAGCGGGGTGATTACCAGGGTTCCCTCTTTTGCAGGGCGTCCGTTCTCGTCCAGCACGTTCACGGCAAAGGTATCATAATAAATAGCATACTCATCCATATCCGGCAGCCGCACCATGCAGGCTCCGGTTTCCGCGCTTCCGTAAGAATCCAGAATGCCCGGCCCCAGCACTTTGATGAACAGCTTGCGGTTGTTTTCATCCACCTTCTCACTGATCGGATCATAGAGAGGCGGATGGAAGATTGCTTTCCCGGTGCGGTTGCTGTACAAGACAAGACGCATCAGTTCAGTCTTGTTCATGTAAAGAAAATCCGGCTGGTAGCGGTTGATCTCATCGATCACCTGCTCTTCCGGCGCATACTGATCCACGTAAACATGCCTGCCGATGCCAAATGCCTGCAAAAACGTATCCCGACCGCCCGCATGCTCATCGTGTGCGTTGACCCGGCTCATGGTCTTTTTCAGAAAGGGATTATGCCCGGCCACCATCATCACCCGCAGCCAGTTAGCCTTCATGAAGGCCTTCTCCCGGGGAGAGAAAAGAATGGAAAGCGGTTTGCCCGTGGAACCGCTGGTCGTATCCACGATCCAGTCCTGATGCTCCGGCTTTTTGATCTCCTCCGCCATCCATTCCCGCAGTTCATCCTTGGTCAGGACAGGCAGCTTCGTAAGATCTTTCGCCGTGCGGATATCCTCCGGCTTTACCCCTGCCTCGTCAAAACGCTTCCGGTAAAATGGAATCTCGTAGGCTTTCTTCATAAGCTTCCGTAACCGCCTTGTCTGTTTTCTCTTCATGGCCGAATAATCGCCGTCTTTGGGAAGCTTCTTCGTCAGCGTCAGAAAATCCAGACCGATATAGACACTGCTCAGTTTTTTCTGTAACTTTGCGAACATAGGTCTGCCCTCACTTTCCCTGGGGCTGGCGAAGGGCAAACTCCTGGCGCACCCGGGCGGTTCCATCCGTACCTTCCACCCAGATTTCAATATTTTCCAGTGCCTTCTTTAATGTACTGACCGCTTCTTCCAGCGTATTCCCTTTCGTGACCACATGACCGATGCGGTGCGGGCCAACATGAAACTTTTTCACCGATTCACCCACCCGGTAATCAAACATCACCTCATAAATCTCCTCACACGGCGGATTTCGGTCGGCAATTGAGCGCAGCACACCGTCCCGGTCGCTCATCAGAAGTCTGCTCGCATTTGGCACCGCCTTCTTTTGCGGAAAGGAAGGATGCTCCCCCAAAGCCGCCTGGATGATTTTTTCATAGTAGTCGAAACCATAGTAGATCGACACCAGCTCCGCCAGACACGTCGCCCCGGAACGTCCGCCGATTTCCAGCACGTAAGTCTTTCCGTCACGCATGATAAAATCGGCGTTGATCGCGCAGTTGTTAAGCCCCATGGCTTTCACCGCCTTTTTCGTCTGCTCCATGACATCCGCCTCCATCTCTTTGGTAAGCGCATAGGGAGCAAAATGTCCGACCGGCACCCCGGTATCTCCCACAAACACATAGTCCCCATGGGGGAGAATAAACTGCACTTCACCGTCTAAAACGAAAGCCTGCGCACCAAACTCCTCGCCGACAATAAATTCTTCCACAATGTAATAATCCTTGCGCGTCGTCGCTTTCGCCGCAGCCACCGCCTTCGAAATCTCTTCCTTGCGGTTCACTCTCGTGATCCCGCGGCTTCCGGATGAATCCACAGTCTTGAAAATCAGGGGAAACTCCAGGCCTTCGATCGCTTCCAGCGGATCCTGTTCAAACCGTACCCGACGGAAACGAGCCGTACGCACTCCGTTCGCCTCGTAGCACTCCTTCATCAGCATCTTGTCGGCGGCTACCTTCGCGGCATCAAAACTTAAGCCCGTAAGTCCCAGCTCATCACAGACTTTGCCAATCGTAATCACTGCCACGTCTGTCCCTGCCGTGACGATCCCGTCGATTCGTTTCTCCCTGGCGACTTTCAGCACGGCATCATAGTCGACCGTATTGATATGGCAGATTTCATCCGCCACTGCAAACCCCGGGTAATTCCCCGGAATACTGACCGCGATCGTGTGGATGCCCATCGCCTTCGCCCGTTCGATTAACGGAACCTGGTAGATCCCGGCTCCCATGATCATCAGTTTTTTCATCCCTCTTCCTCCCCTTTATTTTGACGGCATAACTCCCTCTTTCGCCGAACATGTATCTTTTGTATAGTTATGATCCGGAGCCGGATCCTCTTCAGACGTACCTTCCGATTCCTTCTGCTTTAAAAGATCTGCCTTGGCCTTCGGATCCATCACTTTTTCAAAGCGGTTGCCCTCCTCGTCCTTGATAAAGGGAACCTTCCCGTGCTCATCGATCTGGCGTACAACAAACTGAGGATTGTTGGTCTGTCCCAGAAAGATCCTGCCGATGTATTCTCCGATCAGTCCCATGAAAAGCAGAATGATCCCTGAGAAAAAGAAGATCGCCGACATCATCGACGGCCAGCCTAAGGAGGTAACCGGACGCAGAAGCTTTCTTAAGACCACCGCTACTGCCCCGATAAATCCAATTCCGGCAAACAGGTAGCCAAGCCATGTTGCCAGACGCAGGGGCACCACAGAAAAACCGATGATATTTGACCACAGCTGCAGCAGCTTCTTAAAGTTATAGTTGGATACCCCCACCTCGCGTTCAAAGTGCTCAATCGGTACAGAGCTGATGTTGCGGGTAATCCGCAGAAACACCCCCTGCAGATGGGTATATGAACTGCGGTACTCCACGGCATAATCACGGACAAACTTTCGAATCACCCAGAAACTGGAGGTCTTTAAGCCTTTCGGCTTATTCAGCAGGATCCGCACGGTCCAGTAATTGACCATGCTGCCAAAGTTTCTAAACCAGCTGTGCTTCTTGTGCGGATAGTAGCCATAAACGATATCATACCCTTTCTCCAGCTCCTCAAGCAGAATGGGAAGCTGAGAAGGGTGCGTCTGCATGTCATCGTCCATCGCGATGAGAATATCTCCCTCCGCATAGTTCAAACCGGCCATCACCGCATTGTGCTGCCCGGAATTCTTCGCCAGTTCCACCACACGCACACAGGGATATTCCTGCACCAGGGATCGTAAAACCCGCACGGTCTTTCCATCGTCCGGGGACGAATCGTCCACCAGCACAAACTCATATTCTTTACGCCCCATCTTTTCAAACTCTGCCATCGTAAGCTCAACCACTTTGCGGATTGTCTGATCTGACCGGTAGCAGGGAATGATCACCGAATGCAGCATGAAAATGCCTCCCTGTTTTGTATTTGCTACATTCTAGCAGAAAAAAGGACGTTTGTACAGAAATTTTCGTGTCCCGGATAAGCGGCCTGTTTTTGGGACTTTTCTCCTGTATTCACAGGAGAAACCCGGGAATTCATCTGAAAGCCAAAGAGAAAACCTGAAACGGAAGACCGAAGAAGCCATTTTTAAGGAAACAGGCAAAGTGGGAAGAATCTGAGGATTGAGGGGATCATTAAGAGTTGACGAACCCCTGCGCACATACTATAGTAGAGTCGCCGTCTGACAGGGGAACATGTCCCACCCATGCAGACTAATCCGGTCTTCTTGCAAAGGGATCGCGTAAGATCTCTTGATCCGCAAAAAACTGCGGCAGCCTTTCAGGTAATGCAAATCCCTGCTGCTTTGAGAAAGGAACACGCTCGACATGAAAAAACAAAACCAGTC
>CAZXSN010000026.1:0-35066 GCA_964643295.1 uncultured Lachnospiraceae bacterium
GCCGTCCGCCGAAACGCAGAAGAGTCTAATGAAGGAGGCTATCGATTATGGCAGTGAACAAAGAACCTGTTCTGAAGAGATGCAGATCGCTCGGACTGGATCCGGTCTATCTTGGTATTGATAAGAAATCGAAGAGAGAGTTAAAGCGCTCGAACCGTAAGGTCAGTGAGTACGGCCTGCAGTTAAGGGAAAAGCAGAAGGCAAAATTTATCTACGGCGTTCTGGAAAAGCCCTTCCGCAACTACTATGAGAAGGCTGTGAAGATGCCCGGCATGACCGGTACCAACCTGATGATCATGCTGGAGACGCGTCTGGACAACGTCCTCTTCCGCCTGGGCTTTGCAAGGACCAGGAAGGAAGCGCGTCAGATCGTTGACCACAAGCATGTGCTGGTGAACGGAAAACAGGTGAACATCCCGTCCTATCTGGTAAAGGCCGGGGATACCGTGGAGATCAAGGAGAAGTGCAAGTCCTCCCAGAGGTATAAGGATATTCTGGAAGTAACCGGCGGTCGGATGGTTCCCGAGTGGCTGGAGGCAGACGCGGAGGCGCTCAAGGGCACTGTGAAGGAGCTTCCCACCAGGGACGCGATCGATGTTCCGGTAAACGAAGTGCTTATCGTCGAGCTGTATTCGAAGTAATAACTGTCTGAAACCCTCAATATAACGTATACCCAAAAAGGAGGGGCAGAGATTGTTAGATTTCATTATCCCCAACATTGATATAGTGGAGAAGTCGGAAGACAATAAGTACGCCAAATTTGTAGCGGAGCCTCTGGAACGCGGCTACGGAACGACACTGGGCAACTCTCTAAGAAGAGTGATGCTTTCCTCCCTGCCGGGAGCGGCGGTGAGCCAGGTAAAGATTGACGGGGTGCAGCATGAATTCAGCACCCTTCCGGGTGTCAAGGAAGATGTCACCGAGATCATCATGAATCTCAAATCGCTGGCGATTAAGTACAATGGCGACCTGAGAGAGGCGAAGGAGCCGAAGACCATCTTCATTAATTATGAAGGCGAAGGTGTGGTGACGGGAGCCGATATCGAGGTCCGCGACAATCCGGAAATTGAAATCGTAAACAAAGATCAGGTCATTGCCACCTTAAACGGCGGCCCGGACTGCAGGCTGGATATGGAACTCACCATTACCTACGGCAGAGGGTATGTCAGCGCCGAAAAAGGAAAAAGGGATGATATGCCGATCGGCACGATCGCGGTGGATGCGATTTACACCCCGGTCGAACGTGTCAATATGACGGTGGAGAATACCCGTGTGGGCCAGATGACAGACTATGACAAGCTGACTCTGGATGTGTACACGAACGGGGCTTTAACCCCGAAGGACGCGGTCAGTCTGGCGGCGAAAGTGCTTGGTGATCACTTAAATCTGTTCATCAACCTTTCGGAGCAGACCAAGACGGTGGAAGTGATGAGTGTCCAGGAGGACAATGAGAAGGAAAAAGTGATGGAGATGAACATCGATGAGCTGGAACTCTCCGTCCGTTCCTACAACTGTCTGAAACGCGCCGGGATCAATACCGTGGAAGAATTATGCAGCAAGACTCCTGAGGATATGATGAAAGTCCGCAACCTGGGACGCAAATCCTTAGAGGAAGTGCTTGCCAAACTCAAGGAACTCGGTCTGCAGTTGAATCCGAGCGAAGAGTGACCGTCCAGGTTTTCAGTATCCTGCCCTTTGCGGGATGCTTTTCCCTGGGGACGGGGAGTGATTTACTGTCCCTGCAGTAAGCCCGAAGAGTGTGCAGGGATGTTCCAAAATGGAGGAAAAGAAGAATGTCAGGTTACAGGAAATTAAGCAGGCCCTCGGATCAGAGAAACGCTCTGCTTCGAAACCAGGTGACGGCTCTGATCTACCGGGGCAGGATCATCACCACGGAGGCGAAAGCCCGGGAAGTGCGCAGGATCGCGGAAGGGCTGATCGCGCTGGCGGTGAAGGAGAAAGACAATTATGAAACCGTGACGGTGAAGGCGAAAGTCGCCCGCAAGGACAAGGACGGGAAGAGAGTGAAGGAAGTCGTAAACGGTAAGAAGGAGACGGTTTACGATGAGGTGGATAAGGAGATCAAAAAGGATAAGCCGAGCAGACTGCATGCGAGACGCCAGATGCTGAAGGTGCTGTGTCCGGTGACGGAAGTTCCGAAGGACGCCGCAGGCAGGAAGAGGAACACCAAGCAGGTGGATCTTCCGGCGAAACTGTTTGATGAGATCGCTCCCAAGTACGCCAACCGCAACGGTGGATATACCCGCATGATCAAGGTGGGGCAGCGCCGCGGCGACGGGGCTATGGAAGTAGTTCTGGAACTGGTATAATGGTAAGCGGCGGCAGGGGCCTTCCTTTTGTTGCCGGATGAAAGGAACAGGCTGTCGCAGATTTCTGTGACAGCCTTTTTAGATTGCGGTTACTTTAAAACGGCGGCGCAGCGGAAAGAAAAGTGTTCGCCTTCTGTCTGCTTTGGGGCCTTCCGGCGGTCAGCAGCGTGTGTGTACTTAAGGGGGAGGCGGGGAGATGAAAGTAGTTTTTTGCCTGGAGCATATACGCATCAATGAGTTTCTGCTCCTTCCCGGCGTAAAGGAACTGCTTGCGGATTTTGAACGAAACCAGATTTCCTGGGCTTACTGGTGCGTAAAAGACGGGCATCTGTTCGCCGAAGTCGAGCGCTACGAGGCGAAAGAGACGGATTTTGACTCAAAGCGCGGCAGGAAGGACACATCCGGCCTTCCGGAAAAGGGGATTTCCCGGGAAGAGGCTCACCGTCTGATGCGAAAGCGGGCGTCAGATACGCTGGCGGTGACCGACAGTCTGTCGATGGCAGGGCAGCTGCAGGCGGCCCATGTCTGCAGTATCGGTTATCAGGACTGCGCGGAGAGTGTGCTTTTCCCCGGTTTGGATCTGGTGCTGTTATCCTTTGAGGGACTGGACACCGCGTTTTTCACGGTTCTTCATCACCGATTCTTAGGGATCCCGGTGGTGATCGCGCAAACGGAGCGCATTCTGCTTCGGGAAAGCTGCGAGGAGGACTTCCCCGCCATTTACCGCATCTCCCGGGAAACCGGAAATGACACCTACACGGAGACTATGGGCGCTGACGAGGCAGAGGAAAAGGAAAAGTTTCTCGCCTATATCCATCAGGTATACGGGTTTTTTGGTTTTGGCCTGTGGACGCTGGTGAAGAGGGAGGAAAATGAGATCATCGGGCGCTGCGGCATTTCTCTGCTGGACGGGGATCTCGTCAACGGCGAGGGGTTTATGCGCCCGCACATCGAGCTTGGCTATCTGATCAGCCAGAAATACCGCAGGCAGGGGTATGCCAGCGAAGCCTGCGGGCAGATTCTCTCCTACGCGTTTGAGATGCTGGAACTGCCGGAGGTCTACGCGGTGATCCACCGGGAGAATGTGCCGTCAAAGAGACTGGCGCAAAAGCTCGGATTTCACAGCTATAAACTCTCCGGCAGAGATAAGAACGAGGAACTCTGGCGTCTGGAGCGCACAAGGTATGAGCAGATGCATGAGCCTGGCAGAGCGAAAGAGGGAGAGCCATACCGGTTAGAAACGGTACGGTTTGACAGCGAAGGGTGATATCTTAAAGATCCTTAAGACAGGCTCAAATAGGTAAGGCCAAAAACCTCGGTCACAGGTGAATGAAAAAAACAACGGGGTGCTGATCTTCATGAAGAGGCACCTTATTTTTGCCTACTTAGATAAATAGTAACTTTAATAAAAACATTAGATGAACTGAATATTCAATGTGCTGTCCATTTGCGCAGTATGCAGAGCAGGGCGGCCCCTTTTCACCAGACAGACGGGTAAAACCACTGAAATCTTCAATAGGCAGAGTAAATGCTGCGGATGATTTATCCGCAGTGTTCTGCCCCTTCCGGAGATCTGTTCATCTACCGTCAGGAGGCCTCTTTTTGCTCTGGCTTTTTTGTGAAATTCCGCCATGGAGATGGTTGAGGATGGTTTATCCATTATAATGCCGATTGTTCCTGTGCGGATCATTCAGGCCTTTCTGTAAATACCCGTATTTCTGCGAAAATCATTTGACTTTTCTGACAGATCATGCTAAAATAAAGAAAAAGAAGGAAAGGAGGGAATGGGAGGCTCTTCCGGACAGATGGATTTTAGGAAATAGAAAGAGGTAATTCAATGGCCTGTCATTTTCCGCATGGCCATGGAATTGGAATTTATGAAGGATTTTGGTTCGCTTGAATTTACTAATGAGAGCTTGCCAAACACACTTCCGGTTTGTGCATGCCTTTTAATCTGTAAAGCGGACCCGAACGCGCCTGTCCAGAATGATTTAGGCAGGATATTTAAGTGTTACAACGTGATAGAGTACACAGGACCAGAACGGGGATTGAATATTGATTCCTTCATGCAGGGACTTGTTCAAGCCGGGTTTATAAAAATGAATGGCGATCATGTGAACGAAGTACCTGTTGAGGAAGTTACTATTTCCTATTTTGCTCACTCCTATCCAAGGGATCTCATTAAGCTCTTGAGGAAAAAGAACTTTGAAATCGAGGAGGATCCTAACGAGCCCGGTATTCTTCACTGGCTTTTTTGATGCTCAGATCATTGTGATACCGCGGCTTTCCTCTGAGGAACACAGCAACTTGCGTCTTCTCTGCAATAATATCGACATTCATGTTTTCAATTTGTTTATGGATTCGTACAGGCAGTTCATCGGCACAGAATATGAAGAAAAGGCAAGAGCCATCATGGATGCAAGTGTAGCTGCTTACAAAGAATTATATAAGAATTTAAGGAGTGATCCAACTGTGCATGAAGCGTTATTAGATTTAATGAAGGATGATATTGAGGAAAGGGAACAGAAAGCAGCACAGAAAAATACGTTGGAAAGTATAAAAAATCTTATGGAAACGCTGCAGATGCCAGCGCAGGAGGTAATGGAGAAGCTGAAGATTCCGGCTGAGGAGCATTCGTTCTACCTGAACATGATCCAGTAAAGGTTAAGCTGGATTCAATTTTCTTCCTGTCTATTTAATGACAAAACTTTATGAGTAAAAGCTGAACTGGATCCTCAGACAAATCAGATACCTTTGTCATGAGTTTGCCAACTCAGAATATGAAGAAAAGGTAAGATCCATTCTGGATATAAATGCATCTGCTTATGAAGAATTATATAAAAAGTTAAGGAGAGATCCAACTGTGCATGAAGCGTTATTAGATTTAATGAAGGATGATATTGAGGAAAGGGAACAGAAAGCAGCACAGAAAGCAGCACAGGCAGCGCAGGAAGCAGCACAGATAGAAGCACAGAAAGCGGCACAGGAAGCAGCACAAGCAGCGCAGAAAGCGGTACAGGAAGCAACGCAAAAAAATACGTTGAAGAATATAAAAAATCTTATGGACACGCTGCAAATGCCGGCGGAGGAGGTAATGGATAAACTGAAGATTCCGGCTGAAGAGCACTCTTTCTATTTGAAAATGATCCAGTAAAATTTCAGTAACTATCTAATCTTCTATTCTATATTTAATGTAAAAATCTTGCTAGAATAAGCAGACAAACAGCGGTGTCGATGTGTAGGACCAGAGAGCAAGAGTACAGCCAGCCAAAATAGAAACAGTAGGGACTCAGTGCAGTTTTGCAGATGTTGAAAGGGATCATACTCAAGGAACTTTTTGGATGCATTGTTTCTCCGGAAGTTCGGGATCCATTTATGGAGCAGACGAAAATCATTGTTCTTCCATAAGGTAAAGAAAGTGACAGAAAGTGACTGTGACAGAAAATGACAATAGAAGGGCTGCCTTACAATGACTGAGGCAGCCCGCTTGATCTGGAACGCTATCCCTATTGTGAAAATGTTTGCATTGCGAAGAGAAAAGCAGCTCCCAAAAGCCGCTTTTCCTATGTGCTTCTGGGGTTTTCGACAGCACCAGGTTTCTCATTAAGATTTAGCTGAATGCGGGTTACTGGGTTTACCTTCCTTCTCCCGGATCGATTATATCCGACACGGGAAGGGAGACCATCTTTCTGAATCTTTGCTGTCGGGCTTTTTACAGTAAGAAGGGGCATGCTGGTTTCTGACTGTATCTGTTTTACGTAAGGGACGGATCTTCTTTTGCCAGATCCAGTATCCTGTTCTTTGAGCGAGCAGATGTTCTGTTCAGGGATCATGCAAACGGTGTCGTAGGTGCTGCGAAAATGAACATGGTCGATGTCTGAGGTATCATGAATGTAACGATGGTATCAAGGTCAGGCCTATCGGTATCAGAAATGATATGATCGGTACAGGAATGATGCTATTGGTGTCAGAAGTGGGGAGATGATAAAAAGCATCTTGGCAGCACTTAAATTGTGTGGAAACATTTTCTCGAACGGAAAATAGCGAACAAATATTCTTATTATCCAGCCCATTCTATTCTTTCATTTCTTTTGATGAAAGCTCTCTTCTATTATCTATTTCCAACAGTTTCCATTCATACCGTGGAAATGGTCTGGTCTGGTTTTCCAACATGTTTACAGAAAGAAAAAGCCCCCTCTTCCGCCGTAGATTGCAGCAGGAAAAAGCAGGGGCTTTTTGCAGGATGAGTATTGTTTTTCCCAAGAGACCTTAAACCTAAGCAAAAATCACAGAATGTCGGGTTTTGCCTGCAAGTGAAAATCAGACATTTGAGCGTCTGTTCCGGTCTGCGCGTTTCATCGCTGCTCTTCGTGTCCAGTGAGATGAACCTTCGGACAGGCGGGAGAGCTTCCCGGTACGTGTTACAGCTTCTCCGGTTCCGGGTACCACACGCCGAAGGTTTCCACCGTGACAGACTTCATGCGCTGAACTTCCAGGGGGCGGTCATTGTGATCGGTCTTTACCGTGGCGATCTTGTCTACCACCTCCAGGCCCTCGATGAGCTTGCCGAAAGCCGCGTAGTTGCCGTCTAAGTGCGGGGCGGCCTTGTGCATGATGAAGAACTGAGATCCCGCGGAGTTGGGATCCATGGCCCTTGCCATGGAGAGGACACCGGGCGTATGCTTGAGCGGATTGGGGATGCCGTTGGCGGCAAACTCTCCGGTGATGGAGTATCCGGGGCCTCCCGTGCCGTTCCCGTTCGGATCTCCGCCCTGGATCATGAAATCCTTGATTACGCGGTGGAAGATCAGGCCGTTATAAAAGCCTTTGTTGATCAGGTTAATGAAGTTGCAGACGGATACCGGAGCAATCTTCGGATACAGCTCCGCTTTCATCACATCTCCGTTTTCCATGGTAATGGTTACGACTGGATTTGGTTCCTGTTCCATGATGAATTCCTTTCTGTATGTATTTTTCAAAACTGTCGGGGAGGGATTTCCCCGCATCCTTTCCGGACGAATCAAAGACAAAGGGAATCGAAAGAGCCGCCCAAACAGGAGGAACTGCTTCCGGTTCTTTGTCTGTCACGGCCATTATATAGGATTTCCGCTCAAAAGTATAGAGGAAATTTGTCGGTGGGAGGGAACCGGTCACGGGATTTTTATGCGGAGAAATCTTACGCGTGAGCAGGCGTCTTCCAGTTTTGTGTGATCCTGGAGAAAGAACTTACTGAGAGACTTTCTATGGTCTCTTAAACGATTGGGAAAAGAAGTTCTTGATTCGCGCACTTGCTTTTTAGCATGGACCTTGCTATAATCTCACAGACAGGTCTAGAGACAGGCTGTTCCTTAAGCCCTAAGAAAAGCGGGGCGGGGACCTTTAAGACAGGATAGAAAAGTCTCTGGAAGGAACGAATGGTACTGCAGAAGTTTCAGCCAGCGGGCGAAAGAAAACCGGCAGCGCAGGCGCGGCCTGATTGGCAGCGGAAGGACATGCGAAATGGGAATCATCGAGGGAAAGAATCTGAAGTATGAGTATGTCAGGATGGATGAAAGCGGCCAGGTGGAGAGTACCGTAAAGGCCATCGACGGCGTGGATCTTGACGTGAAAGTGGGGGATTTTATCGCCATCCTGGGGCATAACGGTTCCGGGAAATCGACTTTAGCCAAACATATCAATGCCATCCTGCTGCCAACGGAAGGGACTCTGTACGTGGACGGAAAGGATACGAAGGACTCGTCCAAGCTGTGGGAGATTCGCCAGACCGCGGGCATGGTATTTCAGAATCCCGACAATCAGATCATCGGTACTGTCGTGGAGGAGGACGTGGGATTTGGCCCGGAGAACATGGGCATTCCCCGGGATGAGATCTGGCGGAGAGTGGAAAAAAGTCTCAAAGATGTTGGCATGTGGGAGTACCGTGCCCATTCGCCGAACAAGCTTTCCGGCGGACAGAAGCAGCGGGTGGCAATCGCCGGTGTGGTGGCGATGCAGCCCAAATGTATTGTCCTCGATGAGCCGACAGCGATGCTGGATCCCAGCGGCCGGGCGGAGGTCATTGAAACGGTCAGGGAACTTAACCGAAGGGAACACGTGACGGTAATTTTAATCACTCACTACATGGAAGAAGTGATCCTTGCAGACAGAGTGATTGTGATGGACGAAGGCCATGTGGTCATGCAGGGAACCCCGCGGGAGATTTTTTCGCAGGTGGAAAAACTGCAGGAATACCGGCTGGATGTCCCGCAGGTGACTATGCTGGCTCACGAACTTAAGAAGGCCGGTCTTGCCCTGCCGGATGGGATTCTTCAGATCGAGGAGCTTACACAGGCCCTGAATCAGTGCAAAGCGGCGCTTTCCGTGCAGAGTCATTAAACAAACATCTACCATGACAAAAAAACTGACAGGAAAACGGCGGACTTTAAACGCAGCGCAGCCTGTCACCCTGCGGTTTACAGGGGACTTTCACCGGAAGCGGAAAGAGGATACATACCGATGGCAATCATAACTCAAAATCTGTGCTATACGTACGGAGCCGGGACAACATTTGAAAAACAGGCTTTAAAGGAGATCAATCTTTCTATTCCGGACGGGCAGTTTATCGGGATGATCGGGCATACCGGATCAGGGAAATCCACGCTGATCCAGCATCTCAACGGTCTTTTAAAGGCCACGTCCGGGGATATCCTCTATGACGGGGAGAGCATTTACCGGGAAGGTTATTCGATGAAGGAGCTGCGCGGCAAGGTCGGACTTGTGTTTCAGTATCCGGAGCATCAGCTGTTTGAGGAGACCGTTTTTTCCGATGTCTGCTTTGGTCCGAAAAATCTGGGCCTTTCTAAGGAAGAGACAGAAGAACGTGCCCGGGAGGCGCTGCGATTAGTAGGTCTGGAAGAAAGCTGTTATAAGAAATCTCCTTTTGAACTTTCCGGCGGACAGAAACGCCGGGCGGCGATTGCCGGTGTGCTGGCGATGAAACCGCGTCTGCTGATTCTGGATGAGCCGACGGCAGGGTTGGATCCGCGCGGCAGAGATGAGATCCTCTCTCAGGTGGCAAAGCTGCATGAGCAGGAGAAGATCGGTGTGATCCTGGTTTCCCACAGCATGGAGGACGTGGCAAATTTTGTGGAGCGCATCATCGTGATGAGCGAGGGAAAGGTTTTTTTGGATGATACACCCCCGAACGTGTTTGCTCATTATCGGGAACTGGAAGAAGTAGGTCTGGCTGCTCCGCAGGTGACCTACGCGGTGCAGGCGTTAAAAGAATCAGGCTGGGAGATTGACACTTCCGTGACAACGATTGAGCAGGCGAAGGATGCCATCCTGGAGGCTTTGTACCGGTAGGGACGGGGCAGAAAAAATCTTGCAAAGCGAGGGGAGAAGGAGAGCTTATTCCCTTTCGCGACAGGGAGAGACAGATGTTAAGAGATATCACCTTGGGACAGTATTATCCAGCGGATTCCGTGATCCACCGGCTGGATCCCCGGGTAAAACTGGTGGGTACGATCGTATTCATCGTATCCCTGTTTGCCTTCCACACGACCAGCAGTTATCTTCTGGCAACCCTGGCACTGGCCTGTGTGATCAGACTGTCAAAAGTGCCGTTTAAGTTTATTGTAAAGGGCCTGCGTTCGATCGTCATCCTGATGCTGATTACGGTGGGCTTTAACCTGTTTCTGACACCAGGAACGGTTGTTTTTCGAATCTGGAAGCTAACGGTTACGATAGAGGGGATTCGCCTGGCCGTGTTTATGGCGATTCGCCTCATTTATCTGATTATCGGCTCTTCGATCATGACTTTGACAACGACGCCGAATGATCTGACGGACGGCATGGAGAAAGGGCTGGGATTTTTAAAAAAGATTCATGTGCCGGTGCATGAGATTGCGATGATGATGTCCATCGCTCTGCGGTTTATCCCGATTCTGGTAGAGGAGACCGACAAGATCATGAAAGCGCAGATGGCCCGCGGCGCGGACTTTGAAAGCGGCGGGCTGATCAAAAAGGTCAAAAGCCTGATTCCGATCCTGGTGCCGTTGTTCATCTCCGCCTTTCGCCGGGCGAATGATCTGGCGATGGCCATGGAGGCCCGCGGCTATCATGGAGGAGAAGGGCGAACCAAGATGCGTCCCCTGGAATATCACCGGCGGGATTATCTGGCCTATCTGTTCTTTGCCCTTTACCTTCTGCTCATGTTTTTCGTGAGCCGGTACATCCGTATCTTTGAGTGGCTGGGACTGTAAGCGGCAGGGGAACGAAATCCTCAGATTCTGACAGGGCAAAGAGAAGGAAAACCGGCGGGAGGGGGAAACCGATGAAGCGCGTGAAACTGACGGTAGCCTACGACGGGACCAATTACTGCGGGTGGCAGGTGCAGCCAAACGGGAATACGATCGAGGCGGAATTAAATCATCATCTTTCTGAACTGCTGGGGGAGCCGATTAAGGTGATCGGAGCCAGCCGGACGGATTCCGGGGTTCATGCGCTGGGGAACGTGGCTGTGTTTGACACAAACAACCGGATGGATGCCGGACGGATCTCCTTTGCGCTCAATACCAGGCTCCCGGAGGATATCCGTATCCAGAAGTCGGAGGAGGTTTCGCCCGATTTTCATCCGCGCTACTGCAAAACGCGAAAAACCTATCAGTATCAGATCTGCAACAGCCGGTTTCCCAACCCCTGTGTGCGGCTGTACTCGCTTTTTTATTACTGGCATCTGGATGTGGACAGGATGCGGGAAGCGGCCAGCTTTCTTTTGGGGACACATGATTTTACAAGTTTTTCTACGAATCGCCCGGATATGCCCAATCATGTGCGGACACTGTATTCTCTGACAGTGGAGAGAAACGGCGATATGATTACGGTTCGTGTGACCGGCGATGGCTTTCTCTACAACATGGTCCGGATCATTGTGGGAACCCTGCTTAGGGTGGGAAACGGAAGGATGGAGCCGGAGGAGATCCCAAGGATCCTTGAGGCGAAAGACCGTAACCTGGCTGGGGAGACGGCCAGGCCGGAAGGGCTGACGCTTGTTTCCATCGAATATCTGTAAGCTTCCTGGCGGATCCAGGCCCTAAGGTCCAGCGGCAAATCTGGTGAAACAGTTCAAAAAACAGAGAAAAAAGCGGTTGACTCTCAGCGCCGGCTATCATATAATTGTTCAGTGTGACTTAAGCATGTAAATGTTCCGGCCATAGCCCCGGCGGAGCATTTTACCATAGAAATTGCGGGAGGACGGAAATAAGCCTCTGCCAGTCCGCGTCGAAGTATGATGACAGTTTAAGGAGGAAAATTAATGAAAAGCTATATGGCCAGTCCATCGACGATTGAGAGAAAATGGTACGTGGTGGATGCGGACGGTCTCACTTTAGGACGTCTGGCTTCAGCAACGGCCAGTATTTTGCGCGGCAAAAACAAGCCTACTTTCACTCCGCATATGGATACCGGCGATTATGTGATTATCGTAAATGCTGCAAAGGTACGGGTGACCGGGAAGAAGTTAGATCAGAAGGTTTACTTCCACCATTCCGATTATGTAGGCGGCGTGAAAGAGACGACCCTGCGTGAGATGATGGCTAAGAGACCGGAAAGAGTGATCGAACACGCGGTGAAGGGCATGCTTCCCAAAGGCCCTCTGGGCAGACAGATGTACAGGAAGCTCTATGTATATGCAGGACCGGAGCACAAGCATCAGGCTCAGAAGCCCGAAACACTGACAATCTAAGAGGGAGGTAGGAAACATTGGCAGCGGAAAGATATTATGGAACGGGCAGAAGGAAAAAATCCATCGCGCGTGTGTATCTGATGCCGGGTACCGGCAGGATCGTGATCAATAAGAGAGATATCGACGATTACTTCGGACTGGAGACTCTGAAGCTGATCGTTCGTCAGCCGCTGGTTGCCACGGATAACCTCGGCAAATTCGATGTGCTGGTTAATGTAAAAGGCGGCGGCACCACCGGTCAGGCGGGTGCGATCCGTCACGGAATCTCCAGAGCTCTGCTGCAGGCAGATCCGGAGTATCGGCCTACGCTGAAGGCCGCGGGCTACCTGACCCGTGATCCGCGTATGAAAGAGCGCAAGAAGTACGGTCTCAAGGCCGCCCGCCGCGCTCCGCAGTTCAGCAAGCGTTAATTGGCGCGAAAATTCAGTCAGATCAGTTTTCAAGCCCCGGGATATGTTTTCCCCGGGGCTTTTCCTTTCGTCTTTCTCTGAGAGAGGAAAGGCCGCAGAGGCTGCGAACATTGGGAGTATGCCCCAGCGCTGCCTGTGGCTCATCGGGGAACATACTCAGATTGTCAGCCAAAATTGCTTCCTTTTTGCATTGAAAATTGACCCACCAAGCATTCATGAACGGGAAACCGGTAAGAACGTATATTCTGTTTTTGAGAGACCGGTTTTTGCATTGAAAATTGACCTATCCCTGATGCCTCTCAGAGGCATTTTTTGCATTGAAAATTGAACCACCTGCCTGTCGGATTTTCATTGAAAACTGACCCATCCGACTGTAGGATTCCCATTGAAAACTGGCCCAACCCCTGTCAATTGGTATGAAAAATTATTACAGTAGGTTTAGACACTTTTCGCGGCGTTTAATAATGAATGAAACACTCAAGAACGCAAGACGAAAGGCCCTGTCAGCCGTCAGGTTTTCACTGAAAATTGACCCACCTGCTGTCAGATTGTCATTGAAAA
This sequence comes from uncultured Lachnospiraceae bacterium, assembly GCA_964643295.1. Classification (GTDB taxonomy): domain Bacteria; phylum Bacillota; class Clostridia; order Lachnospirales; family Lachnospiraceae; genus Merdiplasma. The sequence continues at coordinate 13,026 of CAZXSN010000026.1, forward strand.
CTGACCTATGTTCCCTGTCAGATTTTCATTAAAAACTGACCCATCTGACTGTCGAATTCCCATTGAAAATTGATCCACCCCACCGCCGGATTTTCATCGAAAACTGACCCACCGACCAACAGATTTTCACTGAAAACTGCTCCATCCCCTGTCAGGCTGTCATTGAGAAAGGACCCACCTGGACACACCTCACATCGCCCTGGATTTTTACAATCCTTTGCATGTGCAGACATTTCGGTCAAATCGATCAATCACTATCTGTCAGCGAACCCGCTCCCTGTTCCTGGAATCAATTTTCACCTGTGGGGATCTGCAGAAAGAATGCCTGATCCGCACAGCTTGAGAGGACCCTCCAAAAGATGGGAACAGCAGAGGATTTTCTGTCAGTTCCTAAACGGTGTCGAAGAGGAGGAAAGTGGTAGTGAATTCGCAGGGTTTGGGACAGTTGATTTTTAGAGGGAATGCGTCTATAATGGAAATCGTTGGCAGGATCGGATCTTTTGGACATGCGTTTCTGTAAGAATTTCTAAGGCTTTGCGGTTTTCGTTCCGCTTTCTTTAAACAGAGCGGCAGCTGGATTTCCCGCACTGCTGACACAATGATGCGCAGAAAGGGTGCGGGAGAGCGCCAAAGATAGTGGAAAAGACGGACGCATCCTCTTAGGCGTATGCTTCTTAAAAATGCCGGGAGAAAGTGTCTTAGGAACTTAGGAAATGATCAAGCAAACCGGCGTCTTTTTTCCGGCAGCCGTACCAGTAAGGTTCCTGCTTCCAGGCCATTTTGTTTTTGCCTGCGGGGACGTTTCCATGCAGGAATTCAATTATCGAGGATAGTCGTTTTGTCTATGACCGGAAAGAGGATGACCTGGCAGATCAGCCACTGCGACATGTATGATCCGGAAACAGCGGAAGTTTGCAGTCTGTAATGCCCGGGCGTTCTTTTTTGCGCCGGGGAATTCCTGATTTAAAACATCTGAAGAGTAGGAAAGTTATCTGTTTTGCTGAAGGTGTGCCCTGAAAAAGCATCAGATGGGCAGCGCAGGAGATGAGGAGGAGAAGAATGGCAACGAGATTGAACTGGAACAACTTGAGCAAATATCGAAATCAGATCTATGCGCTCAGCATTCTGTGGGTGTTTCTGTTCCATGTGGATTCCAGCTTCCCATCTCTAAATTTCTTTGAACGGATTCCTCTCTACATTATTCGCAGCGGGAATCTGGGTGTGGACGTCTTTCTTTTCATGTCCGGAATCTCCATGTATTACGCCAGGAAGAAGAGCACAGATACCGTTTCCTTCTTAAAAAGACGGTACATGAAGATCATTAAGATTTATCTGACCTTCTGTGTGCCGTTTCTCATTTTCTACTATCTTGTCGGGAAGATGTCCTTTGACGCGATGATCCGGCAGATTACGTTCACGAGAGCGCGGGTAAGTTCCTTCTGGTTTCTTCTGTGCATTGTGATCTGCTATACCATTTATCCGCTGCTTTATAAGCTGATCTGCGAGAAAAAGAAGCACTGGATTGTCATCGGGGTAGTCGCTTATGTCGCCGGGCTGATGTTGTTAAACCATGTCTGGCATGCCGCTTTCCAGTTTGATGAGATTATGATCACCCGGTTCCCGATCTTTGTGATCGGAAGTCTGTTTGGGGAGAAGGTATACAATAAAGAGGAGATCTCACCGGGCTTTTTGTTTTCCATGCTGCTGGTGCTGATTGGTCCGGATGTGCTCTCCTACTTCTTTAAGTACGTTCCGCTGCTGGCGGAAAACCGCACCCTGGTTACCAGACTGTTTGGCGGCGCTCAGTCAATCGGAGCGGTGTTCCTGTTCACGATCCTGCTGCCCTATCTGGAAGGGACAAAGCTAAACGGGGTGCTGTCAAAATTTGGCACGATGACTCTGGAGTTTTACGTGGCGCATATCGCGGTTATGCATCTTCTTCTTCACATCCTGGGGATCCATCCCGGGAGCAAGCGGGGAGTTTTGCTGTTTACGATTGTCTGGTTCCTGATCTCGCTGCTCATTACCGTGATCTACCACCGGCTGCTTTACGGGCAGAAGAAAAAGGTACAGACTGCGTAAGCGCTTTTGAGAGGGGCGGATGAGAAAACAGTCCGGTTAAATAGGCTTAAAGGAAGCGCTCCTTTTTCATTAGTTGCGGATGTCTGCGGCGAATCGGCAGGGCGGTGTAAGCTGCCGCTTTAAGGTTTGTCAGGCAGAAAGGAGATTGGATGCGAAAAGGGGAGGGGAGCTTAAGGCTTCTTTGGAGAATGGCGACGGTATTCGCAGCAGCCTTTTTCCTTGCGGGAAGTGCCGCGGGAAAAGCGAAGGCGCAGGAGACTGTCCTGGAGTCGGAAACTCTTGATGAGGAAGCGGCGGAACAGATAGAAAGCGGAGAGGATAAGGAAAATCCCCTGACATCGGTTACGGAGACGGAATCCCCGATTGACTTTGCCTCATTGCGGAGCCTCAACCTGGATATTTACTCCTGGATTTCGATTCCAGGGATTGGCATCGATGATCCGGTGCTGCAGAGCGTCAGCAGCGATCAGGAGTTTTATCTTCACCATGATCTTATGGGAAACGAGACTGTTGGCGGTTCCATCTATTCAGAGTATTACAACAGGCGAAGTTATACCGATTTTCTTACTGTGCTCTACGGCCACAACATGGAAGACCAGAGCGTGTTCGGGGCGCTTAAGCTTCTGGAAGATCCGGAAGTGATGTGGGACAACAAGACGGTATCCATCTATCTGCCGCAGATTACGCTGCGCTATGAGATTTTTGCCGCTTATCCGGTTGACGATCAGCATCTGTTGTATCAGTTTGACCAGAGCGATGATGCGGATCGGGAAGCGTACCTTAAGAAGGTGGAGGAGCAGGGAAAAGAGGCGGCAAGTTTTGATAAGGCCCTGTTTGAGACACTGACCAAAGACAGCCATATCCTGGCATTGTCCACCTGCTATTATGATCAGCCTGAGAGACGGTTCCTGGTACAGGCGGTTCTGGATGAATCGCAGTGGGACTGGGATGAACAGGCGGTTTTGCTTGGTGTGTCCGCGCCCGAAAAAAACGCGGGGCCGGAAGATGAGCCAGAGAAGGATTCGGAAGAGAACCCGGAGGGGGAATTGACTGAAGAGCCGGAAGAGGAATCGACAGAGCAGCCGAGGATGTTCTATGTGCCCGAACAGGATAACGAGAGCGAGACACTTTCCGACACGGATGCAACCGGGGGAAAGCACATAAGTGAGCTTGTCTATTTAGAGGAGGAAAGTCCGGTGAACATTCTGGAACCGGAAAGTGAGAGCGAAAGCGAGACCGGGATCGAAGGAGAATCGGATGCCGAGACAGATAAGATGCCGGAAACGGTTGTAATCGTTCGTTAAAAACGGCGGAGTAAGAGTAAGGATCCCTGACAGGGGAAAGACAGAAAAATCCCGCGGTTTACTTGGGAAAAAGATTGGATGCCGCTTCTTGCGGTTATGCGCGGGGGCCTTTTTGTCCCCGTTTCTTCTGCGCCGAATGGTGAATGGCAGGGACTTTTTCCAAGGAAGGTGAGGAGTTTTTCCTTTTAAAGCTGCGGTTACGGGGGATTCTTACCTGGAAACCCTGCCGGAGGGAAAGCCAAAAGTGGGCCAGATTTGATTCTTTGACTGGACGAAACGGCGGGAACGCGGTAGAATGTAACACGGTTCAAAACGCTTCCCTGCGGGGCGTTTCCTGGGCGGGAACGGGAAGAAGTAAGTTTTCCCGCTTCCTGCTTTTTTCTGGCGGAGTACTTAAGGAAATCGAGAAAGAAGGTTCTGTTTTGTATCTTCTGTATTTTGTCGTATGGATCATCTTCAACGGACGGATCACGCTGGAGATCTGCCTGTTTGGGCTGGTGATTGCCGCCCTGATGTTTGCGTTCACGTGCAGATTTATGGATTACAGCATTGCGAAAGAAAAGAGACTCTTACGCAGCGTGTTCAAATTTATCCGCTATGCCTGTGTGCTGGTCAGGGAGATTGTGAAGGCCAATTTCGCCGTCATGCACATGATCCTTTCCGAGCGGGAGGAACTGCAGCCGACTTTGGTGAGCTTTCATTCCGATATGAAGACGGTGTTTGGGAGGACGTTTTTAGCCAATGCCATCACTCTGACACCGGGCACGATCACGGTCAGTCTGGAGGGTTCTGATTACGTGGTGCACTGCCTGGACGAGGATCTGGGGGAGGGCATTGACCGCTCCGTGTTCGTGGAGATGCTGAAAGAGATGGAGCAGGATCCTGATTCGTCAGACGGGAACGCGGCTTCACAGCAGAAAGGGGAGATCTGAATGGGACAGGGAGTTCCTGGCCTGGAGCAGACCAGTCACGTCTTTTTTGTGGCAGTCCTGATTTTCCTGGCTATTATGGTGGTACTGTGCCTGATTCGTGCGATCATCGGCCCGCGAATCGCGGACCGCATCGTGGCGGTGAACATGATGGGGACGATGGTCATGGTGATTATCGCCGTGCTGGCGCTGATGCTGGAGGAAGGGTATCTGGTGGATATCTGTCTGATCTATGCGATGATCAGCTTCCTGGCGGTGATCGTGCTGACGAAAGTATATATGGGTGTGTATCGGGAGAGAAAAGAGAAGGAGGAAGAAAAGCATGGCGGCGCTTGAGTGGATCCGCTTTCTGGCCGGAGCGTTTCTTCTGCTGTTCGGACTGGCAATTTTTGCCATCGAGATGGTGGGTGTATTCCGGTTTAAGTACGTGCTCAACCGCATGCATGCGGCGGCGATGGGGGATACGTTAGGCATCGGGTTTTCCCTTGCCGGGCTGATCCTGATGAACGGCTTTACCTTCACTTCTCTCAAGCTGTTTCTGGTGATCGTCTTTCTGTGGTTTTCCTCTCCGGTCTCCTCTCATCTGATCGCCCGTCTGGAGGTGACCACCGATGAGGAGCCGGAAAAACACTATAAGGTAAGGACGCTTAAAGAACTGGAAGCGGAGCTTGCCGCAAGGCGGGAAGAAGAGGCGAAGGAGCAGATGGCTGAAACAGAAGAGGAACATGCCGAAACAGAAGCGGATGCGCTTCTTCAGACTGGTTCCCTGAAGGATAGTAAGATTGACAAAGAAATGATCAACAGGGCAGATCGCCCCAGGGAGGTATAAGATGCAGGTCTTTGTATTTATTTTGCTGGGATTTCTCGTGGTTTGTGCTTTGTCTGTCACATTCTCAAAAAATCTGCTGAATTCTATTCTGATATTCATGTCTTACAGCCTGGTGATGTCGATCATCTGGATCCTTTTGGAGTCGCCGGATCTGGCGATTACGGAGGCTGCCGTGGGGGCCGGAGTGACGAGTGTGCTGTTTTTTATTACGCTGAAAAAGATCCGGGCGATGATGCCGGGAGAAGAAGAGGAGGAAGAAAAGGATGAGTAAGAAGCTTCCGCAGGAAGCCTATGAAAAGACGTTTTCCTACCGCTTTAAGCAGTGGATGGAGGGGAAGGATCTGCTTTTGGGGGAAGTCGAGATGAAGCCCCAGAAGCCCTATGAGGAAGACAGAACCGTCTTAAAGAAGCATCAGGAAGAGCAGCGGCGCAGGGTGGCGAAGGTGTATGATCTGGACCGAAACCGCAGCATCAGGTTTTTCCGCAGAGCTTATCAGGTGTTTGGCGTGGTGTTTTGTATCTTCCTGGTTTTGATGCTCTTCTCCGCTGTCTCCTATCTGCCGACCGTGGGAAGCGCCGACCGGCCGGTCAACAATGAAGTGTCAGCCCGCTACATCGAAAACGGTCTGCAGGAGACCGGATCCGTAAATATCGTCACGGGCATGATCCTGGATTACCGGGCGTTTGATACGCTGGGCGAATCACATGTTCTGTTCATTGCCACCTGTACGGTGCTGATCCTGCTGCGCATCGACCGCAACAAGAAAGAGGAGCTTAAGGATCTGGAGAATGACCAGTTCTATGAGCCGAAGTCCGACATGATCCTGCAGACGGTTGCCAAAATCCTGGTTCCTTTGATTGTGATTTTTGGAATCTACGTGGTGCTGTGCGGACACTTAGGGCCTGGCGGCGGTTTTTCCGGCGGAGCCATCATCGGCGCCGGACTGATCCTCTATGTGAACGCTTTCGGCTTTGAAAAGACGGAAAAGTTCTTTACGGCCAAAACCTATAAGAGAGTAAGCTTCTGTGCGCTGGTCTGCTATTCGCTGTCGAAATGTTATTCGTTCTACACCGGTGCCAATCACCTGGAGAGCGGGATTCCCTTAGGCACTCCGGGGGCGATCTTAAGCAGCGGGCTTATTCTGGTTTTGAATATCTGCGTGGGACTCGTCGTGGCGGGCACCATGTATACGTTCTTTGTGATGTTCCGAAAGGGAGGCTATTGATTTATGAACTTCGGGAATCTGCTGAATAATTACGAGGAAGCGGTTGCCATGCTGTTGTTCGGCATTGGGTTTTCCAACCTTCTGCTCCAGAAAAATCTGATCAAAAAGATCATCGGCCTCAACATCATGGACACGGCGGTGTATCTGTTTCTGGCCCTGAAAGGGTATATCAGCGGTCATAAGGCTCCGATTGTGGTCAACGGCGTCCAGAGCGTGGAAGCGTATGTCAATCCGATCCCCAGCGGCCTGGTGCTGACAGGCATCGTGGTGTCCGTTTCGGTGACGGCGTTGATGCTTTCCTTAACAATTCGGCTCTACCGCCGGTATCATACGCTGGATCTGGATGAGATTTCCACCCGTTTAAAGAGGGAGGGCTTATGATGGAATTTGTGCAGAACCTGCCGCTTTTCTCGATCATCCTTGCCCTGTTTTCCGGCCCTCTGTGCATGATCCTGGGATCAAAGTGGGCGAAGCGGGTTAATCTGACGATCATTACGGTGATTCTGGCCATGTCCTCGGCGGTGCTGGCGTTTGCCGTCCGCCACGGCGATTCCTATACCTACATGATGGGCCATTTTCCGGCTCCCTGGGGAAACGAGATCCGCATCGGTGTACTGGAGGCTCTGATGGCGGTCTTCTTCTGCCTGGTCATGCTTCTTTGCATGATCGGCGGCCTGAAAGAGCAGGGAACGCAGATGGAGAAAGAGAAGAGCAATCTCTACTATGTGATGGTAAACCTGCTGCTTTCTTCTCTCCTGGCTCTGATTTATACGAACGATCTGTTTACCGCCTACGTGTTTGTGGAGATCAACACGATCTCGGCCTGCGGTCTGATTATGATCCGGCAGAACGGGCGCACGATCGAGGCTGCCACCCGCTACATGATCATGAGCCTGTTAGGCTCCGGTCTTTTGCTTCTTGGCATCTGCTTTCTCTATGACTTAACCGGGCACCTGCTGATGAGCAATATCAAGGAACAGGTGCAGATTCTGTACGCAAACGGCGAATACCGGGTGCCTTTGTGGATCTCGGTGTGTTTAATGTCCATCGGCATTGCCATTAAAAGCGCTTTGTATCCGTTCCATACCTGGGTGCCGGATGCCTATGGCTATTCGACGGTCTCCTCGGCGGCCATCTTATCCTCCCTGGTGTCCAAGGGCTATATCTTCCTCCTGGTGAAGATCTTTTACCGGGTGATTGGGTTTGACATCATGTTCTACAGCCGCATCGACAACGTTCTGTTTGTCTTCGGTGTGATCGGCATGATTTTAGGATCGGTGGATGCGATCCGCGAGAGCAACCTGCGCCGGATGATCGCCTATTCGTCCGTGGCGCAGATCGGGTATATTTACATGGGATTTGGGTTATGTACGACGGCGGGGATCGTTGCCAGCCTCTACCATATCATTTCCCATGCGGCGACCAAGGCGTTATTGTTTATCGCGGCTTCCGGGATTACGGATTCCTGCGGAGACAGCACAGACTTCTTTGATCTGACCGGAGCAGGATACCGCAACGTCCTGGCGGGAATCGCCTTCACGATCGGTTCCCTGTCGATGGTTGGTTTTCCGCTGCTTTCCGGTTTTATCTCCAAGTTTCTCTTTGCACAGGCAGCGGTCGGAAGCGGCACGGGCAAACTTTTGCCTGCTCTGATCGCACTGGCGGTGAGTACGCTTTTAAACGCGGTCTACTTCATGAAGACCGTGATCAGGCTTTACACCCCTGAAAAGCGGGAAGTGGTGGAAAAGCGGGGGTTTGCTGTGGTGCGCTGTGTGGATCAGCCGGCCAAATCAGTTGCGTTAGTCGGCCTGATTGTCCTGAATGTATTTCTGGGACTTTTCTCCGAGCCTGTGGTGCGTCTGATTACCGAGGGCCTCGAGATGTTTGCATAGGAGGGAGACGATTATGAGTCTGTTGCTGTTGGTGCCAATCGTTGTGCCGGTGCTGATGGGTGTGTATCTTTTACTGTCCCTGTCCGTGGAAAAGCGCCGGGGCGAAGAGAAAAAGGAGCCGGGACCGGAAGAGTTAAAAAAGCTTCACCGGCAGGTGTTTCTCGTGCTGGCTGCATCGGCTGCGGTCGCAGTTGTCACCGCCTGGTCGGGGGATCACAGTGTGACACTGTTTGAGCTTCTGGCCGGAATTCCGGTGTATTTTCACATCGACAGCCTGGGACGGCTGTTTGTGACACTGATCAGCGTCGTGTGGGTGCTGGTCGGCGTATATTCGTTTGTCTACATGAAGCATGAGGGGAAGGAGAAGCGTTTTTACGGCTTTTACTTAATCGTATACGGAGTTTTGATGGCTCTTTGCTGTTCCGGGAACCTGGTCACGCTGTACATGTTCTACGAGATCATGACTTTAACCTCCATGCCTCTGGTTTTGCACAACGGATCGCACGAGGCGATCATGGCGGCGCTTAAGTACCTGTTCTATTCCATGTGCGGCGCTTACCTTGGTCTGTTCGGGATCTTCTTTCTGTACAAGTACTGCGACACGCTCACCTTCGCGGCAGGAGGAACCCTGAATCTTACGCTGGCCGCGCAAAACAGCGGAATTCTGCTGGCAGCGGTATTTGGCATGCTGGTAGGCTTTGGGGCAAAAGCCGGTATGTTTCCTTTACATGCCTGGCTGCCTACGGCTCATCCGGTGGCACCGTCTCCTGCTTCGGCGGTGCTTTCCGGGATCATTGCCAAGGCCGGTGTGCTCTCGATCATCCGTGTGGTGTTTTACATTGTCGGACCGGATTTTCTGCGCGGCACATGGGTGCAGTATGCCTGGATGACGCTTGCCCTTCTCACCATTTTCATGGGATCGATGCTGGCTTTCCGGGAACCGGTATTTAAAAAGCGGCTGGCCTACTCGACGGTCAGCCAGGTATCCTATATCCTCTTTGGGCTTGCGGTGCTGACTCCCACAGGCATGACAGGAGCGCTTTTGCATGTGGTCTTCCACGCCGTGATCAAGTGCACGCTGTTTTTAACAGCCGGTGTGGTTCTCTTTCAGTTTGGAAAAACGAGAGTCGAGGAGCTTTACGGCATCGGAAAACAGATCCCCAAAACTTTGTGGTGCTTCACTTTTGCCTCCCTGGCCCTGATCGGCATTCCGCCTACGAGCGGGTTTGTGAGCAAGTGGTATCTGGCGCAGGGAGCTTTGGAAGCGCCGATCGGACCGTTTCGCTATATTGGACCGGCGGTGCTGTTAATTTCCGCTTTGCTGACCGCAGGCTATCTGCTGCCGATCACCACGAACGGGTTTTTCCCCGGTGGAAAGGTGGATGTCTCCAAGCTTGAAAAGAAGGAACCCGCCCCGGCTATGCTGGTGCCCTTAATCATCCTTGCGGCGCTGGCAGTGCTGTTTGGTCTGATTCCAAATCCGCTGATTCGTTATGCCGGACAGATCGCATCGGCTGTCTTTCAGGGGGGAGGGGCTCTATGAACCCGGTGTTTCTGCCCGTGGTTGTCCTGCTTCCGATTGTGGGCGGGGTTTTGATCCCTCTGCTTCCGTTTCGAAACAGGCGGCAGATGATGGTCTATATCGAGACCATTGTGCTGATCAATTCTGCGCTGGCGCTGTCCCTTTGTCTGAACCGCCCGGAAGAGAATTTTGTGCTGCTTAGGTTTACGAGCGACATCACGATCTCTTTTCAGCTGGACGGTCTGGGAACGGTCTTCGCGGCGCTGGTTTCGGTGCTGTGGCCGCTGGCCACTTTGTACTCCTTTGAGTATATGAAGAAGGAAAACCACGAGAAGGTCTTTTTCCTGTTTTACACGATGACATTCGGCGTGACACTGGGCATTGCCCTGGCCGAGGATCTGGTGACGATGTACTGCTTCTACGAGATCCTGACGATGGCAACGCTGCCGCTGATCATGCATACCTTAAGCCGGGAAGCGATCCTGGCAAGCCGCAATTACCTGTACTATTCCTTAGGAGGAGCGGCGTTTGCCTTCATCGGGGTGATCTTTATCTTAATCTACGGCTCGACTCCCGATTTTGTCCCCGGCGGGGTGCTGGATTTAACCCGCGTCGGCAGCCGGACCAACCTGCTGTTGTTAATCTATGTCCTGTGTTTCTGCGGTTTCTCCGTAAAAGCCGCCATGTGGCCGTTTTCCAGCTGGCTGCCCCAGGCCGGTGTGGCGCCCACACCGGTGACCGCTCTGCTGCATGCGGTAGCGGTGGTCAAGGCGGGCGCTTTTGCCGTGATGCGGGTGACATACTTTAGCTTCGGCACCGGATTCCTAAAAGGAACCTGGGCACAGACCGCTGTGATGCTGCCGGTGATCTTTACAATCGTATACGGCTGCAGCCGCGCTTTGAAGGAGACGCATGTCAAGCGCCGCCTGGCGTGGTCAACCGTGAGCAACTTATCCTACGTGCTCTTTGGCGTCACGATCATGACACCCTTGGGACTTTTGGGCGCCTTATGCCACATGCTTTTCCACGCGGTGATGAAGATCTGTTCGTTTTTCTGCGCCGGGGCGGTGATTCACCAGACAGGCCGGGAATATGTCCACGAACTGGACGGGCTTGGCCGCCGGATGCCCAAAGTGTTCGCGGCGTTTACGGTTTCCGGGCTGGCTCTGATGGGTGTCCCCGGGCTTTGCGGGTTTATCAGCAAATGGAAACTGGTGCAGGCGGCGGTGGAAAGCGGAAATCCGCTCTCCTGGGCGGGGATTGTGGCTTTGCTGATCTCCGCGCTTTTGACGGCCATCTACATGCTGACGATCAGTGTGCGGGCCTTCTTCCCGGGAAAGGGTTTTGACGATTCGTCCATCCGGGATGTGAAGGATCCCAACTGGATGATGTGGCTTCCGTTAGCGGTGTTTGTAGTGGCGATGATTGTGTTTGGTGTGCATCCGCAGCCGCTTATTTCGGCGCTGGAGAAGGTTGTGGGGCTGCTGCCTTAGAAAGGGGGACGGAAAATGGGACTTCACTGGATTCTGGCATTCCTGGTGTTTTATCCGTTCCTTGGCGCCTTTTTGTCCTGGTTTGCCGGGACGGGCAGGTGGAAGCTTCTTTTCCTTTCGAAAAGGGAAGGGGTATCTGCGGCTGCCGGGGGTCGCGCGGTGGGAGGCCATTTCGCGGGAGGGAAGAAAACCGGCGATTACAGCCGCAAAGGTCTTTCAGCGGATGACTGCCGCGATTACCTTGCCGATCTGATTGTGATCAGTGAATTCCTGATGATGGCGGGACTTTTTGTGCGCTTTGCGCAGGAAGCCCAGGCGGGGGCGGTTTTGTTTTTGACGATCCCCGGGATCTGCGGGTTTGGCCTTCACTTTACTTTGGACGGATTTCGGCTGATTTACGGGACCGTGGCTTCCCTGATGTGGATGATGACGACGATTCTGTCCAGGGAATACTTTGCCCATCACGAAAACCGCACCCGGTTTTATGTCTTTCTGCTTTTGACGTTCGGAGCGACGATGGGCGTTTTTCTCTCGGCGGATCTCTATACGACATTTATCTTTTTTGAGATCATGTCGTTTACCTCTTATGTCTGGGTGGCGCAGGAGGAAAATGCGCCTTCCCTGCGGGCGGCTTCCACGTACCTGGCCGTGGCTGTGATCGGCGGTCTGGTAATGCTGATGGGGCTTTTCTTAGTCTACCGGGAGCTGGGAACCTTATCGATGGAAGAACTTCTCGCTGCCTCGCGCACTTACCTGGAAAACGGCGGAAACCGCGTTCTCCTTTACGCGGCTGGCGTTTGCCTCTTATTTGGCTTCGGGGCAAAGGCCGGTGCATTCCCCCTGCATATCTGGCTTCCGAAAGCGCACCCGGTGGCCCCGGCTCCGGCATCTGCGCTTCTCTCCGGGATCCTCACCAAAACCGGGATATTCGGGGTGCTGGTGACGACGAGCGGACTGTTCCTTCACGATGCTCCCTGGGGAAGACTGATTCTGGCCATTGGCGTGGTAACGATGTTTTTAGGCGCCCTGCTTGCCGTTTTTTCGGTCGATTTAAAGAGGACGCTGGCCTGCTCTTCCATGTCGCAGATCGGGTTTATCCTCGTGGGTGTGGGGATGCAGTGCCTGTTAGGAGAGGAGAATGCCCTCGCCGTACATGGGACGCTGCTGCACATGATCAACCATTCGCTGATCAAGCTGGTGCTCTTTATGGCGGCCGGTGTGATTTTTATGAACACACATGCCCTGAACTTAAACGAGATTCGCGGGTACGGCCGCAAAAAGCCGCTCTTGAAGCTGATCTTTCTTGTCGGGGCGCTCTCGATCGGCGGGATTCCTCTCTTTTGCGGGTATGTCAGCAAGACGCTGCTGCATGAGAGCATTGTGGAGTACGGCGGCGGCCTGATTTTTCGTCTGGTGGAATACATCTTCCTCTTCAGCGGCGGTCTGACCGTAGCCTACATGACGAAGCTGTTTGTGGCGGTTTTTGTGGAGAAGAACGCGAGCGCGGATACGCAGAGAAAGTTTGACCGGCAAACCCACTACATGAACGGGCAGAGCGCCTTTGCCCTGGCGGGAAGCGCACTTCTCCTGGTAATCTGGGGATGTTTTCCGCATGAGCTGATGGACCGGGCGGCAAATTTAGGGCAGGGACTGATGCATTTAGAAGAGAGCGGCCATGTGGTTTCCTACTTTAGTCTGAAGAACCTTTCCGGCGGCTTAATCTCCATCACGATCGGCGCCCTGGTGTATCTCATTTTTATCCGCCGGGTACTTTTAAGGCGAAATGCGAAGGGCGTGTCGGAATACGTGAATCTCTGGCCTTCGTGGCTGGATCTGGAGATACTGTACCGAAAGATTCTGCTGGAGATACTGCCGCTTGTGTTTGGCACGGTCTGCCGGGCGTTGGATGAGATCCTGGAGTTTCTGCTGCATCCGCTGCTGGTGGCCTTAGGTGTCATCTGCAGCGCGTTTGACCAGGTGGTGGATTTTCTGGTGAAGATTCTCATACCGCTTGGAACCGTGATCGCACGGATTCCGGATACGCTGACAGATTTTTTCGTGCTGGGGCTTAGAAAGACAGTCTATCGGGACAGCCCGCTTCCTCATGAGCGCACGGAAGGGACGATCGTGACCGCGGCGATAGGGCATATCCTGAATTTCTTCCAGGGGGCTGCCAACCGTCTCTGGCGCAGGAGAAATCCCACGCACAGGGATTACGTGCATATCCTGGCGGTCAGACGCGCGGAACTGCATGAAAACACCACGCTGATCGGGCGCAGCCTTTCGTTCGGGCTGCTGATGTTCTGTATCGGCCTTTGCCTGACGCTGATCTATATCATCTGGCTGTAGAAAGACGCGAAGAGGAAGCTTAAAAGAGGCTGATCAGGCGAAGCGGGGAAAGGGACTTTCAGACTGGGTTACGGCAAAGGAGCGCGGTAAAAAAATGTACCGTGTTCGTAAAATACTCTTCTTGTAATTTGCGCCAAAAAATGGTACCATAACTATATGAAACATGAGCAGCTTTAGATCTCTGAACACGTGTCAGAGAAACGATTCATCATAAGGAGGAGAAAGAAATGATTAACATTCCTGAAGTAAAAATCGGGATCGTTGCGGTCAGCCGTGACTGTTTCCCGGAACCCCTGTCCGTGAACAGGAGGAAAGCACTGGTGGATGCCTACCATGCGAAATACGGCGAGGCAGATATCTATGAATGCCCCGTCTGTATCGTAGAGAGTGAAATCCACATGGTCCAGGCTCTCGAGGATGTCAAGAAGGCCGGCTGCAATGCCCTGGTGGTTTACCTGGGGAACTTTGGACCGGAGATCTCAGAGACTCTGCTGGCGAAGCACTTTGACGGCCCGGTAATGTTTATCGCAGCCGCGGAGGAGAGTCAGAATGATTTAAGCGACGGGCGCGGCGATGCCTACTGCGGAATGCTCAATGCCAGCTACAACCTGAAGCTGCGCAACATTCGCGCCTATATCCCGGAGTATCCGGTTGGCACGGCGGAAGAGTGCGCGGATATGATCCATGAGTTCGTGCCGATCGCGCGGGCAGTGGTGGGACTTTCCAAGCTGAAAGTGATCAGCTTTGGTCCGCGGCCGCTCAATTTCCTGGCCTGCAACGCGCCGATCAAGCAGCTCTACAACCTGGGTGTGGAGATCGAGGAGAACTCTGAGCTGGATCTGTTCGAATCGTTCAACAAGCATGCGGGCGATGCGCGTATCCCGGATGTGGTAAAGGATATGGAAGCGGAGCTTGGCGCGGGCAACAAGAAACCGGAAGTGCTCTCCAAGCTGGCTCAGTATGAGCTGACACTCTTAGACTGGGTGGAGGAGCATAAGGGTTATCGCGAGTATGTCTGCATCGCCGGCAAGTGCTGGCCCGCTTTCCAGACTCAGTTTGGGTTTGTTCCCTGCTACGTGAACAGCCGTCTGACCGGAAAAGGCATCCCGGTATCCTGCGAAGTGGATATCTACGGGGCGCTTTCCGAGTACATCGGCACCTGTGTCAGCAACGACGCTGTGACGCTGCTGGATATCAACAACTCCGTGCCGGATGACATGTACGAGGAGTCCATCAAGGGTAAGTTTGACTACGCCCACAAGGATACGTTCATGGGCTTCCACTGCGGGAACACCTGCTCCGCGAAGCTGACGAACTACAGCATGAAGTATCAGAAGATCATGGCCCGCAGTCTGCCGATCGAGGTGACGAACGGTACGCTGGAGGGCGATATCGTTCCTGGCGATATCACGTTCTTCCGTCTGCAGAGCACGGCAGACAATAAGCTTCGCGCATATGTGGCAGAGGGCGAGATCCTTCCGGTAGCGACGAAATCCTTCGGCGGCATCGGCGTGTTCGCGATTCCGCAGATGGGACGCTTCTACCGCCATGTGCTGATCGAGGGCAACTTCCCGCATCATGGTGCGGTGGCATTCGGTCATCACGGCAAAGCGCTGTTTGAGGTCTTCAAGCTGATCGGTGTCTGCCCGGACGAGATTGGATACAACCATCCGGCGAGTGTGCCGTACCGCACGGAGAACCCGTTCGCGTAATACGTAAGGAAACAGTGCAGACAAAGCCGCTTAAAGGGAAATAGAAAATTCAGTACATTTGGCCGCGCGGGGGATCTTTCCTTCGCGCGGCTTATTTTTATGGAGAACAGGAGCGCAAAGACGGGAAACATGGATTCCCATCTTTAGCCCCGACAGGGATTCCGTAAAAGGCAGGGACGAGAGGGCCGGGCTTTATGGACTTCTGCCATAGGCGCCTGTGCGCCGCTTCCTGTGATGAACTGCAAAAAAACGAACATAAAATCTAAAACACCCTAACACATCAATCATAATAAAATATCTGACATTTACAAATCTATAACGTTAATATACCAGCAAGAGATTGAATTCAGTCTGTTTCTTCTCTTCAGGCTGGGTGCTTTTTCGTAAGCGTACCTGGTCACTTTTCATTGAAAATCAGGTTCTGTTTTCAGGATCCTTTACAGGAACATTTTGATAAATTTGAACATTTTTGCCTTCGGTCAGCCTTCAAAAAAAGCTTGCCCCGCTCTTTCTCTAAGTGCTATAATACCCCGGTAGTGATGCCCCTAACCTTTGCATATGAGGTAACAAAGTGGATACCAGAGAGAGCAGGCAGCCCGCCGGTGAATTCAGTTACAGGGAGTCTCTTGCTTCCGCACAAAAGCAGGACTCGGATGGAAAAGCAGAAGTACGTCAGTTATTAGAGGAGGAATTTCTGTCTTTACAGGAGGAGCTGCGGAAAACCGAAAAATATCTCGCCGCTTTATGTGAGGGAGATTATACTGTCGAAGTTCCCGAAGAGAATGGACGTCTGACCGGCAGCCTGCAGATACTGGGGGAGCGTTTAAGGCTCATGCAGGAGCAGATCAGAAAGCAGGAAAAGAACCTTCGATGGAAGTCCTGTGTGATCTTCAGCTACAATGAACTTTTGCGGGCGCTCTCCAAGCGCAGGAACGAGTGGGTTTTCGTTGTGGATGAGGAAACGAGAGAGACTGTTTACTGCAATAAACGCAGGCAAAAGCTACAGGAAGACGTTGTCAGCTGCCAGAAATGCGGGCATTGCGTGCCTTTCCGTGAGGTATTGGAGAACTGGAGCGGGGAGCAGCAGTACCAGACCTGGGAGCGGCAGGAGAACGGACGCGAAATCTATCAGATCACGACGTTTCCTATTGAGTGGCAGGGACGATCTGCCTGGGCGCATCTGGTGCGCGATATTACCGATGAGAAAAAGGAAAAGAGCAACTTAAAGAATAAGGCTTATCATGATCCTCTGACAGGGGTATACAACCGGCTGTTCTTCATGGAACGCCTGGAACAGATGGTTTCTGACGGGGAGGAGTTTCTTCTCGCCTATCTGGATCTGGACGACTTAAAGTGGATCAATGACAGTTTTGGACATAACGAGGGCGACCATTATATCATGGAGTTTGTCCGGGCAATCGGGAAGGTATTTCGCAATACCGATGTATTTGCGCGGATCGGAGGGGATGAATTCTGCATCATTCTGAAAGAATGCGAGCTGGAGGTCGCCGAGCAGAAGATGCAGATGGCGCTGGACATGTTTGCTGACAGCAACAGCCGGTACAGGTGCAGTTTCAGTTACGGTCTGCTGAAAGCGGGCGGGGAGGATGGCGTCCCGGCAGGGTCGAAGGAGGAACTCCTTCGCATGGCAGACAATGCGATGTATGAGTGCAAGAGCAGACATCGTGCCCTGTATGAGGAGGCCCGCAGCATGGCGGATGTTCCTCCAGATCGCCTGTTGAGTGCTGCCGCGGGAGAAGAAAACATATCCTGAGGAAGCGGGAACGAAACTGTAGTTTTCCCTGCCTGGATCAGAAAATTTTTGCCTGTCAGTTTCCACCGGAGAGTGCTCTCTCCGGTGTTTTTGCGCAGATGCCTTACGGGTGGATGGAGACCTAAAAAAAGGGAAATGGAGATTATGGAGGATGATACGGAACTTCTTTTTCCGGGGCAAAATCTCATAAAAGAACGGATCTGCCGCACTTTGTAGTTAAAAAAATACCCGGGAAAGATGGACCGGGCAGCAGATGGAGTAGTTTCGTCTGCAGAAAGGCATTTGCTGGGGAAATCCCTTTCGGAATAACTCCGTTGAGAAGGAAAGAAAAAATGGGGGAGCTTTTTGCCTCCCCGAAGTTTCCTTCTATTGACGGACACATCTGCGCCTTCCCTTTGAACTATACCTATCGATATAACAATTTGAAGCACATCGGCCCTTGTCAATGCATTTCCAGATGAGAATCCTTTGAAAAACCAGACATATTTTTCTTAAACATACGTTCTTCTCAAGAGGACCTGCGGCACTGTCGGCGGATGCTTTTGTGCCCGTTGGCGGTGCGTGGAAATGAAAGGCGGAGCGGAATACGTCTTTGTCTGAGTTCCTGCCGAGAGCGGTTTCAGAAACATACGGATGAACACATCCTGAAAGGAAGGAAAGTTACGAATCGGTCTGTTTGAGCAGGTTATCCGCAGGGAAAAGGCCAGAGAAAGTATAAAGCCCCCAGGAATTGTTTTTCGGGCATCTCGACGGCCCTCCCATTCTGTGCTATACTGAAAGCAGAATCAGGTAGGGGAAGGGGGCATTTTCATGGGTTCACAGGTATCCGCGAACAAAAAAGATCCGGTCTGTATCGGACTTCTCGCGCACGTGGACGCTGGCAAGACGACGCTGGCTGAACGGATCCTGTACCTGACCGGCAGCATCCGCCGTCTGGGAAGGGTGGATCATGGGGATGCCTTCCTGGATACCTATGAACTCGAACGCTCCCGGGGTATCACGATCTTTTCCAAACAGGCGAAGCTGAGCCTTGACCGGTTTGATGTGACGCTGATGGATACGCCGGGACATGTGGATTTTTCCGCCGAGATGGAGCGCACTTTGCAGGTGCTGGATTACGCGATACTGGTAATCAGCGGGGCGGATGGGGTACAGGGACATGTGACGACTCTCTGGAAACTTCTGCGTCAGTACCGGATCCCGGTGTTTCTTTTTATCAACAAGATGGACCAGGAGGGAACCGACCGGAAGCGGCTTTTAAAGGAACTGCAGTCGCGGCTGGATGAGCACTGTCTGTACTTTGGAACCGACCAGGAAAAGGAGCCCTTTTTCGAGGAGCTTGCCATGTGCGAGGAGGAGCTGCTGGAATCGTATCTGGAAACCGGGGCCATAGAAGAGTCGGATATCCGGCGGCTGATTTGGGAGCGGAAAGTGTTTCCCTGTTTCTTTGGCTCGGCGCTCAAAGGCGACGGTGTGCCGGAGTTTTTACGCGCGGTTTCTTCGCTGCTTAAGACACCGGAGTATCCAAAAAAGTTTGGGGCGCGGGTGTACAAGATCTCCCGGGATGAGAAAGGAAACCGTTTGACTGATCTGAAAGTTACCGGCGGATCTTTGCGCGTTAAGCAGACACTGGAAGGGACCTTTACCAACGCCGATGGGGAGGCGGAAAGCTGGAAAGAGAAAATTGATCAGATCCGCATCTATTCCGGGGAAGGGTTTGAAGCCGTAAAGGAAGTTTCGGCGGGCACCGTGTGCGCGGTTTTAGGGCTTACCAAAACGTACTGCGGGGAAGGCTTAGGATGTGAAGCGGGACGGGTGCTGCCGATTCTGGAGCCGGTGTTAACTTATCAGGTCAAAGTTCCCGCGGAGAGGGATGTGCATCATACGTTTCTGCTTTTACGGCAGCTGGAGGAGGAAGTGCCGGAGCTGCATCTTGTGTGGAATGAGACTTCGCAGGAGATTCACGCGCAGGTGATGGGCGAGGTGCAGATCGAGATTCTGAAAAACATGATCCGGGAGCGCTTTGGTTTCACGGCCGAGTTTGGCACCGGCAGCATTGTCTACAAGGAGACGATCGCCGCCCCCGTGGAGGGTGTCGGGCATTTTGAGCCTCTGCGCCACTATGCGGAGGTGCATCTTCTGCTGGAGCCGCTGGAACGCGGAAGCGGACTAATGTACTCTTCTGCGGTGAGTACCGATGACCTGGATATCAATTGGCAGAGGCTGATCCTTACCCATCTGGAAGAGAAGGCCCATCTGGGGGTGCTGACCGGATCGGAGATCACCGATATGAAGATCACGCTGGTGGCTGGCCGCTCGCATCTGAAACACACGGAGGGCGGCGATTTTCGCCAGGCCACTTACCGGGCGGTGCGCCACGGCCTTTGCCGGGCAGAGAGTATCCTTTTGGAGCCGGTGTATGAGTTTCGCCTCGAAGTGCCTGCTCAGAGCGTGGGACGGGCCATGTCCGACTTAAAACGCATGCAGGGCACTTTTGCGGGGCCTGTGCAGGAGGGAGAGTTCTCTGTATTAACCGGCAGCGCCCCGGTGGCGAAGATGCGGGATTATCAGACCGAGGTGGCGGCTTACACAAGAGGGCGGGGGAGGCTTTTCTGCTCTCTGAAGGGATATGAGGAGTGCCAGGACGCGAAGGAAGTGATCGAGTCCATTGGCTACGATCCGGAGACGGACGCGGACAATCCCTGCGGTTCGGTCTTTTGTGCCCACGGAGCCGGGTTTGTGGTGCCCTGGCAGCAGGTGGAAAACTTTATGCATCTGGAGTACGTGACGAAAAATACCCCCGCGAAACCCAAAGAAAGCGAAAGAAAGAGGGAGGCTGAAGATAAGCGGGCGCGTCCCTTAACATCCTCTCTGGAAGATGACAAGGAGCTGATGGCGATCTTTGAGCGCACGTACGGAGCGAGCCGCCAGGAAAGAGCCTCTTTCGGCCGCACGGTGCGAGATTTCGACGCGGGAAAGGAAAATCTGAAGCCCGGTAAACAAAAAGAACTCGACAGCTGTCTGCTCGTGGACGGGTACAACATCATTCATGCCTGGAAGGAGTTAAGCACCATCGCCCAGGACAACATGGACGGCGCCCGCGGCAAGCTGCTGGATATTCTCTGCAACTACCAGGGCTACCGCAAGATGCATCTGATCGTCGTGTTCGATGCCTACAAGGTTCCGGGCGGCGTCGGGGAAGTCAGCAAATACCACAACATTTTTACGGTCTATACGAAAGAGGCGGAGACGGCTGATCAGTACATTGAAAAGACCGTCCACGAGATCGGCAGAAAGTACGATGTGACCGTTGCCACCTCCGACGCGGCGGAGCAGATGATCATCTGGGGACAGGGAGCGAAACGTCTGTCCGCGAGGGGACTTTACGAGGAGATCCGCGAGACATTTCAGGAGATCCAGAAGGAATATCTGCGCACACATCCCGGAGGCAGGCATTACCTGTTTGAGAACCTGAGCGAGGATATGGCGGCGCTGTTTGAGGAAGTGCGTCTGGGAAAGAAGGATTTTAAAGACAGCGAAAGGAATCAGGGAGAGAAAAAATGAGCACAACACCGTTTATCGATCTGCACTGCGATACACTGATGCAGGCCTGGTTTCGGCATCGGAAGGAGATTGCGGATATGCCTTCCGCGATGCTGGATGTGAAACGTTTAAGACAGGGAGGAGCCAAAGCCCAGTTTTTTGCGATCTACCTGCAGTCGCTTCGCCTGGAACACGCGCTGGGATTTTTGATGCCCTCGGATGAAGTCTATATTGATACGCTGTTAAAGATCTTTCAGACGACTCTGAAAAACCACCCGGATGTGATCGCCTTTGCGGGAAATTATAAGGAGATGGAAGAAAACTGGAGGCAGGGGAAGATCAGCGCCTTTCTCACCGTGGAAGACGGGAGAGCCGTTAAGGGACACATGGAAACCCTTGCGCTCTACCACGAGAAAGGAGTGCGTCTTTTAGGGCTTACCTGGAATTATCCGAACTGTTTCGGATATCCGAACAGTACGGATCGAACGGAGATGAAACGCGGTCTTTCGGATTTCGGGAAAGAGGCGATCGGGGAATTAAACCGTTTGGGGATAATCATCGATGTCAGCCATCTCTCCGACGGCGGATTCTGGGATGTGGCGCACTTAAGCCGCAAGCCGTTCGTGGCCAGTCACTCCAATGCCCGGGCGCTTTGTGACCATCCGAGAAATCTGACAGACGAGATGATCCGGGCGGTTGCCGAAAGCGGCGGCGTGATCGGCCTGAACCAGTGCCCCAGATTCC
Source organism: uncultured Lachnospiraceae bacterium (assembly GCA_964643295.1). GTDB lineage: Bacteria > Bacillota > Clostridia > Lachnospirales > Lachnospiraceae > Merdiplasma. The sequence goes on from CAZXSN010000026.1 coordinate 34,425, forward strand.
TGTATCCGGGAAGTAATGAGAACCGGATCGAAGATCTTACCGCGCATCTTCTGCACTTTCGGAAAGTCGGAGGTCGAAGCGTTGCCGCGCTTGGAAGCGACTTTGACGGCATCAGCGGGAAACTTACGCTTGCCGGTCCGCAGGATTATGAAAAGCTTGCCCATGCTCTGGCAAAAGAAGGCCTCAGTGAAGAGGAGATCGATGAGATCTTCTATAAAAACGCGGAACGGGTGATCCGGGAAGTGCTGTAAAACTGAATGAGAAGGAAGTATAAAAAACGGCCCCCAGGAAGGCGGTTTTACTTAGCTGTACTTCCCTGGTGCTTTTTATTGAAACAGTATAAAACCCCCAGCTAAGCTGGGGAGACTATTAGATACTGGAAGCGGTGAGGGAAGTACCAAAACCATAGGCCCCTGCTGTATCAAAGAGGCAGGTCTGGAAAACCGCATCAAAATACAGCAATGAGGCAGCTATGGAGGATAATAGTTTAGCACAGCCGCTGCAGCTGCACGTACCATATCGTGTTCATTCGTAAAATTCAAAGGAATGCGATGTTTGGGGCATTGCGAAAGGAAGCAGGCGGGATTTTGGGGAGAGTCTGCAGGATGGAGGAAGTAACGATCATCAGGGCAGCGATGCTCC
>CAZXSN010000027.1:0-33963 GCA_964643295.1 uncultured Lachnospiraceae bacterium
TTCGTTGAACGATGAGTTAAATCGTAACTTCATTTCCCTTATTCGACTCGTATTCCCGCAGCAGATCCCGTGCCAGATACAGATCACCCATACAGTGAAGATCGGATGCTCCTTCGTTGATTAAATTCCGTTCCCTCGAATGATAGAAAAAATCCATGGCACGTTCTACTGTTAATCCAGAGAGTTCAGCAAAGCATATAATGACCCTCGCATATTTCATATGCAGAAGGTCGCTGCTTGCCCCAAAATCCTCCAACTCTTCATCTGTCTCGTATGTTAGATATTGGTCTAAAACTTCCTGTCTGCGAATACATATCTGAAACGCTGGCAGCTTATATTTCAGCCTTCTCAGCGCCCCTGAACGCCAGATGAGATCAGCGTAATAAAATTCGATCGCATCAAACACATTGTCATTCACAGCAGGTCCCACGACAATCTCATAGGAAGAATCGCCATCACCTTTTCTGCATGCTGTGACAAAATCCAGCCATTCATCCGAATAGGTGTCAAATTTTAATGTTTTGCACTTCTCAAAAATCTGCTCATCTAAACTGTACGCAGAAACAAATCCCTCCTGCCCGGAGGATAGATACCTTCTGCTTTGCTGCTCTGCCAGCTCCCTAGATGGCGTTACATAAAACCCAAAGCCAAAATCTGCTTCGTTCCCCAAATTTCTCAAATCCGGCTTCATAACTCTTTTATCGGAACCATGATATACTAGCACAGCTTCACGCCTTTCTCTTCCAATATACTAACTAGTTCGTTGACGATATATCCCTCCCCCTGCGTATGAAGCACATCATAACACGCGATGATATGATTCAGGCGTCAAAAGGTGATTACGGATTGTTTCGCTGCTTCGCAGCTCTCACAATCCTGCTCAACATTCTTAAATTCATGGGGCCCGGTCTCCGCTCCGCTCCGGTCGGTGCTAAACGTGTGCCACCGGCACACAGCACCCCACTTCTTCCTCATGTTGGGGCGCGTCAGTAAGCCTTTTCACCCACTGGCATGCTTCTCATGCGGTAGGTTCAGGCTTTTGACGCTGTAATCATGATATACCCATCCAACAGGTCGGTATCCTTTGTAAGCACGTCGTAGATTTTTCCCGCGTCCATGTGCAGGTACTCGGCGAGAGCTTCAATGCAGAAAACAGCGAATTCAGTCTCATCAGGCGTATAGTCCCTCTCCGTATTGTCCCCGTCGGACTTAGCAGGAGACAATCCTTCCTTCGAGGAACCGTTTTGCTCTTCCCCGGATTTATCTTCGGGTGATGAGATACCTTTAAGAAAATCCTCTATGCTTACTTCGTTGTCCATGTCAAATTCCCCTATTTTAACTGGATGCCGTCACAGTTTTTCAGCATCTTCTTTAAGCTTTCTCCTACCTTTGCTACGTACAGGTCAATGTCTTCCTCGCTTTCCAGCTTTTTGGCAGGAAAGACGATGGAACGGTTCAGCGTTTTATAAACTTTATTCACCGGAGGCTGCACAGTCGGCGAAACCGGCGGCGTCGGCGGTACAGGCCGCGCAACCGCTTCGATTCTTTCCAGTGTATCATCCTTATACTGAAGCATCGGGTACAGGAGCCCGTCAAGCAGCGCTAGCGAGCGCAGATCCTGGATCTGCTCCCTCTTTTGCGCGTAGAAGTGATCCGCTGTATCGCTGATCTTCTGGGCATCCCCATTTCCTGACGCGGCGGTATGAATCGCTTCCATGCACTGACGCACATCTTCCAAAAGCTCAGCCCGTTTGGCAGTAAGCAGACGGTCATGGCCTTCCTTTACTTTCACCATCAGACTGTTCAGCTCCGGAATCCGCCTGTAGTCAAATTTTCCGGCAGTCCCGGGCCTGCAGATTATGCGGATGCGATTCAGAGCCTCGTTTGCCTCCGGCTCTTTCGGGAGATATTCCAGATCATTGTGCAGATTCCTCTCCATCCGCACGGCGGCATCAAAAACCGCCACCTGGTTCTGGAAGAAATTCTCGACACGCTGCATCTCGTCCTTGGTATCCGCTAGATCATCCGCCTTCTCATTCAGGCGGGCAATCAGAGCGATGTTGTCCTTCTGCTGGGAAAGGACATCCTCGATCAGGTTTAACGATCCCTTTACCAGAGCGCGGTCCGGATAGTTCTTATTGTCCTCATACCGATTAAGCAGCTCCTCATAGTGGCTCTTCTGCCTGCCCAGCCGATCGATGATGAAGGCGATCAGCCCGTCCTCATCATCCGGCACATCCATGACATCAAAGTACTCGCGCAGGAAATCCCTCGCCTCCCGCATCTGCAGAGCGGACACACTCTGGCGCTTGGAGACCATGGTCTTGCCGATCTCGCTCTTCTTGCGCAGCATATCCAAAAGACGCGGATCCCCGGGCTGGACCGTCGCTCCCGCGTACTTGATCGTCACTTTCTGGTCCACAATGAGCCTCGCCACCACAGCGGCGATGTCGATTTCCTTCCACCCGTAGGGGATTCCCTGATAATGGCTCTGGATATCCGCCATGGACGTCGGCAGGCTTTTCCTGTGCTGGATTTCCAGATACTCGTCGATCAGGTTCTCCGCCTCCTGGTTTGGCGCCGTGCCGGGCAGATAGGTGTCCGTTCCATTTAAAATAGCAAGGATGTCCGCGTCCGATTTCGCGTTCTTCCTGATTAATTCCAGCTTCGTGTAGACATGGTTGACCAGATATTCCAGTGCCTGATCGATCTTGTCCCTGGCGTCTTTGGTGCGGATATCCAGGCGCTCTCCATCGACGTAGAACTCCGCGTCCACGATCGCCTTCTTTAATTCCTCTTTCGAATCACCTTCCAGGCGGGCGGCCTCCGCCTGCCGCTCCTCAATGATGTGCTGTACAGTAAGCGGCAAATTCCGCACGTTGCGCTGCTTGACATATTTGCGGATCTTCATCGCGTGCTCCAGCGAATTGTAATAATCCGTCTCGGCCAGCACACCGATCGCCTGTCCCTTGGAGGCCATCTGCAGACGGGTCGCATTCTTCTCCGTCGCGTCAGTGGCCACCGTCAGAAATTTTAACCGCATCCCCCCGCTTAAGGCCCCGACGCTGACCGCGTCCACCATCTGATCGAAGGGGAAATCATACTCTCCGTAGTGATATTTCTTAAACGGATAGATATCGCCAAAGACCGTTCCGGCGATAGTGGAGACGATCTCATGGGTACTCACCGGCGTCTCGTTGATGATCGCCCGCTGAATATCCTGCTCCTCATCCGTGAGGAAGTTGTAGACATCTCCCGATCTTCCGATATAATTCTGGCTTAACAGACGGTCCAGGGACTCCTGCGTGGCCGCCCGCAGCACGATCTTGTCCACACGGATATCATCGGCCATCAAAATCACCAGGTTGTCCAGGTTCGCCGGTACGTCATGGTCGATGTAGCGGATCAGATACAGCAGCTTCAGTAAGTTGACATCCGTCGCCTTCAGACCGTCCCCGGCTTCCGCAGCCCGCTCGCAGCGGTCAATGACACGGCGGATGGAACCGTCCAAGAACTCGTGTACGGTATCATAAAAATAGTAGAACGGAACCAGCGTATTCTCGCCCTGATGCTGCACTTTCTGGGCTGCCTCCTGAAAACCGGAGAGCATGGAGCGCTCCCCGCCGGATAAGTGCTTGCCGGAGTTGCCGTGCCTGCGGATTTCCGCGAATACCTTCTGGATGATAATAAACTGGTACGGCACGAACGGATAATCGGCCGTGAAATCAAACGGGGTGCTGTATCCTTTGATGTCCAGCTGCGCTTCCCGAAACGTAAACAGGTTGCGGAGGGTAGAATCACTTCGGTCATACACAGCAGAGAGCAGTTTTTCCGCCTCCGGAGTCTTTCTCAGGATACGCTTCTGGATCACCTCATCCACGGAAGAGGAGGAAAGGGACAGTCTGGTCGCGAACCTTGCCTGAATCCGGGAAAACTCATCCACCCGCACTTTGATGATCTCATCAATGGCTTCCTGTCCGGTGCAGATCACCCAGACTCTGCCGCCGCACTCACTGCCCAGCTTCTCCACGATCGACTGGAGATTCAGGAGCATATCCGTGTCGGTCCCCACATACTGGCCGACCTCGTCGATCATGAAAAGCAGACGAAAATCCTTCGGCTGTCTGTCCACGTAATCCTTGATGTCACCGACTAACTGAGCGATAGAGAGATCCGCGGCCGTCTTGTCATGGAACCATTTGCTGGCATCCTCCTCGCTCATGTCCAGCACTTCCATCAGTGTCGGAATGATTGTTCTGCCATTAAAGGTAAACCCGCGGCGCATCTCCACCCAGGATTTCCCGCGCTTCTCCTCAAATACACGGCGAAACTCCTCCGTCTTGCCGCACTGCTCGATATAATACTCCAGCATGGCGACCTTCAGGTTTTCCCCATAGAATCCCAGATGATTGTAGAACATCTTGGCAAAGACGCGCAGAACAGCCGTCTTGTCCTTATTGATGGAGCTTTCGATATCGATGTTGAAGAGGATGCTTTCCGTCCTGCTCCTCGTCGCCCGGTCGATCTGCATAAACGTCGCCGGATCGTCCGCGAACTTCTGCCGGAACAGTTCCACGGTCGTCGTATCGCCTACCGGCTTATTCTCCAGAAGGTAGGAGAGCATTTTCAGGAAGTGGGATTTGCCGCTTCCAAAAAATCCGGAGATCCAGACACCGATATCCGCGGTGGGGTTATCGAACGAATCACTGTAAAAATTAAAAAAAGTGGAAAAGTGTTTCCGCAGTTCCCGCGTGATGATATACTCCCGGACTTCCTGCTCTACGATCTCATTCGCGTCCTGATCAACCTTGATCACCCCGTTGATCTTGCGGTTGATGTCGTCCGCGAACATCTTCTGTATAATCATGGTCTGCCTCCTGTTTCAATTCTCAGGCAATCGCTGATCCCCAACTGTTGTGCTTCAGATTTCATTAAAGGCCCGGTAATAGGAGTTCGGCGACAGTTTCCCGAACAGCTGCACCTGCCTTCCGTCAAATTTCCCCGGATACAGCACCAGGACAGGAATGTCATCGAACTCGGTCTGCATCGCTTCCAAAAGCTGGTGCACCCGCATAAAGGGAAATACATCCCCCACTCCCGTCAGGATCAGCACATCCCCCGGTCTGTGCGGCGCGTACCGCATCTTTTCCAGGTAATACCGCTCCCCGCAGGCGGACTGCAGTTCCTGCAGCAAAAACGCCCGCCCGTCTGACCGTTCCATCTCCGGGATCTCGTCGGTCGCCCCAAGGTCATCGCAAAGTTCCAGGAAAATATCATAGAGGTTATATACGATCGGGCGGCACCGCAGGGACTGATCCGTAAGGATCTGCTCCGTAAACCAGCGAACCGCCATCTCATCCGCGGGATCATAACAGAAAAACCGGATGTTCACTTCCTTGGAAAGACCCTTCCCCTCCAGGAATTCCTCCCGCTGCATGGCGTGACGCAGCCGGTCCAGCCTGGCTTTAATATCTGACATGAACTTCCTCCCCCTCTATGAAAAACAGTGAAACGCCGGCAGCACAATCTCATCCTGATTTTCCCGGATCCCCTCTTCCAGCACAGGGCTTAGCCAAACCGGATTCAGGTGAGTCGATGTCCTGTTGTCCAGATATCCATTCTCCACCAGAACGTTAACCAGAACCTGTTTGATTCTGGAAACGGTCTGGTCGCTCCATTCGGCGACCCAGTCATCCTGCTCCTGCAGACGCAGGAAAAAAAGATTGATGTCTTCCCTGCCAAAGGAAAGATCCAGATTTTTATATTTCTCTCCCACAACCGTCAGCATGAACTCCCTCACCAGATAGTGCTGGCACATCATGGCATACAGACAGATCTGTTTGGCCACACCCGAAGGCTCCTCGGCGATCGCGGCGATAAGCTTCTCATTCCGCAATGCCCGCAGACGCCGGATACAGGCCAAAGCCACTTTCCGCAGGGACTTTTCCGTAGGATACTGGAAGAGGTTCTCCTCCGCAATCCGGGAAACGATTTCCTCCTCAGAAAGCCCCTCCTGCATCAGTCTGGCGGTTGTACGCGTTTCGTAAAACAAAAACTGTTCCCCTGTAATCAGTGCCGAATAGGGACTTGCGGCCTTCTTTGTTCTGTCCGCAACATGTGCCATAGGCTCCCCTCTTTCCTTCCGCTCTTCCCGCTTAAAAGAGCTCCCAACACCCCGGAGGGCTTAAAAACCCCGCATCCTGGGGGCACGGGCAGGAGCGTTTTCATTTCTTGCAGGTATGATAACACAGATGAGGGAACTTTGGCAAAAAAATTTTTGCCTGAAGACGCGCAGGGGCTTTTCAAAGGAGCAGCCAACCGATCAGCGAAGAATACGGAGAAGAGCAGCAAATCCTGTATCATTTATCATTACAAACCAGAGCCCAGATAAGGCGGACTGAACACAACCCTTCTCTGGCAACTCCGTGACAGAAAGCATCCGAAGGAGCTTCTTTCCGAGGAGACAGTGGAACCGCTCCTATCCCCGGCGGATCAAACGGGATACAAATCCAGGACACCCAGGTCATGCTCAAAGGCAATAGGCAGGATATGAAGAGCGAGCCAGACGAAAAACCGCAGAGGCCGGGTGACGGATTTTGAACGGTTCACCCGGCTCCTGTATTACGGCGTCGCCCAGCTGAATCTGATACATGAGAAGGTCATGTCTTAGCCAGCCTTTCCGCTTTCGCCTCCTCAAGGGTTATATCGTCCGGAAGGATGCCAAAAAGCGGCTTCGCCGCATCTACCCGTTCCTGATATGAATTGGTAAGCTTACCTACGACCTTTCCGTTTTCATAACAAAGATATCCTCCACAGCGTAAAGCCTCAGATAATTTCCGGGATTTGTTTTAAGCTCTGTCCCGGAAACAGTCGTAAGTGCACTTTCTCCAAGTTTTAGTCTTCTTAAGTAGTATACCCGAAGCGAGGAAAATTTTCAACATCAATCGCACGAATTCTGTAAAAATCCTCCCGTGACCGGGTACTTAACCATCCCGGCTGATCGTATACGGGTATCCGCTCGAACAACGGCCACCAAGCCAGACTGGAAAAGCGTGGAATTTACGCAAACTGCCCGCAGACCGCAAGGCGGGAAAACCGACATCCTGCTTCGCGGGCACCTGTCCCTGTCGGAACCGAACTACTTCCCTGCATCCTCACAGGGCGGTTCCCGGCGGTAAATCTCCATAAAAAGCCCTCCGCTTAAAGTTATCTGCAACTGGTATTTTCTTCCCACGAAAAGAACAGGGGATGTCCTGACCGCTGTAAACTGTTTCGATGAAATCATGAGGCTCACCGCGGATCATACGATCACTCCCCCAAATATCCGCGTAACCTTTCCTTTCGCCAGGCAGCCTTTCGTCACAGATAAGCAGACTCTTTCCCTTAAGCGGACACACGAGGATAAAGGTACCCTTTGCAGATAAAGGCAACTTTAGAATAAAGAGCAGGTGTTAAGGCCATGAGGCAGTGATTGCTTAATAATTATCATCATAGTCATCGTGCCCGTAGCCGTCGTCCTTATCCTCGTCCTCGCCGTCATAATAGCCGTCATAGTCTCCATCAAAGTCAGAGTCTTCCCCGTCAAGATCTTCACTGAAGTCATAACTTTCAGTTTCCGCGTCGTCCAGGCGTTCATCGGCTTCAGCGTCGTAGTAGGCCCCGTCATCGCTCTCACCCGGCCCGCTTCTGAATCCTAAGTAATCCTCTGCGTCCGGATCAAGGCCAAGATAGTATTCAAGCGTCGGAATGTCAAACCCAAAACCCTCATACAGGGAAGGATCCGCTTCCTCTTCCTCGCAGACGGCTCCCCGCGCGATACTTACGATACAGTCACTATCCAGGATATCTCCAAACAGATGGCTGGAGTATTCATTGCAGGCGTCCAGATAGCGGATGATCCATTTATCCTCCGGAACCTCCTCGCTCCCGGTTTCATCCCGAAACACCCGTTTCGCGTAGGCAGCGCAGAACTCCACATACATCCGGTGGTCAGCCTTTGTCACAACGTCCAGAGGCTCTCCCACGTAAGCGGGAGTCTCTCTTCCTTCGTCCGTGTCGAGAGCCTCCTCATCCTCATACCGGCCGGTTCTCGCATAGTCGATCAGATTCTGGAGGATGCGAAGATGCTTCTTCTTCTCCTCTTTCCTGGAAACGCCGTATTCGGAAATGTTATAATAGGCTAAGGAGTCAAGCGTGTACTGCTCCCGGGTACCGATCGCCAGCACCTCATTCTTCCACGTTTCATACAGCTCCGCCCCGCTTTTCGCCTCCAGCGGCGCACGCTGCATACGCTGCAGCGCACCATTCTCCAGGGGATCCTCCTGCGCCAAAACGAGATCAAACGTGGAAAACGAGTCGTCCACCATGAGTCTGGAAGAGTTTCTGGTGTTTTCCCTGTAATCAAAAGTGAAAAACCTGATTTTTCCCCCCAGGTGCACGATCAGCAGCATTCTGTGGGGGAAGGATTTCGCGATCGCCTTGGCAAATTCCAGGACGGTATAGTGTTTTTCCTCATGATTTTCCCGTATCGCCTCCACAATCAGGATTTCCTCGTCAGGATAGGGAAAGTCAAAAAGAAGACGGATATCCTTCAGATAGACAGTCATTTTCCTTTTTTCGGCGGCTGTCAGGCCCGACTTGGCCAGGTAATCCTTCACCGTAAGATTGCTGCGCACCCGGAACTTCCGGGGAAAATTTAAATAATCAACCACTGTCTTACCTCACCGCGAGGAAGCTGACGAGCTCAAAATCGTCAACCCCTTTGAAATTGTCAGAAAGCAGGGATGTGTTTCCCGGCTTGAATACAGAATCCATTGTACTTGTTTCATTTACCCGGATAATCGAATCGACCGCGACCGTAAGAAGGCGGGAGATCCTTCTCATGAACCTCCCATTCGCTGTCTCCTTATTAAACTCCCCGCAAAGCTCTACGTCCGGGAGGCTTTTTCCCTTGCAGAGCTTTCTCATGACATCCAGTATCTCCTTCGGGTGATTGTGATCGGCGATGACTTTCCCGTCTATGCCGACATAGACCAGGTAATAGGGATACAGCTGATTCTGGTTTTCGATCTTTAATTTCGCGTTTACGTTCTTCAGCGTAAAGATGACCCCGGGCTTCGCTCCCCTAACAACCGCGTGAATGCCGGGGGGCAAACGGTCCAGGTCGCCATGGTCCCTTCGATAGGTAAGATAATCCAGGCGAAAGTCGTTAAGCCCCAGATCCGTAATGGAGATCCCTTCCGTCATCTCCTCTAAGTCCACGACCTCCTCCTGCAGTCTCCTTAACTGTGTGCGCCGGTATTCCAGGTCCCCTGTCTCATCCATGTTGATGGGATCATCATCGCCGGTGGCCGTCATGATGGTGATGCGCATCTTCTCCTCCACCCGCGCTTTCAGGTCGAGGTAGGTATCGAGGCTTACGTCAGGCCAGTAGTTCACGAGCTGAATGCGCTCGTTCTTGCTGCCGATACGGTCAATTCGCCCGAACCGCTGAATAATGCGCACCGGGTTCCAGTGGATGTCATAGTTGATACAGTAATCGCAGTCCTGGAGGTTTTGCCCCTCTGAGATACAGTCCGTGGCGATCAGGATATCAATCTGCGCTTTTCCGTTCTCATACAGGTACTCCACGTTGCTGGAGGCCGGGGAAAAGCTCCTTAAGATATGGGTGATTTCCCTGGGACCCTTAGGGATCGTTGTCCTCCCCGACGCGCTGCCCCCGGTGATCAGAGCGGTGTTCAACCCTAAGTTTTCCTTCGCGAAGCGGCTGACATGCTCATAAAGATATTCCGCGGTATCGGCGAAGGCCGTAAAAATCAGGATTTTGCTGTTTCCCGGGTTGACCGGGTGGCGCACCTTGTCACAGATACACGAGAGCAGATCGCTCAGCTTATTGTCATACTCATAGGTAATGAGCTTTACCTTGTTAATCAGATCCTCCAGAATTGGTATGTCAAGATCCATGTCTCTCTTCCAGGATGCACAGTCCATATCCCTTAAGTCTATCTTTATCTTTTTACTGGTTATAAAGAACTCGCTGTTCTGGTCATCTTCGTCAAAATCCGCGGCCTCTTTTGAAAAGCTGAAATCCTCCTCCATCATCATGGAACCATCGGACTCCTCCCTCATCTGGACAGAGCTGGAGAGAAACTCCCCTACCAGGCGGGATGTCTTCACCATGCGGTCATGGATTCGCTGCAGCGTCAAAAGGAACGAATGCGCGGAGCTTTCCAGCCGTTTCAGGAGGTTGGTGCTCATCAGGCACTGCAGTCCGGCCTCACGGGCAAACACAGAGGCCTTCGTCTCCTTCTCAGACATGTACTTGAACAGTTTGTCAGGGTAAACAAACTGCATGGGCGTATAAATCGAAAGCTGCAGACTGTTGAGCATTGCATACACGCCGCCGTAGGAGATCACGTCCAGAAGATTCGTCAGCACCGGACGCCGGGAAATGGGCCTCATCCTTTCCGGGAAGGATCCGATCTCCGTCAGGTCATAAAACTGACGCAGATGTCTCCGGGAACGGGCAATCGTGACGCTGTCCAGCACTTCGATGAAATCAAAGCTCAGCCGCGAGAGGAGATTCTGAGTCGTGCGCTCCTCTTCCGGCAGTCTGGCCCATTCGTTATAGGCCTGCTGCGCCCGGCGAAATACGTCGTCCACACTGGTCCTGATATTGAGTTTCCCTTTCCACCTGGAGGCATCTCCCTCATAGGCAAGAGCCAGCTGGTTGCGCAGGTCGTGAAAACGGTTGTTCACAGGCGTAGCGGAGAGCATCAGCACTTTTGTCTGAATCCCCGGCTTGATGATGCGGTTTAAAAGGACCTCATAGCGGTTTTCCTTATCTTTTTTCTTGTTGGCCGTATTCACGCCGTTGCGGAAGTTGTGGCTTTCATCGATCACCACCAGGTCATAATTTCCCCAGTTAATGCTCTCAATGGGCAGACCGATGACCGTGTCGCCGCTTTTCCTGGAAAGATCCGTGTGATACAAAACATCATAGCGAAGACGGTCCTCTGCTAGCGGATTGCTGAGCAGATTTCCGCGGAAAGTCATCCAGTTCTCGCTCAGCTTCTTGGGGCAGAGAACCAGCACATTTTTATTCCGCCCTTCATAATATTTTATCACCGCCAGCGCGGTGAAGGTTTTGCCTAAGCCTACGCTGTCCGCCAGGATGCAGCCGTTAAACTGGTCCAGCCGGTTGATAATCGTTAAAGCGGCATCCTTCTGGAAGTTGTAGAGCTTGTTCCAGATGACGCTTTCCTTAAAGCCCGTCGCCTCGTTTGCCAGGTCATAACTGGACACATCCTCCAGAAAGTCACTAAAGACGCTGCAGACTGTCAGAAAATAGATCATCTCCGGCGCGTTCTCCTCGTAGGCTGCGGAGATCATCTCCAGGACTTCCTGCGTGACATCCCTCACCTTTTTCCTGTCACTCCAGATCGAATTAAAGACTTTCAGAAACTCAGCGCTGGCGGGATTCTCCATCCTGGCGACGACGTTGGTCAGATACTCCCCCTGTCCGCTGCCTAAATTGACCGTGGTAAAGGAATTCACCGGAGAATAGACATAGGACTCCTCCTTATCATCCACGACCACGAAGCCTTCCATCTTCCTGCTGGTGATGTTGGACCGAAACCGCACCTTTTCACGGACCCACGCTGCGCATTCCCGGGCGATCGCCTCCTGCTTGAGTTCGTTTCTTAAGTGCAGTTCGAATTCGGTTCCATAGAGACTCTTTTCCCGTTTCCTCTTGGTGATGGAAAATTTCCTCGGCTGTCCCGCTTTCTCCGGCAGAAAAGACGGAGAGGTGAAAAGAAAGCGCACTTCCCCGCACGACTCAAGCTGTTTCCTAAGTTCCTCAAACGCGTACATGGAAAAGCATGCGGAGGCGATGGAAACCCGGCTCCCCTTCGCAATCTTTTCCACGAGATCGTTTTTGACAAACTTACTGCTGTTATCAAAAATTTCCAAAAGAGATTTCTCCTTATCAGCTGAATACTTCAGATCCTTACGGCCTGATTGAGGACTGTTAAATAGGTTTCGATAGCTGTCGCCAGCCATGTGGATGCGAATGGATTTCTTAAGTTTCCATAGCTGTCAGGGTTACGCACTGACTCTAAAGGAAAAGCCTTCCCATCCTTCTTCAAAGCTTGGGACCTTCCAGCCTTCTTGCCTTCCGGTCTTCAGACATTCAGTCCTTTTTACCTTACCCCTTCTGCCCTTTCCCGCACAAAGCCGGGCAGGAGTGACCTCGCCAAACGAAGCCCAGGGGTAAGAGTCCCTGTCCGTGAAAGGTTCCATCTGACCCTGAAGGTCCATGCCGCGAAGGCTGGTCTTGCAAAACTCACGCAAGAACGTCACACGGAAAGTCCCCGCTCCCGCTTTGGTTCTTTCCCTTAGGGCCTTTTGGTTCGTCAGACGGGCCATCAGCCGAAAGGGAAAGAAAAGAAAGGCCGGCTATAAAAATGAACGATCCAGGCTGGTTTCAGGAAATGTTTCACATGCGACATTTCCTTTCGGGATGAGGAACGAGCATCCGACGATTGGCAGAACCAGAACAAGGAAAAATGTTCATCCCATCTATCTTATACGAAAGAAGCCTTAAGTGCAAGACCCAGTTGAAATTTTCTTCAATTTGCCGCTTAATTTTCCAAAGATTTTTAAGCGGGATAACGGAACGTATGTTTGCAATCGTTGCAGCAGGCGGTTTTTGGGAGAATCTGTCGAAGCAGGGTATCTTCCAGGCAGGGATTCCTAAAGGTGGAACCTGTTCTGACGGCGGCGGGAAGCGCCGAAAAGCGGGACAAGCTTAATTATCTGTCTCTCAACTGGCCCATCCGGAAAGCTTCTCTTCCGCAGACTTTAGAATCGTAAAATCTTTTCACCATGCGCACAGAAGCTGGCTCTAAGCTTCCCAGATCATCAGGTAGCATGATTCGTCCCCCGCCAGCCGCCTCAGCCTGGAAAAAAGTCCCTGGCATTCACAGCCCGGCACATCTTCCTGTTAGGCAGCACAAGCGTGGAAGGATCCTTATCTCCCGCAGTTATTGCAAAATTTGCAACAACTGACTCTCGCCCCATGCTTCCTCTTAAGATACGTCATCTCTTATCGCCCTTTTGTATGCACTGGCAGAGTGGATGGATGTGGGGATGTATCTCTCTAAAGAAGCGCGGAAGGTCATGGATCAGCAGATGGATACATATATATGTTCGGCTGAGTGTACTTCGATGCGGGGAGACCCAGTGCAGGAACAAATGGTCTCCCATTCACCGGACAGACAGCATAGGATGGTCAAGAATGTTCACTTTTGATGCTCCCATCCTCTCAATCAGTCACTTAGCCAGTCATACACCAGCTTGTCTTCATGGCAACAGAAGCTTTTACGGTTACTACTACAGACAGGCGCAGCGAACTACTCTGTCCCTATCTGGTTCCTGGCTTTTGCTCAAAATGTAAGTGCTTACACCCTTCCCGGAAATACCGCATTAGACTCCTTACAGGAGCCTTGCCGTTATCCGCATCCTGTTGACAGGCGCCAGTATGTACCCTATAATCAGCGAAAAAGGAGGGCCTTCTTATGACAATTGGACAAAGGCTGACAGGATTCAGAAAAGAAAACGGCTTTCGGAACAGGAGGTTTTTTGCGGATTGTATGCAGGTTCCTGAGTCACTGATCAGAAGCTATGAAAGAGACGAAGAGAAACCCAGCCCTGAGTTTTTGCAGGCTGTTTGTGAAAAATTTCATGTATCGATGAATTCCCTGCTTGGTATCCAGGAAAACTACTATCTGCTTACAAGGCCGGAATATCGCCTCATCGAAAAATACCGGGAAGCGGATCCCACGGCACAATCTCTGGTCAGGTCTCTTTTAGACTATGCCCTCAGCCGTCCGGACATCATGAAGGCTGAGACCACGAATCCTAAGTAGACAGGCGCTTCGGCTGTGATTCAAACCGGCAGTAAAGTCAACTCGTACTTATGGGTCTTTGTACAGCGCAGGAGAAGAGCCAGGGATCGAAAGGCTAAAAGAAAGGCGAAAATGTAATTCCGCGCTTTCATCCTGTCAACTGACAGGCAGACCGGTAAAGATTATTTACGGGAGAGTAAGATCTTACTCTCCCGCGCACCTTTCTTTTCTCTCCTTTAAGCAGCGCCATCGCGCAGAAATTTCGTTCACAGGAAATCGCTTCGCTTCTTCCTTTTTTAACACATGCGGCTTAGAAGCGGCCAGTTTTCGTCTGCAGACGTTTCCGTATCCGTCAGTCACAAACGGAAAGTCCTCTCGCCAGCCCACATAAGACACCTTAAGACAGCTCAGTAACGTCCCGGAGGGAACATCCTACATCTACCTCCCGGTGTTTTTGCCATGCGACGCCGCTTACCGCAAAATCGCGCTGAGCGCGTACAAAAACGCCCAGATCAAAAGACCCACAGCCGAAATCTTGATGTACTTCCGGTAATCCGCTGTCAGTTTTTGAAGAGCGCGTCTGGTTCGCTTTCGGTCTTCCTCCGTCTCGTCCGTGATCCCGCTTTTTTCCCTCTGACGGTAAAATCTCCTCCTGGCAAACCAGATCGCTGACAGGCAGACCGGCAGGATGACCAGTGCGGCGCACAGCCAGAACCAGAAGCCTGTCATGCACAGGTTGCCAAACAGATGTTTCCATCCAAGGTTTCTGTCATAGCGCAGAAAGGCATTGAGATCCACAGCCAGCATGGCGGCGGCCAGAATAAACTGACCGATAAAGAGAATCCTGCAGAAGATCGGCAGCACCGGTTCCTCATAGGTCTTCAGGATGGATTTTTCCTTTTTCGTAAGCTGCCCGGGACTCTTTGGCTGGATCGCCTCAGATCCGGCTGTCTGCTCCTCTTCCTTTCTTCTGAACATGAAACTCTCCCTTCCGCGCCGCCTTTCCCTGGGACTGTGAAAGCCAACTCTCCTTCCCGGTGCTGGTACCTTTCCGCGCAAAACCTGTTCGTTTCCCTTAATCTTTAAGTATCCCCGCGATACGCTTAATCGGCATCCATCGGCTGATCGTGATACTCCTCATACAGATCGTTGATAAAATCCAGCAGATGATGCCATTCCAGCAGAGTATGATAGGCAACCTTGCGCAGATAGTCCTCATCACAGTGTGTGCGCTCTTCTCTGATCAGTTTTCCGCCTTTCGCCGGTCTCCAGCCGATCCATTCCACCGAACGTCTTTCAAAGCCGCCCTGCGCACACGGACGGATCTGCCCCAGTGTCAGATGGGCGCCCGGTTCATCAAAGCTTTCCCAGTCACTGGTGTCGCTCACGCTGCAGCCCGAAGCAGCAAGTTCCGCTTTTTTCTCCTCGGTCAAACCATAGTCTGCGAGAAGGAAAGGATGGCGGATGGTGTCATATTTTCTGTCCCCTTCCCCGAGATCCAGACTCTCCGTGGTATGGATGCCGTCGGATTTGTCTGTCCAGTTGACAAAATAGTGGTCCCAGTGATCCGCCGGATTCCAGATCTTATAGCGCAGATTTCCGTGCCCTAAAACCATGCTCTTCGAGTGTACGTTCAGCCAGTTCAGATACCAGAAGATCTTTTTTACCTCCACGGTTTCCGGGATTTTCATGTAGGTGCAGATATACCCGCTCCCGTCCGGAAACATGCAGAAGCCGTTTTCCACCTTCTCATACTGGCCGACGGGCTTCAGCCAGTCCACGAAATGTTCCACGCTCACCGCGTCCTCCGCCTTCATCGGCGGACCAAAAATCCCGGCTTTTAAGTTTTCCGGCAGATCCCTCATGGGATACTCATAATAATACTTCGCAAGCGGCATCTTTTTTTCTTCCGGATATAGTTCCGGCAGTGTTGAATAGCTCATACCGTTTCTCCCTTTCTTTGCCTGTCAAACGATGACTGCTGCTTTCCATTCGATCATGCTTGATGCAGGGTACCTGATATCTTCTTTAGCCCTTCTTTAGCTACGCTTCTTAAGCTGCGCTTCTTTAGTTTCACTTCTTCAGCCCTGTGCCTTTCAGTCGGCTTTTTTGTTCTTAGGAGTTGGAACAGCGGCAGCGTTGAAACAGCTAAAAGATTTTTTCGTACATGTGCCTGGCGTGTGCGCGAAGAGATTCCAGAAAGTATCCTGGAATCATATTCGTGTGGGCTACACCCGGCAGGTCCGTCTCCGGGTAAAGCAGCGCCTCATCATCCAGAATATACCCGGAATTGGCGCACAGGCTGGCATCGTGGTTGATCACAATCAGGTGCTTTGCGGGCAGAAGGTCCTTCAGGCATTCCGCGTAAACCGAATAAAGTTCGCCGCTGGCCGAAAACAAAGCGGTATCCCCGATTCGCATCAGGTGCAGCCGAACCTCATACTCTCCGTTTACTCCCGGTGTCCTGGACCACTCCACACACGAATCGAGAACCGCCTGACTTTCCTGACACTGAATCTTTTCCGCCGTCCGGCGCACATCCTCGAAATGTCTGGCTGCCACCACCGTTAACAGTTCCCGGGTATCTCCGGGCAAAACGGTGGTCACCACATCCCCGGTTACCGGGTCCGGATAATAGTTTTCCGCCTGCAAAACGGGATTTAAATTTCCCGCCGCGCCGCTGCACCACATGACGACCGCACCCGGATAAGATTCTTCCATCCAGGCGCTCACCCTTCCGGCGATATCCCCGCTGATGCCCATCTTTCCGCCAAAGCACTGGTTCGCGTGAAGGACACAGCAGTGCACCGGGAAATTTATCAGAAAGGCAAGCGGTCTTTTATCAGGCGTCTCCATTTTCAGCACAGAAAGTGTGCGGTCCGGCACACGCTCTGTACTTACCCCAAGGGCCAGCTTTTTTACGATCCTGCCGTCCTCTTTGCGGCAGGAATACCACTGTCTGCGGTCCACATTGACAAAACTTTCTCCTTGACAGATGCCCCACCTTGCCGAAACTTCACTTTCTATGGCCTTCTTTGCCGCCTGGATCAGCTTTTCTTCCAGGAATTCCTCGTACCGGTGTGTGGCTTTCTGTACTTCCGGCGGCTTCCCTGCGATGTCATTCGGCCCCTCAAACGGGCGGTCCCCCGCGACCGGCGCGGTATGCGTATGCACCGCCGTAAGCAGAACATCCTCCGCAGGTATCCCCATCTCCTTCTCCAGGCGTTTAAGCAGCCGGAGGGGGTGCGGGACCTTGTCCAGTTCGAAGCTTACCAGCAGAACCTGCCTTTTCCCGGACCGAAGCGCGATCACCCGCAAAGACAGCCTGTCGATGATGCCGCCAAATGCCCGATCCTGAAGTCCTCTCAGATACGGCAGCAGTTCCTCTGCCGGTGTGATATCCTCTTTTGCCGCTCCGCAGGCAAACTCTTCTTCCATGCGCACCCTGCTTTCCTCCCGCTGTCTGAAATTTACTGTTCTGTCCCCTTAAAAAACCGGATCGCTGACGGGGAGACCGCCTCATACACCCGGTTGGTCGGTGTCAGCGTTCCGTCTTCTGCCACCGTGAAGGTGGTAATATCCCCCGAAACCATATTTCCGGAAAGGAGAAAATGTCCGTCCGGAGAAAGCTGAATCCCCCTGGGCAAAATCCCGCCGCACGATACTTCCTGGCACACCTTAGGGTTCCCAAGTTCGTCCAGTTTCAGCACGACAATGAGGTTTAACCCGCACAAAGTCACGTAGAGGCTTTCACCGTTCGGGTGAATCAGAATATCCTGCGCCCCCACCGGCTTTCCCTCCACAAGGCCCGGATCCTCTTTCAGCAGGCTTACC
The DNA here is from genome assembly GCA_964643295.1 of uncultured Lachnospiraceae bacterium. Classification (GTDB taxonomy): domain Bacteria; phylum Bacillota; class Clostridia; order Lachnospirales; family Lachnospiraceae; genus Merdiplasma. The sequence goes on from CAZXSN010000027.1 coordinate 17,745, forward strand.
GTGCCCTTATGGTTAAGCTTCCCGGTCTCCTCATCGTAGTGAAAATAGTTGAGGGTGGCACGGTTTTCATTGTTCGCGTACAGAAGCGGCAAAGAGGGATGAAACGCGCAGTAGCGCGGAAAACTGGCGACATCCTCCGCCGTCCACTCATCCAGTTTTACCAGCATCTCCCGCTTGGTGTCAATGCCAAAGGTATAGATTTTATCCATTCCCTTATCGCACACCGCGAAGATCTTTCCGGAGGGGCAAGGCACCACCGAGTGCAGCCGGGAGATCACTTCTACCAGCTGCGTATGCCCGGATACCGGATCCACATTCACCTGGGAATGCGGCCCCTTCCCGTTCGTTCCCTCGATGACGGCGATATCGCAGATCTCTCCCAGACTGCCGTCCTCCTGCAGACGAAACAGCACGAGGGAAGTATCGTCAAACAGCACCTCATTTGTGAAACTGCCGTCTTCCGCCCGTCTGATCTTGGTCACATGCCAGGGATCCGCGCAGTGGCATACCAGCAGATACTTTCTGGTAGAGTCCATACACACGTAGGAAGGCTCCGGACACAGGGTCTCTTTTTCATTGAGCAGGGTAAGGCCTCCGGTATGCGGATCCACCTTATAGGCCAGAAGATACCCTCCGCCGCCGATTTCCCCCTTGCGCTCCCCGCATTCATTGCAGACATAGAGGATTTCGCGCTCCTCATCCAGGCACATCTGACCGCCTGCGACATCCGGGGCAATGGTCTCTATCAGGTTAAGATCCCCAGTCTCCGGCAGATAGGAGAAAACTGAAATGCCTTTTCCCTTTTCAGGATGCGCTTCAAAGCTCCAGTTGCCTACGATCGTATACATTTTTGAAGTCATGCCATTTCCTTTCCTCCCGCTAACGTTCCCCCAGAATCCGATCCAGGAAATCCAGGCACAGATCCGAAACCCAGTCCTCATGCCACCACACTCTGCCGTGATGGGGCGCGTCCTTGGCCAGGTACAGACTGACCTTTTCCTCCCCCGCCGCTTCCCGGATCGCTTGCGCGAACTGAATCGACTGTTCCACCGGAACGACCTCATCGGCAGTCCCGTGCATGATCAGAAACGGCGGCATCTCGCGGCTGACATAGACACAGGGGTTCGCCAGACGCACCAGCTCCGGGATCTTTCGAATCCCCACCCCCATGAATTCCGATTCAGGGGAATCCTCCTGATCGTGCTCCGCCTTTCCTGTTCCACTCTGGCGAAAGGCCTCATCCATGGCAAGGAAACCGGCGCAGGGACCGCACCAGTCAATCACCGCCTGCACAGAGGAATCCATGTCGGCATTTCCCATCTCCCGGTTTTCAAAGGCCGGATTTCCGGGTGTCAGCGCAGTCATGGCGGCAAGCCATCCGCCTGCGGAGGGTCCCCACAAAGCGATTCTTTCGGCATCCAGCTTAAACTTTCCCGCGTTCGCCTTTAAGAAGCGCACGGCTGCTTTGGCGTCATAGAGCATGGCCGGGAAATGGGCCTCCCCGCTTTTGCGGTATTCCACACTGGCTACCGCGTATCCGCGGTCCACCGCCCGAAGCATGGGCTCCAGGCTGTCCTCCCTGTGTCCGCCGAAGCGAAACCCTCCGCCGTGAAAATGCACGACAAGGGGATACCCTCGATCGGTTTCCCCGTCCGGATACCACAGATCCAGCACCTGAGAGGGGGAATCTGCGGCATAGGGAATATCAAAAATCCTCTTGGGGATGTGTTCCAGAACCGATGCGGACAAACGATGATCTCCCAATTGTTTCCCTCCTCTTATAACCCGTTGATTTCCCTTACCCGGCAGCAGGAAACGAAATGGCCGGGACGAACCTCCTCCAGTTTCTGCGGCTGATGACAGGCCTCACAGGCGTAGGTGCATCTTGCCGCGAAGCGGCAGCCGGGTTTGGGATTGATCGGAGAAGTAATCTCTCCCTTGAGCACGATCCGGTTCATCTTATTGTGAATGTCCGTGGAAGGGATCGCGGATAAAAGCGCCTTCGTATAAGGGTGATACTGGGTGGTGAACAGTTCCTTCGACGGACTGGTCTCCACCAGCTGGCCCAGGTACATCACGCAGATATCATCAGAGATATGTTTCACAACCGACAGATCGTGGGTGATAAACAGGTAGGTCAGGTTGTGATCCTGCTGCAGCTTTTTCAGCAGATTTAAAATCTGCGCCTGAATCGAGACATCCAGGGCCGATACCGGTTCATCACAGACAATAAATTCCGGGCTGAGCGCCAGAGCGCGGGCAATCCCGACTCTCTGCCTGCGTCCGCCGTCCAGTTCGTGCGGATACGACATGCGAAGACGCGGCGCGATCCCCACAAGATCCATCAGTTCCCTCGTGCGCTCCTGCGCCTGCTGCCGCGTGTATTTGCCGGAGATCAGCAGGGGTTCTTTGATGGAATCCTCGATCGTATAGCGAGGATCGAGAGAGGAATACGGATCCTGGAAGATCATCTGGGAATTCTCCCGGAACTTTTTCATGTCCTTTTTGCTCAGCTGCGTCACATCCTCGTTCTGAAAGAGGATCTGTCCGCCGGTGCTCTCCTCCAGATGAACCAGCATCCTGCCAAGCGTCGATTTCCCGCATCCGGATTCCCCGACGATCCCCATCGTCTTTCCCTGCTCAATCCCAAACGAAACGTCATCGACCGCATGCACGGTCCCTCTGGGAGTCTTAAAGTATTTTTTGAGATTCCTGATCTCCACCAGTTTAGACATCTCGCTCCTCCTGCTTTGCCGCGAACATGCAGCGGCACATATGTCCGGGGGTGATCTCGTTTAAGGCTACTTCCCTGTGCGCACACTCTTCCCTCGCATGCGGGCAGCGGGGATGAAACTTGCAGCCTTCCGGCAGATGGGTGGGATCCGGCGGCAGCCCCTCGATGGGACTGAGCCACTCCACATCTTTGTTCAGGGAGGGCAGCGCCCCAAAAAGCCCCTTCGTGTACGGATGCAGCGGGCGCTCAAAGATATCCTCCAGGGAACCCATCTCCACGATCTCTCCCGCGTACACGATCGCCACCTCATCGCACATCTCCGCCACCACGCCCAGATCATGGGTAATCAGGATCGTGGTGGTATTGTTTTCCCGATTCAGTTTTTTCATAAGTTCCAGCACCTGCGCCTGGATCGTCACATCCAGCGCCGTGGTCGGTTCATCCGCCAGCAGAAGGTCCGGATTGCAGGCAAGCGCGATGGCGATGACGACTCTCTGCTTCATACCCCCTGAGAACTGATGCGGGTATTCGTCATAGCGCTCGGCCGGGATGCCCACTCTCTCGAGCATTTTTTCCGCCTCCCGGTGCGCCTCGGCAGCCGATTTGCTGCTGTGCAGGCGGATTACCTCCGCGATCTGGTTTCCCACCTTCATGACCGGATTTAGGGAAGTCATGGGATCCTGAAAGATCATGGTGATCTTTTTCCCGCGCACGTCATACATCTCTTCCTCAGAAAGATCCAGGAGGTTTTTCCCGTCCATCAGAATCTCTCCGCCCATCAGCTTCGCCGGGGGCTCCGGCAGCACACGAAGGATCGCGCGGGCGATCGTGGTTTTCCCGGCTCCCGTTTCCCCCACCAGACCGAACACTTTTCCCTTTTCCAGCTGAAAGGACACGCCGTTTACCGCGTAGACCGTCTCCTCTTTCGTCACATATTCTACCTGCAGATTCCGCACCTGTAAGAATACATCCCTGTCCTTCATAGCCATTCCTCTTACCGCTTATCTTTTCAGTTTTGGATCCAGTGCGTCGCGCAGGCCGTCGCCCAGCAGATTCAGGGAAAGCACCACAACCATGATGCACAGACCCGGTATCAGACACATATACGGATACTTCATGATGAAATCCCGGCTGTCCGCCAGCATCGCGCCCCACTCCGGGGTCGGCGGCTGCACACCGATGCCGATATAGCTCATGCTCGCCGCCATCATGATCCTCGCGCCGACGCCCATGGTCGCCTGTACCAGAATGGGCGCGAAGGTATTGGGCAGAACATGCCGCACAATCGTGCGGGCGCTGCTGCAGTTGCTGATGGTCGCGGCGTCCAGGTACTCCATCTTGCGGACATTCAGGATCGAGGAGCGCATCAGACGGGCTGTTCCCGCGATGCCCTCAAACCCCAGCGCCAGAATCACGTTGAAGACGCCGGGTCCCAGTACGCAGGCCAGTGTGATGTTCATGATCATGCCCGGTATCGACTGGATGATATCACAGCAGCGCATGATCACGTTGTCGATCCAGCCTCCGTAATACCCGGCGATGGAGCCGATCAGAACGCCGAAAACCGCGCTGAAGACCACAGATCCGATGCCGATTAAAAGGGAATACCGCGCTCCGTAGACCGCGCGGCTGAAAATGTCGCGCCCCATCTGATCCGTTCCAAACGGATGTTCCAGGCAGGGAGAAAGAAAGCGGTTTTTCACATCAATCTCCGCGTATCCCTGTGGAGCGATCAGGGGAGCGAAAATCGCAACAAGCACTACGATCAGGAACAGGATTCCGCCGATCACCGCTCCCTTGTTGTAGGAGAGTCTCTTCAGCACTTCCAGAAACTGGCTCTTCTTTTTCTCCTCCCCCTCTGCCTGCTGATACTTTTCTTGATCCCCGGTGTGCTTAGTCTTCATGTTTCTTACCTCTTTTCCTGCCGCCCGTCATCTGAGCTTTCACGCGCGGATCAACCGCCGCGATGAGAAGGTCACACAGCAGCATGATCACGGAGAAGGTGACCGCCAGAAGGATCACGCCGCCCTGTACGACCGGATAATCACGGTTGTTCACCGCGTTCACGATGTAGACTCCCACGCCCGGAATGGAAAAAATCGTTTCCGCGATCAGTGTGCCTCCCAGCGAAGTGCCAAAACTCATGCTGGCGACCGTAATCACCGGGATCAGCGCGTTGGGAAGCGCATGCCGGTAAATGACCGAGCGCTTCTTTACGCCCTTGGCCTTCGCCATGGTGATATAGTCCGCGTGAATGACTTCCAGCATCCCCGAACGCATCTGCCTGGCCATCGTAGTCACTCCCGCGAAAGCCGTGGAGGCAATCGGCAGAATCCAGTACTTGATTCCCCCGACTCCGTAAGCGGGCAGCCAGCCCAGCTTTCCTGAAAAAATCAGGATCAGCACCAGAGCAAACCAGAAACCGGGCATCGAGGTGCCGATCAGCGCGAGAGTCATGGAACCGTAGTCGATCAGACTGTTCTGATGCACGGCAGCCGTCACGCCCAGGGGAATCCCAATCACAAGGGACAGTACCATCCCCGCCACCGCGAAGATCAAAGTCTTTGGGAATCTGGCGGCAAGTTCCGTGGTAATCGGCACGCCGCTGATATAGGAAACACCGAAATCCCCATGCAGGAACACATTGCTTAGGTAACGACCGAGCTGTACGATATACGGATCGGTCAGACCCATCTCCTCCCGCAGGGCGTTGATCTGTTCATCTGTCGCGGTTGTGCCCAGGATCACCTCCGCGGGGTCTCCGGGCGTTAGCTGCATCATGGTAAATACCAGGATCACCACGCCCAGAATGACCGGTATCATCAGCAGAATTCTCTTCAATACATATTTGCCCATCCCATATAGCTCCCGTTCTTCCTGAATGTTCACGCATACGCACAAGCGTACCCTTATGCTTCCGGGCCTTCGGACAGGGGTCGGGGAAAATATTTCCCCGGAACCCCTTTCACAGGCCTTTTCGTGAAGCTTAAATCCGGAAACGATTGACCCTGCCGATTACTTGAGCGTGATCGTGTTGGCGCGGATGAATCTGTTCCAGTCAAGGAAATATCCGTCGATCTTATCGGTATTGTAGGCCGCGTATTCGGACAGATCGTAGATCTTGCTGTAGAGCGCGTTGTCGGTGATATAGTTGTAGAAGGCATCCAGGTTTTCCTGCGTGTAGCCGTCCGGAGCCGCGATCGCGTCATACAGAGCCTGCAGCTCATCATCCGCCAGTCCCGCCCAGGTTAAACCGGAGGCGTTATTGTTGCGGTTAAAGAGCGTATTCCAGAGATCAGAGGTCACATACCCGCCGTTGCCGGGACCGGCGTAGGCCAGTTCATACTGTCCGCTCGTGCCGTCGCGGTAGGCTCCGTAGGTGGTTCCCTCGCAGACATTCAGTTCCGCGTCAATGCCGATCTCCAGCAGATTCGCCTGAATGATCTGCCACATCGTGGTGATCGTGGCGTTGTTGTTCGCCAGCAGGCGAAGATGCAGCTCTCCCGGTTCATATCCGGCTTCGGCGAGCAGCTCGGAAGCTTTCTCCGGATCATACTGGTAGGTATTCTCCTCCCATGCCGTGTTGTAGCCAACTGTCAGTTCCGCGCTGCCGCAGTTGACATTGGCCGGGGTGCCGTATCCGTATCCGCAGGCCTCCGCGACGGCCTCCCGGTCAATCGCGTAAAGCACCGCCTGGCGAAGCGGCAGGTTATCATAGAACGGGCTGGACTCCGTCATGCAGAACATAATGCCGCGGTCCTCGGAAGAAGGCATTTCCACCATCTCCAGATTCTCCGTCCCCGCAACCTCATCCAGGAGGCTGGTATTCACGTACATGGCCACATCCACCGTTCCCTGCTCGATCGCCAGCGCCATCTGGGTCGGCTCCTCCAGGATATTAAACTGAATGACATCCGCGCCTGCCGCACTGCCCGGATAGAGAAGGCTCTCATCCGTCTGCCAGTAGGTGCCCGTCTTTCTCGCGACGATCGTGGTTCCGTTCACGTAGTCCTCTCCGCCCGCGACCGTATAGGGCATGGTTCCGCAGGATGTGGAGGCAAACTGATCCGGACTGTTCTGATAGGCCGTCTCACTGGCGATCGGCACCTTGCACACGATATACTCAAAGGCACCCGCCGCGGTCGTGGAAAGGTTCAGTTCCACCTTATAGTCGTCGATCGCTTCGATGGATTCCATAGTGGTCGGCCAGTTTTTCGCGTACTCGTTAAAGCTGAACACGACATCCGACGCGGTGATCGAATTCCCTTCCGCGTCCGTGATGTAGTCATAGATCTCAATGTCAAAGGTGTCGTCATCGACTTTCTCATAACTTTTCATCAGGATATTGTCGATCTCGGTCGATCCGCTCTGACAGCTCGCCAGTGTCTCATAAAGCACGTAGGTGACCATATCCTTGGTAATCCGCCCGTTCGACCAGGGATTCAAAGAATCGAGGCCCCCATAAATGCCGACTACCAGAGTGCTTTCCTGGGCAGCGCTCTCATCCGCCCATGCCGCGGAGGCTCCCAAAGACCCTGCCAGGCAGGCAGACAGCACCAAAGCCGCCGCTTTCTTCAGTTTCCTGTTCCTCATTTTTGTTTTCCTCCTCTTCTTTTACGTTCTTCCAGCAGTTACGAAATAATGAATGGCGCAGACTTTGAGAAATCATGGAAAAATCGCTGATTGCATCTTTGATTGACAGATGGTACAATAGAAGACACGATTCAGCAAAGGAGTCTCCCATGAATTTCCTGAATATTAAATACTTCCTGACAATCGCCGAGGAAAAGAGCATCAGCGCCGCCGCCCGCAAACTGTATGTCTCCCAGCAGTCTCTGAGCGAACACCTGAAGAAGCTGGAAAACGAACTCGGGGTGCCTCTGTTTGAGCGGGGCGGCACTCTGCGGCTGACCGTCGCCGGGGAATGCTTCCTGGAGGGCAGCAAGGAACTGATTACGACCTACAACCGCATGCTTTCCAATATCGACGCGGTCACCGTGCGCCGCAGAAGCAAGATCGCCATCGGAGTGCCCACCTATGGGGAACCGCCCTATCTGGCCGACCTTCTGGTGCGATACAATACCGCCTACCCGCAGTATGAGGTTTCCGTCGTCAAAAGGCTGCATTCAGATATCTCCCACAACATGAACGGCGTGGATCTCTACCTCAGCTGGCTTCCCCTGGATGAGGACCTGGAAAGCGTTCCGATCCTTGATCCGGATCCCTACTGCGTATTCTTCCGCCGCAGTCTCGCAGAACGAATCTACGCAAACCAGTGGCCTTCCGTCGCGGAAAACCTGTCTGCCTCGCATGACCTTTCGCTCCTGTCCGAGATGCCGTTTCTGCTTCTGTATGACAGGCTGGGCCATCTTTCCAGTGACATCGACCGTATTTTTAAACAGTTTCAGTTTACGCCCCTAAGCGGCTTCGCTTCAGAAAACTATCTTCTGAACGCAGATCTGTGCCTTCGGGGCACCGGGTGTCTTCTGGGAACCTCCAGTTTCATCCGCCACTACTACTCCCGCGCGGAGCCGTCCCTTCTTAGGGATATGCTCTGTTATCCTCTGGAAGTGACCGGTTTTCGGCCGCTTCTTGCCGTCTGCTACCAAAAAGGCAAACACCTGCATGATGCGGAAATCTGCTTTATCAAAGAGATGTCTGACTTTTTGGCCAACGGTTAAACCGACTGTATACTTTCTGCGCCCTGTTCCATATTTCTGTACTAAATATAAAATTTAGAGGGGAAATTGTCTAACATTTTTGTTTTTTTACCCCTACAGGCATTTACCTGTAGGGGTGTGCAAGGCTAAGAAATCAGGGAAATGTCCATGGGCTGGAAAGAGAAGGGACTCCGGCTGATCTGATCGGGTTCTTACCGCTTACGGGATGTGTGAAGCAGGAAGAGGGCTTCCTGTCCCGCCTGTTTGACAGGATCTGAAAGTCCGAAATCCTTATGGTTTCTTCCGGTTTTACATGCCTTTAAGCGGTTTTCCCTCGACTTTTTCTAGAACACCTGCTATGATACTCTTAAGATAAGGAGGACATACAACCATGCTCATGAATTTCTCAGTAAGCAATTTCAGATCCTTCCGGGACAGAGCAACGCTGGATATCAGCGCCGGCAACATGCCTTTGTCCAAGCACTTTCTGCTGGAAGCCGGGAAAAATGGGAAACTTCTGCCCGTCTGCGCACTCTCCGGCCCGACCGGAAGCGGAAAATCAAACACGCTCCTGGCTCTCTCCAGTCTGATCGACCGTGTGACAAGACCGATCCGCTCTTTGCAGGGAAAGGATGATCAGTTTATTCTGCAGCGGGAGGCGCAGCTTGATCCCTATCTGTTTGAGAACGAACGCCGCGTCACCCCCAGCAGCTTTACTGTCACCTTCCTGGCGGGAGAGACAAAATACCAGTACTCGTTCTCCGCGCAGGAAAGCAATGTAATGGCGGAAAAGCTTACGCGTTTCCCGGGATCGGCGAAGGAGGAAGTCCTGTTCGAGAGAGGCAGGCAGGATCTGAAACTTGGGAAGATGCTGCGCGAGGCACACGTCAGCGATCGTCTCAGCCAGCAGATCCCCTATCTGTCCTTCCTGGCGGCCAGCTATGAGATTCCGGCCATTAAGGAGGTGGAAACATGGTTTAAATCCTGCATCACAAAGGAGTGCGATCTGAAGACCTTCTGTGAGGATCTGCTCAGGCGGGAGAAAACGTTGGACTTTCTTAACCAGATGGCAAAAGCCGTCTATAACGCGGACACCGGGATCGTAGGATTCGACATCGATGAAGACCACCTGGTGTTTCAGACAAAGCGAATGGCAAACAGCAGGATGTGGGAGATGGATCTGGAGAACGAATCGAAAGGGACGAAAAAGCTCCTGGAAGTCATTCCCTGCGTTTTGCTTGCCCTGCGGGAAGGGCGGCTTCTCGTATTAGAAGACCTGGACGTGTGGCTGGATACGAAAACGCTGCTGTACCTCATTCAGCTGTTCAAGGACCCTGAAATGAACAAAAAAGGGGCGCAGCTTCTTTTTTCGCTGCGAAACGCCAAGGCGGAGGAAAGCGGTATCCTTCGCCGGGATGAGATCGTATATACGGAAATGGGCAGAAACCGGATTACTTCTCTGCACAGAAAAATGTTCCATATCGAAAACGTGAAAAAAGAGGACAGGAAAGATTTGGCCGATCAAAAGTGGCAGGCGCCAAAAAAGCGTTCTAATCCGGCTCCTGAGGCGCCACGCAAAAGATCAGGCCAGGTGGAAATGCCCACTCGCTTTACGATGTCCGACACTGCCTATAAACGGAAAAGTTAAGGATACCATTGGCTTCGCCAGCCTCGCCAGGTAGCCCTGCAAACTTCATTTGTCCCGCTTAAAAGTCCGCTGCTTTAAGGCAGGCGATAGCCGATCTCCTCATTTCGCATCCTGTAAGCCAATGCAATTTTCTCTTCCCTGCTTGCGGGATGCTTATAGGAGAATAGCGTCAGCTGATCCCCGTCCGGGAAATATCGGTTGAGCAGTCGGCTGTCCAATTCCGCCTGCGTCTGAATCGTTCCATCGGCAAGGATATGGCTGACTTCGATTCCATCCAGGGAAAAGGATCGTCCCACCAGGATCGCCCGGTGGCAGTCAATCGGATCTTTCTCAGTGCAGAGCAGAACAATCCTCTTTCCCTGGGTTAATCCAAGCCTGACGTTTTCTTTTGCCCGGAGAAAATCCGGGGATCCGGATACCTTCTCAAAGTCCAGGTACCCTTCCGCCGAATAGAGCTTACGGTCTGGCTGCCGGGCGCCAAAGAAACGCCCCATGGGACAGTATCTGATTTCTTTCTCGGATAAAAGGGAAGCGAGCGTCTCTTTGTTGTACTCCTCCGCATAGCGGGAATAGGGAACACTGCGTACATCCAGGACAAACTGGATCCCGTAGGATTGCAGGTACTTTAGGAAGCGGTCAAACGGATGGCGCGAATGACCAATCGTATAAAGGGGCGGCATGATCGCTCCTCCTTTCAAAAGGATTCAAAAGATCCAGGGCGTCAGTAAAAAAACTGACGCGTCATTCTGCATAAGCGCCCTTCCCGGACTGGAACACGTATCTTTGGAAGGCAGGAAAAACGCTCAGAAAGCTTACGTAAGCGAAGCGTTTTTTCTGCCATTCGCTCACATGTTCTTATTTAGCTTTTCAGGATCGCTTTTTTGACGCGGAAAGCGGAAAGAGGATAATGAAAATATCGATCGCGCGGTTTCCGTCTGAGCGGGAACGGTTTTTATCCATAAATTTTCAAAAAAATGATTTACAGACTGCCAAAATCCGTGTATACTGTAAATCAGTTCAGAAAACCCTTTTCTTAAATTTAGGAGGATCCTATGGGAGCACAAAGATTACGCCGCACCAAAAAAGAAGTTCTGACAGCCAAAGTTGCCGCGCTGGACAAGTCGATTGAGACCACGAAAGCGAGACTGGTGACCATGAAGGCGGACAGAAAAGAGTACGCCGCGGAGCTGGCAAAGATCATCAGAGAGGAAGAAAGGACAGCCGAGGAGACGGACAAGAGAGAGATCGCGAAGCTTCTTAAAGAGCAGAATCTTTCCTTCGATGATGTCAGAGCAATGTTGGAAAAGAAAGAGTGACGATCTCGTTCTTTCACACGCAGGTAAGTGTATGAAGGAGGCGGAAAACCCGCCTCCTTTATTTTTTCCTCTACCTTTCCGGTCTGCCGCCTGTCCTTCTAATTGCTGCCTTACAAAGCATCCTTATATCCGCGGTTTCCTTCTTTACCTGCGGGCAAGGAAAAGCTTCCTTCTTCCTTCTCTCTCATCGAGAATCCATTTTTCTGCTTTCTGCATACCAGATCGAAACGAAAAGTCTCCCCCGCCTTTTTGCGTCTGCTTCTTCGCTTAAGCCTTTACACTCATATGCTACCGTCCCGTAAACCGAATCTTTGCCGATCCTGGCTCTCTATGGGACTGCCTGCCTAAGGCCCTGCCATCCAGGGTGAGTAGGGATAAACAAAAACAGGGCCACCGAAACCGGAGACCCTTCCTATTACGCTCTCGGCATAAGGCTGCGGTCCCTTACGCACGATCACGATAATACAGCACGCCAGATCTGTCAAGAAGATTGTTCCAAGGAGTATCCCGGTATTCCTATATGTTTTTGGGCATTACACTTTACGTACCTTTGCATCCGCTCTTTCTTGTCGGATGGTGTCAGAAGGCCCCCTTCCGGATCGCTCAGGATCCCCGTAAGATCCCGCGGCAAACACGAAGACACCTCCCCGTTACAGGCGGGGGAATACTTCTTTCCTGATGGACCTACTCAAAGGGGGCACCTGTTCCCGGCCTTTGATTCCCTGCAAAAATCAGATCAGCAAAATAGGTCAATAATGTATCATCTCTTCAATAATATGAAACCTTGATCTTCCTTCCGGTGATGGTCTTTCCCGTCTCCCGGTTTCGCTTCACCTTCCCGGCGTTGCTGACCATGCAGGAACGGGGAGCCCTGACCTTCTTCACGTAGCTGTTTAGAAACATACAGTCAATGGAACGGATCGAAGAAGGTACCCGAAACGTGGAATCTTTCTTCTGCGGCGGATAGGCGGCCATGCTCTCTTCAAAGCTGTGATAGAGGACGCCGTCTTTGGTGTAGAAAGTTGAAGGGTATCTGATCCTGAATTCTTTGATCCCAGATTTCGCGAAGGCCGGATTCCAGTCCCCGGATCCCGACGTTTTAAATTCAATGGTCTGTAATGAGTCCGGCAGAGTAAGAATCTTCAGGCTCTTACAACCTTTGAACGCTCCCGACTGAATGACCCGCAGTCCGGACGGCAGTGTGACCTTTTTCAGATTCGTGCAGCCTTCGCAGAAGTTATCGGGCAGATACTGCAGATCAAACCCCTTCTCGAAAGAAACGGATCTGATTTTATTGTTGTTTTTAAACGGGTTTGTCCCATACTCCATGTTTGAAATGATGGCCTTCTTCTTCCCAATCCTGGCCGGGACTTCCACATCCTTCTCCTTGCCGATGTACTTGGTCAGCATCACGGTCCCGCTGTCAAGTGTCCGGTATTTCCAGTTCTTCTTTGCATCCGCCTTTTTAGAGCCTTCCGGATCCTTCACCACTGTGATCTCGCATGTATGCGAGTACCATCCCCAGGTTACGATGTTAAACTTGATCTTTCCGGGTTTCCTATGATGGTCCCCTCATAATTGTCTGTGTAGAAGTTCATCCATTCGTCTTCCACGCTGATGATGTTCTTTTTCGTCACCAAAAGATCAATCCGTGTTTCCTCGATACCGAAGTCTTTCAGATACAGAGTCTTCTTTTGCCCCACTTTCAGTCTGACTTTGTTCGTGCTCAGATGACTTTCCTTGATCCAGGGCTTCAAGAGAGGTTCGGGCTTAGTAAACTCAAAAGTGCTCCAAAGTGTTGTCCGGTCATCCTCCCCGGCTAAAGTCCTGATCTGACACGCCATCACCAGACACATCACAAGGATCACAAGGCCAAAAGCATTTCTGAAACGCCTCTTTTCACACATCTTTTCTGACATCTGACTGTCCTCCTTCTTAAAAGCAGGCGAAATCCCTGCCTCGCAGACTTAACTTTGCCGACTACCATCTACCGCCGGTTCCCCCTTCCGACAGAAGTATACCACAGCCACCGGCAGATGGAAATAGTACTGACACTTACAGCCAAAAAGGAAAGAGATTGGCAGAGGTTTCCCTGACAGGCTCTGTCTGGTGCCTCAATGAGAATCCGGTGATGTCTGGGACAAACAGTCTGGCTCCCTTTTGGGCCCTTCCCCTTCCCCTTCTTCTTCCGGCCCTTCTTCCTCTGACCGCTTAACCTTTGGCTCTTTCATGCTCCTTCTTCTGGCCGCTCTGTCTTTGGCTCTTTTATTACTCCTTCTTCTCCCGGCCCTTGCCTGGACGAAAAAGGCTCTCTCCCGTCCTCCTCCCTTCCTTTCCCTTTCCTTCCCTTCCTCTTCCTTCCCCTCCAATATGTCTTTTCTCCCCACTCCCCAACACACTAAAGTCCATTTTCCAGGACATTTTACCTGCGTTATTATATATGAGACTACTCTGAGGGCAGAACTATACCCGGAACAGGAACATACAATGGAAAGCTTGGAACCCGCTTCCCCCTTAAACTGACCGGGCATGTTTTCATGTGATATGCTCCCGCTGTCAGCCTTAAACCTTAAAGGCAATTCCTCCCTGCTCCCTGATTCGGTGCCTGGAGTGATGTATCATCTTGTATAACAAATATTCATAGCGATCTGTTTAACTTCCCAGATACTTTATGTGTCTTACGTCCTGCTTTGTACTCAATAATCGATGATCCATCCATGCTTTCTTCCCCGATCATGCCGTATTTTCTGACTTCTAACATTGCTGTTATGTAAAGATGATTTTCTTGAATTTCTTTAAAATTCACAAAGCTTGCGAAAACCTTACAAATCAGATTGAAACAAACCCGCATATGTGCTATACTGTTGATAGGAATTCTTAGGTTCATCCAGATCCATAATTATGATAAGTGGAAGGGATGTGTTCAGACTTAGAAATGCTGTATCAAAAAAAAGTTCTTTGAAACTCCCTGGTAGAACAGTGCACTCTGCAGAATAAGAGCCTTTTTATCCGTCAGTGTCGAAACTGTAGAATACCGATGAGCGGGCCCATATGACTCGCGTCACTTAGAAAACGCGGAGAATACATAAGGCGGTATCCTTCTTGTCCGAAAAACAGGTAAACCTGGAAACCCTCTTTGAGTGACTTCCTGCCTAGAAAAAGAAAGTTTCAAAAGTCCTCGTCCATCAGGGAACATACCTCCCTCCTCCTTCCCACCTCATCCTTTTCAGTCTCAGCGAAAGGAACATTCCACATACGAAGAAAGGAGGTAAAAATCAATGACACCAACACTGCCAGCAGAACTTCTGCAGCTGATTCAATGCGGGAAAAGCAGTACCGTGGAGCTTAACTTGACAGAAGGAGAAATCACGGAGGATGTCTATCAAACCGTCTGCGCTTTTTCCAACAGGGATGGGGGAAACCTCTTCCTTGGAGTAAGGGACAATGGGGAAATCTCCGGTATTGAGGAGGACAAAATCGATCAGCTTAAAAAAGACTTTGTATCCTCCGTCAGGGATGAACGAAAGATATACCCTCCGCTTTCCCTCACACCCTTAGCATACACATTTGGCGGCAGGCGCATTCTGTATATCGCTGTTCCTGTTTCCCAGGATGTCTGCCGCTTTAACGGGCGTATCTATGACAGGATCGGAGAATCCGATATTGACATCACGTACTGCTCTGATAAGGTTTTTAGGCTCTATCAGCGCAAAAGCGGCAGCTGTTACGTCGATATGGTATTCCCGGCATTCGGCGTCTCGGATCTTTGTTCGGACCTGATCGATCGGGCAAGGGCGATGACACATGCTCGCTCGCAAAATCACCCGTGGCTTCACATGACGGACGAGGAAATCCTCCGCGGTGCCGGACTGGTCCGTAAAAGTCCAGAATCCGGTAAGGAAGGCCTTACCCTTGCCGCTATCCTTCTGTTCGGCACGGATCAGCTGATCATGTCAGTCCTTCCGCAGTACAAAACGGATGCCCTCTTTCGGGTGTTTGGTACAGAACGGTTCGATGACCGGGATGTGGTCATTACAAATCTTTTGGAAAGTTTTGATCGGCTCATGGAGTTCGGCAAGAAACATCTGAACGATACGTTCCACCTGGAAGGAATCTTGAGCGTAAGCGCGAGGAACCGCATTCTGGGGGAGATAATCTCCAATCTTCTGATGCACAGGGATTTCTCCAGTGCTTATGTCGCGAAGCTGGTGATTGAGAGGGACCGCCTCTACACCGAAAACGCCAGTCTCTCCCGCGGTCAGGGAACGTTAAATCCCGCGGCTTTGGAGCCGTCTGCAAAAAACCCGCCGATAGCGAAGGTGTTTCGCGAAATCGGCCTCACTGACGAACCTGGCTCCGGTATAAGAAATACATATAGATACACGGAAATGTACTCCGGTGGTGAACCTCGGTTCGTAGAGGGAGATGTTTTTCGGGTTATGATTCCGCTGTCGGAAGCAGCGACCGCGACTGTGGGACCCGTCCCCTCTGGTTCATCTGCTTCATCGAGTTGTCGAATGGAGCAGTAAAAAGCTGATGAAGCTGTAAATGAACCAGTAAAGGAAGACGATGAAGCTGTAATGGAGCAGTAAAGGATGCCGATGAAGCTGTAAATGAACCAGTAAATGAGCCCAATGAAGCTGTAAATGGAGCAAAAAATCTGACCGCCGCTAAGAGGCGAATTCTTAAAAGCGATCCGGCAGAATCCATGCATCACGGGGAAAAAGATGGCCCGGCGGCTAGCATCTGGGGAAAGCGCCGCATATCGCGCGATTCAAAAGCTGAAGGCGCAGGAACTCCTTACGCGTATTAGGATCCGCCAAAAAATAACTTGTATTTTTTATACCATTGTTAACTCAGT
>CAZXSN010000028.1:0-33568 GCA_964643295.1 uncultured Lachnospiraceae bacterium
ATGTTTAACCGACCATAAGCGGAGCTTAAGACGGGGCCCCATGAATTTAAGAATGCCACGCAGGATTGTGGAAGCTTAAAAGCAGCGGAACAATCCGTAATCACCTTTTGACGCCTGAATCATCTGATCTTAAAAGTCAGCAGCTGTCACACGAAAGGAGGAATCCATCATGGAAATGACTCTGCGCTGGTACGGTTCCAAATTTGACACCGTCACCCTTCAGCAGATCCGCCAGATCCCCGGTGTCACCGGCGTCATCACCACCTTGTATGACACCCAGCCAGGCGAACTCTGGAGTCAGGAAAGAATCCACGCCCTCAAGGAGGAAGTGGAAGCTTCCGGTCTGCATATCTCCGGGATTGAGTCGGTCAACATTCACGACGACATCAAGACGGGGCTTGGCAGGCGGGACGAGTACATCGACAACTATATCCAGACGCTGGAAAACCTGGGCAAGGAGGATATTCATCTGGTATGCTACAACTTCATGCCCGTTTTCGACTGGACACGCACGGAGCTGGCCCGGGTGCTGCCGGACGGTTCCACCGCATTAGCCTACACCCAGGAGGCGGTGGATGCCCTGGATCCGGAAAAAATGTTCGAATCCATCGCTGGAGATATGAACGGCACCGTGATGCCCGGCTGGGAGCCGGAGCGCATGGGCCGCGTGAAAGAGCTGTTTGCGCTGTACAAGGATGTGGACGAGGAAAAGCTCTTCGCGAACCTGAAATATTTCCTTGAGGCCATCATGCCCGTGTGCGATAAGTATGACATCAACATGGCCATCCACCCGGACGATCCCGCCTGGAGCGTATTCGGCCTTCCGCGAATCATCACCTGTGAAGAGAACATCCTGCGCATGATGAAGATGGTAGACAATCCTCACAACGGGGTCACGTTCTGTTCCGGCTCCTACGGGACCAACCTGCACAACGATCTGCCCCACATGATCCGCTCCTTAAAGGGCCGGATTCACTTTGCCCATGTGCGCAATCTGAAGTTCCACAGCCCCACCAACTTTGAGGAGGCGCCGCATCCGTCCGCCTGCGGCAGCTTTGACATGTATGAGATCGTCAAAGCGCTCTATGACATCGGCTTCACAGGCCCGATCCGTCCGGATCACGGGAGGATGATCTGGGGAGAGGTCGCCATGCCCGGCTATGGTCTCTACGACCGGGCGCTCGGCGCAGTCTATATCGAAGGACTCTGGGAGGCCATTGAGAAATCGGAGGTACGCAGATGAAACTGACAACGGAAAGTCTGAAAAACGAACGGGCGGCATGGGAAGCAAAAGGCTACCACGTCCCCGCTTTCGACCGCGATGAGATTGCCGCCAGGACGAAAGAGCATCCTTACTGGATCCAGTTTGGCGGCGGCAACCTCTTTAAAGCCTTCCAGGCGCACTTAGCCCAGCAGATGATCGAGAACGGATCCGAGGACCGGGGCGTGATCGCGGTAAACCGGGAACAGGAAGGCATTCATCAGCCCAATGACAACTACACAATCCTGGCGACTCTGAAGGCCGACGGCTCCGTGGAGAAGACCGTGATCTGCTCCATCGTGCAGGATCTGCTGCTTTCCGGCCCCGGGACGGAAGATTTCGAGATTCTGAAAGGCTACTTTCGAGACGACAGCCTGCAGATGGTAACCTTCTCCATCACCGAGAAGGGCTACAGCATGGTGGACGGCTCCGGCAGTCTTTTAAAAGATGTGGCCGCGGATATGGAGGCTGGCCCCGAAAAGGTTTCAAGCTTCCTGGGCCGTATCTGCGCCCTGCTGTATGAGCGCTATCAAAACGGCGCCGCTCCGCTGGCCCTGGTAAGCAACGACAACTGTTCCCACAACGGCGACAAGGTCCGCGCTTTCATCACCGCCTTCGCGGAAAAATGGGCCGCTCTTGGAAAGGTAGATGCTGGGTTTGTAACCTACCTGGAAGAGAAGGTCTCCTGCCCCTGGACCATGATCGACAAGATCACTCCGCGTCCTGATCCGACGGTGGAGGCGATGCTGACGGCGGACGGAGTGGAAAACCTGGCCATGACCGTCACCCCGGCGGGCTCCTATATCGCCCCTTATGTCAACTCCGAGGAAACGGAATATCTGGTCATCGAGGATAAGTTCCCCAACGGCAGACCGGCGCTGGATGCGGTCGGCGTGATCTTTACGGACCGGGAAACGGTGGACAAAGTGGAAAAGATGAAAGTCTGCACCTGCTTAAATCCCCTGCACACCAGCCTGGCCGTTTACGGCTGCCTGCTGGGCTACCAGAAAATCTGCGACGAGATGCGCGATCCGGAACTGGTCGATCTGATTAAGGGCGTAGGATACAAAGAAGGTCTGCCCGTGGTGACAGATCCGGGAATCATCGAGCCAAAAGCTTTTATCGACCAGGTCATCAACGTGCGGCTGCCCAACCCCTTCATGCCGGATACGCCTCAGCGCATCGCCATGGATACCTCACAGAAGCTGCCCATCCGCTTCGGCAACACGATCAAAGCCTATCTGGCCGCGCCGGATAAGGATGTGCACGATCTGAAGCTGATCCCCCTGGTGCTGGCGGGATGGCTCAGATATCTGATGGGCGTAGACGATGAGGGCAAACCGTTTGAGCGAAGCGACGATCCTCTGCTTGCAGAGCTTACACCCCTGGTAGCCGACTTACGGCTTACCGCCGATCAGGATCTGGAATCCGCCGTCGCTCCCATCCTGCACAACGCAAACATCTTCGGTGTGGATCTTTACGAGGCCGAACTGGCAAAAACCGTGCTTTCCTATTTGAAGGAACTCACCGCCGGCCCCGGAGCAGTCCGCGCCACGCTGAAAAAATACGTGCACGAATAAGGGAAACCATCCGCTGAGGTTGGGCGGATGTGCCTCCCCTTCGGAAATAAAGATACAAACCGGGAAGGTCCCGGCTATGGAAAGACAAATAAAAGTGGAAGGAGGAAACTATGCGTCAAGTAATCAACATCAACAAAGGATGGAAGTTCATCCGGGAGGATGCCGGCCTGCCTGCCGAACTCCCCGCGAACTGGTGTGATGTGGATCTTCCACACACCTGGAACGCGGTGGACGGATGCGACGGCAACGGCAGCTACTACCGCGGAAAGTGCTGGTATGCCCGAACGTTCCAGACCCCGAAACAGCCTCTGGCGGGAGGAAGGGTTTATGTGGAAGTGCTCTCCGCCGGACAGCAGGCTTCAGTGTACGTCAATGGGAAAGAGGTTGTCTACCATGAGGGCGGGTACTCCGCGTTTCGCGCGGACATCACCGACCTGTGCAAGGACGGGGAGGAAAACCTGCTGGTGATCGCCTGCTCCAACGAGGAGAAGGACAGCGTTTACCCTCAGTCGGCAGACTTTACGTTCTACGGTGGTCTGTACCGGGGCGTCAACATCATCAGCGTTCCTGAGGCGCACTTCGATCTGGACTATTACGGAGGACCGGGATTTACCGTGACTCCCAAACCCGCCTCCTGCGGCGGTGCGTCCTTCGAACTGAATGCCTGGGTGAAAGGTGCCGATGAGAACTTCACTGTCCTCTGGTCCATCACGGACGCGGATGGAGAAGAGGTCGCCTACGCCTGCCGTCCGGCTGACAGTCCGGCTGTCACACTTTTTGTACCCGATGCCCATCTGTGGGGGATCGATGATCCGTATCTCTACACCGTCACCGCCACGCTGCAGCGGCGCAACGAGGCCTATGACGAAGTGGAGTGCGATGTCGGTGTGCGTTCGTTCTCCGTCACGCCCGACGACGGCTTCATTCTCAACGGAGTGAAGACACCGCTTCGCGGCGTAAGCCGCCACCAGGACCGGCTGTACAAGGGCAACGCCCTCACAACCAGCGAGCACTATGAGGATGCGCTCCTCATCAAGGAACTGGGTGCCAACACCATCCGCCTGGCCCACTACCAGCATTCCCAGGATTTCTATGATGCCTGCGACGAGCTGGGTTTCATCGTCTGGGCGGAGATTCCTTTCATCAGTGTGTTCAATAAGGACCCCGCGGCCCATGAGAACTGCATCTCCCAGATGAAGGAACTCATCATCCAGAACTACAACCATCCGAGCATCTGCTTCTGGGGTATCTCCAATGAGATCCTCATCGGCGGCATCAGTGAGAAACTGGTGGAAAACCACAAAGAGCTGAATGCGCTTTGCCACAAGCTGGATCCCACCCGTCTAACGACGATCGCCCATGTATCGATGACCCCGCTTGACAGTCCTCTGCATCACATCACCGATGTGGAAAGCTACAACCACTACTTCGGCTGGTACGGCGGCAAGATGGAGGACAACGGGCCGTGGCTCGACAACTTCCACAAGGTGCATCCGGACATCTGCCTGGGCATGAGCGAGTATGGCTGCGAGGGCATTCTCACCTATCACGGTCCGAATCCCGCCTGCAAGGACTACTCTGAGGACTACCAGGCGCTCTACCATGAGCACATGGCGAAGGTGTTTGACGAGCGTCCGTGGATCTGGTCCAGCCATGTATGGAACATGTTCGACTTCGGCTGCGCGGCCCGCAACGAGGGCGGTGTGGCAGGCCGCAACAACAAGGGCCTCATGACCATGGACCGCAAGACGAAGAAGGACAGCTTTTACATCTACCAGGCCTACTGGAGAACGGAACCCATGGTTCATATCTGCGGCAAGCGGTACGCGCAGCGCTCCGGAGAAACCACCCAGGTCAAGGTCTACTCCAACCAGCCGACTGTGGAACTCTTCCTCGACGGAGAAAAGATCGCCGAGCAGAGCGCGGAAAAGGTCTTTACGTTTACCGTGAAGCTGCACGAGGGCTTCAATTCCCTCCTGGCTGTGGCCGGAGAGGTAAAGGACACTGCCACCCTGGAGAAGGTGGAAAAGGAACCTTCCATCTACGTGCTGCCTGAGGTCAATGAGCGGGCGGAAGGCGTAGCCAACTGGTTTAAGCTGGTCGGCGAGATGGATCTGGATCTGAAAGCACCGATGGAATTCCCGGAAGGATACTACAGCGTGAAGGACACCATCGAGGAACTGATGAAGAACGAGGAGGCAGGCAAAATCGTGCGCAAGGCGGTGAAGATGGCCTCCAACTTCGACCTTGTTCCCGGAGCGGGCATGTGGGGCATGATGAAATCCATGACTCCGGAGAGCATGATGGATATGGGCGGCAGCCTTCTGCCCGATGGCTTCTTAGAGAGCCTGAACGCGCAGCTGATCCGCATTAAGAAGTCTTAACCTTTTCCCGGTCGGAAACGGCCGGGAGACAATCAAAGAAAGGAGCAAACAACATGGCTAAGAAATCCTCTTCTGCCTCCGCCCCGGCGAAAGTTCGTCCGTTTGGCTTGCGGGACAAGATCGGGTACATGTTCGGTGATTTCGGCAACGACTTCACCTTCATCCTGTCCACGTCCCTGCTGATGAAGTTCTACACGGACGTGATGGGTGTTTCCGCGGGCCTGGTAGGCCTGATGATGATGCTGGCCCGTTTCGTGGACGCGTTCACAGATGTGACGATGGGCCAGATCGTAGACCGCTCCAAACCCACAAAAGACGGGAAATTCCGTCCCTGGATCCGCCGGATGTGCGGACCCGTCGCTGTGGCCTCGTTCCTGCTGTATGCCACCTGGTTTAAGGACATGCCTATGGCCTTCAAGATTTTCTGGATGTTCTTCACCTACCTTCTCTGGGGCAGCGTGTTCTATACCTCCATCAACATCCCGTATGGCTCCATGGCATCCGCCATTTCCGCCGAACCGAAGGACCGTGCGGAACTGTCCAACTTCCGCACCATCGGCGCCACACTGGCCGGCACCTGCATCGGTGTCATCATGCCTCTGATCATCTACTACACGAACGAAGCCGGTGAACAGGTCATCGATCCCAACCGCGTAGTGGTCTTCTCGCTGATCTGCTCCATCGGTGCCGTGATCTGCTACATGCTCTGCTTCCACATGACCACAGAACGTGTAAAGGTGGAACAGAAAACCGAGAAATTCGATCTCATCAAACTGGTGAAAGGCCTGATCACCAACCGGGCTTTGATCGGCATCGTGGTCGCCTCGATCTGCCAGCTTTTGGTACAGCTGACCAGCCAGGGCATGATGGCCTACATCTATCCGAACTACTTCAGAAACGTACAGGCGCAGTCCGTCGCCGGACTGGTGGGCACCGCCATCACGCTTATCTGCTCTGTGTTCGTGGTAAAACTCTCCGCGAAGCTGGGCAGAAAGGAACTGGGCATCTATGCGTCCCTGCTTGGCGCGGGTGTCTTCGTGATTGCCTTCATTCTGCACACCCACAACGCCTGGGTCTTCTTAGGGCTGTATTCGATCAGCTACATCGGCCTGGCCTTGTTCAGCCTGATCTGCTGGGCTATGATCACCGATGTCATCGATGCCACCGAGATAAAGACAGGATCCCGTTCCGACGGCGAGATCTATTCCGTCTACTCCTTCGCCCGGAAATTAGGGCAGGCGGCTTCCTCCGGTTTAACCGGTCTGCTGCTGACCATGATCGGCTATAGCGTGGAAACCCAGTTTGAGCCGGCTGTGACCAACGGCATCTACAACATCACCTGCCTGGTGCCCGCGATCGGCTATGTGCTGCTGGCGCTGGTGCTGAAATTCCTGTATCCGCTGGATAAAAAGACAGTGGAGAGCAACTCCGCGCAGCTTGCCCGCAAGAGAAAGGGATAACGTATTCGCATAAAAGGACGCTCCGGAAAACCGGAGCGTCCTTTCTCTTCCCGCCTATTTTTTCACGAGAATCATCTGCAGCGAAAGAAAGAGTGCATTCTGTCTCTTACATCCTCACTGAATTCATCCAGGTCCGAAAGACTGATCACCCCTTCCTCAATCAGTTGGATGATATCTTCGTACATCGTGGAACGCCTGACATCATGAAGCACAACGCCCTTCTTCTGCTGATCCAGATCCAGCCGTTCTTTAAGTTTCCAGAACTTCTCCGAAGCGGGCTCATCCGCGTTCAGAATCTGCTGATACTCCGGGATGAGCTTCTCCATGTAGCTTTCCTGCCACTCAGACAGTTTCTTTAGAAACAGCTTCCAGTCTCTTTCGGATACGCCGATCGTTTCTCCTGACAAACTTCCTGCCTCCTTAACCTCACTGTTTACTTCCTATTTTAGCACGGCGCCCCCGGGCTGTTAAGGTTTTTCCCTTCCCGCCTGCATCGCCGTCCTCTGGAAAACTGGCCATTTTCCGCTTGATTTTTCTTCTCTTTTCGGGTATAATGAAATTGTATGTAAGCGTTTACATTTTTCGCGGATGATCCGGCAGGGGAGGCAGCTGCTATCAATATTTACGACATTTCCCGACAGGCCGGGGTCTCCATCGCCACCGTCTCCAGAGTCCTCAACGGCAGCGGCAAGGTGAGCGAGGCGACCCGGCAGAAAATACTTGCCGTCATAGAGGAGACCGGCTATGTCCCCAACGCGTTCGCACGGGGACTGGGCTTAAACACGATGAATACCGTCGGCATTCTCTGCGCGGATTCTTCCGATCTGTACCTGGCGGAGGCCATCTATTGCCTGGAACAGGGGCTTCATTCCAATAATTATGATTCCCTGTTATGCTGCACCGGCTATGAGCATGAGCCGCGCAGGAACTATATGAAGCTTCTGCTCTCCAAGCACGTGGACGCCATCTTTCTGGTCGGTTCCAACTACGTGGAAACGACATCGGAAAAGAACCAGTATATCCTGGACGCCGCAAAAAATGTGCCTGTCGTCATTGTCAACGGATACCTGGAGGGGGAGAATATCTACTGCTCCGTCTGCGATGACTGGGACGCGCTGCATAAGGCGACGAACCGGGCTATTCGCTCCGGGCGAGAGCATCCTTTTTATCTCTACCGCTCCCTGACCTACAGCGGCATCAGAAAACTGGAAGGATACGAAACCGCCTGCAGGGAGGCAGGGTTTTCCTCTGAGCTGATCCGCTCACACTGCATCGACGCCGGAATCTATGAAGTGCGTGACTGTCTGTGCGCCCTGTATGAGGAAGCCCCCTTTGACATGGTTCTCACTTCTGATGACGAACTGGCCGTGGGAGCTCTTAAGTTTGCCCGAAAGAAAGGGCTTCGCGTACCGGGGGATCTGTCCATCTTAGGATACAATAACTCCCGTCTGGCTCTGTGCTGTGATCCGGAGTTAAGTTCTATCGACAATCAGCTTTCGTTCACCTGCACCAGCGCGATCACCCTGCTCATGAAAACGCTGCACGGCGAACCGGTGCCTTCCCGCACCATGCTGTCTGCTAAAGTGGCAGCCAGAGGCACGACCGATCAAAAGTTTCGGCAGCTTACCTGACTGGCCAAATGGTTTAAAAAACGCAGCCTGACAAATATTTTTAAGGAGGTTTTAACTATGAAGGCATTTCTGGATGAGGATTTCCTGCTCTCCACGGAAACGGCAAAAAAACTGTACCATGAGTATGCGGCTGTCATGCCCATCCTGGACTATCACTGCCACATCAACCCGGAGGAAATCGCCAACGACCGCAAGTTTGACAACATCACCCAGGTCTGGCTGGGCGGCGACCATTACAAGTGGCGCTTAATGCGGGCCAACGGCATCGATGAAGCATTTATCACCGGCGATGCCCCCGCGCGGGAGAAATTTCAGAAATGGGCGGAAACGCTGGAAATCGCCATCGGCAACCCGCTCTACCACTGGAGCCATCTGGAGCTTAAGAACTATTTCGGCTACAACGGCTGCCTAAACGGGGAAACCGCCGAAGAAGTCTGGAACCTCTGCAACGCGAAGCTTCAGGATGATTCCCTGTCCGTGCGCAATATCATCCGCCAGTCCAACGTCACCTTACTCTGCACCACGGATGATCCCGCCGACACACTCACCTGGCATGAGAAGATCGCGGCGGATCCCGCGTTTTCCGTACAGGTGCTGCCCGCCTGGCGTCCGGATAAGGCCATGAATCTGGAGAAACCGGACTATCTCGACTACCTGGATAAATTAAGCGGAGCAAGCGGCGTGGAAATCAGCTCGTTTGACTCCTTAAAGGAAGCGCTGAAAAAGCGCATGGATTATTTTGCCGCCCACGGCTGCTGCATCTGCGACCACGGTCTGGATTACGTGATGTACGCCCCCGCGTCTGAAGAAGAACTAAACAAAATCTTCGCAAAGCGTCTTTCCGGACAGAGCCTTACGCTCACAGAACAGCTCCAGTTTAAGACCGGTTTCCTGCTCTTTGTGGGACAGGAATACCACGACCGCGGCTGGGTCATGCAGCTTCATTTCAGCTGCCTGAGAAACAACAACACCCCGGGATTTGCGCATCTGGGACCGGATACCGGCTATGACTGCATCAGCAATTATGCGCCAATTTCGCAGCTCTCGGCCTTCCTCAACTGCCTGGTAAGCCAGGAAAAGCTGCCGAAGACGATCCTCTACTCCTTAAATCCCAACGACAATGATGCCCTCTGCTCGGTCATTGGCTGCTTCCAGGACTCCAGCGCGGTAGGCAAGCTGCAGCTGGGCAGCGCCTGGTGGTTTAACGACCACAAAACCGGCATGATCAGTCAGATGACCTCCCTGGCCAACGGCGGACTGCTGAGCAACTTTGTCGGGATGCTGACCGATTCGCGCAGTTTCCTCTCCTATGCCCGCCACGAGTATTTCCGCCGCATTCTGTGCGACTTAATCGGCGGCTGGGTAGAGAACGGCGAATACCCGGCGGATTACCAGGCGTTAAAGAAGATCGTGCAGGGCATCTGCTACAACAACGCCGTGCGCTATTTCGGTTTCTCCCTGTAAATGGGAAATCTGTCTGCCTAAAGACGGATGAAAGAAAAGATCCTTTTTGTTTAAGGATGCCCCGCTTTGCGGGGAAATGAAAAAAGACGAGCTGCTGCCCCTGCCCATCGGCTGTTTTCCCTTCCGGTCAGGGGCAGCTTTGTATGCTCCCTCTTTTACGGGAGCCTTCGGTTTCTTTATACCAGTTCCTTTATCCTTGCGATCTGCTCCGCGGAGAGCGGGAGAATGTCGCTGTTTTCCATGGATGTAGAGGAGTTCTCGATGAGGATCATCTTGGTATCCTTCTCTGTCACCGTATTATGCCACAAAGTGGCCGGGATCTGATAGACCCGGTCCGGTTCCATCTTCACCGCCTGCAGCACAAGCTCCCCGTTTTCCTCGTTCGCGGAAAGCAGCGTGCAGGAACCCTCAATCAGCACGAAAAGCTCGTCTGTAAGGTTGTGCCGTTCCAGACAGTCAATCCCCGAGATATCATTGGCCGGTTTCCAGTTCTTGATTCCCACCGTCCAGTTCTCATTCTCATATACCCTCTGCATTCCTTCACCCTCGAAGGAAAAGTTTAAAATTTCCACCGATAGTCTCCTCTCTTTTTCTGCTTCGTACTCCTTTGTCCCTTTCCGGTTCTCTTTCAGCCTTCCAGTGTCGCCCTGCATTTGGCGGCGATATTTTCGGCGGTCAGACCGTACGCCTCAAACAGCTGCTCCGGCTTCCCGGATCTGCCGAACTGATCCTCGATTCCGACGCGGGCAAACTTCGCTCCTCCCAGTCCTGCCAGGACCTCCGCGACCGCGGAACCCAATCCTCCGATAATAGAATGCTCCTCCGCCGTCACGATGCCTTTGCACTTTGCGTTCATCTCCAGGACAATCCCGGTATCTAAGGGCTTGATCGTGTGCATGTTGACAACCGCCGCGGAAATGCCTTCCGCCTCCAGAAGTTTCGCAGCTTTAAGCGCGATCGGCACCATCAGTCCCATAGTGATGATGCACACATCCGATCCGTCTCTCATTACGTTCGCTTTGCCGGGGATAAAGGGATCCTCCGGTTTTGTGATATCCTCGCAGACCGGACGGGCCACACGGATATAGACCGGCCCGTTGATATTGGCCGCTGCAAACACGGCTTTCTCAGTCTCTGTCGGATCGCAGGGCACCAGAATCGTCATATGGGGGATCACCCGCATCAGGGCGATATCCTCGAAGGTCTGATGGCTCGCGCCGTCCTCGCCCACGGAAAGACCGGAGTGGGAGAAGCCAAACTTGACATTCGTATTCGTATAGGCGATGGAATTGCGGATCTGCTCATAGGCTCTGCCAGCCCCAAACAGGGCGAAGGTGCTGGCAAACGGAATGTATCCCGTATGGGCAAAGCCAGCCGCCGCGCACATCATATCCGCCTCGGCGATTCCCATGTTGTAGAAACGGTCCGGATAGGCTTCCGCAAAGGAGCAGGTCATCGTGGCATGGGAAAGATCCGCGTCCAAAACCACGACTTTGTCATTTACGGCCCCCAGTTTGACTAATGCCTCTCCGTAGGCAACTCTCAATGATTTTCCCATGTCCTACACCTCCAGCTCTTTCATCGCGGCGGCAAACTGCTCCGCGTTCATCGGCTTTCCATGCCAGCCGTACTCATTCTCCATGAAGGAAACCCCTTTGCCTTTCACGGTATTGCAGCAGATGAATTTCGGTTTCCCGGATACGGGCGCTTTCAGGGCCGCGGTGATCGCCTCCACGTCATGCCCGTCCACCTCGAAGCACTCGAAACCGAAGGCGCGAAACTTCTCCACGATATTGCCCAGGCTCATGACCTGATCATTGCTGCCGTCAATCTGCAGTCCGTTGTGATCCAGCAAAACGGTGAGGTTATCCAGCCTGTAATGCGCGGAAGCCATGGCCGCCTCCCAGACAAGCCCTTCCTGGCATTCCCCGTCACCGACCACCGTGTACACATGGTAGGACGCTTTCGCGTGTTTTGCGGCCAGGGCCAGACCCATGGCAAGCGCGATGCCCTGCCCTAATGAGCCGGCGTTCATATCGATGCCAGGCGTTTTGGTGCAGTCCGGATGACCCTGCAGATGGCTGTCAATCTGGCGCAGCCCCGCGAGATCCTCCTTGGGGAAGAACCCCAGATCCGCCAGAATCGCATACAGCGTGGGGCAGGCATGCCCTTTGCTTAAGACGAACCGGTCGCGGTCGGGCTTCTGCGGATCCTTGGGATCCACGTTCATCACCTCATAATAGAGGGCCATCAGAATCTCCACACAGGATAAGGAACCGCCCGGGTGACCTGACTGGCATGCATAGAGCATCTTCAAGACCTCCCGGCGAAGCTCCTTTCCTTTCTCTTCGTAGTTCATTTTTTCCTTTTCCTCCTGCTTTTTTCTCTGTAAGCGTCCGCGCTGTGGAAACGTCCCCTGTTCAATCATAGAGCACCTCCAGTATCAATCGCAGCCGCTCTTCGGGGACAGACATCTGCTCCCCGGTATTTCCTTCCTTCCCAACGCTTCCCCGCCCTGAACGAAAAGGATTCGTCCGGGAAGGAGAAGCGCAAAAAAGCAATCAAACAAGAAAATCTGGTTTCCTTCGCGTTGTATCTTTGTCAGCCCTTCACAGCGCCGGAAGTTAAGCCTTCCACCAGCCTCTTTTGCGCGAAGAAGAACATGATGCAGACCGGGATGATCGTCACAATGCCGCCCGCGGTCAGCAGTCCCCAGTCTACCCCCAGCTGCCCGATCAGACTCTTTAACGCCACCGGGATCGTACGGGAGGCGTTGTTCGTAAACAGCACGGCAAACGTATATTCATTCCAGGACGTCATGAAGATATACACGCCCGTCGCCACCAGGGACGGTCCCAGAATGGGCAGCACGATCTTAAAGAATGCCATCCTGCGGTTGCACCCGTCCACCAGGGCCGCCTCCTCCAGGGCCATCGGCAGATCGTTAAAGAACCCGTTTAACAGCCAGACAGAAAACGGCAGCGTAAACGTCGTATAGGCCAGGACCAGCGCCCAGGGCTTATACAGAAGTCCTAACTTTCTCATGATCGTATACAGCGGGATCAGAAGCAGCACTGTGGGGAACATGTTGTTGCTCAGAAACAGTGCCATCATGACTCGTCTGCCCTTAAAGCGATAGCGGGAAAAGGCGTAGGCCGCCATCGTGGATGCCGTCAGCGACACAATCGTCGTCAGTCCGGCGGCGATAAAGCTGTTCTTCATGGCCACAAGGAAATTTACCGAAGTGGTGAACAGATTTTTATAATTCTCCCACGTAACATGACTCGTCCAGTAGGTCGTCGGCCCGTACAGCTCTTCCTCCGGTTTGATGGAGGTAAGAAACGTCCAGTAGAAGGGGAAGAGGATGAATATAAGAATCACTGTCAGCGGAAGATACAGGGTAAGAAAGCGATAGATAAATGATTTCTTCTTCAACTTCATCTCATTGATCCTCCTGCTTAAATGTAAAGATCAGATACGGCACCGCCACGGTACATAACAGCAGCGTCAGGATAATCGCCATCGCTGAGGAGTATCCCATATCCAGCACGTTCGCCTTGTTGAACACGTAAACGCTTAAGGTCTGCGTCGCATAGGCCGGGCCGCCGCCTGTCATGTTGAAAATCACGTCCACGGAGTTCGCCACCCAGATCACACGAAGGAGCGTCGTAACCAGGATTGTATTTTTGATGCTGGGAATCGTCACATGGAAAAGCTTCTGGAGACCCGTCGCCCCGTCAATATCGGCCGCCTCATACAGCTCTCCGGGAATACCCTGCAGTCCGGCAAGAATCATCAGAGCAAAAAACGGAATGCCCTGCCAGACGATCGTAACAATCACTGCGGGGAATGCCGTGCTTGTCTGAGACAGAAACGGGATATTTTCCGATGTGATATGCAGCTTCTGCAGCAGATCATTGATCACGCCGTAGTTGCCGTCGTACATCCATCTCCACATCAGGCCGATCAGGACACCGGGCGTCACCCAGGGAATCAGGCTGACCGCCCGCACAACGCCTCTCCCCTTAAACGGCTTATTTAAAAGCAGCGCCAAAATGAACCCGAACAGGAACTGAAAGCCGACCCCGAATACTACCCACAAAATGGTTTTCTGAAGAGCTTTCCAGAAGAGCGGATCCTTAAACAGCGCAATGTAATTGTCCAGACCAGTAAAATGTATGTCTTTCGGCCTTCTCATATCATAGTTCTGAAAACTCATCGAAATGGCATTGATAACCGGAATAAACACCACGCACAGAATAATGAGCAGAGCCGGAGCCACGAGCAAATACGGATAAATACTTTTCTTTTTTTTCATAGGCCCTCCCCTCTTAACACAAAAAAAGAAAGAGGCTGCCGCGAAACGCCGACTTTTAGCCGGAATCCCGGCGTCGGCTTTTGGCAAAACCGGCACACGGGACGTTCGTTTTCTTTCGCGGCAGCATCCCCTTAAGACACCTCAAAGAGGCGCATACATCACTTCATTTTATTTGTACAGTTCCGCCTGCAGAGTCTCCATGCACTCCTGCGCGGTGGTCTGTCCGGTCAGAGCCATGCTGACGTTCGCGGGCCAGTTGCTGATCCACTCGGTTGTGGTATCCAAAACCGGAAGAATGCCTGCCACATCCACGCCCTCGAAGGAGACGCGCATGAACTTGTCATTCTGGAAGTAATCCGTATTCTGCACTCTCGTGCTGACCGGAACCTGGCCGGTGCCTTCGCACCACATCTGCTGTCCGTCATAGGCTGCCAGATATTTCATCCACTCGAAAGCGGCTTCCTTGTTCTCGCAGGACTCGAACATCACCGTCTCCGTATCGCCCATGGAGGTCCACTGTCCCTCACCGGCGGGGAAGATGAAAGCATCCACATCATCGCCCAGTTGCTCAACCATTTCCTTGGAGGAACCGATATGATGAACGGTCATGGCCGTAAGACCGGTCTTAAAGTTGGCAATGACTTCCTGGAAGCCGTCGCTGGTCGCTGTGGGCGGGCACCAGCCATTGGTGTAGATATCGATGAAATCCTGCATACCTGCCACGGAACCCTCGCTGGTCAGATCATCAAAACTTCCGCCGCGTGCATAGATGAAGCTGCCCCATGGCTCCTGGCCGCCGGCGCCGCCTCTCATACCCCAGCCGTAGACATCGGTTTTGCCGTCGCCGTCGGTATCCATCGTGCATTTCTCGATCACGTCGAGCAGTTCCTCATAGGTCGTCGGAACTTCCACCCCGGCCTGCTCAAAGATGGACGGGCGGTAATACACGTAAAGAACCTGCGTATTCCAGGGCATTACGTAGATCGCATCGCTTCCGCCGGCCTGCTTCATGATGTTGTACAGGTTCTCGGAGATATCATCCTTGTCCTCCCAGGCATCAATGAGGGGCGTTAAATCCGCCAGCAGCTCGTTGTTTACGAACATCGGCGTCGAGGTCAGCTTAAAGGTTGCCACATCCACATCTCCGCCGCCCATCGCCGTGTTAAACAGCGTGTTGGAATATCCGCCGCCGTCCCAGGGGATCTCCTCGCCGACCACTTCGATTCCGTACTCATTTTCCTCATTGAATTTGGCGATGATCTCCTGCATCAAAGCCGAAAAGTCCGTGTTGTCCGCCCAGTAATTGAATTTGATCGTACAGGGCTCGATCGCGGCTTCCTCCGCAGGAGTCACCTGCGCACCCGCCAGGCTGAGCACCATCGCGGCAGCCAGAGCAGCACTGAAAAGTTTCTTTTTCATGTTTCTTTGTCCTCCCTTTTTTCTTTTTATATAAAGCGTTCTCGTTGTAAGCGCTTACATTTTTTCTGCCAAAGAAGAACGCCTGCGCCTTCAGTCGTAAGCTAGAACATTTCTCCACGCACGAAACGAAGCCCAAACCGGCTTTGTAAGCCCTTACATTTTTCTGTGAGAAAAAATGTCGGCATCTTACAGCAAAAACAGCGTTTATACAATTTGCATAGGCGAGACAGCGGTGTTTCGCTTTATTATGGCATATGTTACACTATTTTCCGGATTTTGTCAACTGTATTATACAATTTTACGGTGCGCATCCGTTCGTGTCCCTGCATTCCTCTGACTTTTGAATGGAATGACAAATTTTGAATGGGGGAGGCAAAGGGAGATCTAAAAGAATCAAAAAATCTTCTGTCCACGGCGTGGCCGCTGAGTTCCGAAGTTTTTTAAAGTTTTTGTGGAAGGTCAAAAATCCATATGCATGGATCATTGAAATTTAATTTCCCTGAGTGCTCCGAGCAGACCTGGCCCGCCGCTAATTTTAAGGATCAGACAGTGTACGCCTGAATCGTACGCCTGTACAGGAGACCAAAACGGCACAAACTCATGCGGACCTGCCGTTTTGTCGACCAAAACGGTTGCGATCCGTTTGTCCCCGGTATCCAAACATACATCTACGGTCATATTTCCCTCCGGAGAGGATGCCCTGATCACCACGCTTGACAAACCAACTTTGAAATTCAGATAGCGGTAGGTCAGGCAGTCACCATCATGCAGATTTGTCACGTATTCATAGCAATGGGATGTGTCCCTGAACTCATCAATATAACACTTGCCCTGCATACCGCATGTACGGAACAATTCTAAGGGAGTGGCCACATCGATAGGAGCATCCGCTCCCTGCGTCGTCATGGGGACCTCGTCGATGGATCCATTTTCCCTGAAAAAAATCGGCTCCACACAGACCTGCCTGTTATAGTGACTATTTCGTGTGGAACGGTGGTAAAACACATACCATTGTCCGTTGATTTCACAGATGGATCCATGATTGTTCCAGGTTGATGGGTCACACCCGGTGTTATCAATGATAATCCCGCGCTTGTGATAGGGGCCAAGCGGATGATCGCTGGTCGCATAACCAAGGCAGGTGGGCCGCCCGCCTCGGGAAATGTCAGAATAAATCAGATAGTAAAGCCCATTTCGCTTCCGGATAGAAATTCCCTCATGAAAGCCGTGCTCTTCCTCTGTCAGGATGTTGTCCGTCAATGTTTCCGGCAGAATGAAGCAGGTCTTCAGATCCAGCTGTCCACCCCTTGCATGACGCTGTCCCCAAAAATAGTACAGCTTTCCGTCATCATCAGCAAAAGCAGCCGGATCAATCCCATCCTTATCAGCCGGAAAAATCCCACGTGAATTCCCAAAGGGGCCTTCTGGATGCTCCGAGAAAGCGACGCCCTCCCTTCCTTCTTTCTGGCAGTAAAACAAACAATATCGATCATGGATTCGTTCACAATCCGGCGCATAGAGGGGAAGTTTAACCGCGGACGCATCATGGACAGAGTCACTCGAAAAGCTTCTCGGATGCACGGTCCAGTTTTTCATATCATGGGAAGAAAAAACGGCATATTCCCTGCTGCAGTAGTCATTGTTGCCGCTCACATCCATGGAACCATACAGATATACACGTCCGTCATCCCATTGCCTTGCTTCCACATCCGGTATGTAATACTTGGAATCTAATATGGGGTTCATCTTCGCTTTATCCTTTCACCGCGCCTGCCATCACGCCTTCTGTAATATATCTTGAGATAAAACAGTATACGACAATAATTGGGACAACGGAAAGCGCAATCGCAGTATATTTTGCACCGAGATCCTGAAGCATCCCATTGTTCAGATTGTTCATCAGAATGGGAACGGTAAACTTCTCCTCGCTGAATAACAAGATCATAGGATTGAAGAAATTATTCCAGCAGGAGACAAAGTTAAAAATAACCATCGTGAAAACCCCTGGCCTGACAAGCGGAATGATAATCCAGTGGAAGATGCGCATCTCGCTGGCTCCGTCTATTCGCGCCGAGTCGATCAGATTCTCATCCATGACAGTCTGAAGATACTGGTAGATGAAGAACGTAGTCCCTGCGTTTGCGATGCTTGGGAGAATGATCGGCCAGTATGTATCCAGGATTCCGATATCACGGCTCAGACGGAACAGGCCGATGATCCCCAGCTGACCCGGAATCATCATAGAGAGAATCAGCACAACATAGACAGCCCCTTTGAGCTTAAACTTGTATTCGTACAGACCAAATGCCGTCATCATGCCAAAGTATGCGGAGAGGAAAGTGGAAGAGGACGCAATGATAAAACTGTTCAGAAATCCTCTGCCAATATTGACTCTGCCGGTCAGATTCTTAAAATTTTCCAAAAAACTCGTACCGGGCAAAATCTTAAGACCGGTATACAGTTCGCTCGTAGAATGCGTCGAGTTCGCAATCATGATATAAAATGGGAAGACGCATATGATCACAAGCAGGATCAAAAGAGCATACAACAGAATGTTTCCCACTTTCTTTCCCGCATTCATGCTTCCTCCTCCTTTTTCCCATAGAGCACTTTAAAGAAAATGGTAGAAAAGATCAGGATAATAATAAAGAGAGCATAAGAGATTGTTGCTCCATATGGGTAGTCATTATTCTTGAAGGCCATATTGTAGAGATAAAGCACCATGGTCATTAAAGATTTCTGCGGTTCTCCGCTTCCCTGAGTCAGCGTCATGGGAATATCGAAGATCTGCATGCCCCCAATCAGGGAAGTGACAAGAACATACAAAATGGTTGGCTTTAACAGAGGCAGTGTAATTCGAAACAGACGCTGCCGACTGTTCGCCCCGTCGACAACCGACGCGTCTACAATTTCTCCAGGGATTGCCGCAATTCCTGATGTCAGCAGGATAGAAGAGTAGCCGAACCACATCCACCATTGAATAAACGAAGTGATTCCCTGCGCAAAGGCGGGGCTTCCCATCCAGTTGATCTTTTCCCTGATGATGCCAAGAGTGACAAGGATATTGTTGATACTTCCCGTCTGCCATTCAAACAGCGCGGAGAACAGAATGCCGATCGAAGCTGCCGTTACCAGATTCGGCAGATAAAATACCGCGCGGAAGAATCCGGCTCTCTTTACTTTGTACTGGGAAAGCAAAACCGCCAGCAACAGCGCGGATACCAGCTGCGGAATGAAGGCCATTAGCCAGATCTTCCAGGTGTTGATCACACTTTTCCAGAATGTCATGTCCGCAAGCAGATCCTGATAATTTTTCAGACCCACAAAAGAATAATTCCGGTTGCTTTCCTGAAAAGTAAGACTCAGGTAAAACGAATACAGAATTGGATATAACTGAAAAACCAAAAATATGATCAGGAATGGCGCACAGAAAATCAGTCCCCATTTCGCTCTTTTCTCTTTCACTCAAATCCCTCCTTCCCGCTCGGTTTTTTCCCTGCGAAAATGCAAACCTAATGGGAAACACAAAGAGAGCCATGGATCCATTCACTGTGCATATGATGCTTACGTGCGCGGGATGCGAAACCATTGTCTTTTTCCATAAAGGAAGGCGCCGCAAAACTGCCTCGCGGGGAAACCATAACTCAATTCTCTGGCACATGCAGAGATTCTGAAACGCCTTTTTTCAGGGAACACGCCCGCTTT
This sequence comes from uncultured Lachnospiraceae bacterium, assembly GCA_964643295.1. Lineage (GTDB taxonomy): Bacteria > Bacillota > Clostridia > Lachnospirales > Lachnospiraceae > Merdiplasma. The sequence goes on from CAZXSN010000028.1 coordinate 19,223, forward strand.
CTCAGACTAATGCCTGCACTTTGCGGGCATGTTGGGGAACTTTACTATTCCACAGTCAATCTCCTGTAGTTGCTCGCCACATCCTCCTTGAACTGAACAATGGCCTCCTCTTTGGTAATGGAGCCGTTCAGATACAGATCCACGTTGTTCAGGAGCAGTCCCTGAATCACATCGTCGTACTTGGTGACAAGAGAAGTGTTGATCTTTTCCAGTTCTCCGCTGAAAAATGCAATCGTATTCTGATCCCTGCACCATTCGTTAACATACCCTTCGCCCACTTCCGCATTCACCGTCTGTGAACTCGTAAAATCTGCCCTGTCAACCGCATACTGTTTCAGGAAATCCTGATTCGTACATACGAATTTGATGTATTGCCAGGCAAGATCTTTATTTTCACTCTCCCGATAGATTCCCATATACGAGCCGCCGTTAAAGTAAGCGGCGGGAAGAGATGCGATTCCCCAGTTTTCAACAGTGTCAGGCGCATTCGGCTGCATCACGTTCAGAAGTCCCCAGGTGGGAAGCGTATAGCCAAAGACTGAGGGATCCGTGGCTGCCGAATACCAGGCCTCACTCCACCAGTCAAGCTTCGCGTCATACCCATTGTCGCGAATCTCTTTGGCAAGATCGAAAAATTCCGGCACATACTCGTCCATAGTAAAGACACCGTCAGTCACCCATGGTATCGTACGCATCCCATAATTCGCCATGATCCACAGATCCTGATAGCTTGCAAACATGTGCGTTTCGCCACTGCTCGCTGTCTTAATCTTTTCTGCCGTCTCCAGTACGCCGTCCATGGTGGAAAGCATTTTGGAGATTTCCTCCGGATCATCCGTTCCCAGATACTCCAAAGCCAGATCTCTCTTATACCAGAATCCGCCTGGTGTCGCCTGATACGTCATGGCTCTTAAATTCCCTTCCGTGTCGCTTGCGATATCGACACAGTAGGGCACAACATCGCTGGTATCCGCATTATACGGATCTCCCGAGAGATTCTCCCACGCATCGGATTCGATGTAATTCTTGACGGTTTTTACATCGGCGTAAAATACATCCGGCCCCTCTGTCAGATTGTCTACGATTGTCTGCATTCTGGTGTCGTAATCCGTACCGATCTGCGTAAACTCCACCTTCACGTTTGGATAAGCTTTCTCAAAGGCGGCGATGTGGTATTCCGGATCATTGGTCCATGACCATACCTTGATCGTTCCGCTGTAATCCTCGTTTGCCGCTGCATTCTCTGCCATCGCGGGAATCTGGAAAGCCGACAATGCGATTGCCACCGACAGTAAAACAGTTGCACTTTTCCGCTTCATTTCAGTCCTCCATTCCGGCCTTTCCGGCCTCTTTCCATACGTTGTTTCATCTCTATGTCCAAAATGGTAGCGCTCCCATTTTGTGGCAAAAAAATCAATCACTTTTTCGTGATCCTATGTGGTCAATCCTTCCACAATGCTCGTGTCAAATATCCGCATGGTCTGGCAGGGGACTCCTAACTCAATCTGATCCGCCAGGGCATTCACCGCGTATGCAGTCATTTTTTCAATCGGCTGCGAGATCGTAGACAGTTGAATCTGCGTCCTGAAGTTTCGAAACCGGATGTCATCGAAGCCGAGAACCGCGATCTGTTCTGGAATTTTCACTCCCAGGCTGAGAAGTCCAGACGCAACTCCATAAGCCATAAGATCGGTTTCACAAAACAGAGCATCGATCCCGGATACCGCGATGCTTTCCGCAAGGTCTAAGGAAATCTGGTAGTTTCTGCGGCCATAGAATTCACAGGCCAGGAGGAGTCCGTTTTCCTTCATTTCCTGAGTGAATCCTTTGTAGCGTTCCTGTCCTTCCAGGAAAACACTCTCCGCGTCATCCCCGTGCAGGTATCCGATTTTTCGATATCCCTTCTCAATGAGGTATCTTGCCGCAGAACTTCCGCTTTTCACGTTGTCAATATCTACGGTGAGTGCTCCTTCCTGAACAAAGCCGCTCTTAAAAAGTGCAACCGGCATATGCATTCCCGTGAGCTGCTCCACATTCTCTTTCGTAATGTAATCGCAGCCGGTAATGATGTATCCGTCTACCTTCCCGTAAAGAAGGGCAATCTCCTTTTCGCATCCGCAGCCGGTCTGTTTTCCGCATGTCACATAAAGCATACGGTAATTTCGCCGCTCGCAGTCCATCGCGATCTGCTCATGAACATGGGCATAGAACGGATCGCTGAAAGGCTGTGTGCCAATGACTCCAAAGACCCGGCTGCTCTTTTTTGCCAGCATCTGGGCGGAGGTGTTTGGCGTATAGTTCAGTTTCCGGATCGCATCCAGTACTTTTTCCCTCGTATCCGGCTTTACTTTCTCGCCTCCCAAAAGGACTCTGGAGACCGTCGTTTTTGAAACCCCAGCCGCTTTGGCCACATCATTGATATTCACGCAGATTGCCTTCTCCCCATTTTTCTTACATTTTTGATTATAGTCGAAAATGGGAGCGGTGTTAATCCGTATTTTCTGACAAATTAGGGCACCTAATTTTGTGAATAATCACCAATATCACATTAGAAAAATGTTTTATTTTTTGAAATGACATTCTGTACAGAAGCTTTCCGGTATTTCCCCCAAACAAGAGAGATCATATCACCCGCTCGCCAAAAAGTCCAAAACCAGAAAATCTTTCGAGGCCCAAAATTTGCCTTCCGAAAAGAGAAATTTCATCCCGCTTACGGGTTGGGAGTTCAATAGTTAAAATGCCGCCTGAAGAAATATGGTAAACGATGTGAAGCAAAAGATCGCAAATCTTCCCCTGATACTGTTCGCCGAACTTTCCTTAATTTCAGCCAGGTCCATCTAACTCCCGGATTGGCCCTGTCTTCACCGGAAAAATGTCCTCCGACGGGAGGCAAAACTCCCGCCTTTTCTCTCCCGGCCTTCCTCAAAGCGGCTCTTCGATGGAAACCCCCTGAACATCGATGCTGTTTCGCCGCTGCCTGTCATTTTCGATCCACTCATCCAGCGTCAGCGGCGTATAATTCGAAAACATGCAGAAACAGTTGATCATATGGCAGGGGATGTGCCGGGGTTCGATCCCGTCGCCGGCAGGATAGATGCTTCTTCTGGTAATCTCCTGAAACGTATGCACCAGCTTCTCATCAAAGGTATTGTGCACGTGCCCGTACAGCATGTAGGTGGCATCCGATCCGTCCTCTCTCTTCCGGTACTGTCCGTTGTAACAGAAGATCGGATAATGGGAGAGCACAACCCTGCGCCTGTTGTCGTGCAGTTCCGCGTAATCTCTGATCCATTCAAAGCGGCTCCGGTCAAACGCCTTATCGTCCACAAAACGGTCATGGTTTCCCCGAACCAGAAACAGTCTGCCCGAAAGCTGACTTACAATCGCGTTCGTTTCCTCCCCTTTACCCAGGGAAAAGTCCCCTAAAATCACGACCTCGTCGTTTTTGTGCACTCTTTTGTTCCACTGCCCGATCATGTAGGCGTTCATTTCCTCCCCGTCCGCAAAGCCTCGGCAGTCCATGCGCGTATTCAGCGCCCGATGGAAAAAATGCAGATCCGCGATATAATATCTCATGTCCTTCCCCTCTCTTTCCGGTTCTTCCGGTGTTTTCGGGCAATCTTCAGGCATCTAAAACCATTTAAAATGTTTCTTTGAATTCGGCTGCCCCCGCAAAATAAGGGAAACCGAATCAGTCCGCCGACAGCATTCCTCTCAACGGTTCACTAAGCGGACAGTCGGAGCGAACCGGAACAAACGACTGCGTCCTGCTGCTTTCCAGGATCGCCGCGAGAACCTCCTGCACATGGTAGGCCAGTCTGGCATCCACCCGGCTTTTTTCACCCGTAAGGATCGACCGGGCCAGATCCGCCGTCCCCAGTCCCCTCGCATTGTCCGTATACGGATTGACCGGCGTAAGTTCCATAAACTCGCCGGTGCCCTGCAAAGCGCACTGCGATGGCAGCAGCCGCACAAACGTATAGAACTGATCCGGGTTGCCCAGTTCCAGGATCCCTTTCGTTCCGTAAATGCGGAAAAACGTCTCATCCTCCGGGATACTGTCCCCGTTCAGCATCACTGTCCCTGTCACCCCGCTTCGCATTCGCAGCAAGGCGGATACCCTCGTCTCATTGGGACAGACCAGTTCCTGCCCATACAGGGGAGAATCCGGATTTTTGCAGATGCAGGGATGCGAATGCGCGGCAAAGGCCGCCGCGGAATCGACCGGCCCCAGCAAAGCTGCCAGGGCTGTGACATGGTAGACAGCGTAATCATAACAGATCCCGGGACCCGGCTCTCTCAGAGACGGTTTGCGGCTCATAAGCTCTCCCCAGTCACGGCAGGCAGTCACGGCAAAACCGGTCACTTCCCCGATAGATCCGTCCTCTATCGCCGCCTTTGCCGTCTGGATCCCGGCCCCTAAAAAGGTATCCGGGGCTGCCCCGAAAGAAAGATGCTTATCCCTTGCCAGCGCCAGCAGCTTGCCCGCCTGTAAAAGATCCCCGGTCAGGGTCTTTTCCGTGTAAACATGCTTTCCCGCTTCCAGCGCCGCCCTGATGATCTGATCGTGCACCCACAACGGAGTCAGGTTGACGATCAGTTCCACCTCCTTATCGGACAGCATTTCTTCAAATGCAGCAGCCTTTATCCCATACTGCTTCGCCATCGCTTCCGCATGAGCAAAGTGTGCGGAGCAGATCGCTTTCACGCGCAGGTTCGAAAAACGGCCCGTCATATTTTTCAGATAGATTCCGGTGACCTCTCCCGCACCGACCACACCGGCGCAAATCTTTCTTTCCATCACCCTTACTCTCCTAAGCGTTCTGTTTCAGCCAGCGAACGGATGCTGCCAGTTTGCCTGCCATATCCGCGGACCCGAACAGTTCTATAATGCCCGCGCCGTCATACCCATCCTTTTTCAGTTCCGACAGAATGAAAGGAATCTGCATCTGCCCGCAGCCCGTAACCGCTGGGAAAAACTTACGTCCGCTTTCCGTGACGTAGGGTGTTTTTTCCACACCGGACAAATCGGCGCCCTCCACCCGATCCTTTAAGTGAAAGGTGGCGATCCTGCCTCTGTAGCAGGCAAACTCCTCCCGCACGTCCCTGTCACAGGGAATAAAGTTGCCCGTATCGAAGCTCATCTGCAAGTCCGGGATCTCCTCAAAGAAGCGCCGCAATACCTCCGGATATACGATTGGGGAACAAAACACATCGTAGTCTTCCATGGTCACAGCGACTTTCTTTTCCTGTCCGTATGCGCAGGCCTGACGCATCCGTTCGATCATCCGCCGAATCTCCGGTTCCCGCTCGTTAACCTCCCTGCGGGTGACTTTTCCCTCCTCCGGTCCGTAAAAGGCGCCGGGTACGATCAGCACGTGTCCTGCCCCATTCCTGGCAGCGCAGTCAACCAGTCCCTCATAGGCGCTCCTGGCATCTTCGTCCGAGAGGACGTGAAACTGGATCACATCCCACAATCCTTCCAGAGAAAGATCCAGACTTTTAAGCAGCGCCATGATCTCCTGCTCATGCTCTTTCAGGCAGAAGGAATAGCAGATATAGACCGACTGCAGTCCCTCCTTTTTAAGAGAGGAAAGCAGTTCAAAAACGGACTGTCCCGTCTGTTTTGCCGCCTCACCAATATTTTCCCAGAATGCTGAAATTCGCATGCTGCATCCTCCTGTTCATAAATGATCGGAATCTCTTCCTGTGGTTTCCGTACAGATACCATTTAAATGGGCCGCAGCGGTCCGCAGACGACAGCCAAATTTTACCTGTCCTTATTCTTCCGCACCCATCCCGCACAGACGCGGGGCAGTTCATACGGCAGTCCTTTTCCCGCAGAGGGCAAAAACAAAACAGCCATTTTCAAAAGATCACTGTCCCGCAGTCAGAAAAATATTTTGACCGTCCGCTCTGCGAAAAACTCTTCATTTAAAGTTTCCTCCTTCGTATGCCCTGCCGGTTCGTGGACATCCCTCGCAGAGCATACAATGATATGGCATCCTGTTCTTCCTTTGAAGGAACCATCCGCGGACACCCTCTTCGTCTCCTGACTTTTTAAACAGTATAGCACAGACGAGGCCAAAAGGAAACCCCTAAAAGAGGAAATGCAAAAAGAACCAGGGATTTTACAGTGTCGCTGACAGGGAAAACCGATTTGCCAATAAAGGCAAATTACATTCCCATTTCTAATAGGCAAGGGATGCCTGTTTTACAGGCCGGTCTTCTCAGCTGCGCATCCTCCTGGAAACTTGCAAAGACCTCTCTGGTACCGGCTCCTTTCTTTCCTTCTTTCCCTCTCCCCAGGCGGCATATTTTCCGGAAAAAGTTTCCCTCACATGAGATACATGGAAGGAAAACAGCAAAACAGTCAAAAGATACCCCTGTACGAAAGCAGCCTGGAAAAGGTTTTCATACGCACAGGTCGCAAAAACAGCCTGTAATCCAACCCGTCAGGAATCTGTATGTGCAATAGTCCATGCAGACTAAATCAGTGTTTTTTCTTGTCTTTCCCCATCATATGTCAAAAAATGAGCGTAAGACAGGTTCTCTTTTTCTGTCCTACGCTCACAGAAGTTCTGTTTATACAGATACTATCATTTCCAGTCCGGTCCCTGCTGCTTAGCATTTCTCCCTGAAAAACCCATTCCCTAGCAAGGAGAAAATCCGCCTTCAGCAGCCAAAACCTCTCCGTAAAGTTTTTATCCATAGGAAGATTCATGCAAAACAGGATTTCGCATCTATATGATTACAGCGTCAAAAGCCTGAGGCCAAGGCATGCAAAGCATGCCAGTGGGTGAAAAGGCTTATTGACACACCCCAACATGAGGAAGAAGTGGGGCAGGGGCCCCATGAATTCCGAATGTTGAGCAGGATTGTGGAAGCTGCGAAGCAGCGGAACAATCCGTAATCACCTTTTGACGCCTGAATCATCTATATTTCCCCATATCCTGCATTTATTCCCTTGTCCCGAATCCCTGGAGACGTCTTACCTATTCAGCAGTTTCCTCATCATCGCCTGATGCCGCCTGGTCATCTCAACCGCGTTGCCGGATTCATGATCTTCGTATTCGGACACAATATAACCGTTGTATTCGGAATTCTTCACCGTATCCAGTATCTGAGCGTAGGGAATGCTGGCCTCTTCCAGATTCTCGTCGAGATAATGGAATTTCCCGTGCATATGGAAGCAGTACGGCATGATTTCCTTCAAACCGGCAAGCTCTGCGTCGCAGGTTTTCCTAAACTGCAGGAACGCATAGAACTCCTGCAGCTCAGCCAGTTCAATCTCACCGGCTCCAAGACTGATCAGCTTTTCACGGGCCTCCTCAATCGGAACGCCATCATACCTGAAATCTCTTGCCATTTCCATCAGTTTCAGGTTCCCGCCGTTGGCCAGCGCCGTATCCCAGTGCGGTTTGTTTGGCCTGGTGGCAAAACAGCCAAAATCAGGGACAAAGCCGATATACCGCGAACCGGACTCTTTGATCGCTGCCAGATACTCCCGCATCACGGGCGTATTCGGCGTCTCCGGATTATGGATCTCAATGCCCACGCGAACGTTAAAATCCTCCGCGTAAGGGGCAAGCTTTACCAGTCCTTCCGGCGGCAGCACATACTGTTCCCTGATCACCGTGCAGCCCATCCGGTTGGCGTTTTTCAGATCATTGACCGCCATCTCGACCATCTGATCGAGGGAAAGATCCCTGCCGTACCACATCCCGCGGTCCATATTGGCTCCGTAACAGACCGGTTCGATGTCATAGTACTGGCAGATCGCGCGAAATTCCCCCAGAAACTGATCACTGACATACGGATAGGAGGTAACCATCTGCGTCGCCACAATCTCAAACCCTTCCGCGCCAAGTTCTTTGGCTGTATGGATACAGTCCTCCAGAGTCATTTTGCCTTCGCAGTACTCTTTCGTGAAACAATACAATGTTACTCCCAGCTTGATATTTCCCATTTTTGCGCCTCCGTCTCAGTGCAGATATTCCTTCAGTATCATTGTTTTCTCCTGCGAGCTGTCCCATGGCATGTACTCCTTGTCGCCGATTGGCATGTACGGGCTTCTGTACACCATGTGAAAATCGATGTCATGCTCTCCCTCTTTTAATCCTCCTCTTTTCAGAACCTTGATCGTAGCGGGTTCTGTAATCCGCCAGAACTCGGAACAGTTCTCCTTCATCTGTGCCAGTCCGAAGTCTTTTCCATGAATCGAGAAGGACATATCCATCTCCGGCACAGCTTCCCCGTCCACCTTCAGCGATATCTCGTTGATGACCGAGAGAAAATGTCCCCTGTAACATGCCAGACGGACATCGAACTGATAGCCCATCTTTTTCCCGTCAATATAGATGCTTTTCAGTGAATCATCACAGAGTACATCTACAAATCTGAGCACCATTGCAATCGCCATTTCAAAACCTCCTTCTTATTGTGCATCCTGACCGGTTTGTACGGCTTTTTTCAAGAACCTGCATGCTCCCGCACAGCATATGCTTTGTGTTCGCACAGGCAACCGTCTGCGCCCGCTTATTGAACCTGAAGGAAACGCCGACGGCGTCCCGCTTCTGTCCGCAAAACACACCTCCGCCTGCATCTGCAGCCATACGGGCAGATCCCGCTCACTTTTTCGTTTTATTGTTCTGTACTTTTGTTAAACACTGTTTACTTTCGTGTCCGCTTAATACTATAAAGCAGAACTCTGCTCCTGTCAATTTTTTTCTGCTCTCAGACTTTTCCATGCATACCTGTTACAATGGCAGCCTCCGGCTGCCTGCAAAAACCCTGCGCAGACTGTACGACAAAACAGGTCCGCCGGATACCCATCCAAAACGAACTCACGTCTCTCCATACGCAAAAGGCCAAAACAAAACGGCAGCGGCTTTCGCCGCTGCCATTTAAAGAAATCTTTCGATTTTAGGGAACCGTGCTGAAAGATACAGCTTTCGCACCAGTTCCTGTACAAGTGCGCATCATCAGCCCAGACGGATGATCTGCTCATCATATCTGGCAAATCCCCTCGGCTCCTCCAGCGTAACCCTGCCCGTGGAAGCTCCCAGGCGATAGATCACGTGCAGATCCATTTCTCCCGTATGTTCCCCTGTAAGCTGCAGACAGGCGTCATACACCGCATCTCCCGGTCTCATCAGCCCAGGCGTACTCGCGCTCTCCCAGCCGTTTAAGAAGCTCTTCCCGTCATCGCTGAAGTTTTCGTAGACCGTTTTCGCGGTCATACTGCTTCCCGTCTGTACGGTCGTTGTGACAAAACCGGAGACCTTTCCGGCCATTTTGATCTCATCTCCGGATGCGCTCATGCCTCCTCTCGGGTCCACTCCCGGATAGGCATAGGGAATGTTTTCCGGCAGCGAGGCTGCGGGAATCGGTTCCCCCGCGCTGTAATCTGCAAGCTCAGCGACTGTCAGGCGGATCCCATCGCCGACCGACTTTTTCTGTCCTTCATTCCACATAAGTTTCCTGGAGGAAGGATGCCAGGACATCGGGGAATAATACACCCATTCCCCGGTCGGATCCGAAAGGTTCACGCCCAGGTAGCCTTCTTCGCGGACCGAGCGGGATATATTGATCAGAGCGGGACCGATGTTTCCGTCTCCTCCCTGGCGGGTCTCCGCCACTCCATACATATACACAAGGCTGGTCAGACAATGCTTAGTAGTATCGTTTCCTCTTCTGGGTATCAGCCCCAGAAACGCGCTGTTCGTCGTCGGCGAAAATCTTGTAGTCATCGTCACGCCAAGCCGGTTATCCGGAGAAAAGATCGTCGTCTCGTCGTAGCCGGGAGAATTCGTGATCTCTCGAAAGTCCTCTGAATCCAGGGCCTGCTCAACCGATCCCCCGGCGCCCCTTCCGCTGCCTACCAGAGAAACAGAAAGGCCGCCTCTCGTAAACTGTTTAATTTCCCCGCCCCGCAGCGGTCCCAGAATCACGCAGCCGGGATGAGCCGGATCCTCTTTAACCGTCTGTCCGCTGATCGTCTGCACATCGTCAATAAAGTACTCCGTATCCCCGCGGCGCAGCCTGCCCACGTATACTCCCGTGGCGGCGCCAAGGCCGTTCCAGCCGATATGCTCGTTATCGGGGGAAATGACAATCTCCGACCACACCTTCCATAAGCCCTTCATCTGCCGCAGTTCGTCCGGATAATGAATGGGCACGATTCGGGATTTCTCCGGATCCGCTGTATCCATATCCGGCTCGCACTCAAAAACGTAATCGCCCAGAAGCGCCCGCCTGTTATCCGGGAACGGCATAAAGCGCAGTCCGTTCCCTTCCGGCTTTAGATGCACGATCCCGTCAAAGATCTCCTGCCAGGCGCTGCCATCGTCATTTACCGTGGCAATGTGAAGCCTCTCCGGCTCTTCGCCGCAAATCCTGTACTGCACGGCAACTCTGCCGGAATAGGTATAAATCCCGCCGGGTTCCAGCTGTACGTCCTCAGGAACGGGGATCTGGCGCACCGTGATCTCCCCAAATTCCTCATCATAAAGTGTTCTCATCACGCAATCCTCTCTTTTGTTTCTGTCTGTCTGCCTACTTGTTCTCTGCCTAGGCTCTCTCCGCAAGGCTCTTTTCAATCTCCGGCATCTTTTTGCTCAGATCTGAGAATTTGTACGCGAAGAAGCCGACCGCCAGGATCATCACCATGGGAACCAGAGAATGCAGGACGCGAATCATCAGAATCGCGCTGGCAGGCTGTTCAACGACCTCAGCGCCCGTGCTGGCGACATACCCGGAAAGATTTAACAGTACTCCGGTCAGGAAGCCGCCGAGTCCCTGCCCGATCTGAGTGCCGAAGCCGCTGAAGATCGCACCGATGGAAGATTCCATTCTGGGCAGTCCCAGATAGGCGTTGTACGTCGCCAGATCCATCACGAACAGGTATCCCAGGTAGGAAATCGGCAGAGAAGCAAACCCCGTCAGGATACCGGCGCCCATCAGAACCGGAATATTTCCTTTCGCAAAGAAGACGATCGCATAGCCGACCGCGGAGATAATCGAGGAGAACGCGATCACCTGACCGGCGGAATACCTCTTGAGGAAAATGGGGAAAAACAGCATGATCGGCAGCATCAGGGTGCCCAGGATGCTCATAACTCCCATAAGAGTGGTGTCGCCTACGACATACTTCCAGTAATAGGAAAGAGTTCCCATGCTGAGGATCGTGTTGAAGACCATGACCATGAGCGCGTAGAACCAGGCGTATTTATTTTTCTTGAGCATCTCAAAAATAGCCTTGAAATCGACCTTGGCATGTTTTTCGCCTTCAATGTCCATATCCTCCTTGACAAAAATAAACCGCAGAAGTCCAATCAGCGTCAGGGGAACCATGTACAGGCTTACCAGGGGCAGCCAGCCGGAGGCCGATGTGCCCAGCTTTCCCATCAGAATTGGGAACGTTGTGGAAACAACCATGGATCCTAATGTCGTGACAATGCCGCCGTAAGAGGAAACCTTGCCGATGATGCTGCGGTTGTTATGGAAGGCCCGGATGCAGTACACGTTCTGGGCAGCTCCGCGGAACGTGTTAAAAATGCAGTAGGCAAACGAATACATGCAGAAAACCCAGATGTACTTGACCGTGTTGCTGGCCCCCGCAGGTGTGGCAAACATCAGGATCGTACAGATTCCCAGGCCGAGAATGCAGAGTTCATAAGGTCTGCCGCGTCCAAGTTTCGTGTTCGTATTGTCTACGATGACAGCCGCAATAAAGTCTGTCACAAAATCAATGGCGTTGCTTACCAGCAGAAGCGTACCGATCACTGCGGTGTCCAGGCCCAGAAAGTCAGAACAGTACATGGTCAGATATGTGTTGACGATCAGATAGCCAACCGCAGTCGTGACATCGGAAGACTTAAAGGCCAGAAATTTTAAAAATGGAAAATGCTCTTTCGGCTGCGGGGCAGCCTTTTCTTTTGACATTGTGTCTCTTACACCTCCTGGAAAAAAGAGATTTGCGAACCGTTCCGACGGTTCACGGAATTATTTGCCTGCTGCCTGATCAATCCTGCACATCACCTCATTCTCTTTCGAATGCGTATCCCCTAAAAATACCTGAGGCTTCTGCTGTGCCGCCGCCCATCGCGGGAGACATGCAGTCTGGCCGACATCTCTTAAAAAACGGAAACCGCATCCTTTTGTTTGTCGAAAAATGGAAGACAACCTTCACGAACTGTGCTAAAATATCTACAGTCTGACCCAAGCATAAGACTTCGCGTGTCTCATTCTGCCAGTGTCAGAATATATCTGCTCGTCCTGTCCTTTCGTGCGGTATGGATCAAACCGATGCAGAAAGATCCGTCAGCCAAAAAGTGCTGTTTCAGATTCCGCCGCGGACTGCGCCCTGATTAAGGGATCTTCCATTCGCAGCATGTCAGGAACCTGCTGTTTTTCAGTCTTTTGGGCTCCTGCTTCCTGCAGAAAACTATAGCAGTTTTGGGCAGGCAGGATTAGAAAAAAAATCCATTTGGTAGAACAATCTGCCATTTTTTAGTTTTCCGAACCTGTCCGCGCTTCGTTTCCTGCGCGGCCAAAAGTACCTAGGGCACAAGGCAGAGGGTTTGTCATGCCAGATGAAAACACAAAAAGCTCGCTGGATATGCCGGGAGCAAAGGGAATTCCCGCGCCAAAACCGGAAACGCGAACCGCTTCTTTTTTAAATATGCATTTGCAGGGAGGTTCTTTCATGAATCAGGATCTGATCAGCCGTCTCCTTTCCAATGTTCTGACCATGAATGTGCTGTTTGTCCAGGATCTGGACACGGACTCCAGGCGGCTGGAGAATCTCTACTGCTTTCATAAGGATCTTCAGCCGCTCTATACTGCAGAAGGCTTCCAGACTGCCCTGGCGGCGGTGCAGCCGGACATCTTCTACCTTGTCGAAGATCATCTGCATGTATGCTCCCTGTTCTTTTCCTTTCAGGGAACCGTCTTTGTGATCGGACCATACGTATCCGCCGAACTCAATGAATCAGAGCTTTCCTCTATTTTGTCCAAGCTTCACCTGACACAGACCAGCATGGAAGCCATTCGCATTTATCACGCCGCCTTCCCGCTCTACGGCCAGGCATATGTAACCCGTATCTGCCAGGGGATCCTGTCTGCCTTCCAGCCGGATCTTCCCGCCTATTCCGTCCGGAACCTGCGGGGCTTTTACACGGACAGGACGGAAGACGCAAATATCCCCTCAGAGGAGCCATTTCTCAATATCTACGCCAACTATGCCAAGGAAAACTACCTGATGAAAATGATCGAAAGCGGGCGCACTGAGGATGCTCTCCGGGCATTTACAAATCTGCTGAGTCTAAAGTCCAGCAGTCAAAACCTGGTGTCGTTATCCGCAAACATGGCCATTTACCACAATCCTCTGGTTGTGGATGCGATCCTGCGCACTCTGATCCGCAAAGCGGCGGAAGCAGGCGGTCTCTCCGTTGTGACGATCCACCGCCTGACACAGGAAAATATTCAGCGGTCTTCCGCGCACGGCATCAACCTGCAGCACACTCATCTGTACGATCTGATCCGGGATCTGACGGAAGGAGTGCGGCTGACACATCAGAAAACACAAGGGTATTCCAAAGAGACCAAACAGGCAGTGGAATACCTGGAACTTCGCTTCTCGCAGCAGATACACATGCAGGATATCCTGGATGAACTGAACTGTTCCCGGACACACCTTTCCGATGTTTTCAAACGGGACACCGGTCTGACAATCGGACAGTATATCGCCAGGCTGCGCTGTGAAAAAGCCGCTGAACTGCTGGCGGAGACACAGATTCCCGTGCAGAACATCAGCATGCTTGTCGGTTATCCGGACAGCAACTATTTCGTTAAGGTGTTCCGCGCCCAGACGGGAGACACCCCCAGCGATTACCGAAAGAAAACGCAGGGAACCTAAGATTCATTCTGCAAAAGTCCTCTTTGGCTGATCGGACTGCGGACGCCGCGCGTAAGTGCCTTTCTTTCCCTCACAAAAACCAAATGTATAAACAAACGAAGATCCCGGCAAGCCAAGCCCCGAAAAATAAGAATAAGATCCTCTTTTCCGCCTGTTTTCGGTCAGAAAACAACGCGGGGCTTTTCTGCGTGCCTTCCAATACAGGCAATAAATATTTAACGCCTGGCTGTTTAAAAGGAATTTTTTTGAAAAGAGTACATAAGAAATGCGTGGAAATTGAATAGAGAAATCCAGTTAAAAGGAAGGGAAATGAATATCTCTTTTCCCTTAATCTTTAGACATGGAAAAAGGAGTAAGGAATCCTTTCTCCAAAAAATCCCTCCTTGCATAGTGTTGGTATTTTTTGATCAAAAGCCCCTATTTAC
>CAZXSN010000029.1:0-2036 GCA_964643295.1 uncultured Lachnospiraceae bacterium
GGGGCCCGTCTTAAGCTTAGCTTATGGTCGGTTAAACACATCCCACATCTTACCTTAAGTTTGGGGGCGCGTCAAGAAGCCTTTTCACCTGATGACTGCTTCTCAGCCGAAAGTTCATATCTTTGACGCTGTAATCATCAGATACCCGTCAGCGTACCAATCGTGCCTGAAAAGCTTACCTTTTCTGAATCAGTCAGCTTTCATCGAACTATTCTTTTTCCGCAGCTGCCTTGCCGCAGGTGCGGACTGTCCTGACAGCGGGGAGAAAAAACTTCGAAGAGAGAAAACGCCGGTACGCGGATACTTCTCCTGATCCCGTGACGAAGAGCATTCGATCCTGTTCGAATTGGTGTTTTACAAAAGTATCTATTTATCTAATACTTCCTGTTGTTTTCCCACTTCCAGGCATCCTTAAGGATTTCGTGAATTTCACTGTGCCCGGCATCCCAGCCCAGCACCTTTACGGCCTTTTCATTGGAGGCTACCAGCACCGGCGGATCCCCTTCCCTTCGCCCATCCATCCGCCAGGGAACTTTCCTGCCGCTGACTTCCTCCAGGGCCCGGATCATCTCAAGAACCGTAAATCCATGCCTGCTGCCAAGATTAAAATCCTCCGTCCGGTCATGTTTCATGATCCAGTGAAGGCCCAAAAGATGCGCCTGGGCGATATCCAGGACATGCACAAAATCCCTCACACAGCTGCCGTCCCGCGTATCATAGTCCCCGCCGAATACAAAAAAGGGTTTCCCGCTTAAGAGGGAACGCATCATGACCGGTATCAGATGAGTCTCTGGGACATGGGCCTCCCCGATCCTCGCGTCCTTCGAGCAGCCCGCGGCACAGAAATAGCGGAAGATACAGGATTTCAGCCCGTAAGCCCTGTCATAATCCCGAAGCAGATGCTCTCCCACAAGTTTCGTCATCCCATAGGGATTGATGGGAAGCTGCGGATGGCTCTCATCCATAAACGTCTGCCGCGGATTCCCAAAAGTGGAGGCGGAAGAACTGAAGACAAAGTACAAAACGCCGTGCTCCACACAGGCATCCAGCAGAGTCTGCATGCTGGTCACATTGTTTCTGTAATAGGGAGCGGGATTGACAACCGAATCCGGAACAGACGCGTAAGCGCCGAAATGGAAAACCGCATCAAAATGATTTTCCGCGAACAGGCGGTTTAACAGTTCCCGGTCTCCAAAATCGCCCTGCACAAACTCTCCGCCTGTCACCGCTTCCCTGTGCCCGTTGCTTAAGTTATCCAAAACAACCGTTTCGTATCCTGTCTCGTTCAGCAGCCTGTTCGTGTGGGATCCGATGTACCCGGCCCCGCCCGTTACAAGTATTCTCATCCTTCCATCCTTTCGTATGAGCTTTCCCGCGCATTCGCTCCCGCCTGAAGGGAAAATCGCAGCCTTGCCTGATCCTTTCCGGCGCCTTATTCATCCTTAATAGGACCCTTCTCTTCGAAACACGGCGGTCACGGTTTTAAAAAGAATCCAGATATCCAGTCTCAGGCTCTGATGCCGGACATAGTACAGCTCTTTTTCCTGCCTTCTGCCGCTCTCATAAGAGCAGTTGCTGCGCCCGGTGGCCTGCCAGTAGCCGGTGATCCCCGGCTTCACAGAGAGAATTTCTTCCGCTCTGTCGCCGTACATCAAAAGCTCCTCCGGGACAACCGGTCTCGGACCGACAATCGACATTTCTCCTTTCAGAACATTGATAAACTGCGGAAACTCGTCCAGACTTGTTCTTCTGAGAAAGCGTCCGATCTTCGTAATCCTTGGATCGTTCGGCAGCTTGATATTCTTCTTGTACTCTTCCAGCTCTTCCGGAGACAGAAATTTTTCCAGATCATCGGCATTCTCCACCATGGTCCGAAACTTCAGCATCGCGAACCGCCCGTTTCTCGACTCGCACCAGCGTTTATGGATCACCGGTCCCGGGCTGTCCCGCTTAATCAGCACGGCGATCAGCAAAAGGAAAGGGGATGTCACCGCAAGGACAAACAAAGACAGCGCGATGTCAAGCGTCCTCTTTAC
>CAZXSN010000029.1:2136-33082 GCA_964643295.1 uncultured Lachnospiraceae bacterium
GCGGTCAGCAGCTGTAAATAAAACCGCTCCTGCTTCCAGGCCTCCAGACGGATGTCATATCCGGCTTTTCGCATCTCCAGCGTGGTATCCCTGCGCGGATACTTCTTCACTCCCTGAAGAACAGCCGCCGCCCAGTGATCCACCGGGGCGTCCAGCTTCACAAAAGCGGTCGACTCCAAAATTTTGGTCTCCTCAGGGACACCGTCAGAAAACACACAGGGCAGGCCGGCCGCCTGGGCCTCGATCCCCACCAGCCCCAGCCCCTCATACCTGGAAGGCAGGACCAGGACATCCATCGCCTGATAATACCGGTTGACATCCAGACGCGGATCCAGCAGTTTTACGTGATCGGCAAGTCCCAGCTTATGCACCTTTTGCTTTACTTTGGGCAGCAGTTCTCCTTCCCCGATCGCCAGAAGCACAGATTGCGGATGCCGCTTTACGACTCCCTGGAAGATATCGATCAGAAGAAACGGATTCTTCTGGCTGCAGTACCTGCCGACAAAACCCACCACCAGTCTGCCTTTCAGACCCAGTTCCTGCCGCAGTTCTTTTCGCGCCGTCTTATCAAAAGAAAACCTGTCCAGTTCAATCGCGCTGCGAAAAACATGCACATCGGCGTGTTTTCCAAACAGCCACCTTCCGGCATGCTCCGTGCAGGCGCACATCTGCGTGGGATAGATCCCCGCGAAGGGACGCAGCGTATATTTGATCACGTTCCTCAGATGTTCTCCGGGACCCGCTGTGGAATGAGAATTCGCGATCCGGTTTGGCACTCCCGCTTTTTTGGCCGCATACAGGGGAAGCACACTTAAGGTGTTCATATGAGAGTGGACGATCTGATAGTGGTTGCGCGTATAAAGCGCCTCCAGCTCTTTCAGAAAATCAGGCACATGATAATACCTTGGAACCACAAAAATCCGTCCGCCCAGGCGCTCAATCTCCTCCCTCTGCGGAACGGCAAAGCCCTCCTGATCGAGGAAATCAAACTGAATTTTCTCTCTGTCCATGTGGCGGTAGTAATTCATGACTCCCTCAGTGACGCCGTCATACCCCATCCCTGTCATGATCTGGGCGATTCGAACCGGGCCGCCAGCCGCAGCGCTTTCTCCTTTCATACCCCTCATCCTCTTTTAACTTTTTCCGCCATGCCGGGGCACCGGATGGAAGATCCGTGACCCAGCTTTTAGCTTTTAGCTTTTAGCTTTCAGCTTGGGAAACGGCTCATCCTGCAACCGCTGCCCGAAGGATTGTCCTTTGACCTTGCTTTGCAAAGAAACAGCGAAACGTTTTCCTTAGCGATTCTGTTTCCCGCGCAGTTACCTTACACCGCCGCAGCCTCTTTAAGATCCTCACAGGTCGGTATCTTTATCCCGCAGCGCATGCTCAAGATAGCGCAAGGACGCGTCCCGGATCTTTTTCACCCGGCTTTGCACCTGCTTTTCGTCATAAGGGATCTTTAAACACTCTTCGATCTTTTCCTCCCCGGTAAGCAGTCTTCCCCTGATCCCGGTCATGTGAAACAGCGTGTCCATCCGGGAATTGGTGGACTGCCTGGATTTTCCGGAGAAACGGCGAAACGCGAAAAAAGGTCTGTTGTAAAGGATCGAAAAGACGGCGCCGTGATAGGAATCGGTGCACACATACTCCGCGTGCCGGATCAGATTCAAAAACTCCAGGGGACCTACGTCATAGGGCGTCTCATCGGCAAATTTTTCATCCTCCTTCACGTACACATCCAGATGCAGCAGGGCAACAATCCTGCATCCGGAGGCCACCTTCAGCCGCCGGACAAAGTCCCGGTGACGCGGGTTTTCTCCCAGGAAGTAGCAGAAGATGTATCTTCCCTCTATGATGGGTTTCTCTTCCTGAAGAGCCGCCCATTCCTCACCGGTAAACAGCATCGTGGGATCGCACAGGACCGGCACTTTGCGCCCGGAAAGCTCTTTTACGAGCTTCTGCCCCGATTCCTCCCGGACGCTGATATGGCGGATCTTCTTTAAAAAGACCGCTGCCCGCTTTGCCGAATCCGCGGGCAGAGACGACTGCCCGAAACTGGTCGCGTAGGCGATGGTATTGACCCGATCCGGAACAAACTCCAGGGTAAAGTATCCCGTGGCGATATTTCCCGGCAGCCACAGCTGATCACTGCCTAGCAGCACGGCACAGTACCGGTCCTCACAGACACTTCCCAGCTCGCGAATCGAAGGAAAGGCAGGGGACAGGCGGATGTTCTTTTCCACGAACTCATCAAAGATTCTGCCCCGCGCCTGAGAAAGGGCCTGATACTCGCTCCTGGAAAATTTCTGGAGCAGAGCGTTTCTGATCCTGCCCGCCTTGGAAAACAGGAAATCGGATGTCAGCGCAGCCTTCGCGAAATAGGCCTTTTTTGCTTTCAGAATTTCCCCCTGAAAGCCGGAGACATTCACGGTTTCATTCTCCACACCCAGCCTGTCAAGCGCCATCTGCGTGGCGAAGGCCTGCAGCTGCCCGCCGTAATTATGCCGGTAATACCCGGCCACAATCGCTGTCTTTTTCCCCTCTCCCATGAAACTTCCCCTTTTTTAAGATCCAGGCGTTTTCCTCCCAGCGGTCTTTCTCTAGGTGCCCCCGCCCTTTTCTCCGGCGCCGGTCATGTTCTCTTAAGAGCGAAGCTTCTTTCTGCGCACATGAACGAACGCCTGTACCGCGAAATTTAACACCAGCGCGGCTGCCAGGGCAGTCCAAAGCCAGTAATTGACTCCTCCCTTTGCAGTCTCAAAAGTATGCTCGAGCTTCCTGTTCGTGAAGGTGACGATCTCTGAATCTGTGTCGCCCATGCTCACAGTTCCCGAAACGGTCACAGACTGATCGTCCTGCGTGGTCCCGGTGGGAGCTCCGCTGCCCAGGAAGTCGGTTTCGGCTGCCTGTTTCACCGTGTAGGAGGAGTCTGTCGGCAGATTGAACACGCTCATCTGCTGACTGCCCTTCAGCTGAAACTCCCATACGCCCTTTTTGCGGGCAGGGATATCACTCTCTCCCGCGTCTTCGCTGCCCGTGGAGCGCAGCGTACCTCTTTGCATCTCCACCGCCTCATTCTCCTGAAAGCCCGTGATCACATAGGAAAGATCCGTATCTACCGGAGTCTCGCTGTCTTCTTCCCGCAAAGTCAGCGTATAGGTAAATTCCTTCTGGGTGTCTTCCTCGTTCAGGCTGACATTGCCGCCGCTGGATTCCAGCCAGTTGGCGATCGAGAGCGTACCCGGAACGTACTCATTGACGTAGCGGACCGCTTCCAGAGTCTTATCCATACTCCCGTAGACAGAATACATGCGCACCCCGTTTTCCTGAAGGGTAAAGCGTGTGGCAGGCAAAAGTTCTGTCTGTCCGGAGGAAGCATAATCCGTCTGCAGTGCGTCGGAAATACTCCAGTGGCGCACCGGGGTATCTCCCTCATACTCATCCGAGCCGTCCGGGAAGCGTCCGCAGTCTCTGTGCGCGGCAAGATCCTCTTCGCTGATGCTCTTCCAGGCCCCGATGATGGAACTGCCGCTGGGCAGATCGGTATCATTGACGGTATACTGAACCATCCTGGCATCGCTCTCCTGAGTGGCATCTTTTAACAGGAAGCCAATGCCCTCCTCTCCTTCCTCT
Organism: uncultured Lachnospiraceae bacterium; assembly: GCA_964643295.1. Lineage (GTDB taxonomy): Bacteria > Bacillota > Clostridia > Lachnospirales > Lachnospiraceae > Merdiplasma. The sequence continues at coordinate 5,770 of CAZXSN010000029.1, forward strand.
GTCACGCGGTATCCTAACCCGGCACGGGCCGCCAGCAAAAGCCCCTCGTTGGCCCCCAGGGTAAACTCCGCCGTATTTCTGGCAATCTCATCCCAGGACAGCCAGGTGACTCTCTGTCCGCTTCCTTCCGCCCGCGCGTACTCCGCTGTCTCCATGACAGCTCCCTGCTGACCGGGAACGGCCGCGCAGGTGCTTTCATTCACCCAGAAGGGCGTATCATCCAGAAGATCTTCCGCCAGCAGCGCCGACATAGAAAAGTCCTCCTTCCCTTCCTGCGTCCGGCGGGATCCAAAGTACAAAGGTTTGGTTAAAAGTTCCCTGCTTACCAGGAAATCGGAGGAAACACTGGAGGAGGAGTCTACGCTCCAGGGCTGCATGCGCACCGGAGCAAAGGGATTCGTCTCCTCATCAAAGATGCCGCCTTCGTAGCCCAGATGCACATATTCCTCCTGATCATCCGCGGAGAAGGACCACATGGCGGTCTGTTCAAACATCGAATCCGCCGTTTCGGTTTCAGAAAGATCCTCTCCCTCACGGTTCCCGTTTAAAGAGCCGCTGCCGGAAATGCCCTGCGCGTAAGATACGGGAATGAGCCACACCTCCTTGCAGAAAAACTCCACCGTTCCGGAAGGATGCTCCTCATCCGCAGGCCGGTAAATCGTCCAGAATTCACCCGTTTCCACCAGATTATCCGGCAGCTCTCCCGGGACATATACGATCATGCCCATCGAGGATAAAGGACCATATTCTTCAGAGTTCCCATCCTGCAAAAACATCCAGCGTTTCGTGCCGTCCTCACTGTTCGCGGGCACATACACACAGTAGGATTCATTCTCCTCCAGGGAGGTTCCCGCCTCGCTCAGCCGACCGTTTCGGTCCACGATTGCGGTCTGCCCGCCCGCGGCAAGCACCAGGCCCGCCTCGTTCGTCTTTAACTCCAGAGAGGCGATCTGCTGCTGCCATCCTCCGGCGCCCTCATGCAGATAGGGGTTAAATTTCAGCGCCACGGCCTCCTGTTCTCCGGATACCCCGTCAATAAAAATCTGATAGCGGAAGGTAAGCCCGGAGGCGGATTCCTGGTACGCATCGATCCGGTTGGTCACATACAGCAGCGGATTATCGATGATGAGTTTCCCGTTGTTTCCCAGGAAGGCTCCGATAACGAGACTCCCTCCCAGTCCCTCATAGTCGCTGATCGCGGAGACAAAGCAGTTTTCCGCCGTGCCGGTACGGTTATCCTCTTTTGGCCGAAGGGAGGCGTACACATTTCTGGAGCGAAGATTGCCCGGCCGGATGGAAAGAACCCATAAAAATCCGGCATTGGCGTACTCCGCCGCACTGATCAGGCCGTCCCCGTCCTCGTCCAGCCGCTGCATAAACACATCCTGCATCTCCTGCCAGTAGGAAAGCTGCGCACCGATCTGCCCCGTTGGGATGCCGACCGATCGAAGATAAGCGCTTAAGGTCTCCCTCGTACCGGTCATTTTCTCCGATGTTGGCACTCCAAACGTGGTATCGCCCGCGTCCTGGGGCAGATACGCCGCGGTCACATCGGTGTGTCCCATAAGATCCGACCAGCACACCGACTCCGAGGCGGAGGCGTTGCCTCCCAGTTCCCTGTCTGTCATGCAGTGAACCTGACGGACGGTGCGCCCGCCGTTGGACCCGTCACCTTCCGGCACATAGTATTCCTCGACAAAGAAGTAGTAATCATTCGCCTTATAGAGGGATCCGCCCTCCTCCCCGTCCGGTGTCTTAAGATCCCGCATAAGAAGGACAATGCCCCCTTCCGCGAAGGGATACTCATCCCCAAGACTGTCTTTGATGGAGAGTACTCCGTTTTCATCCTCGTCTGCCGCGGACAAAGCCGCGGCGAAAGCGGCCTCATCCTCATACGTGCCCATAAAGGATCCGCCTTCCCAGAAGGCTCCCCCGATTTTTCCATTCTCCCAGCGCGTATCGCTGTTTGACGGGGAGGAGGAACCCTCCAGGCCGTCCACACGGACAAGATTGTCCCCGCTTTGGCGATAGGCATGGGCGTACAAAGGCAGCGCGTCCTGATACCGGTAATACGGGTTCTCCCCGCTGGGCGAGAAGGTGACTTTGGCGTCTCCCGCCTGGCAGGAAGCCGCCGCCGCGTCGAAAAGCCCCTCCGCAAGCGAACCGCTCCAGGTGTTGGAGAGAAAATATACGCTGCCAAAGGTCTCCGCCCCGTGGCTTCTTACATACTCCCGGGACATGGAAGAGGTATCCAGCATGGATTCCGGATCGTTCGATCCCGGATCGATCTGTCTGACAAGCCCCTCCTGAAGGCCTGCCCCGTAAAACAGCCGAAACGGCGTGGACTGGCTCTTATCCTCCAGGTTGCTGTCAAAGCTGGCCGGTCCGTCCCAGCCTAAGGAAATCCAGTAGGTCTGCGTCGGCAAAGCCGCCGCGGGCAGGTTCACATACACGCAGTTCGTGGGAGGCGTGCCCGGGGCATCCTCCTCTATCCCGTCAGATCCTAAAGTCTGCTCCGTCCAGACGCGGATATCGCTTAGCCGATAGATCCCTTTCTCCTCCCGGTACAGATCATTGCCGACCGGTTTCTCCTCCAGAGCCTCCCATTCACTTCTTAGGTTGCTGGGCACAATACTCCCGTACACCGGATTGATCCGCAGGCGGTTTTTCTCCTCCTCACTGTCCGTAAAGCCGTAAAGGGTATAGACGGTGGATGCGCCCTCCATCGAAAGCTCTTCTGCCGTTTCGATCGTAGGAATCAGCTCTGTAAGCTTTTCTTTGCTGATCCGGTAAACCCACCCGCTCTCCCAGGGATCCTTGGGCGCCTTCTCCGCGGGAAGATAGGACGCGCCCGCCGCGTCGCTTCCCCTATACCACCCCTCGGGAAACTCCTGCGGGGGACTTTGCGAATCCCCGGTTTCCTCCTGCTTTAGGGCTTCCAGATAGGCCTCATTAAAGGAAGCGTCATAGACTGCCTCGCGCGAGAGTCCGTGCATCTCTCCAAACAGCACCGCCGCCATATCCACTCTTTTCGTGGAGCCTTCTTCCTCCGCATCCTCTACGGTGATCGAATCCCGCTTAATCTCCAGATACTCTCCCAGCGGATCCTCATAGGTAATACTGTCCCGGACGCCCGCGTCATTCTGACCCTCTACCGGAACCGCGATCTCCCCCCGAAGTTCATCGATGATATCCTGGAACACATTTCTTAAGTCTTCCGACTCGACGTCATAGAACTCATCCGGATAGAAGATGTTGTCGATCACATCCTGATTGGTGACGCGGATCCTCTCCACGGTCCGCCCGTTCTCATTTTCTCTGGTGTAAAAATATCCGTTCGGGAGCCGTCCGATCCGCAGAGTCGTGCAGGCGGTCACCACCTGATTGGCGATGGAGGTCAGCTGTACGCTCTCCGAGCCGGAACTGCCCGCGTTGCCGATCCAGTCGGCCAGCAGGGAGATGGTTTCCTCCTGAGAGGAAAGCTTTTTCCATTCCTCCCACTTTCCGTAGGCATAAGGCAGCAGATCCGCCATCTGGTTATCCTTACTGTTGCGCCAGGGAAGGGCGGCGCGAAAATCATTGCCGATGCAGGCATAATTGTCATCATCCCACTTGGTGGCGTTAAAATACACCTCCGGGTTCATCGTCGGATAAATCCGGTACCGCCCCCAGGCGGGCAGATGGACGGCGTCCGTACTGACCGTATACATCTTAAGCGGCATCCTGCTCTCCTGCGTGGCGTGATACCGTTCCCAGCCCTGTTCATAGTGTCTCTGGACGACGGTTTTCATGTAGGAGGCCGTCATCAGCACTTCCAGAATCGTGGAGGGTGTGCCGCCCACATCCGCGTCGCTGTCATAAAAGATGCCATGATCCTCATAGGCGGGAATGGACGTCAGCCGACTGGTTTCCACCCCGTCATTGTAAAGGTCCGTGATATCCCCTTCCGGGAGATAGACGTCGAACCATTCATTCCCCACATTTCCCGGAAGCTCATGCGCTCCGTCTTTGGACGGATCGTTGAAAGCGAAGTTGGCGCCGCCGTCCGTGAGGATAATCGCCGCGGGGATCCTCGCCAGAACCTCCTCATCGCCGTTTTCCAGCTTCCCCGTATAGGTCCTTTCTTTGGTCTGCGCCAGCTGCTGCATCCCCAGATAGATTCCTCCCTGGGTGTTAGTCATGTAGCCGACATACTGATCCGCCAGAAGCTGCGCCCCGTCGCCGTCCAGATCCGGATCCGGGTGCAGCACGCTGTTCTTCACGTTGTTGCTGATGGTGCGGTTCCAGATTTTCTCATAGGTGTCCGGCGCCTCATTTCCCTCATCATAGTAGGCATTGGCCACCACCGTGTAGCAGGCATCCCGGTTGATGTTCCAGATCCCGTCCTCAAACGTCATGCCGGGATTTTCCTGCATGAGCTCTTCTATGGTAGAGTAGTCGCTGCGCTCATAGAGGGTTTCCATGCCGCCCACGGTCAGATACGGTTCGTCCTCCACCTTCTGGTAATGCGCCAGCGGCATCAGCACCGCCGCGTTCGCCCCGTAGACACAGACCGCGATGCGGTTCTGTTTATTCTGATCCATGAACGAGTCGATGATCTCATTCACGGCGTCCAGGGTTTTCTGGATACGGGAGTTCTCGATTCGCACCTGCATGGTCTCCTCATACCCGTCCTCTTTCTCCGCCTCAATCGGGTAATGGGTGCTCTGGGCCATGGAACCGGACATATCGAGCACGATCACCAGATCAAACGGAGAGCCCAGCTCATCGTAGAGTAGCTGGGAGGAACCCATCGCGGAATAGACATTCAAAAAATCCGAATCAAAGGAAAGGCTTCCCGCGTATCCATCCGTCTCCTCATCCAGAAGAAGCGTATTGTCGGCAAGTCCTCCCTCCTCCTCATTCGATCCATAGGCAAAGACTGTCTTGTCTGACCAGATTCTCCCGGCGTACCGGTTGCCGTTTTTATCATCCAGCATCTCACCTATGTAACTGTCCATCGTATTGGGATCCGCCATCCCAGCCGATGCCGGGATCCTTTCAACGACCGCGCCGCTTGCGGATTCGGCGGCGGAAAGATCAGCGCTTTGCCCGGCAGATAAATCCTGCCCCTGCAAGACTTCTTCCGCAGAGTTTTCCGTATCTTCCGCCTCTGACAAAGTTTCTGTTTCCAGACCGGACTCATTTGTCCCCTCCAGAAAGTCAGACTCCGTTCCCCCTTCGGCTGCCGCCGCAAAATCGCGAACGGGCGCTGACAGGCACAGAAAAAGTGCCAGCAGTACGCACCACAGAGGTTTTCTCTTACCCATCCTTACGTCCTCCCTTTTGCCTCCCGGTCTTTGCCTTTCCGCTTTCTGCCGCGATAAGCCGGTACTCCTGCGAGAGCTGATTTCGTTTCCTTTTCCCCGTCGATGTCACCGGCAGGATGCCCGGATACTTCCACACCCGCACAATCTTGCGGTCTACGCTCCTGCCCCTGTTAAACCTGGCCAGCGCCGCGTGAAACGCGCTCTCCTCATAGTCTTCACCGGGAATAAACGCCAGCACCGCCGACCCGTCAAAGCCGAAGGCGGCCGCTTCCTTCACACCCGGAAGTGCGGAAAGCTCTGCGTCCAGGTCAACCGCGTTCAGTTTTTCCCCGTTTCTTAAAACGATGATGTCCCCCAGCCGTCCCAGGATGGTAAGGTACTCACCCTCATCCAGTTTTCCCAGATCCCCGGTCGAGACTGTATCTCCCTTAAGGATCTCTTCTGTTTCCGCCTCTTTCCGGTAGTACTCTTTGAAATGGCAGGGCAAAGTCACGAAAACCTCGCCCTCCTCACTGACCGTAACCTCTACGCCCTCCACCAGCCGGTAGGTCTGAATGCCTCTGTCCTTCGAACTGCTGACGCCGACAATGCCCAGTGTCTCGGACATGCCGTACATGCCGTAAAGGGTGATCCCCGCCTCCGTAAGGGTGTCCTGATACTCCTTCGGGCAGAGAGACCCGCCGGTAATCACCGCCTTCGTCTGGGGAGGAAACGCACACGTATCCAGGATAAAGCGGATCATACTGGGGACAATGGTCACGTTGTCCGCACGGTACGCCCACAGATCCGCGGTCAGATTTCTCACGCCGCTGCTTAAGCAGAAGATCCCGTTTCGATTCAGCACCTCCGCCACCATCAAAAATCCGAACAGGTGAAAAAGAGGAACCGGGACAAAGTAGGATTCATAAGGGTTTCCCGGCAGTGCGCACCGATGCAGGATCAGATGCCTCGCGAGCGTTTCCACAGGGATCACCACGCCTTTGGCGCCGGATGACGTGCCGGACGTAAAGAGGATGATATCCGCTTCCGGTCCCCCTGGCGGCGAAAGAAGCATTTCGTCTTCCCAAACGCTTCCGTCTTTCCCGGCGTTTAAAAAATCCTCCATCACATACACCGGCACATCCGGGAAAAACTCCCGTGCTTCCAGGCAATATTCCCTGCTGACAACAAAAGCCTCCGTATCCGCGTACGCCGCGAGACGCAGAAAATCCTCCCGGCTGATGCCGCTGTCGAAAAAGATCACATGTTTTCCGGCAAACATACAGGCATACGCGGCGACAATCCACGTATAGGAGCTGCTGCCCCAAAACCCGATTCTTCCCTCCGGCAAAGCGGCAGCCTGAAAAGCACCAATCTCCATATCCTTTATCAGTGCGCCGTAACTTACCGTCTTTTCCTTCTCCGATTCCCGGTACTCTATGGCCGGCAGCTGTTCATGGCCCTTCGCCAGTTCATGAAACAGTTCCCACAAAGCATGCTCATTCATTTCTTTTCACCCTTTTTTCTTTGTCAGCCATCGGCCAATCTTCCATGCCGGATTCATCCCCAGAAAGGTGACCAGTGCGCCTCCCCGGTTCTTCAGGCGGACATCCCTGCATCTGTCCCTCAAAACGGCATCGCGGTATTTGAGGATCTCGTTCCACATGATCTTACGGTCTTTAAGATCGTCAGAGGGAACCTGCAGAAAAACCGTATAGACGATCGAAAAGGCGAGAGAAGAAGCGGCCGCCGCAAGGTCCGGATCATACGCCGGGACCTCTCTGGCGATCTGTTCGGATACCAGACGGGCTGTCATCTTCTTAGGCGAAAATCCGCCTCTTGTCTGGCTGTCCATGCGAACCCGAAACGCGTAGAGCAGTCCGTCCACAACCGTCGCTTTTTGGGCCCTCATAAAAAACCGGTAGGCAGTCGCCGCGTCCTCATGCACCCAGCCTGCGGGGCAGCGGATGTCTCCCACGGTTTCCCTTTTGCACAGCATAAACTGAAGACCGACAGAGATCCGCTGGTACATCATCAGGCGGATCACTTCCCTGGGACTTTCCTCCCTCATCTTTAAATCCGTCAGGCTCTGATGGAGAGAAACCTGTTCCTGCGTCCCTTCCGGGAACCTGATATAGTGGGACAAAATCGCGATATCACTGTGAAAATGGGCAATCGCGCGAAGCATGGCCTCCAGATAGATAGGAGAGCAGAAATCGTCACTGTCCACAAAGGCGACGTACTCCCCCCGGCAGGCATCCAGACCGGCGTTCCTGGCGCACGATAATCCCTGGTTCTCCTGGTGAATGACGCGCACCCGCCTGTCCAGGGCGGCATACTCGTCACAGATTTGCCCGCCGCGGTCCGGCGATCCGTCGTCGATCAGAAGAACTTCCAGATTTCGGTAGGTCTGCGCTAAGATGCTGTCGACACATTTTTTCAGATAGGGTTCTGTTTTATAAACCGGGACAATCACACTGATGAGCGGCTTCATGTAATCTTCTCCTTTGCCGATGCCCGGTCACTCCATGGCCGGCGCGGGCAGATACCTTTGCAGGAAATCCTTGGCCTCCGGCATATCTTGGTCTTCCATCTGCAGTCCGTGGATGTGCCCCTCTTTCACCACCACTTCCAGCGAATTGGGCACTTCCTGCGCCTTTTTCTCAAAGGCAAGAATCGAATCAAGATCCATCAGGTCATCCTTGTCCCCGTTTACCAGAAGGATGGGAACGCTCAGCAGTTTCTCCATATGCGCGTCCGGAGAGTTTTTTTCGATCCGCTCCCGCACCTGCTTTTGCACCTCTTCCGAGGAGATGGGGACGCTCACTCCATTCTTGCGCACGGAATGGCTGCTGTACTCCGAGATCCCGCTCCAGACAGGTGTGCCGTAAAAGCTGATGACGCACTTTGGTTTCGGCTCACAGTTCGCAGCGTAGTACAAAGCCGTCACCCCTCCCAGGGAATTCCCGGCCACAGCGAAATCCTCAGAATTGACATATTCTACCTCGGCGTAGGACGCTAAGATCTGCTGAATATACTCCGTGGTCTTCTGAATGATATCCACGATATCCATGGCGCTCTCGCTCGCGCTCTCCCCGTGACCGGCCAGATCCGGCACGACCACCACGTATCCCGCATCCGCGAACGATTTGGCGAACGAATACATGCCCTCTTTCCGGGAGTTGGTTCCGTGCAGCAGAATCAGAAGCGGTCCTCCCACAGGAGTATCCGTCCTGGTAAGCTCATAGTAGTGTGTCTCACCCTCATCAAAGCTTTCCAGGTAATACGTCCCGTCAGCGATCTCCGGGAGCGAGGAAAGATCAACGGCCTTTTCCGTCTCAGGAGGGGTAAACTCCGTGATTTTTTCCGTTTCCCCAGGAGTTTCCTTTTCCTCCGGCTCCGTCTCGCCGGAAGTCTCCTTTTCCGGCTGCGTCTCCCGCTCGGAAGAAACCTGCGCCGTCTCAGATTCCTCCTTCATGCCGGAAGCAGTGGCTGCGTTTTCTGCCTGTTCTGTAGGTTTCGTTGTCTCTTCTGTCTGCGAAATTTCCGATTCCGAAAGCTCCGCGGCGTCATCCTCCTTAGCCGCGGTTTCCAGGGTTTCCGGTTCCTGTAAAGATTCTGTGCCGGAATCAGGCAGATCGCTGCCGCTTGACCCTTGCGTTTCTTTCACGGTCACCGGAATTCTGCTGTCCGCAGTACACGCTGCCGCCCCGGCAGGAAAAACGCTAGGCAAAGATACAAGCACCAGGCAGCACAGGGAAATCCACCCCTGTCTTATCCTTTTCTTTCTCTTCATTGATTTCGCATCTCCTTTTCCACGACCTTCTCCAGGTCTTCCAGGGTGTCTATCTCACTGAGGTCCCGTTCTTTTATATGAATCGAAAACTGCTTCTCCACTTTTGAGATGAAATCAAAAATCTCCAGGGAGGAAAGCTCCATATCCGTCAGAATCGAAGTATCCTTACTCCACGAAATATCCGCCTCACAGCAGCTTTTTGCAATCTCGATGATCTTTTCCAGCATCTTTTATCCTCCGTTTACGTAATGACTTGATTACAGCGTCAAAAGCCTGAGCTTTCGGCTGCAAAGCAGCCAAAAAGTGAAAAGGCTTATTGACGCGCCCCAACAGACGTAAGAAGTGGGGTGCTGTGTGCTTGGGCACATGTTTAACCGACCATAAGCGGAGCTTAAGACGGGGCCCCAGAATTTAAGAATGTTGAGCAGGATTGTTAAAGCTAAAGCAGCGGAACAATCCGTAATCACCTTTTGACGCCTGAATCATGACTTTCAGGGAAACTTTTCTTTATGACACGGCCTTCTCTTTCCCGGATGCTCTGCGTTTCCACAGGATCATCAGGTGACAGACAACGCCGATCAGCACACAGCGCAAAACAAGATGAAGGGCGGCTCCGAACACCGTTTCCCGCGGGAAATACCGCCACATGAGCTTCCAGGGAAATACATTCGCTTCCACGCTGTGAATACATAAGATCCACAGCGAATATCTCCCGGCCTTCCGGATCCAGTCAGCTAACTTTCCCTGACACACGTTCAGGCACAAAAAGAGCCGGATGATAAGGAATCCCCCGCACAGAAACCCCGGGACGCTCAGCAGTCCGTTTTTCACCTCAGAAAGGCCCAGATTCAGCCTGCCAAACAAAGCCCCCGCTGCCCACAGGACGGCCAGTACGATCAGAATTCCCGGAGAGATCTGTTTCTGCAAAAGCTTTCTTCTTTTCATCTGATATCCGGCATACACATAGAAAAAGCCAAGCAGGCCCTGACAGATCTGAAACGGAAGCTTAAAGGGCATTAAAAAGATACCGGCCAGAGCGCACAGGCAGCAGACCGCGATCTGCCCTTTCTCCTGGGGGATATTGATCACGAGATAGTAAAGGCACCAGGCAAGAAACAGGGCAAACACAAACCAGAGGGCGCCCATTCTGCCTCCATCTTCTGCGCCTACCAGAAGAAAGGAAGAAAGAAACTCATCCCGCCACTGCGCCAGCTCCCCGATCAGCAGCCTGTGAACAAAACTGATCCCCACGATCAGTCCTCCGGCAATGAGGTATGGTTTCAGCAAAAATACGGCGCTGGTTTTAAGACCAGCCGTCAGCTTCCTTTTGCCAAGCCAGTATCCGCTTACCATGAACAGGCAGGGCATCGCCGCGGACAAAACAATCCTGCCGGGAATGCTTCTGGCAATCGTAAGACACGGTTCTACATGCATAAACGAATGCAGCAAAAGTACAAGGAAGATGACAGTGCCCTTCAAAAGATCAAACATGGTCAGACTGATCTTCGCTTTCCCCCTCATTCCCTGTCTCCTCCTTCCGCGGACAGCCGCTTCAGAATCCCTGCGCAGCGCAGGATTTCTTTTCCCCTGACCGCCAAAAATACCGCATAGGCGCAAAGGTAGCCCAAAAAAGCGGCTCCATCTGGCAGCGACCAGTTGCAGAAGATAAAAAGAACCGCCAGCAACCCTTCCGAGAGATGAGCCCAGCCTAACCGCAGAGACATCTGACGGGAAAGATACCCTTCCGTGATCATCGCTTTCAGGGCGTAAAGCGCAAGGATGGAAAAGACCGCCAGATCCAGATTTTGAAAGATCCGCACGGTAAGGAATGTCATCACCAGACTGGCCCCCACACAGATGACATTGGCCTTTAAGATATCCTTCTCCCTGCGCAGCGTCTTTAAATAGGTATACGCGAGGGTGCTCGTCCTTGTCTCATAGATGCACAGCGGAAAAAGAATCGCCAGATAGCGTAGGCTGTCCCGGTACTGCGGAAGCCACAGTTCCAGGATCTTTTTCCCGGGAATATAAAAGAGCAGCAGACCGTACATCGCCGCCGTCAGGCAGGTGCGGGCAGGAAGATAAAGCTCAAACAGCCTCTTCTGATTCGTCCTTCGCAGCATGGGAAAAAGCACCACCGCGACAGCGGAGATACAGGTGATCAGCATGTGAGCCATGCTTAAGGAGAGAGAGATCTCCCCAAATACCTCGATTCCCCAGTGCTCCTCGATCGCCAGCCGCACAATGCCGATCACCAGCACACCGGCCAGTTCCGCGATCATAATCTTGCTGCCGATACGGATCAGTTCCAGGGTAAGCGGCAGCGACTGGCGAAGCGGCAGCGGTCTGCGAAAGGTAACCTCCCGGCACAAAACAGCGGCCCAGATCAGCACTGCAGTCACGCTTACGATCTCCGCGCAGGCGAAAACCCAGAAATCCCGAAACCCTAAGAAAAGGCAGCACAAAGAGAGCACGAAAAAGAGAACCCGCTCACCCGTATAGCATTTCGCGTACTCGGAAATGCGGTTGGTGGCCTGCAGAATCATCAGCAGAAGGTGCTTTAAAATCTGCACAAAAATATACGTCAGGGACAGTTTCAGCACGAACAGTTTGACCGGATCCTTCATCCACGCGTTTCCCAGAATAACCGCCGCCGCGATAAACAAAAGCTCCTGCACGGCAAGTGTCCAGAACTGGGAACTGAGCGTTCTTCCATCCAGGTCCTCATAGCGCTCTCCCGCGTATTTAATGAGCACTCCTTCACTGCGCCCTAAAGAGGAATAGCCCAGATAGGAATTGTAAAAACCATACAGCTGCCAGTACCCGTAACTTTCCACACTCAAAAATTTGGGGAGCAGCAGTGTCAGGCCAAAAGTCGTGAGGATTCTGCTCAGGTTCGCCCCTACCGCATAGAACAGGTTCCGGAAAAATAAACGCACCCTCTGATTCAATCAATCACCTCCCAGCCAGACCGTGGTACTGCCTCTTGGCAGTCAGTCTGAACTGTTTGTACAGTTTCGTCCCCGCTACCTGGAAAAAATGGTCCTGTACGGAAACACGCTGTACCATCCGCTTCTTAAGATTTCAAACAGGTACGACCTCACAAAGAAAATGCCGATCACGACGGCGGTGGAAAGTACCCGCATACGGTCATCATCCTCTTTTTTAAGCATTAAAGGAATGCTTAAAAGCTGCACCACGCTGAACCCCTCAGCAGCCCGTACGATCTGCGGAATTACACTGGAAAACAGATACATCACGAGGGAGATCATCGACATATAGGTCATCCACTCATAATCCTTATCGTCGTCATGAAAACGGGCAAGGTAAAAGATATGCATCACCGTGAAAAAGAAGGTGACCGCAAATCCCATCAGATCGAAATTTCCGGCATCATACCGCCCTCCCAGGTAGGAGCGGAAACGCGTCAGACGCAAAACCAGGCGAAACAGAACCGCCAGCAGCGGAAAACTGACAACAGTGCCCACAAGAAGGGAAATACAGCGCTTCGGCGTCGCCCGCACACCGTAAAGGAAATATGCGGGCAGATACATGATCGAAGATGTATGAAGCAGTATGGCAATCAGGTTAAAGAAATAGTACCGCTTCCAGTTCCGCTCCCTGATATATTTAATAGAATAGAAGAATATCGACATGGCAAGCATCTGCCTCAGTGCCGTCAGCGAATTGAAAAACCGGTTGCTGATAAAAAAAAGCAGCACACTGTAAGGGATCATACAGGACTGCTGGCAGATTCCGGCAAAGAAAAAAATCATTGTCAACAGGCCGACAAAAGCGATGGGCCACCATGCTTCATCCGTAAACAGAGCAAAAAAACGGTAAATCAGGTTGAACAGCGGTTCTGCGAACCCCGCGTGTCCCTGTGTAGTCTGATAAAACTGCGGCTCATAGATAAGTGTCCAGTCTCTTCCCACCCGGTAGCGGAAAACCGTAACTAGGATAAAAGGCAGCGCCGTCAGCACACAGAAGGTGATATAGCTGCTTCGAATCTGCTCATACGGCTTTGCCCGCTGGGCGTAGACGGCGAAAAACAGCGACACCGCCAGCATCGAAAGATATACTGCCATGGTTTCACTTCCAAACTCCGTATCGGTAAAAATGATCCAGTTTCTTTGCCTCTGTGCCGATATCCAGATTAGCCGCTGTCAGTTTGTCCCTGATATCCTCCCCGCGTCCATCCGCGGCCGCTGCCCGGATCTGATCAGTCCAGACCTGAATGCCTTCTTCCAGAGAGACAAAGCGCACCTTATCGGAAAAAGCAACCTCTTTGGGGACCCGGGAGGAAGCAACCACGGGCAGACCGGCCAGCTGCGCTTCCAGCGCCGTGAGGCCAAAACCCTCAAACTGGGAGGGAAACACAAACACATCCATCGCCATATACCAGCGGTTTACCTCCTCGGTTGGCGGGATGAAAAGCACACAGTCTTCCACCTTAAGCTCCGCGGCTTTTGCCTTTACCTCATCCAGCAGCGGCCCGCCTCCCACCAGCACCAGGCGGCTGTCTTTCTCCTGCCTGTGATACTCCGCGAACACGTTCAGCAGAAACTCCTGGTTTTTCGCTTTGGAAAACCTTCCGACATGCCCCAGCAGCGTGACTCCTTCCAGTCCCCAGGTTTTTCTCATCTGTGTACGCACATCTGCGTCAAAGTGAAACCTGTTTAAGTCCAGGGCATTGTTCATAATGACGGCGGTTTTCGCGCCTTTCTTTCCATAGAAATCGTTTGCTGCTTCTTTGCTGCAGGCAAACTTCGCGGTAGCTGTCCAGATGCTCAGCTTTCTGAAAACCAGCAGCAGCGGCTTCTCCAGTCCTTTCGGGTACAGTACCATGTGCGCGTGTGTGATTCTCACCTTCACGCCCGCGGCTATTCCCACGAGGTTGGACAGAAAACACGTCTGCGTAAGATGCGAATGAAGGATCTGCACCTGGTTTTCTTTCAGAATCTTCCATACCTCAAAGCAGCTTTTGAGGAGATTGTCCTTCCTCCTTGTCACCTGAAAAACATGGATTCCCTTCTCCTCAAACATGCGCCGCATCCCCTCTTCCGAGGGTTTGTAGGTGATATAAATCCACCGGTAGGAATCCGGATCCATGTGGGAAAGATACCGGTAGACGACCATCTCCACGCCGCCGCGGTCAAGCCCTGCCGCCACATGCGCCACTGTGATTTTGTCGGAATCTTTCATCCCCGTCTTATCCTCTCTTTTAAGAAGATCACTCCAGTTCTTCCGCCTGCGCTCTCATATGAAGCTCCACGCATACCAGCTCCGGACGGTTATAAAACCTGGGCAGGTACGAATCGCCCAGCCCCCGGCTTAAAACCATGCTCATATTCTTCGTCTCAAAAGCCCCGCCGTCGTATTCAGGAAACAGCGTGCGGTCATTGTTCAGCAGTCCGCCGATAAAGGGAAGGCGGATAATGCCCCCGTGGATATGACCCGCAAACAGCAGATCGTATCCGTAACCGGAGAGAAGATCAAAGTAATCCCCTCCGTGATAGAGCAGGATGTTAAAGTAGTTCGGATCCGCCCGTTCGATGTAGTCACGGAAGTAGCTGGCTCTCCAGCGAACTCCGGTCAAACGGATCTCCGCGCTGTTTCTGCGGATGATCTCCTGTCTGTCGTCCAGATCAGTCACTCCGTAAGCGGTAAAAAGCGCCTCCATCTGATCGTACTGCTCCACCGCGTCTTTGCTCAGATCGTGATTCCCGCTCACAAAGTAGATCGGGGCGATCCCATGGATCCCCTCCAACAGCTGCGCTAAAGGTGTCAGATCCTCATGATCCTCATCCACGATATCTCCTGTCATGACAATCAGATCCGGTGCGCATTCCTCCACGGCCGAGATAAGAGTCTGTTCTTCCTCCCCGAACTTTTCCAGGTGGAAATCCGAGATCTGGACAATGCGGAAGCCGTCAAACTCTTCCGGGATCTTGGCAGAAGTATAATCATAGACCGTGGTTTCCAGCCGCTGGTCAAACCCCAGGGCGACAGCCACAAGGAACAGCACCAGCAGCCATCGAAACAGCCCCTTCAAAAAATGTTTCATATCACGTTCTCCTGGCAGAGTCGAATTCCGGAATAATGCCCACCACATCCATCTGCCCGAATAACCCTGCGTCGGTTACGGAAAGCACACGGTCGGTAAAGACAACCCTGAAAAGAATAATCAGACAGCCCAAAAAGATTCCTAGGAGCGTCAGAAGGATTACCACCAGAAAACAGGTCTGCATCGCGTTGTAGGTAAGCGTTCCGTCATAGGCGTAATCCAATACCTGTATGGCCATGATATCGGACATACTGTTGATCTCCTGCACAAACGCGTCCGCCACGGCATTGACCACACTCACGGCATGATTCTCATCCTCATGAACCGCATGCATGGAAATGATCGGGGTGTCCGTTTCATATACATACGTGGTTCCCCGCACCACCAGGGGATCCACTTCAATCTCCTCGTAGATATCCTCCCCGGTAATCTCCGGATCCGCGATCAGCATCGCCGCGTGTTCCGTGACACGGTGGCTCTTGATAATGCTGGAATAGGTCCGCATGACACTGGTTCCGTCTACAGACTCCGTAAGAGAACCATAGGAAACACAGTACACACTGGCAGTAGCCGTGTACTTGTTCTCTTTCGGCACAACAAATATCGTAAAAAGAACACCGATGATCGTTCCCAGGATGCCCATGGCTATCACAAAGTACCTGTGCTTCCACAGGCTGATGCCGCATCTTCGAAAATCGATATTCACAATGCGCTTAAAGTTCATGTCTTACGCCTTCTTCCTCTTCTTCGAGTCTTTTTTCTTCTCCTCCTTCTTCTCCTTTTTCTTTTTCTTCTTGTCTTTCTCCGGCTGCTTTGCCTTCCCGGCACTCTTCTCTTCCGGCTTTGGCACCGGCTTCGGTGCGGGTTTCGGCTGCGGCGTCGTATATCCCATAAAGATTTCTGTTCCTATCTCCGGTTCCTCTTCTTCCGTCTCCGCGTCTTCCGCGAAAATCTCCTGCGCTGGGGCTTCCTCTTCTCCGAAGATATCCGTTCCCAGTTCCTGCTCTTCCTCATCAGTTACCTTCTCAGGTTTTGAATTTTCCTCAGCAGTTCCGGAACTTGCGTTCTTTTCCTTAAGGATCTCAGGTTCCGCTTCGTCCTCGTCATCCTCATCGTCATCCGGATCATCCTCAACAGCCCTGTAAATCGGTCTCTTCACTTTTTTACTGACCTTTGATTCAGGTTTCTTCTCTTGCTCACTCGCCTTTGATTCGGGTTCCTTTTCCTCACCGAATATCTCGAATCCAATCTCAGGCTCCTCGTCCTCAGCCTCAGACTCAGGTGTCTTCTGCGCCTCAGCCGTTTCTGCCTCTGATGCTTCCTCTTTCTCAAAGGTCTCCGAAACCTGTTCCGGTTCTTCCGCAGCAGCCTCGGATGCCGGTTCTGTCTTTTCTTCCATACTCTCAGAAACCGGTTCCTGCTTCGCCTCAACTGTCTCGGACGCAGGGCCTTCCTCTTCCTCAACAATCTCAGGAGCCTCTTCCGGTTCTTCTGCAACTGCCTCTGTGGCTGGTCCTTCCTCTTCCTCTATATTCTCAGAAACCGGTTCCTGTTTAGACTCAACTGTCTCGGACGCGGGGCTTTCCTCTTTCTCAACAATCTCAGAAGCCTCTTCTGATTCTGCCTTTACAGCCTCTAAGACCGGTTCTGTCTCTTCCTCTATTATTATACTTTCGGAAACCTGCTCCTTCTCCGCTTCGACTGTCTCCGCTCCAGCGTCTTCTTTCTGCTTACGTGTCTCAGAAACCTCTTCCGATTCTTCCTCGACAACCTCTAAGACCGGTTCCGTCTCTTCCTTTAAAGCCTCGGACTCAGATCCTTCCTCTTCCAGGGTATCTTCCGGCTCTAATCCTTCCCCTTCTTCCACAGTCTCTGCGGCTGATTCCGTCTCTTCTTCGATTCCCTCGGAAGCCTCTTCTTCTTCGCCCTCAACCTTCTCGGACCCAGGACCTTCTTCATCCAGTGTCTCTTGCGGCTCTAAGACTTCCCCTTCTTCGGCTGCCTCTGCGGCAGCTTCTGTCTCTTCCTCACTGTTTTCAGACACCGGATCCTGCTCCCCGACCGTCTCGGACTCAGTTACTTCCTCTTCTTCGAAGCTCGAAGAAACTTTCTGCGCATCTTCGGCCGTATCCGGTTCGAAGTCTTTTCCTTCCTCCATCATTTCAGAATCCTGCTGCTTCTCTTCCCCGATCATCTCTGGTTCTTCCTTTCCGCCGCTTTTTGAATCCCCCGCGGTCTGCTGCGCTTCTTTCTTCCGTGCCTTCGCGGTTCTCCTTTGCTGGAGACCCAGGCGCACAAGTCTTCTCAGACTGTCCAGCACCAGAACAATGACCGCGATCCAGACCACCCATCCGTAATCAATCTGTATTTTCTCCAGCATACTCATAAAATCCGTTCTCTGTACAAGGCGTCTGCTGTCCTCGCTCCAGGCCAAATCCGTGCCGTAGACATCCCGGTCAGCGCTGTAGCTGATCACATCCGTGGATACCTGCATCGGATCCAGCTCGTGCAAAACGCCGTCATCATCCGTATAGGAAAGGTACACATCCAGTATCTGAGAACCGGCATCGGTAAACACGAGGCTGCTTTCCACATACTCCTGGCGGCCGGGTTCCGGGATCTTTAAGGAAATCTCCTCATCATTCGAAACCACGTTGCCGCGGATACGCATGGAAAGACTGGCCGGTTTGACAAGTCCGCTGTTTTTGTACTGAATACTGAAAAAAGCTTTCGCGCCCACCACCGCCCTCTGGGAAGTCACCAGTGACATCACCTGGATCTCGCACTGCTGACCCACCGCGGGAGAGATGGCCATGGTATTCGAGCCGCTTCCAGCGGCGCTTGTATACTCAAACGTAAACTCAATGGGAATCGCTTCGCTGGATAATCCTTCCAGTGCCTGCAGAGTGAACTCTCCCTGATAGGATTCTCCCGCGGGGAGCAGATCCACATACACCTGGTTGGATTCGGTATCCGTCAGAAAGTATCCCCCGCTGGTAGCGTGAAGTCCGATTTTCAGCTTTGTGACATCCATCGTGGGATCCGTGTTTCTCACTGTAAAAGAGAGGGTAAACTCCTTTCCCCGCACGATCGGACCATCGATATGATAACCGTCCAGCACCACCACCGGCGCCTCGGAAACCTGTCCCTCTGCCGCGGTCCCTCCCGCCTCATTGGCGTCCACCGTGGTTAAGGCAGTCCCGGATACCGCGCAGACTAAAACCAGGCAGCCTAACAGATTCTTAAAAACTTCCCGGAGGGTCTTCCTCTTTTTAGGCTTTCCCTCCTCCTCCTTCTGACGGAAATACCGGCTTCTTTTCAAGTATTCCTTGTCATTGAAGTAGTTGTAATCCTCCATGTAGTAGCGGTAGTCATCCAGAGAAACCCTGTTTAGGATCACACCCAGGATATGGGCCCCCATATCCTCCAGCTGCTTTTTAGCCGTCTCCAGGTCATGAAACTTGGTCTGCCCGGAGGCTGCCACCAGAAAGGTGCCGTCTGTCTCCGCGCCGACGATGGCCGCATCCGGAGCCGTATTCAAAGCAGGAATATCGAAGATCACAAAGTCGAACCTTTCCTTAAGCTTCACCATCAGCTCGCTCATCCTCTGGGAGCACAAAAGCTTGACCGGAGTCTCACTCTCCTGATGGCCGCAGGAAATATAGGTAAGTCCCCGCCAGTTCGTGGGATAGAGGATCTCTTCCATATCGGCAGGACCGTCGATATAGTCGGAAAGCCCGTATTTTACCTTCTGGTTCCGATTCTTGTAGCGGTTCTCTTTCCTCAGATCCCCGTCCACCAGGACCGTATTCCACCCGGAGACCGACAGGGAGATCGCCAGTTCCATGGAGATGGAGGTCGTTCCCACACCGGCGTTGCAGCCGCAGATCAGAAACGTCTTCGATCCGTGCTCATGATTTTCCCGAAACAGGGTCACCACAACCCGGTCAAAGGCATCCACGACCATCTCCTGGTTGTTCCGGTACAGACCTATGCTTTCCTTCTTCTCGTCAATCTTGCCGCTCATATGTTCACCTTTATCCCCAATTCAGGCACAGTCTCTCCGGGTTTCATACAAATGATTCAGGCGTCAAAAGATGAATACGCGTCGTCCATAAGTCTTTCCCCCGCCGGCACACGAGTGTGCCGCGGGCTTTGGCTTTAGACGCTGTAATCAATAAAATCACTGGGATTTCTGCGCGTTAGCGCCCTGCTGCATGATCACGCTTAAGAGCATGTGGTCAAACACCATGTGGATATCCTCTGTCACATAGATGTTGTCGATGGGCACGTGCATCCGAAAGTCCGCCAGTTTTTTCAGCTCTCCGCCGTCATGCCCCGTGACTCCGATCACGGGCGTTTTTATCTCCTTCGCGTAGGCAACCGCCTTGAGCACGTTTTTGCTGCTGCCGCTTCCGGAGATGGCGATCAGAAGATCCTTAGGTTTCAGCCTGCCTTTTAACTGATAGGAAAACACATCCTCATAGCTGATATCATTGGCGATGGCCGTCATCATAGCGGTATTGTTGCAGAGACACTCAAAGAGGAACTTCTTCCCGCCTAAAGCGTCGCTTAATCCTTTGGCGAAGTCACAGGCTAAGTGGCTGGCTGTGGCGGCGCTTCCTCCGTTTCCGATCGTGTAGGTCGTTCCGCCGCGCTCCCGGCAGTCTAAAATCGCGTTCATCGCCTCATTGATCTCATCCAGGTTAAGGTTTTTTATAACCTCCATCTCCCTGTTCAGATAGTCCCGCATCGCATTCCTGCAATCCATCTAAAAGCTCCTCCCTGCCTGCCGCTTCTCTGCCTGTTCCTTTTAAGTCTTCCCTTTTCCAGGCATCTTAGAGCATCTGTTTTCTCCCGACAGCTCTCTTTACAGCATTTCGCTTATATCGCACACGCCCTGGTAATCCCTGGCGCGGCACCTATGCTTTTTTGTTCCAGTATCAGATCCGCGGCCTCCAAAAGGCTCCCCGCCCGCAGATGCAGTAGATCCTCTTTTCCTTCCTGCAGGCTGCCTTCCAGAGGATCGACCCAGTCAAAGCGGATATGAATGGTATTGACTCCATAGCGAATCCCCGCCTGGACATCACTTAAAAAATCCCCGATCATCCAGGAATTCTTTTTATCGATCTTAAACCCTGCCGCTTTGAAATCCTCTTCCGCCCTCTTAAGCAATCCTGTGCGGGGTTTGCGGCAGCTGCAGTTATCGCAGATATCATGCGGACAGTAGTAGACTGCGTCAATCTTCCCTCCTGCCCCGGCGGCATCCTCTATGAGTTTCCGGTTCATGTCCTCCACCGCGGCGACGCTGACCATGCCTCTGGCAATCCCTCTCTGATTGCTCACCACCACAAGCCGGTAACCGGCATCGGTAAGCCTTTTCATGGCTTTCTTCGCCCCTGGCAGGTAGGAAAAATCCTCCCACCTGGTCAGATACCGGTGAGGAGGGGGCTGCTTATTGATCACTCCGTCCCGGTCGAGAAAAACAACCTGTGTCTCCATTGTTCCCCCGTTTCCTCTCACTGATTGGAAAACATGATCTGACTGCCGCCCGGGCTTACGTGAAACTCCAGTCTGCGAAGCCCCAGCGCCTTCTCCACGTTCCTCTGATATGGTTCGTCACAGTAAAAAAGGAGAAATCCGCCGCCGCCCGCGCCCAGAAGCTTGCCGCCGATGGCCCCGGCGTCCATGGCCTTCTCGTAATACTCCGAAATCTTCGGATTGGTGATCGCGGAGGCAAGCGTCTGCTTCCTTAACCATCCTTCCTTCAGCTGTCTGCCGAACTCTTCGGTAAATCCGTTCGCCGAGAGGTCCTCGTACATCAACGCAGCCTGATCTCTCATGTAATCTAAAGTTTTCAGCTTCGAATCGATGTTCGCTCTCTGCTCGGAGAGCACCTCATTGGCGCTCCTGGTCATCCCTGTGTAAAAGAGCATCAGCTTCCTGCTCATGCGTCGGGCATTGTCCTCATCCAGGGAGATCCGCTTTCTGCCCACTGTGCCGTCAGCGTGAAAGGTAAAGTAGTTCAGGCCCCCGTAAGCCGCCGCGTACTGATCCTGCTTGCCGATCGGGTGCTTTAAGATCTCAATCTCTACCTCGCAGGCCTCCCGGGCCAGCTCTTCCGAGGAGGGGCTGTAGCCGCTGTAGACATGCAGGGCGTTTAAAAGGCCCACCGTAAAGCTGCCGGAGGAGCCAAGCCCCGTCCCGGAAGGGATATCGGCGATGGAAACGATCTCAATCCCTCCCCTGATTCCAACCAGCTTCATGCATTCGCGCACCAGCTCATGGTGCAGCTGCTTTGCCTCCTCCACGATCTCCGTCTTGGAGTAGCTGACACGCACCTTATCGTCAAACTTTTTATTGACTGCGATATAGACGTATTTATCGATCCCGGCGCTGACAACCGCGCCTCCATTTTTCTGATAGTAATCCGGAAGATCAGTTCCGCCGCCCGTAAAGCTGATCCGAAGCGGTGTCTTCGTGATAATCATAGTGCCATTCCCCGTTCGCCCTGGATAAATTTTCCGGAGTTCCCATATCGATCAGATACCCTTCCACCGGCCAGCCGACCATTTCCCCCACCAGTTTCGGAAGCACATCCTTTCCGAAATCCAACGTTTCCTTCTGCGGATCCATGAAGTCAAAGATCTGCTGATTGGCGATATAAAGCCCCGCGTTGGCAAGATCACTTTTCGGATTCGCCGGTTTTTCCTCGAACCTTACGATGCGTCCCTGCACGTCTAACGAAGCGATCCCGCACTGGCTGGGCTGATTGGTATGAAACAGAGCCATCGTAAGAGGCGCCTGATGCCTTTCATGACACAGACGAAAGGCGGTCAGATCCGCGTCGGTTAAGTTGTCGGCGTAGCAGATCAGAAAATCTTTTTCTCCCCGCACAAAGTCACGGTTTCCCCGCACCGTGCCGCCGCTTCCTAAAAGGACCGGCTCATAGGTCTCATAGGCTCTAAGACCGGTGTTACGGTCGTTATAGGCCTTCAGATACCCTCTTACCGTTTCCGGCAGGTAGTGGGTATTGACCAGCACTTCCGTCACGCCATGGCTGCGAAACAGGTCAAACCACCACCCAAGCATCGGCTGTCCGTGGATGGGCACCATGCACTTAGGGATCGTATCCGTGAGGGGTTTCAGCCGGGTTCCGTATCCGGCTGCCAGCAGGAATGCTTTCATACTCTTAAGTCCTGTGCGGTCCGGGACCAAACATCCCCCGCCGCGTCTTCTTGGTAAGCGGATCCTCTCCGGTCTGATCTGGGAGGGGGATCCTTTACTGATACTCCGGTAAAGTAATTTCGAACTTTTGTTTATCAGATGAACTTTTTTTCAGGTTTTCCCCGGTCTCCCGCCGGAAAAAAGAAAAATAGATTCAAGAATATTTTATATCACAACGTCACAAAAAAGAAAAGAGAATTTTTCAAATCATGCCGGAAATTCTTCGGTAAATGTTCAGTCTGTAACAAATGCCGCAGCGTGGGGGCGCTTAAGGCGAAATGGGGGCAGGAGGGTGGCGGAAATGACGAAAATAAGCAGTCTCACCGCCCCTTCTTCGTGAATATGCAAAAGCAGCTGGCCCTTTTCGCTCCTCCTCCGGTCATCTTTTCTCGGGCCCTTTATGGGGACGGCCAGGTCTTACGGTTTACAGG
Source organism: uncultured Lachnospiraceae bacterium (assembly GCA_964643295.1). Lineage (GTDB taxonomy): Bacteria > Bacillota > Clostridia > Lachnospirales > Lachnospiraceae > Merdiplasma. The sequence continues at coordinate 28,579 of CAZXSN010000029.1, forward strand.
CTCTTTCCGCCTCTTTTCGGCTTTCCAGTACCCCGATTGTCCCTGCCCTAAAGCGTTCAGCAGGGGGAAGGACGCTTAAGAGGCCGTTGTACGAATCCGCCATCCCGTCCCTGCGCGTCCTAAGAAGCTGGGAATCGCGCCCCCAGAATCCCTTGACTCCAAGGTCCCTGGATTCAAAGGATCCCCAACACCAGCGTCCAGGGGCCAGGAAAGGAAAAAGTCCCTCTTTTTTTCTCTCCGGGAGAAAGAGCCCACCGGTTTTTTTGCGTTTTCTTTTCCTGTCCCAGGAGCACAAAGATGATTCGGTATTTTCTCCGCCTTTCTTTGCGCGGATCTCTTCGCAAAAAGCGGATCCTGATGGCGCCTGTGAAGGGGCGGATAAAGATTCCTGTCTTCGGGGAGGAGGAATCGAAAAATTTATGGGGAAAAGGGCAAATGGGCGAAAATTTTCTGATTTGAAATATTTTCTATTCTTTCGTCATGTTTTAATATATGGTATCACCTTAATCTATGGCATTGTCTTATAGATAGTAATAGAGAGAATCTCTGGATATGAATGGGACAGCCCGGAATGACCCCGGAATGGGTCTGAAACCACCTCGAAGCGGCCTGCGGTCTGGAATCAGGAAAGACAGCGACAGGAGACAGATAGGAGGAAAGAAGGGTGTCGATAGGCAACATCATCTTACCCCGCGGACGGGCAGGATTCGTAATAGTTTAGTACACGGGGCCAGCCCTGCCGCGGTTTATTTTTACTGAAAAGCAATCAGATGGTCACACGATGGAGTCTCTATGCTGGAGGGAAGTTGCCGCCCCTTCTGTAGAGACTCCATTCTGTTCCCAGGTTCTAATGGACGTTTGTCATGCCAAGTTTTCTGAGGAAAAGCTGATCCCGTCTTACGCTCTCTGCTGACCAGCGTCTGGCGTCCGCTCCCGTTTTCACCTCCTCCGTGTCGATGTCGAGGGCATCAAACCAGGCAAGCTGCTGACGGACGCTGAAACTGTTAAGCCACCTTAAAAGCTTTTGCTCCGCCCCAAGGTTCTCTTTTGAATCATGTCCGGGATCCCCTGTGGGCCTGCCAAGGGTCTTTTTCATTTCTGCCACTTTCTCCATGTAGTAATCCTGGTAGCAGAGGGCGACAAACTGAACAAACAGTCTGCCCTGTTTAGTCTCCCGCGTCCAGACTGGGAGGCGTTTCCCGTTCAAGATTTCTTTCTCCTCCTGAAAAAAGTCTTTCACCGGCTCCCGGCTTAAGTACTTTTCCAGCGCCCGGAAGGCATCCTTTTCCTGGTCCGCCAGGAGAACGAAAAAGCCCATGTAAAGTTTCGCCGCCTCGCACTCTTCCAGGTTGAAGTCGACAGATCTGATCATTCCCCGATTGTCCTTCGTTATCAGCAGGTATTTCTTTGCCTTTTCCTGTTCGCTCTCTGACAGCTCCTTAAGAAGTTTCCCTTCTTCCAGCTTCTCCTTGATGTAGATCAGATGGTTTTCAAACCTCACTCTCTCCTCATTCTCTCTGGCACTGTCATAAAAGATATGCAGCAAAACGATTCTGTTGAATCTTTCAATAACCGGAAGATCATTTTTTACCGTGTATCTGCGAAAATCTCTTCTTACTTCCACGGTAATGCCGTGGAGGCCGGGGTTTTCCCGGCAGGCACACGAAATGCCGAGAAGCTTCTCCCTGTTGTCATCAATGGCCTTTCTGACCCACTTCAAAGAGTGATTCACCGGCATGATGAAATGCAGATATCTGTCTAAAAGATCAGCGGCGTTCTTTTCCGAGTAAAACCCGCTGTCAAAGACCATCTCCTCTGTCCAGAAGCCAACCATCTCCAGCTGCTCCAAGGCACTGACAAAAGACGATACTTCGAAGAGTCTGCCGGGGTTTTTTAAGTACGCGACGGGCTGCTTCGTTTCCAGGGAGTAATAAATGAAGAGTCTTTCTGCCTTAAGCGCATCCTCCTCTTCCTCTCTAATCCCTAAATGCGGCTGACCCTGCGCGTATGCGTAGGCCGTGGCGTCCAGCGCGATACAGGAAGGATCCAAAAGTCCCTTCGCTCTTTCAAAGAAGAAGTTCTGGATGGTTTCCTTCCTGCCGACCTGCAGGAAAAGACTGCGGCAGGTTTCTTCACTGAACCCCTCCCAACAGGGAAGAATACGGTTTAACTGCCATGTGACAATACCTAATAGAGGGGCCCCTTGCGCGAACAGGTATCTGGCGAGCGTAATTACTTTCTGCGCGGCCGCCTCATCCATGACTGCCTCATAGACCGCCTGGTCAATGCCGGAAGTCCTGCCGATAAATTCCAGGATATCCAGCATGTCGGTATGCGCACGGATCGTGATGGTTTCTTTCTCCTCATGAGAATCAATATAAGGGACATCAGGCTTAGAAGAACCATTCTGGTTAACTTCCGCAGCCTCTAATGCGGCAGCGTTAAGAGAATCATTCCCGTGAAGCTCCCTCTTATGCCGCCTGTTCGCCGCAAGCGGTCTTGTCGGTATCATCTCACTCCCTCCTTTAGGAATTTTCCCCAGAAGTTTACTCGAGAGCACTCTTTCGCGTTTTATTTCCGGATCATAGAGTCTTGTGCGTTCAATGACATAAATATCCCCATTCGGCTGTTTCACGTAGGAAACAGATGTTTTAGGCTCAAATGTTTTTCCCGAAGCCATGGAAAGCCCCCTTCTTTCTGACTGCGTGTCTGTTTTTAGACTGTATTTTCATACGCGCACAGTAAACTTATAACTTGCACTCTTCATTTATTCGTATTCTCTTTTTGCGGACATTCATTTGACCGGTTATTAAGATTTGTGTCACCATTTGGAAGCCTTCAGGCTTCAATCAACAGACAAACACGGTTCTTTCGCGGGAGAAGGGATGAAGGATTAGTCCATCCCGTCCCGGGGAAAAGCTGCTAAAGGTAAGACAAACGTTATCCTACAGGAAAGCTGTCAGGACATTTTTCTCGTCTTTCAGATCGTATTTGATAAGGATCTCCTCCACCGCCAGGATCACGGGAGGCAGAAAGTCCCCTTTGTTTTCGTCTTTCAGGATGACTTTTACTTTTCCCTGAAGTACGGGTTTGCCCTCAGCTGATATCCAGTCCCAGGAATAGATATTCTCTCCCGTCAGGCGGAAACGCAGCATCCCCATATCTTTGGCAAGCGTAACCTTCGCCGACTTCATCTCGAGCAGTATCCGGCGGATGAACCGGTAAACTTCCTCTTCGGTCGCATTTCTGGCAAGCCGGAGATATTCCCGGCAGAGGGTCATCACGTACCCTTCCAGTTCGGGATATCCCTCCGCCCCATAATAGAAAAGCGCTTCCGGCACCAGCTCTTCCGACACAAGCGTTTTCTCATTAACAGGTTTCTCCGTATCCCCTGCAGATGCTTTTCCCGGGCTGTCAAGGCCTTCCGATTCACGCGAAGAAAGATCCTTTCGCTTTAAGGGATTGTCGAAGAAAGCCTTCATATCTTCGGCCGCCTCAAGAGATGCGTGAAACATGTAACCTTCACCGCCCGCCTCTCATGCAGAAATTTCCCTTCCTGGATAAATTTGCGGCAGGCAGGCTCACGAAAGAATCGCGGCCTTCCTGTCTCCGATAGTATATCATGAATGGTCCTTAAGATGAGAGTATCCCGCTCACGCGGGGAACTTACCCGCTTCTTTAGTCTCCCTCTCCTTAAATCAGCCTGCTTTCTGAGCGGGCAGGGTGGCAAGCCCCGTCCGTTCAAAAACAGAAACAATGAAAGGAGTTGTTGAACAGTATCAATATGTCAGATTGCCCCCAACCGTAGCAAACTTAAGAGCCGAAAATATAATTTTCCTTCGTTCGTCCAGGCAAAGGGGACAGCTGCCCCTTCGGTTCTGCTAACGGACCTTTCTGTCTTCTGCGGCGCAAGGTCTACGACGCAAAACTGGTCTTATTGCCTGCCTGCCGCTGAGAGCTGAATCATCTCGTAAGTCTCCTTCTCCTTCCTTTGCGAGCGGGCAGGGCATCTTACTGCCCCGCCCAACCCTGCACTTGATAGGAGGAAAAAAGTGGCGCTTTCCGCACCGGTATCAATATGTCATATCACCCTCAACCGTAGCAAACTTAAGGGCGAAAAACACTCTTTTTTTACAGCTGCAAAAATCACGGCAGTTACCCAACCCTGCTCCCAGGCCTTTTAACGCTTACGAAGGCTGGGACCAGCAGGAATTCGGCATCTGCGCCTGATTCTGCTAAAGCTACGGGCCGGGTCTATCGGTAAATCAGCCTGACACGAACAGGCATCCCGCACATGCAGGAAGTCACTCCATTCGAGTAAGCTTTCCTCCCTTTCCGGGGCTCTCCCCGGAATCCTACCTTGCGGGCGGACGGGGCTTTTTACCGCCCCGCCCAACCCGAACAGTATAAGGAGGAAAACGGTGCTTCCCGCACCGTCCCCAATATGTCACTAACACTTCCCACATGGATTTGGCCTAAAAATCCTTATTTTATGCGGGATTTC
>CAZXSN010000030.1:0-32203 GCA_964643295.1 uncultured Lachnospiraceae bacterium
CAAAGTTTCCGGGAAGGAAGCTGAAAAGAAAGGAAACTGACAGGAAAACTTAAAGAGTGAAAAACGGCTGTGCGCACACAGCAAAAGGGAGAAAGAGGGAGAAAAGAAGTTATGAAACAAAGACACACAGGGACACAAATGGCAGGAAGAGTTTTTAGAACACTGATCCTGTTCTGCCTGCTTCTTGCCCTGACCTTAAGCGCAGGGACGGCCGCGGCACTTGCGGATCCGCTGCCTGCAAGTCCCCTTTATCAGGCAGAAACATTGGCAAATGAGCCGCTGAAAACTCTGGAAAAGAAGAAAACCACCTACAGGCAGGTGGCGGAGGGCACCTGGATTTATAAGAATTCCGGCACCTACTTTCGAAACAGCAAAAACCGGCTGGTGAAACATAACTGGAAACGAATCGAAGGCCAGGTCTACTACTTTGATTCTCAGGGAAAGATGCAGACCGGCTGGTTTGACTATGAGAACCACCGCTACTACTTAAACAAGGACGGACACCGCCAGACCGGGTGGCTGACCCTGGGGAAAAGGAAGTTTCACTTCTCCGAACACGTGGGGATGCTGCAGAAAGGGTTTAAAAAGGTAGACGGCCAGTACTACTACTTCCGTGAGACAACCGGCTCCATGAAAACCGGCTTCGTAAAGCTCAACGGGAAGATGTACTACTTTACCCCCGAGGGACCGATGAAAACCGGGTGGCTGACCCTGAACGACAAAACCTATTACTTTAACGCCAACGGCGCCATGCAGACCGAACCCTGCATGATTGACGGCAAAGGCTACGTCTTTAACGCCGACGGCACCCTTGATCCCGACGCCGTCTACATCAACCCCCAGGGGAAGATGGTGGCCTTAACCTTTGACGACGGCCCCAGCAACTATACGATGACTCTTTTAAATGCCCTGGAAAAGTACCACGCGAAGGCCACGTTCTTCATGGTCGGGCAGAGTGTTCCCAGCTACCCGAATACAATCCGAAAAATGGTGGATCTCGGCTGCGAGCTGGGCAACCACAGCTATTCGCATCCGAGCCTGACATCTTTAAGCAGCGGCCAGATCGCCTCCCAGGTGCAGCGAACCAACGATCAGATCCGGGCGATCACCGGCAGGAACGCCACGGTCATGCGTCCGCCGTATGGGAATTACAACAGCACGGTCCTTGCGAGTGTCGGCCTTCCGGCCATCACCTGGGATGTGGATCCGCGCGACTGGGCGACCTTGAATACCTACAGCACGGTTTCCCATGTCAAACAGCATGTGCGGGACGGCAGCATCGTGCTGATCCATGACGTCTACAACGCCTCCGTGCAGGCGGCCATCCAGCTCATCCCCTGGCTGCAAAGTCAGGGCTATCAGCTGGTAACCGTAAGCGAGATGGGCAAATACAGAAAAGGCGGTCTTCGCTCCGGTGTGCTGTACTCGAGGATGTATCCGTAAACCAAACGAAAGGGGAGCCGTAAGGCTCCCTTTTTTACGTGCTTTTCTATGTTTCCTTCCGGTGCTTTTTCCGCTGTTTTCCGGCTTTCTCTTTTCCTGTTCTGAACCTTGTTCAAGCGCAGCTTAACCGAAAAACTGATTTCGGTTCAAGGCGGTATTATATCGGAAGGCATAGGTTTTTACCAGACTTTTGCTGTACAGGTTGTAATACTTGTCATACGTCGCCTTGCTCACCGCTTTGTCATTCATGGAGTATCCGTGGTTGGTTGTCGTTCCTCTTGTAAGCGACAGCTTAAAATATAACTGGTCCCCTTTGATCGACAGAATGAAGAAGTTGTCGGCTCCGGCCCCATACCAGGTGGAATAGACGCCCCCGTATGAGCTGATCTCGGGAGCGGGGCCAAGGTTGTAGGTGGAGCCGGTACAGACCACCTCCCCGTCTATGATCGTGAAGATATAGGCTGTAGAAGTCACATTTCCGGTTGAGTCTTCTCCTGTCCGCACAAACAGCTCCTTCAGCCCGTCCTTATTGATATCCCCGACTGTAAAATATGTCGGCGACAGATAGATGGTTTTAGTCTCATAGCCGCTGTATCCGTTGTACATGGAAAAAGTGGCACTGTACTGAGAAAGGAATGCCTTATATAAACTCCTCCAGTTCACAAGCTTTTTCACGGTGATTTTGCACTTTGCGGTTACCCCGTTCGCTGTCGCCGAAATCGTGGCCGTTCCCGTTTTCCTGGCGGTCACTTTTCCGGAAGAGTTTACCGTGGCGACCTTCGTATTGCTGGACTTCCACTTCACTTTGTAACTGGGACCCGTCACCCTGGCATTTAAGTAAACCGTTTTCTTGCCAGCCAGATAAAGCGTCTTTTTGCTGCTAAGCTTAATGGCAGGCTTTTTCACCGTAACCTTGCAGGCGGCACTTTTGCCGTTGGCCGTCGCGGTGATCTTCGCCGTGCCCGCCTTCTTTGCGGTAACCTTTCCCTTTGAATCCACCGCGGCAACGCCTGTGTCGCTGGATTTCCAGGTGACCTTCTTACTGTCCCCAACAACGGTTGCCTTTAACTTCAGCGTCTTCGACCCTGTGGTATAGAGTATCGCCCGGCTCTGATTAAGTTTTATGGAAGGATCGTTGTTGATTCTCATAAAATGAGACAGCGCGGGATAACCGGCGCTTTGAAAAGTTGTATCCCCGAACAGACCCCTCCCGTCAAAAAAATCAGAATCGCAGGCCTGATTCTGCACGGAAGTACTGCCGCCTACTCCCAGGGCTGCTCCATGATACTCCTCGGGGTAAGTCACAGTCACGGCAGTCCAGGAATTCGAAAGATTCACCCAGTCCCCGTTATCGCCGTAATAGGTAGTCTCCGCGTAACTCGTCCATCCGCTGTTAGAGCAGGTGACACCAAACTCATTTGCGCACTCCAGGCTCTTTCCGGTCTCGTAATCCACAAGCATGTAAGCCAGATTTCCCCCGATCTGCGACGATCCATTCAAACCCGCGGCTATCGCGGATACCTCCTCCCTGGACATGTCCCATTTTCTGATGAAATCCGCGCGAAACGAAAGCTCCTTAAAACCCGCTTTCGCCGCATCCTTAATTTCCCAGTCTGTCAGGATCACTTCCTGATCCTTCATTCCGATACCCGCATAACAGGTCTGATAGGTAAGGCGCGTCTCGGGCTTTAAATCCCACGCGACCGGCATCGACTTCATGTACGCGGATGAAGCATAGGCGGGAAGCGCCAGCAAAACCAGCATCATCCCCGTCAAAACCGGAATCTTCCATCCTCTCCCTTTCTGTTTCATTTATCCTCCCTCCTCTTCCTTCTTTATCAGCTGCGTGCAGAAACTTCTCTGCTTCCTTACCCATTATGGGGCATGACAGACTGCCTGTCAATTACCAGTCATTTCCGTTTGGCATACCGCCTCGAAGCTCTGGAAAGCGAAACAGGCAGCCGCTCTTCCGGGAAGACGCCCTCTGAAAGAGTAAAAGGCACCCCCCTGATGAGCTTTCCCTCTCCAAAAGCCCGCCAGGTAAAGGCCGCTGCCTGTTCCATTCACAGTGCAGGCGAACGGGACGAAAAAAATTTTTCGGACTTTCCCACTTTTTTTCGAACAGGCAGACAGGCCAAACCCTCAAAAGAGCGGATTCTTCCCGGAATCCGGGACAAGTTGGCTCGACCAAATTTTCTAAACATTCGTTTGATTTTTCGAAAGAAGTGTGCTATACTGGGAATGCAGTGTCGAAACCCTGCACTTTCGGCTGAAAAGCAACGAAAGGTAACTAGGCTGTTTGCGCCCCAACAGGAGGAAGAAGCGGGGTGCTGTGCGCCTGGGCACACGTTTCGCACCGATTAAGCGAAAAACGGGGCCCCATGCACTCCGAATGCTAAGCAGGATCGCGGAAGCTTACAAGCAGCGAAACAGTCCGTAATCGCCTTTTCGACGCCTGGATCAACCTATGCGCAGCAGCCAGAAATTACTCAAACTGGTTTTCCAGAAGTATCAAAATTGTTACCATTCAGTGAAAGGAGGTGAACAATGGCTAAAGGAAAAATCACAAAAAGGCAGGAGCAGGTTCTGGACTATATCAAGAAGTCCATCCTGGAACGCGGCTATCCCCCGTCCGTTCGTGAAATCTGCGCTGCCGTCGGCCTGAAATCGACCTCTTCTGTGCACGCACATCTGGAGAGCCTGGAGAAGAACGGCTATATCCGCCGGGATCCGACCAAGCCGCGCACGATTGAGATCCTGGACGACAGTTTTTACCTTTCACGCAGCAACGTGGTCAACGTACCGATGATCGGCACGGTCGCTGCGGGACAGCCGATCCTGGCTGTACAGAACATCGAGAGCTATTTCCCGATTCCCGCCGGATATATGCCGGACGAGGAATGCTTCATGCTGAGAATCAAAGGAGACAGCATGATCAAGAAGGGTATCTTAAACGGCGACCGTGTCCTGGTGAAGCGCCAGTCCAATGCGGAAAACGGCGACGTAGTAGTTGCTCTGCTGGACGATTCCGCCACCGTCAAGACCTTCTATCAGGAAGACGGATATATCCGCCTGCAGCCTGAAAACGACACCATGGAACCGATCATTGTCTACGGGGATCTGCAGATCCTGGGAAAAGTATTCGGATTAATCCGGATCTGATGGAGGAATCCAAAACCGGGGCGGCCATTCGGCAGCCCCGGTTCCTCTTTTTAACTGTCTGTTTTTAAATTTTTAACTGCCTATTTCTGTCTGTCCCTCTCCGCCGGTCTCTTTAAGCCGCATTTGTTCGCTTATTGTCTTCTCTTCCCAGATCTGTTTAAGAACCCTCAGAAAGATCTTTATGCAGCAAACCTTCCTTTCCTACCGCCAAAGTCACTTTCGCTGTTATAACTGCGGCGGCTGGGACGGCTCAGATGCCTTAGACTCCCCCTGATTGGCCTGACGCAGAAGCGGGATATGAAACCCGCCGGGATTTAAAAGAAACCCCTGCGAGGTTGGAGCCATCATCCTGGAAAGCATCGGAAAAGAAGCATGCAGCAATGTAAACTTCTTTTCCTTGTCCACTTTCTGGTATTCTGCCATATCCGTAAAGATCGGCTGCAGCATGAATTCTTTCCGCCACTTTACAAGAGGTAACTTGAAGGAACGATTCTTCAGCTTTTCCTGGAGACTTCCCGGTCCTTCAAGTACCTCAACCGGCACCAGAAAAGTACCCTTGGCCAGGTTGGCGTTCAGTTCCTCAAAAAGATCCCGGATATTTTCCTTCTCCTCATCGGGCACCGGCCGCGTAGCCTCCTGCACAAAGTACAGTCCCGTCAGCTGCAGCTGCGGATTCGTAATCGGTATCTGCTCCTTCGGCACCCCTTCATAACTGGGACGCGGCACCAGATCCTCCACTTCCAGGACCGTTTTCGATACCTCGTTGACAAAGACCAGCTGATTGACGCCGATCAGATACATCTGCCTGAAGAGAGCCTGAAAATGGACATTTTTGTACTGCAGACCCTTCAGACCGATTTTTTTCTCCGCGTAAGTCTTCTCGAACTCTCTAAAAAGCGGCTCCGACTCGAAAAACCACACCTGATCATCGAACGTCTCCGGATCGCAGATCACAAAGGGCATGTTGGTGAAAGTGCAGATGGCCATGATATAGCTGGTCTTTTTCATGACCTTCTTGACCAGAAAGCTTTTATCTACCGTCATTTCTCTTCTCCCCCAAGCAGTTCCTCCGGAGAAATCACCTCTCCGTCTCTCCAGATGCGTTCCAGATCATAGAACAGACGGTTCTCCTGGTCAAACACGTGCACGATGATGTCGCCGTAATCCATGAGAATCCAGTTCGCCGTCTGATAGCCTTCCATCTGCTTGAGGGGATAACCGGCCTTGTACAGAGCCTCCTCCACGCTGTCGGCCATCGCCTGCACCTGATTCTTGTTCGTGCCGGAGGCAATGAGGAAGTAATCAGCCAGCACACTCACCTTCTCGATATCAATGACGCGGATGTTTTCCGCTTTCTTCTCATCCAGCGCCTGATACGCCAGTCTTGCCATCTCTTTCGCGTTCTTGTCTGCCATTTTCCTTATCTCCTTCCACTTTTTGTCACTGGAAACCTGTCCTTTTCCTCCCTGTGCGCCGCGCTATTCCTCTCCGTCCGTCTCGTTCTCGTCCGGTTCTTTTCCTTCCTGGAGTTTTAAATAGTGCAGATACGCATCCCTGGTCATCTCATCGACCGCTCCCTGGTCGCGTTTTTCCAGGTAGTGAAGCGTATCCCGCAGAGTCAGGTAGACGGCACGGTCCAGATCCTCAAACGCGGTCTTTCTGATCACGTTCAGGTTCTCCGCTTTCCAGCGCATCGGTTCGATGTAATCCGCCAGAAAAACAATCTTCTCCAACAGTGTCATATCCGGTTTCCCGGTCGTATGCCAGGTGATCGCCTGCAGAATCTCCACATCTTTGACCCCATACTCCGCCTCGGCCAGATAGGCGCCCAGCTTGGAATGCAGCAGATAGGGAGCGCCCCGTTCCACCTGACTGACCGGAATCTGATATTTCTCACAAAGCTTCAGCTTTCGGTCATTGGGAATGCACTTCGCGCAGTCATGCAGAAGCCCCGCCACCATGGCCTTCTCCAAATCCGCCCCGTAGCGCATGGCCAGCGCCGCGCTGATGTAGGTAACCCCCATCGTATGGCGGTAGCGGTCCTCGTCCAGTTCCTTCTGCAGCCTTTTCTCTATTTTCCCGATGTTGTACTGCTCCGTTGCTTTCATCTGTGGTAAATCCCCTGCTCCTCAATGTAGTCGATCACTCTGTCCGGCAGATAATACCGACAGCTGTGCCCAGCGGCAATCCATTCACGGACCATCTGCGAGGAGATATCAATGTTAGGGCTTTCCAGCTTCCGGATATCCGCCTGGAATAGCCCCTGCAGATGGTCGATCTGCTCCGTAAGCTTCTTTGCGGAAAGATGATCTCTGACGGCCACCGCCAGAATGCAGAGCGCACTGATCCTTTCCGGATCCTTCCAGGTCTCAAAACTTAATAAGGAATCCGCGCCCATGATAAAGTAGTACTCGATATCCGGATGAAGGGCGGTAAGCCTCTCCAGCGTCTCCTTTGTATAATTATACCCCTGTTCGTGCATCTCCTCTAAGGAAAGTTCAAAGTGAGGGTTTGATTCGATGGCCCGCCGAACCATCTCCACACGCTGCTCATTGCTCGCCCTGCCAACCCGGTTTTGTTTATGCGGCGGATTCCCGGACGGCATAAACAGTACCTTCTCCAGCCCGAACTGCTCGAAAGCGCTTTCCCCCAGGATCAGATGTCCGATGTGGATCGGATCAAAGGTGCCTCCCATAATGCCCACTTTCCTGCGCAAAGAAAAACACCTCCTCTCCCGCTGCCTGATCACGGATCTGTCTCATCTTTGTTTTCTAGTCCGGCAAGACGATTTTCTTTTTCTCATCCTTGCCTTCCCGGTAGAGCACAATCTTCCTGCCGATCACCTGCACCGCCTGGGAACGTGTCCGCTCCGACAGCCTTTCAGCGATCTCCTTCGGATCGTCCATGCAGTTTTTTAAAACACTGATCTTGATCAGTTCCCTGGCGGCCAAAGCCTCTGAGACAGCCGCTGTATTCTCCGGCGTCAGCCCTTCCTTGCCGATCTGAAAAACCGGTTCCAGCGGCATCGCCAGACTCTTTAAATAAGCTCTCTGCTTGCTGGTCATCTTCCTCCTCCGTCTGCCGTCATCCGGCGTTTTCTTACGGTTTCCCGCAGTCCCTTTCCCGCGCCGTCTGCTTAATTATCCCCCAACCGGACGTCTTTTAATCCGTCCGCTGTTTTGCCTAAGTATATCACGAACCGCCCCTCTCCCGCAATCCTAATTGTCAGGAAATCTTGTCTGACCCTTTTGAGCCCCTTTTGATCCATATCTGCCCTTTTTGAGTCCCTTCGCTTCCTTTATGTCTTCTCCCTAAGTCTCTTTGCCGAAACGGCAGGAAACTTACGCGGCCGCAGAGGAACGCGGACTTCTTATCGTTTTACCGGCACAAATTTAGCCTGATTCATCAGAGGGTGTTCTAAAGTGATCGCGCCGGGGCGCGGACAGGACATCACACAGGCCCCGCAGTAATAGCATTCCCCGGGGTAGAAAACCTCCGGGTGTTTTCCTTTTTCCTTTGAAGGCAGCAGCACATCGCACTGACAGACCGCGGCGCACCTGCCGCAGCCGATGCAGAGCTTCTCATCAAAGCGAAGCGGTCTTGTGCTGCAGGGAACCGGCTGCGCGGTATAGGAAATCCCGGAGAAATCAGATGCTCCCTTAGTCTCCGCGTTCTTTGCTTCCTCAAATCCGGTCAAAGATCCCTCCTTTATAATAGTCTCCTGTCTCACCGGTTCTTTCGATACCTTTCCCTGGCTTGTCATTACCGGATTGGTCTTTTCTGACCAATTGAAAGAAGCGGAATCTCCCTGCCTTTCGAGAAGATAGTCCTGGTTGTGCTTTTCGTACTCCTCTTTTAAGTCACCGAAATAGTTTAAAGGTACCCGCCGGGACTTAAGCTGCCCGTTCTCTTTGCGAAGAACGATGTGCATCTGATCCTCCGGCGGATCCATCTGCGGATAATCGCTCCTGGTAAACTGAAGCGGTTTCGAGCTCGACTTTCTAAAAAGGCTCGCATACAGAACGATCTGAGAGACCGTAAGAATATCCAGCACCTCATGAATTCGCGTAAGATCATGGGGATTGGATGCGGAAAGCTTTGGAACCATCTCCGTCTCATAGCGGTTTAACAGATCCAGTCCTTCCAGCAAAAGCGCCTCGCAGCGCACCCCTCCGCAGTAATTCTGCATGGCCTTGGAGATCGCCTGATTAAGTTCCTTCCAGCTGATCCCCTCGCTTTCCTCCACGAAAAGAGGCGCATACAGGCGCTTCTTTTCTTTTTCTACATCTTTAAGAGAGTACTCCGGCAGAGAAGAAAGTCCTCTGGCATAGGCTGCCGCCTTGCGGCCCGCGTACTGACCGGTTGCGCAGGCGGCTCCCGCGCAGTCGGAGGCGAAAAGCTGGTCTCCCGCCGCGAAGACACCCTCGATGTTGGTCATCAGATCCCAGTCGTGCATGATTCCGCCCGGAGCGCCGAAAAACTGCCGCTCCTGGTCTAAAAAGTTCGCCGACTGCCATCCTGTGCCATAACTTTGCAGCATGTGCTTTTCCGGATCAAACCCGTTTCTTTTATAGGTTTCATAGATCGGGATCTTGGTCTTCGCCTCTTCCCCGACCATCATGCCCCAGATCACACGCCGCTCCGTTTCCGGCATCCTGCTTAAATCCGCATAAAACGGAAGCTTATACCCTCTCTCCATGAGGGTGTCAAAGTCCAATGTCTCCGGTCCCCGATATTCGTACTTTGGATTGTCGATCACTCCGCCCTTTAAAAAGAACTTCTGTCCCTTCGCCGGATAATAGCGTTCCGACACCGTCTTTAACTCATTTCCGTCCCGGTCTATGTAAGGAATCTCCACACCTCTGGCATCCACCATCGTCGCCGCGTACCAGGTGTTGTGGTTATTTCCGGTGCCGTAAGGAGGAAAACTTCGGCCAGCGGCGGAAAACTCTGCGCGGACGGATTTCTCCATCATCGTAAGTTCCATGCCGGCTCTCCAGCCCATCGCATGGCCGCTGCCGATGCTTGGCAGCGGGCGAAACTCACACAAACCAACCGTATCCGGGTTAAAGAGCCACACTCTAGCGGGACGCGACATGCAAAGCACGGTCGCTTTCGCGCGAAACACGTAAAACTTTCCCGTGTGCACATCCATCCCCGCCGCTCCCGCTCCGCGAAGATGCTCTCCCTCATCTGGATTCTGATGAGAATCTTCCTCCAAAGAAGGTTCCATTAACAAAGCGGTGGCTTCCACATGGTTAAAAATGCGTACTCCCAGACGCTTCAACTCTTTGGCAAGCGCCGGTTTGAACGTGGAACCCCAGACTCGTAAGGTGAACTTATTCTGATAATCGTAAGCAAAGAGAAACTTGGTCGTCTCATCACGAAATTCCGCTCCGGCAAACTCATCCAGGGTATCCCGGATCTTTCCCCCGTAAGATTCGATATCCAGCAGGCGGTCATACCCTTCCCGGCACTCGATGTAGTGAGCGATCCCGTTGCTGTAGCCGTCCTGCTCATGCACGTACGCCCAGGCGATTTCCTCCGGTGTGACACCGGAACAGGGATTCGTACAGCAGGATTCCCAGTGGTCAAACCCGGTTCCGGCGCAGCCGCTTCGCTCCACCTCGCCTTTTTCCACCAGCACCACGGACTGACCTTTCTTTGCCGCGGCGATTGCCGCAAAACACCCTGACAGACCGCCGCCTAAGACCAGCACATCGCTTAAAACGGTTTCTTCAACTCCGGCCTCATTCGGATAAGGCCACGTATAGGTGTTTTGGCTTCTATCGTTTCCCTGTCTCAAGTGGTAAACTCCTCTCTGTATGCATAGCCCCAACCCTAAGGCCGCCTGAAAAGTCTCATTTCTCTCTGTTTCTATACTTTCTGTATATCTGTATATATAGTACCTATTATTGTCCAGTTAATCTTTCATTGCATTCATTGTTTTTTAAGCACTTCCTGGCAGAAAGCTGACAGCGTCCTCCTTGTCTAACAAGCCAGGCAAAGGAAACCTCTTTATAATACTCCAGCAGCCATCATATAAAGAAGAAACAGGATCTGGGATGCCATCATCACGGGAAAGCCGATCACAGCATAGCCAAACGCACGTTTCTTATAAACCGTAAGAGCTGACAGGAACCCTCCTAACGTTCCTCCGAAAGCTCCCATCATCCACAGCCGTGTGTGAACCGGATGAAACGCGTTGGGGCGTTTCCTTTTCGCGGAAGAAAACAGCAGGGCGGTGATTCCGTTTACCGCCAGCAGGTAAAGAAGCAGCGGGATGTGTTTCAGCGAATCCCACCTGATAGGGTGCGTCACCAGCCCAAAGGGTCTGCAGATATAAAAGTATATGGTCAGCCACAGCAGAATGCTCGCATAGCCAAACGCATACCAGATGCCGTTATATCCGGTGGGAACCTGGCGATGAAGCAGCAGAGAAAAGACCATACCTACCCCTCCGCCCATAAAAAGCAGCAGATCCAGCACCCAGGTTTCCACCCGTTCGGCACGGCGGTCCTGTTCACTCTGCTCAGAGTGATTCTGCCATCTTCTCTCAAAGGCGAAAAACGAGAACACGTTGATCAGAATCAGGTACAGCAGAAGAAAATGAGGGACTGCCAGCCTGATCGTGCGAAACCGAAACAACGGCAGAAGAAACCGGGCGGAGTCCCAGCTTACCGTGGAAAAAAGAAAGATTCCCAGCGCGAGATCGATGGCCAGCGTACTCCAGAAAAGCATCCTGTTTTCTTTCCCATCCGGCGCACAAAAGTGAAAGCAGAACTTCCCCCGCAGCGGATACAGAAGCTGAATTCCTCTGTTGTTCAGAAGATCCGCCAGCAGATGAGAGCCATAGCCGATCAGAAAAGGAAAAGCCAGAGGCCTGCAAAACCAGAACACTGCGAACCCAAAGAGCCCCAGTCCCAGCAGGGAATGCATAAATGTCCGGGGCCTTGAAGAAAATCCCACCAGTAACAGACACAGCAAAAACGCAAACCCTCCCACAAGGGGAAGGCCCGCATGGTTTACCAGATAGTCAAAGATCCCATCTCCCAGGAAAAGATCGCATAGTAGAAGTACAGCGATCAGTCCTCCGCCCACGATCCAGTCCAAGGGCTTTCCTTCGCTCGCATCTCTTCCTTTCCCGTCCACATCCACGATCAGGCCGCCAAGTGCCCCTCCCACAAGCGCCACAACGACGTCCTGTCCGGTATCCGGTCCTGTCAGTATTAAGGAAGAAGCGATTCCGAGAGTGATATGAGTGCCCAGCCGCATGGTTTTCTCCTTCAGTAAACTTTGAATTCCGCGCCTTAAGGTATCCGGTAAAACCGGTAAGTGACGGTCCCGTTCCCTGATCTTTTTAACAATAGCAGACAGCAGCGGACTTTTCCAGCCCTGTTCACCGTAGTCATCCGTAAAATCGAGCTTCCGCGATCCTACTTAGATCGGCCTTCTTGTCATACGCCTCTCTCTAAAGATTTAAGAGGCTCTAAATCGGCAAAGTCCAATCTCCTATGAAACGCAGTCCCACCTGCCAGGACATCCCTGAACCCTCTAAGATCCAGACAGTCTGAAACTGGATACCGTGTCAAACGATACCCAGTTTCCTTAAATCCTGAAAGCTTTTTTCTCTGCTTTTTACAGGAAGCAGAAGCCAAAAACGAAATGGCAGGCTTAAAACTGCACACAGGAGACGAAGTGTCCCGCGGATACTTCCTTTAACGGGATATCTCCCTGGCGGCATTTGTCTGACACAAACGGACAGCGGGCCGCAAACCGGCAGCCAGGTTTCGGATTGACCGGACTGGTCACCTCTCCCTGCAGCAGCTCCCGCCGCTTGTGGCAGGATTCCACACTGGGAATCGGGATCGCCGCCAGCAGCGCTTTCGTATACGGATGCAAAGGATGCAGGAAAATCTCCTCCGCCGGTGCTCTCTCGACACATTTGCCCAGGTACATGACCAGAATCTCATCGGAGATATGCTTCACCACAGAAAGGTCATGGGTGATAAACAGGTAGGTCAGCCCCATCTGATCCTGCAAATCCATCAGAAGATTTAAAATCTGCGCCTGAATCGAGACATCCAGCGCCGAGACCGGCTCATCGCAGATGACAAATTCCGGCTCGAGGACCAGCGCACGGGCGACACCGATTCTCTGCCGCCTTCCGCCGTCCAGCTCATGCGGGTAAGCCATTGATAAGCGGCTTGCCAGTCCCACGGTATCCATCATGCGGCTGATGCGCTCTTCCATCTCCTCTTTCGTTCTGCAGGTCTTATTGACAATCAGAGGCTCCGCAATCAGCTGATAAACCGTCATCCGGCTGTTCAGGGAACCATACGGATCCTGGAAGATCATCTGCATCTTCGGTCTGGTCTGCAGCAGTTCCTTTTTAGAAAGCGCCGCCACATCCTTGCCGTGAAAGTCAATCTCTCCCGCGGTAGGATTATACAATCGAAGAAGCGTACGCCCAAGCGTAGATTTTCCGCAGCCGGACTCACCGACCACACCCACGGTCTTTCCCTTGGGAATCGAAAAACTCACATCATCCACCGCGTGCACCATGCCGCCGGGGATCTTAAAATACTTCTTTAAGTTTTTGACATTTACAAGGATTTCGTTTGCTTCCGCAACCGGCTCACTCTTCCCGCCTGCGGTCACATGAGCGGAATTCTGCTGTCCGGGTTTTTCTTTCTGTGTGGCCGTCTCCGCTTTCTTAGAAGCCGTTTCCTTTAAATGAGCGTCTTTTAACGGATCCTCCGCCTTTATCTTTTCCTTTTCTGAGCAGTAGAGATGACAGCGGATCTGATGGCCGTTTTCCTCATATACGCCTGGTTTTTCCCTTTTGCAGATCTCCTGGCACTTCGTGCACCGGGGCGCGAATCTGCACCCTTCCGGGAGAATCGTAGGATCCGGCATCAGTCCTTCGATGGGGTGCAGCCGGGGGGCACTCTCGTTCAGGTTGGGGATAGAGCCAAACAGCCCTTCCGTGTAAGGATGATGACGGTCCCCGGTAAAGATATCGGCAAGAGAGCCATATTCTACAATCTCACCGGCATACATGATGGCGACTTTGTCACAGGTCTCCGCCACCACCCCCAAGTCATGGGTAATCATAATCACCGAGGTCCCGTATTTCCTCTGCAGATCACAGATCATGGCTAAAATCTGCGCCTGAATCGTCACATCCAGGGCGGTCGTCGGCTCATCGGCGATCAAAAGTTTCGGGTTGCAGACCAGGGCAATCGCGATCACCACGCGCTGTCTCATGCCGCCGGAAAACTGATAAGGGTATTCCTTCCTGCGCTCTTTGGGGATCCCCACCATCTCCAGGGTTTCTTCCACTTTCTGATCGATCTCCTTGCGGGATAGGTCTTCCAGGTTGTGTAAAGACAATGCTTCCGCGATCTGATCCCCGACCGTCAGCACCGGGTTTAAGGCCGTCATCGGATCCTGAAAGATCATGGAGACTTCCTGTCCGCGTACGAGCTGCAGCTCCTTTTCTTTCATCGCGCAGATATCATGCCCGTCCAGGAGAATATTTCCCCCGGTAACGCGAGCGGTCCGCTCCGGCAAAAGTCCCATGATGCCCAGAGCCGTGGTCGTCTTGCCGGCGCCGGTTTCCCCCACCAGTCCCAGCGTTTCCCCCTCGTTTAAAGAGAAACTGATATCGTTGACCGCGTAAACCGTCTCTAAGTCAGTCTTATAGATCACCGACAAATTTTCGATGCGCAAAAGCTCGTTTCCCATCTTAGCACCTCCTTAGTCTTTCAGCTTGGGATCGAGGGCGTCCGTCAGCCCGTCGCCCACCAGGTTAAAGGCTAGTGAGGACAGGAGGATAAAGATGCCCGGAAACAGAAGCATGTAGGGAGCTGTAAACAGGTACTGCTGCGCGTTGGAAAGCAGAGCGCCCCATTCCGGGGAAGGCGGCTGAATCCCCATGCCGATGAAACTTAACCCCGCGGCGGAGAGCATCATATCGGAGATGCTCATGGTCGTGTTGACAATGATCGGTCCCATGGCGTTGGGCAGCACATAGCGAAAGATGATCCTTCGGTTGGATGTGCCGTAGGATTTTGCGGCCACCACATAGTCCTGATCCGATGTCGTCATCACGACCGAGCGGACCAGACGCACGTTGCCGGGGATACAGGAGATCGTAATCGCGATGATCAGGTTTCGAAGGTTGGTGCCAAGAGCCGCCACCACCGCCAGGGAAAGCAGCACCGGCGGCACACACATGAACACATCCATGATGCGGCTGATCACGTTGTCGACCACACCGCCGAAATAACCCGCGCTGGCTCCTAAGGCTGCGCCGATCACCAGAGCTAAAAGGCTTGTGACCAGACCGATCATCAGCGAATAGCGGGAACCGTGTACGATTCTGGCAAACAGATCACGTCCCAGTTCATCGGTGCCGAATAAATGACGCAGGCTTGGTCCCTGCAGACGCTCCGAGCCCACCTGCTCGATACATTTGGAATACGGGACGATTAAGTCCGCGAAAATCGCCATCGATAAAATCAAAATCAATAAGATCAGACCGAACACGGCGGTTTTGTTTTTCCGGTAACGGCGCCAGAATTCCGCAAGCTGCGCTCGTTTTCTTGTCTTACTATTCACGGAACGTCCCTCCATTCCGGTATTTCGCCTTAATTCTCGGATCAATGAACGCGTACAGAATATCCACGGCCAGTATCACAAAGCTGAACAAAATCGCCAGAAACAAGGTAGCGCCCATGACCATCGGCACATCCTTCTGGCGGATGGCTGTTGTCATCAAAGTCCCCATCCCCGGCATGGCAAACACCGTCTCCGCGATGATCGCTCCGCCTAAAGAAGAACCAAATCCGCCGCCTAACGAGGTGACCACCGGCAGCAGCGCATTGCGCATCGCATGTTTCCAGATGACTCTTTTGTTGGAGGCTCCCTTGGCTCTGGCCGTGCGGATGTATTCCTGCCGGATGGTCTCCAGCATCGATGCTCTTGTCAGACGCATCAGTCCCGCAGCCGAGGTCAGAGAAAGCGTAAGAGTTGGCAGAATAAAGTGCTTCAGCGAGGATGCCCCAAAGGTCGGCAGGAGTCCTAACTTTACCGAGAAGATAATCAAAAGCATCAGTCCCAGCCAGAAACTGGGCATGGAGGCGAAAACCAGGGCCACCACCACGCAGATATGATCGAGCACGGAATACTGACGGACTGCCGAAATAATGCCCATACTGATCCCGATGACCGCAGACACGCACATAGACAATACTGCCAGCAAAAGCGTATTGGGAAAGCGGGCCATGATGCTGTCCATCACCGGCTGACGGGTCGCGTAGGACGTTCCCAGATCAAAGTGCAGCACAAAATCCTTGATGTAATTAAAAAAGCGGATGAAAAACGGCTGGTCATACCCAAGTTCCGCGTTCAGCGCTGCGATGTCCTCTTTTCTCGCCGTGATGCCTAAGATGATCGAACCCGGATCTCCCGGCGTCAGCGAGAGAATGGTAAACACCAGAAACGCCACGCCAAGCAGTACAGGGATCATGTACAGCAGCCGCTTAATAATATACTTTGCCATGATACCGTCTGATCCTTTCCCTCTGTGTAATCTTTCTTATGCCTTTGCAGAATCTAAAGCAGAGTCAACGTGCAAAGGGCGGCACACCCGTAAAAAACGAAATCCTGTGCTGCCTTTTGTACATCGACACTGCCGGGGCTGTAAGGAATTTTCGAAAATCCCGGCAGGCTTTTCGTTCCTTCCTTATCCTCCCTTTCGGGGAAAATCAGGAAGCGGAAGGAAAAGCGAACCGCTCTCTTAAAAACCCTTACAGCCCCTTTTTGCTCATTTGTGTTGCTTCGTCACTGCTTATTCTTATTCGCACCTCTCGGTGCGTTATTTCCTACCAGGAGAAATCAAACAGATAGTAGTTGCCCTCCAGCGGGAACTCCGGGCACTTCAGATCGGAGTTGTAGGCGTAGATCGTCAGCGGATTGCAGAGAACCGCGTAGATCGCCTCATTTTGTGCCTTCTCCAGGATCGTATGGAACAGCTCTTCTCTCTTGGCCGGATCAGTCTCCGCCCTGGTCTGATCAAACAGATCATCCATTTCCGGATCCGAATACCTGGCGTTGTTCGCCATGCCGATGTAATCGGTGATAAAGGCCATCTCCAGCTGCTGCGTATCGCCTTCCAGAGACATCTGCAGCACACTGATCGTATAGTCGCCCTCGGTCAGACTGCCGATGAAAGAGTTGAACTCTCTTGTGTCGATCTCGACTTCCAGACCAACCTGCTTCAGGTCATTCTGCACCACCGCCGCCAGATTGGAGTACTCTTCCGCTACCAGCAAATTTCCCAGATCATACGGTGTCTGGATCCCGGCCTCGGCAAGCAGTTCTTTCGCCTTCTCCGGATCATAGGTATACTGCAGCTGATCATCGGAATACCCGAAGCGGTGCTTGGCACAGATGTTGGAGTTGACTTCCGCCTTGCCGTCATAGCAGACGTTGACGATGTTCTCACGGTCGATCGCGTAGTTGACCGCCTGGCGAACCAGCGGATCATTAAACGGCTCCTTCTCCAGGTTCATGGACACATAGGCGAAACCGGAGGTCAGCACCTCATCCACCTTGATTGTGTCATCGGATTCCAGCTGGGAAAGCACGGTGGCATCCACCTCTGCAAAATCAATCGTCTTGCTCATCAGGGAGATTGCCCGGGTGGTGATTTCCGGCAGCACGTTGAAGGTCACCTTCTTGATAGACGGAGCGCCGCGGTAATAGTCCTCATTCGCCTCCAGCTCAATGGAAGTGCCAATCGTACGGTTCACAAACTTGTACGGTCCGCAGCCCATCGGCACGGTCGCGAACGACTCCGGATCACTTTCATAGTAAGCCTTGGAGGTAATGTACGGGGAGCATAACCCTAACAGGAAAGGTGCGTATGGGGTATCCAGATGGGCGACCACCGTATGGTCATCCGTCGCTTCCACGCTGGAGAGCATGGAAATCTGGGAGCCCTGATACTCGCTCGCCTTGTACTGCTCAATCGAGAATACGATATCGTCCACGGTCACCGGGGTTCCGTCATGGAACTTTACATCATCGCGGATATGGAAGGTATAGTCCAGACCGTCCTCGCTGATCTCATAGCTTTCCGCCACACGGGGTTCCGGTTCATGCTCTCCGTCCGGATTCATGTACATCAGGGTATCATAGATCTGATCCAGCACATCGATTTCCACGGTCGTGGAAAACTCAAAGGGGTGCAGACTGGCGACATCCGCGTCAACCGCGATCACCAGGTCGTCTCTTGCGGGGGCTTCATCCGCCAAAACGGCGGTCGGAACCGATGCCGCAAGGGTACAGGCGGCAGCCAGCAAAGCAATGATTTTTTTCTTCATAACAGCTTCTCCTCTTCTTCTTTTTTTAATTTGCTATCAGCAGCCAGAAACTGCTGCAAAGCTTCTTTGTCCCAGGTAAAGTTTCCCTGCACCACCCGCTGCACAAAGCGCACGTTTCCGATATCCGCAAGCGGATTTCCCTGAAGCACCACGAGGTCAGAATCCATGCCGGGCTTTAACTTTCCCTTCTTCTCCCCGATCCCTGTATGTCCCGCCGGGTTACAGGTAGCCGCGCAAAGCGCCTCATAGATGGACATGCCGTAGACATTTACCAGGTTTTCCAGTTCCTGCGCCAGAGAAAACCCGGGCACCACGCCGGGATAGGCGCAGTCGGTTCCCGCCATCACACGTTTGGAGTACTTTAAAAAGGTCGTCGCCCGGTCGATGATAGTCTGAAAATCCGGATGGACATTTAACTTCCTGTAATTTTCCACGATGACCTGATTCTGCTCTTCCCAGTCCTTTTGGACAAACTCAGGAAGGTCTTTAAAATGAGGCACACTGTCCAAACGTTTCCCGTTCCAGACATACTCCGGCAGTGTCTCACAGACCACATGCGTCGGGCAAAACCACATCCCGCTTTCCGCAAGGTACTGGATCGTCTCCGGATCAGAGGGCAGAGAACTCGTGTGTTCACAGCAGACATACCCGCCGTCCGCGAGTTCCTTATGATCCATCTTTTTTGTCATATGCCCGCAGACCGGTAAGTTCTCCTCCCTGCAGCGCTTTAACAGGTATCGGTAAAGATCCGGTTCGATGGACGGATAGGTCTTCATCCAAAGATACCCGTGCCCCTTCGTAAAGGCGATCGCCTCCTCCACATCCGTCTCGGTGTGAAGGATCCAGTTGTCATTATCGGGGATCGTCGGATCCTCCCCGTCATAAACCGGACCGCTGGAGTAAATATAGGGACCCCGGCGCTTTCCGGCCAGGATCTCATCCCGCCATCTCGCGTGGCCTTCCAAACCTCTCATGTTGCGGACGGAGGTGATTCCGCAGGCTAAGAAAAAATCACCCATGTAGGAATCATCGAAATGCACGTGGGAATCAATGAATCCCGGCATTACCACGCATCCTTGCCCATCGATCAGTTCCGCGTCCGTATAAGAAGCGCATGTATCACTCGGCGCTTCCCCCGGCGCGTATTCGGAAATTTTTAAAATCTTTCCCTTTGCGAAATACAAATCTCCGTGCCGAAGCACGGGACCATCCTCCATGGTTAAAATATCCGCATCCCGGATTACAGCTTTACGGTCTCCCAGTTCTCCGTTAAATACGCTCATGCGAAAGTCTCCTTCGAGAAGGCGTTCATCAGATCCACGCCTGCCTCGATATCCTTCTTGGAGGCCACCGCGCTCTGGGAATGCGCGTAGCGCGTCACAACCACAATTCCCCCGACTTTCACACCGCTCCCGGAAAGATTGATGCTGGAGGCATCAGTACCTCCCCTATCGATCACTTCCCGCTGATAGCTGATCCCCTCACGCTCACAGCAGCGTTCCATCACCTCCACGATTCCCTCATCACAGACCACCGAAGGATCGCAGATCTTGATGCCGATGCCGCCGTCTACCGCATTACTGCCCTCTAAATCACAGGGATAATCGTGCGCCGGGGTTACATCCACCGCGATGCCGATATCCGGATGAATCCCTTCCGCCGCCGCTTTGGAACCCCGGCAGCCTAATTCCTCCTGGACGCCGAACACGTAATAGATATCATTCGGATACGTTCCGTCATTTTCCTTAAGCGCCTGCACCAGCTGATAGCAGCCGATGCGATCATCCAGCGTTTTGGCACAGATCCGGTCATTAGCCAACTCTAAATATTCCCCATAATAGCCGCAGGTATCCCCAAGTTTCACATACTTAAGAGCGTCCTCTTTTGATACCGCTCCGATGTCAAGGTAGAGCTTCCCGGAATTGTTTTTGGCATCCTCCAAAGCGCCCACGCAGCCGACCACCCCGCTTACACCGTTTCGAAAGCGCACCCGCGCGTTGTAGGCGGAAGCCGTCCAGTTCCATCCCATGTTGCAGACACGAAGGCGGCCGTCGTCCTCGATTGTCTTAACCATGAAGCCGATCTCATCCATATGGGCGACAAACATGATCTTCTTCGCGCTCTCTCCGCCTCTGCCTTTCTTTAGGACGATCAGGTTCCCAAGAGCGTCGGTGTACATCTCATCGCCCAGGCCCTGTACTTTCTCCTCCAGGAACTTTCTCACCTGGGACTCAAATCCGGAAACGCCCCAAAGCTGCGTCAGCTCCTCCAACAGTTTTTCGTCTCTCATCGCAACTCCTCATCTTACTCTCTGCCGCCCTGCGTTTGCCTCTTCTCCCGCAGCCCTTTAGAAGCCCTCCCAGGGCACAGCAGGTACGCTGCAGGCCCAACGTTCCACCTGAAAGTGTAACCCTTTTCGCAGTTCTAACAGGGCAAACCGGCACTTTGCCCTTCATTCTTTTGTGCTTTAACGTGCTAAAGCAGTTATGCAAAACCTTTTACATTATAAACGACAATATATGATTTTACAAGACCGATTCTGAAAAAATGTAGGACGTCTCAACATTTTTTCCGCACATCTTTCGGCATTTCGCGCTTTCCTGAAAAATTTTTTCGTGCGCCTTTTCGCATACGACAAAAGCACGCCGCAGGCGCGGCTGCAACCCTTACAGGCAGCAAAAGAAGGTTTTCTTCTTGCAGAAATGAATCGCAGGACATCGATAGGAAGATTTGCGGGACACCGATAAGTGGAATGTCAAAGAGACAGATGGAGCGCTGGCGATTGATAAATAGTAAATGGATCGCAGATCACCGAAAACAGAATGCCGATCAGTGGTGGATGGATCGCGAAGCAGTGTTCATTAAAAATCCTGATGTTAGACAGACAGCACGAAGGAGTAGAATGAAAGAGAAAAGAGAGAAAAGAAAACAGAAGAGAAGTAACAGCTGACAGGCATTCTGGCCGAGACTTCTGAGAGAGGCTGCGGCTTTTGGATGGGGTGCTGGAAACATCGAAACCTCTCGAACGAAGATCCCTGAACGGAAGAAGCGGTTGGTGCTTCATGGTTGGGTGCAGTGAAGATACTACTTTTTTGGGGCAATTTAAGAGCAAAGATACGTCTCCTCATCTCGTGCAAAGAAAATGGAATAAATGAAAAGAATGTAAGCAGGACGATAAGCCGGGTTCTGTCTTGAATGGTCATCTATCCAGGCCTGCTGTTGCCAGCAGGCTCGAGCGACCTACCTGAAGCTGACGGGCCGCCATATGCTTCGTCTCGGTCTTGCTTCGGATGGGGTTTACATATGCCCTCCCTGTCACCAGGAAGGCGGTAGTCTCTTACACTGCCCTTCCACCCTTACCGGTGCCACGTAAGCACCGGCGGTACATTTCTGTTGCACTTTCCTTAGAGTCGCCTCCACCGGACGTTATCCGGCATCCTGCCCTGTGAAGCCCGGACTTTCCTCACCTGGCCCCTTTCGGTCTGCCAGCCGCGACCATTTATCCTGCTTACCGTGAAATAGTAGCACGAAGTTTGCGGGTTTGCAAGGAGGATTTACTGATTTGTCAAGATGAAACAGTATCTCATTGTCGGCTGATGTGTTAAATCTCAAAAACTCTGCCCACATAGTCCATGGCATTTTCTATGTCCTGCAAATCACCTGAATCCTTCATTTCAATCGATATATACCCCTGATAGCCTTCTCTTTGCAGCAGTTCCTTCAGTTCCGTATGAAGATTGCGTTGCTGAACTACCTTCAGCCCCGGTTCACTGATATGTACATGATTGATTTTCTTTACTTTTCCCTCCAACAGTTCCACCGGTTCATGATTTTCAATCATCGTCCCTACGTCCAGGTTTAACAGGAATCCTTTTGAATCAACTGCTTCAATCAAACGAAACGCTTCCTCTGTCCGGTTGATATAATTCGTTTGATAAATCGGAGGATTCGGTTCTATTCCAATGACTGTCCCGTGAGCCGCCGCGTAGTCTCCAGTCTCTTTAAAAAAACGGATCCCTATCTCCGGATCTGCCCCATCGGGTATGACACGGTTTCGGGGACAGCCAAACACCATATTCTCACATTTTATCTTCGAAGCAAAGTCAATGGCTTTCTTTGTATACGCAAGAAGCAGTTCACGCTCTTTACCCGTGCCAAATATCTTCTCCTGCCTGCCAAACCAGATAGACTGGATCGAGGATACTGCGAGTCCGTATTCCCTCATCAACTGATCCGTCCACTGTGCAGCCTCCTTTGTTTTCTCATAAGGCGATTCCGGGAAAATGCGCGTGGGTGCGATCTCCAAGGCGGAATATCCGCACTTCCTCATGTATTGATACATATATGTATCATTTTCCCTTGCCCAGGCAATGTTGGAGACAGACAGCTTAAATCCCATGTTTCCCTCTCTTCTTTCCCGATACCATTCGTCATCATGCCAGTGCTGGGACAGCTCACCGATCGACTTCTGCAGAAGCTGAAGCGCTGTGACCCTCCCTCAGACCGACACACAGACCGCACCCGTGAAAATCAGAATGACCCCCGCGATCTGCTTTCCAGTGATTTTTTCTTTTAGTATAAAATACGATAACATCAGCGTCCAGACATACGTTATAGAAGTCAGCGGCAGGACCACAGAATAATACAGGTGCCTCAAAACCAGGATATTCAATACCGCCGATGAAAGATACAGCAGTCCGCCGATATAGAAATTTCTGTTTCTCAGCATTTCCGAGAGGTTCCTGGAACTGGACGCTTTTTTCAGGAATAAAGACGCAGCAGAACCAAGCAGCGTCATCATCAGCAGCATACCCAAATAAACTACGCGATTCATTCCCTGTCTCCTCCCGCAATCAGAATGACGCCGGAAATGATCACTACTACACCCAGACATTTCAGAAAAGTAACCGGCTCGCGGAATACCGCAAACCCCAGAATGATACTGATCACATAATTCAGGCTCAGCATCGGCTGCAGAACGGACAGTTTTCCGAACCGGTAGGCCACAAGCATCACCAGAGCTCCGATGCCATACAGGCAAAACCCGCAAAACAGCGACATAAAGCCTTGGCTCGCCGACAGCTTCCACATAAGCTGCCCAAAACAGGCGCAGAGGGAAGAGATGATCATCAGGAGAATGCCTTTTTTATTCTTCCGGAAAGATTCTCGCACCAAACCGCCGTCCTTTCCATCTCAGCAATCAGGAACAAAAGTCCTGGCTCACCCTTTTAACAGCCTGCTTCCCGGTCGGTATGCCCCCAGGAAGTTCAGGAACAGGATCTTTAACAAATCGCCGTTTCCTTTCAGGGGACTGATCTTTGTCGGCGTTTTTCCGTGCTTTGGATAGCATCTCGTAACAGGTATCTCACAGACCCGGTATCCTAGCTGCGAAGCCCGAACGGAAAGGTAAGCAAGCAGCTCATACGTCTGGAAGACCTCCCGCAGCGGCTGGACTCGAGGATCCCGCAGATAAGTTTCTGAATATCCCCGGAAGGCATTTGTCGTATCCGTAAACCAGTATCCTGCCGTCAGCGAAATGACCGGCGCATGGAGAACACGGACAGCGATGAGCCGCATGAGCGGTGTGCGGACTGCCCTCCCGCCTTTGACAAAACGGGAACCCTGGACAAAGTCAAAGCCCTCTTCCAGCTTACGGACAAACTTCCCCACATCTTCAATGCTGTCCTTATTGTTTCCGTCCACGGTGATGATTCCCCTATAGCCTCTCTCAAGCGCCCACCAGATCCCCATCCGCAGCTGGGCACCCTGTCTCCCGCTGTCTTTTTTCACCAGCACACCGTTTACCCTAAAGTTTCGAAGCAGTTTCTCATTTATAGAACCGTCCGTGGACCCGCCGTCACAGATGACCAGATCCGCAGCATCCGGCACCTGATTTCGATAGGCCCGATAGAGTTCTTTATGCAGGCGCTTCCCTTCATTGATGACCGGGATTAGGACCACATACGCTTTCCTTTTGGGAGAGTATTCGAATGCCTCAAAACGCGGGACACCTTCCTGCTTCTCATAAAGCATCCTCTGTTGTTTCTCCTTCCCATGTGATTCACAGGCTACACTGATTAGAGATAAATTCATTCAGTTCCTGGAGAACCTCTGCTTTTCCGCAGATGTAACCGCTGGATCCACCGAAAAGGCTGTCGTAAACGGTTCGGAAATCATAATCAGCCGGAGTGCCGCTGAGATGATTCACAAACTCCCCGCCATAAACAGCCCGGTATATCTCTGCTGCACTGACTGGCTCTGTCGCCGGGTGCCACAAGTGAAGATCATTCGCAAGTGCTGTCTGAATATCGCTCCACAAGCGGCTTAGTGGATAAAACTGAAATCGGCTTCTGCTGTCAGTAAAGTTCAGCGCTGTAAAGCCCAAGTGTTGAAACACTTCGCGCAGTCTGCGCTCTTCTCCCTCCTCCAGCTTGCGGCAGCAATAAAAGCCGTTCTCCTGCAGCGCGTAATACTCCTGCAGTTCAGGCGCTTTCCCGGCCAGCTCCTCAAACTTCTTTGGGCTTAACATATGCGGTACCAGGTGGATCATGTCATAGACAAAATTCTTTTTCAGATTTTTCCCGGACAGAGCGGGCAGACGGATGATCAGTGAATCAATATCATACTTCCGCACCCACTGCTCCAGCTGGTAGCGGTGAAGCCCATATGGACTGAGGCCCTGAGTATCAACCGCTGAGTTTTCATCCTTACCTTTCGGAACCTGAAATACATCAACGGTAGAAATCAGAACCAGCTTCTGCGGCTGGATTCGCAGGATGTTCTCCTCAGCCTGCCTGATTCGATCCAGATCCTTCTCAGGGCCAGCATTTGCCAGA
This sequence comes from uncultured Lachnospiraceae bacterium, assembly GCA_964643295.1. Taxonomy (GTDB): domain Bacteria; phylum Bacillota; class Clostridia; order Lachnospirales; family Lachnospiraceae; genus Merdiplasma. The sequence goes on from CAZXSN010000030.1 coordinate 24,836, forward strand.
TATTTTTCCGCCGGAAGTCCCGCATAAATCAGAAGATCCGGTTTCAGTCCATATGCTTGCCTGATATCTGTGGAATGAAATCCCCTGTCAATACCGCCAGCAGCCATAAGATTGCTGCCTACAAAACCGGTGCTGCCTACCAGAACATTCATCTTATATCCTTTAAATCCTCATAAAATCAGTAGTTCTTGTTATATGGTACTGGGTGTTAGACGACAAATAAAGATTCCCATCCACCGCTCGTATTTCACTTTGTCAGTTTCTCAATGCTTTCAAAGTTGTACTGTTTCCGTTTGAATGTCAGTTCCAGCAGCAGCTGCAGATATTTGATCACAACTGTGAGAATCCCGAACAAACCAAAGAAGGCAACCGAAAGGAACAGGATCGTTGTCGTCCATCCTGCCACAGGATGGCTTGTCAAATAGACTATCACCGTATAAATCAGCATAAACATGGCTACCGCCATCATCAGCACCGTCATGCCAATGGAAAACCGATACCCCAAGTCTGTAAACATGATCAGCGCATCCACTGCCAGTCCTCTCCTGTACCTCTTTTCCGTCCTGTCCAGCTTTCTGCCCGCTTCTTTCGCATGATAGGAAACAAGATTTCTCCTCAACCCGCAGTTGGCATAAACGGCCTTCCGGTATGGAACCGTGCGGTTCATGCTGCTGATCCGGTTGATCACCCTTCGGCTTAGAATACGGAAGCTTTCCGTCTGCATACCATAAGACAGAACAGTAAACCTATCAAAGAGCCGGTAAAACAGGCGCGAGGACAGGCGCAGTTTCCTGTCAGGGATCGCACTGACGATATCATACCCTTCCAGCGCCTTCCGATAGACCTTCATGATTTCTTCCTGCCCGTAACCGGGGGAAATGTCATCAAATTCGAATACAAAATCTCCGATAGCCAGGTCACGCCCGGCATCCATCGCCAGTTCCATTCCGTGAAAGTAACTCATGTTCAGGATGGATACACTTGTATGAACTGCTGATTCACTGGCTTTCCGTATGTTCTCCGCGCTGTCGTCATCAGAACTGTCATTCACACAGATAATCTCGGAATGCTCGAAGTTCCCTTCCAGCGTTTGTATCAGCATGCGGAGGAATTCTCCGATCCCGACACCAGCGTTATGCACATAGATCACAGACGAAACAAAGTTTTTTTCCTTATTCCCCATCATCCAGCACCTCATCCAGATCATATACAGTGCTGATCTTTCCAGACAGGACGCTGACGAAAGTCGGCTTTCTGGAATATACGCGCACCACGGTGGGACGGGAATCATCAATCTCCGAACTCATCAGGATCGGTTTCATGGAAAACAGGGAAGCTTTATAAGTGAATTTGTATTCCTCTCTCAGATACTTTCTCGCCATACTCGCCATGTAAGGAAATGCCGTCTCCGGCTTTGCGGGGCAGTCATTGCAGTTGCCCAGAGAAGTCGGAAAGCACCACCCCAACCTCTGTTTCTGGCAGGCAAATGTCGGGAGGGAATCATAACTTGTGGCATGCGGAGTAAAAGTTACCGATGTCAAAGAATGCAGCCCTGTACTCCCAAACGGCATGATCGAAAAGAACGGACCGTCCATCACCGTAAAGCCATAGTTGCTCAATTCGTCATTCACCTCACAGAGAATAATCTCGCACAGCTCATATTTAATCTTAAATTTCTCATAACCCAGCAAATCCAGAATCGTATTCGTTGCTGCGTAAGTGGCATTCAGCAAAAACGGGGCACGGTACTCCACCCGGTCCCCCGAACCCTCCAAAGCCTCAACTTCGTAGCTGTCCTGCAGCCTGTGAATTTCATTTATTTGAACGGCATATCGAATCTCAACGTTCTTCAACCGTGCCAGTTGGGCAACAAAATAGTCCCTCAACATTCCTGCATCATAGGTATATTCTCTGGTCAGAAAAGCACCGTCGCACATGCCAGGCTGAAAGAATCGGCCCGGATGAAGTTCTTCACATGGAATCCCAGCCGCCCGGCAAAACTGCAGAAACTGTTGTCCATCGCACCAGGAAAAGGTACTGGATGTTGCGTAAATCTGATCAAACGCCCGGTTGATGCAAAACCCGTAGTCCCGGTTAAACCGTTCAAAATATCCGGCTGACTTTATCGCGGTGGAAAGGGAGCGGGGATAATGATACCCCTGATGAACACGTGCCTGATTGATATACGTAGCCCGACTGAACGGGGTTGGATCACACTCCAGAACAAGGACATGTTGCCCTTTTCTGCCACAGTGAAGGGCAGAGTATAATCCATAGAAACCGGCGCCGATGATAATTTTTTCATACATAAATAAATCACATTTCTATCACGCATTAATTAGTAAACTGTATCCAGTATTCGATGATGCATGATCAATTCAATAACGCAGATTTCTGTCCCCATTTCTTTCTCCTACTACTGTATTCAAACGATAAAATTGACATAGTTTTAGTTGAGAAGTGTATTAATGCCAGGTTGATCAAGAATTTTGTTCGATTTGAGGCAATGATCAATCTGTCAACTTCTAATACCGAAATGCACCAACTGCTCTGTCGGGCATCTCGGAATTCAATGAAACGTTTGTCTTGAAATCCTACAAAGCAATGAGGGTTCCCGAAACAGCGAGCAGCAAACAGCGCACGAGCAGGGAACAAAGATCTCAAAACATAGTATACCCAACGAATAGAAAAACATTGCCATTTGTACCGGCATTGAGGGGCACGGCGTTGTAATCGCGGAATCGAGAAACCGCGCGAAGCAATCATTTAACAAGATTTTGGAGGTCTTCGATGGGAATATCGCACAGGACACCCTCGTGAAGAATGATGGATTAAAAAGCTATCGTGTGCATGCGAAGAACGGGCAGTGCACAGTGGTAAACGTCAACAAAGAAGGAGGTGAATAACATTCAAACTAAATACAGTCAACAGCCTGTATTATTTCATTAATTAGAAGCGCACTCATTGTCGCGGAGTAGCAACTACGTAGATCAATCGGTATAATGTGCTTCTTGCCCCGGCATTTCGATATACCAAGGGGTGGATGAAGGGTCATTCGCAACCCTTCGCAAGTCAGGAAAAGATAATTATCGGCAAAGCGAAAAGAAATCAAGAACTATCAGTTGCTGGAACTCTAAGGTTTTATCAAAGATTTTAAGGGAAGTGCATGGAGGTGGGATAGGACACCAATACACTTCATTGCTCAGACTAAATTTGACAACTTATAAATCCAATCGTGGATATTTCTGTTTCAATTTTGGATAATGAGACAAAAACCATTCGGCAAATAATGCAATACTAATATAGGTTGGAGGCACAACATAAATCATAGTCCGAGTAAACTCATTATTTGTTAGAATAAATGTACTCCATAGAACCGGGAATGTAAATGCAAATAAACCCATATGAATCCATGGTGGACGTCTATTTTTGATCCACAAAAACATCATGACACATCCCTGCAAAAATGAAATTAAAATAACATGTCCTACTTTTAGATTGTCAAAAGGAGTTTCGGGGCATCCGCCTCCTTCAAAAGACACCGTAGACCACACAACAACCGTCCGGAAAAGATATTTGAGATATTCGGACAAATTATTAGAGATACACCAACTTGCTATTCTGTCGACTTCAGCATTACCATATTTTTTTACACAATACTTAACAGTCTCTGATACAATCGAATTCGTATTTGTAGGAGACACAGAAGAAAATAATTCATGCAATTCATCTACCTGATCGTCAAAATCGTTTCTAACAAAATCCTTTTCTGTTAACCTGTTCAGCTCATTATCAATTGCATTTACAATTTCTTTATCCGGATAATTTTTATATAGGTTTTGGTCGATACACACATATAACTGTTGCCTACCTTTTGCGGTAGAAATAGAGAAAATACCATGGACATTATAGAACAAGGAACAATATATAAGAATAAAGACGATGCCTATAGAAAAAACTCCAATAATTTTACATGAAACTATCCGACTTTTTTGTTCCAAGAATGCTCGAAGAACAAAATAGCAGCCCAACACAGCATAGTGCAACAGAAACTGGGGACGTAGAAAAACAAGAAAAAATGTAATACATGTTGCCGCTATTCCATTATATAGTTTTCCATATCGAACAAAACAAAAAATGTTATACAAAACAAAAATAAAACCAGAAATTGAGAATGATTCTGTCAAAACGCAAATATTCCATGTTGAAGAAGAAAGTGATAATCCATACGCAAATATGATGGCAATACTCAAGCATCTACGTATGCCGACCATTCGAAAAGCTTTATATAAATATACTAATGCAACAAAAGATACGGCAATTTGCAGAATTACCATTATAGTAAATCGCATGTCTCCAAATAAAAAATCAAGTAAATCAAGCAATATTCCATACAATGGAGCTCTTTCTTGATGAAAGAGATTTTCGATTTGAAAATTGTCATATGCACGCGTATCTACATTCATCCATATAAAGGGAACAAGAAACGACCTAAAGAAATAAATTGCCAGCCAAAACAGCCAAATCAATACAATAAACCAATACTGATAGAAAAAATGTTCTATTTGATTAATGAATTTCCTCATTCATTTCTCCTACTTTATAATCTTATTTAACATTAGAAAATAATCTGAAAATTACATATCGGGTTTCGTTTCAAATTATAAAACACAGAAATTACGTCCGCTAACTTCTCATCATAAAGATTTGTGGAACCCGCAAAACTTAACAACGAAAAATCCATGTGCTCGAATTGCGATATTTTCAAGCTACGTTCACAGTAGAAAGGTGTTTTACGTCAAATATGTCAACACTGTATAAGTTGGGCTTGATATTGAATAAATAAGAATGATGGCAAATAACAAAAATGACGCCTGTTAACTTATAGTTTATGAAAGTTAATGTTAGTGTTGTATCCGCAATGTTCTGTTTGCTTAATGGAACTTATCTTATCCATTGTAAATTATCCTCTATACAGTAAGCCGATCATGCTCACTTCTGATAACATCTCAGCAATAAATCCCCCTCTTTGCAAAATTCGGACATGTCCCTCTCCGGACAGTCACAGATTTTCAATTTACTTAAAGTTATATTTAACAGAAAAAGTGCTGATTTCCATGGTGCAAACAATACAGGGAAACTTTTCTTTTTTGGCAAGGACTGCAGGACAAGCCTGTTCACCGTTACCGGATAAAAGAATGGAATATCAAACACAACCAAGATCGAATGAAAATAATCGAGACGCATGTTGCCTAAAGCCAATTTCTGACTCCTGCATCTGCCAGGCATCGAACTTGGTCTAGATAAACAAACTCTCCCTGTACATGTTCCTTTTATGCGATGTCTCCAGGTGAACCCTCCCCAGAATTTCTTCTGTGTGATAGCTCGGCACAGTATCAAGCAACAGATTCCGCTGTCAAACGCCGTCCGTACAACATTTTTCAGGCCCAAATAGTCCTTACTTGATGATAAGCCGGTGCCAAATACCAATCTTTTCCTATCCATCTTCTCTCTTTGTCTGGAGGAAAATGCAGCTTATCCTATAACCCGTTTTTCCCTATCGGTTTGTAAGTCTTCGAAATTTTAAGATATGTTTTATCTGGATGATTGAAAATCCGCGACAAATCTCTCATTAGTGTTTAATCATACCATTTTCGGCTCCAAAAATCAAGCCGGAATTCAAAATTTTGTAAAATTTCACATCTCACATCTCCTAAGCATCCCAAACCATATTTGGGTTCAGATTTAACTAAATTTTCCTCAAAACGTTATCCTTAACTAACCCTCAGAACGCACTTTTCCAAGCCTGCAGCCATTTTTCTGATTACTTTCCATACTGGTGCGCCTTTCAGATTTCTTCCAGCCAGTTGAATCCGTTCTCTGCAGATCCGTCACCACCAAGTCGAGCTACACCCGCACTTCCGGCTCCGGCATCCTCAGGTACAACTTCGTGGTATCGATGCTACTGGCCCCAGGAGAACGGATACTAGCACGATGTTGTGCGTCCGCTCATACACCAGCCACGCGAACAGTCTGTGGAAGTTGTCTTCGAATCCACACCGGCTTTATCGCACAGCTCCTGAATCTTTCTCCAGATGTTTCTACGGTCCATGGGCTTCCCGGTCCTCGTGCAGAAGATCGTTCCGGATGTCAGCCCCATCACTTCGATGTACTGGCGCAGCTCCTGCCCCAGCTTTGTCGGAACCAGGATCCTGCGGGTCTTCCTCTTGCAGGTTACCTCAATAGATATCCTCTGTTCATTCCTTTTCAGAGCCTCCACCGTGAAATAGGCCATCTCGGAGACTCGTGCACCCGTCTCGCCCATCGCCATGAGCAGCATCGTCAACCACACAGGTCCCCTTTGGCGGCCTTTAATAGCTTGTGATAGTCCTCCAGCGAGAAAAACTTTTCCGCCGACAAAAACACCGGGACCTGGATGTGGATATTTTCCACTATGCACTCCTGCGCACAGATATAGCTGAAAAAGATCCGCAGAGACGTGAGCATTGAATAAATGCTGCTCGATTCGTAGCCCCAATCGTCAGCACATCCTTGTAGGCAAGCACAAGTCTCCTTGTAACCGTTGTCCGGCCCGCGAACTTGAGAAAGGCGAACACGTCCCGCATGTATTTCCCAATCGTAGCGTCGCTTTTGTCGTCGTCACGCAGAAATGCTACACACTCTACCAGAATCTCCGAGGTTACGACTACAGTTTTCTGCATTCCCTCATCCTCCTTTTCTTCCAACTTTTCATTATCATCGGGCTCCCAGATGCCCCATATTAAGGGATGTCCTATATCTTAACAACACCCGGGAGGGATACAATCCTTTTTTACTGAAGAGAAAGAAGGCGGATATCACCAGCTTAGCAAATATTTGTTCGATTATCTAAAAACAGGAGAAAAGCAGAAAAGAATTGGAAACTTAAAAACAGGGGATCCGCAAGAATACGACTGTTTCTGTTTGATGTTTAGCAACAGTAATTTAAGAAAATCACCAACCAAAAACTGAGGAAAGGGTAAAGAGATGTTAAAATGATGCCAACAGCACCACAGGATGGAAGAAGTCTCCCGGGAAAAGGCATGTCTAAGGAAGAAACGTCATGGATCAAATGTTCTTTCCTTCTCTAAACCACACAAAAAGCTCCATAAGCAGAAAGAGAGACGTATTCGTCTCTCTTCGATCTCTCCCACCATTCCCCATGGTAAGATATTCCATCAGCCCAGTCAGACAGTCAGAGGCGTCTCCTGCTGTTTTCTGCATTACGTTCCTCCCTGACAGCGGGGAAACCATCTCCTTATGGCGGCCAGCATCCAGGCATTCCCTACAGCGTATCCCTGTCCATGATCTCGTAATTCAGATAAATGG
>CAZXSN010000031.1:0-32161 GCA_964643295.1 uncultured Lachnospiraceae bacterium
AGCAGAAATAGTATGATTACAGCGTCAAAAGCCTGAGCCCACGGCATGCAAAGCACGCGAGTGGGTGAAAAGGCTTATTGACGCGCCCCAACATGAGGAAGAAGTGGGGCAGGGGCCCCATGAATTCCGAATGTTGAGCAGGATTGTGGAAGCTGCGAAGCAGCGGAACAATCCGTAATCACCTTTTGACGCCTGAATCATAGTATCCGGTGCTCCAATGCCACTCTCCTTCACCGTCATAGTGAAATTTCCAGTCCTTCCGGCAAAACTCCCGGAAGCCATACTCTTTTCGCTCTTCCCAGGCGGCGGTATTGCTCTGATTAAAAAGCTCCTTTAACATGCCCGCGGTCTGATTGGCAGCTTCGCTGCTCAAACCGCATTCGCGTTCAAAATACTGCGCCAGCGGCTCCAGCTCAAGTTCACAGGCTTTCTTTTTCCCATTCGCCGTCAGGGCAGTCAGCACCAGTCTTGCGCAGACCGGATCCGATTTCTCCCCGATCAGCTTCTGATAGACCTCAAACGGTTCTCTCTCCAGATATTCGATTCCCTCTTTCTGATGATCTCCTTTAGCTGCTTCCGGACTGTCTCCATTTTCTCCATGCCTCTTTCCCCCCATCCGCGCTTCCTTTCGCTTCATTTCTATAGCTTCTAGGGTTCTCCCTGTTCCGGATTCGCTGCCTGTCCGCCTTTCGAGGACTCTTTTTCCCTTAATCTGCCCCGGACTCACTGTCCGTTTTCGGTTTGGGGCCAGGTTTTTTGCGCACACTTCCGTCCTGATTGTAAAACCCGCGTTTCGTGCCCGCCTTTACCCCCGGTTTCCTGCGGGGTGTGCCGTCCTGATTTCTCTCCCCGCGTTTTGTTCCCCTGGGAACTCCCGGTTTGCGGCGAATCGTGCGCTCCTGTCCATCAGCTGGTTTTTGCGCAGAAGTTTCCTCTGAGCCGCTCTTTCGCCGCTTTGTTCCGGGTTCCGCTCCTAAGAGACGGCTGTTTCGCTGTCTGACGGTTTCCGCGATCACCGAGGCGGCATCCCGGTGGAAAAAAGCGAAGAATTCTTCCAGATGTCCTTCTTCAAGCGGAGGCACCAGATACACTCCGTTCACTTTCCGGGCTTCCAATCTCAAAAGCTCCCCGGCCATCTCCCCGGCGGTAAGACCGAGACTTTTCGCCGCTCTCCCTATCTCATACCAGTAAACCGAGGCAAGGAAGCCCGCCGCCCTGGTGCCCGCATCCGTCAAAGCAAGGGGCTTCGCGTTTTCGTCTCCCGGGCAGAAAAAGCTCCCAGACAGCATTTCAAAGGACTCGCACGACTCATACAGCCCGCGGGTCTCCTGCGGTGTCATCCGTCTGGAAGTGACAATGCCGGAAACTCCCATTCTCTCCTGGTGCTTTTGCAGACCGTCCCTTTGCAGCAAAACTTCCCTATCCTGTCCGGAAACCGTAAGAAGATCCCGATAGGGTTCCTTCACGGCAGCCTCTTCCCCTCTTTTCAGGCATTCCTCCAGGCGGTCCATCTCCCGGTAGACTCCATTCAGCAGCCGCGTCATCTGACCGGTGACCTGCCGGTAATCGTAAAATACCGTAAGAATCGCTTTCATGTCTTCCTTCTCAGACAGCCGCACCGGCTGCTGAAGCGCGAAGAGAAACGTTTGCGGAAGCAGATACTCCGCGTTCAGGCGGATCCTGCGGGCTAACTCTAATACCGCCTGTTCCTTCTCCCTGGGAAGCCCCCGAAACATTACGGCGAAGGAAAGATCTTTCCGCGACAGGAACGAAAGATCGTCCATGCTGCAGCACTCCGAATCCAGGATGACGCCGGATGGCAAAAAAACGCATTCCCTGAGAAACTGCAGCGCCGACTCAAGAACTTCAGCGAAGGGCCGCCCTTCCGGATAAATCTCATACGAAATGGGTTTTCCCTCCGGCGTCAAGGCAAACCAAAACCGCGCCGCGTCAGATTTCCTCGTCTTCTCTCCTTCCCCTTCCGGCGGTTTTCCTGTCTGATCCAGGCCATCCCCCATACATCTGCCGATTCGAATCCACACGGCATCCGCCCCGTCCTTCCGGCACCTCGCCGCCCACTTACGGCGAAAGAGAAGTTCCTGCTCCTTTTGTATCTCTGTCTGAGGCCGGGAAGCGCACTTGCTCTCCCGCGGGCAGAGTGCTTCCTCTTCCTCCGGGGAAGAATACCTTTTCGCTTCCTGAGAAAGCAGGCGGCATGCCTCCTCCAAAAGAGCGTCCGCGCGGGCGCATCCGCAGGATTCCTCCAGCAGTTCCTTAAGCCCGGCAGATTCCTGGATCACCTGGCAGGCCGCGAAAAGACCCGCCTGCAACGGGGAGGTATCCTCTATCTCCGTGCGAAAAGAATCCGGCTGCGCTGCCAGCGCCTTCTCCCACAGATCCGGAAAAATACGGGCATACTGGCTGGTCGGATGCATCTTGAGGCTGTTCTCCCCGCACTGGTAACCGATCGTGGTTCTCTTCGGCTGCGCGTATCCCTTTTTACGGTCATACGGGGCCGCCAGTACATATTTAATCACGGCGGGACTTCCGTCCCGCCGCTTTTCGATGACCACATGCTCTCCGGGAATGTCAACAGCCAGATCCCGATAAACGGACATACTCCACTCCCCCCTGACGCCGGTTTTCGGATCCCCTTTTCCTTCTTTTTGATTCCCTTTTTTCTGCCAGACTTACAGGCTCTTGCCGAAGGCAGCGGCCTCCGCCCGGTCTTTTTACGAAGGCTTTTTCCCGCAGCAGTTCTTGTACTTCTTTCCGCTGCCGCAGGGGCGAAGATCATTCGGAAAAGATCTTTTCCCCGCTTCCTCCCCCGTCTTCGGTTTGGCATCCCTGGAAACAGCGGAACCAGCCGCAGCCAAACCTGACGGTGTCTGATAAAGAACCGGTTTTGGTGCCCCTCCCGCTTTTGCGCAGGCGAACTCCTCTTTCTTCCTGCGGTACTGATCCAGTTCAGACTGATACCGCCTGCTTTCTTTTTTCAGCCCCAGCGCATCCGCCTGCCTAGATCCGCTCTTTCCCCGCATCTTTACACCCCCGCAAGATCCAGACCGCACTCATACAGCCATCCATCGATCTCAACAAAAGTCCGTCTTTCCCACTCCCGGCGGGGAAACCAAGGCTTTGCGTATCCGAAAAGATCCGCAGCCTTACTTAGATCCGCGGGGACTTTCGCAGAATCGAAGGGGCAAGTTTGAACGGGTGTTTTAGGGCATTCCTTAAGTCTATTGTTGTTCCATCGCCGCAGATTCCGTCCGGTCATCTTCTCCTGCCGGAATTCTTCGCCAGATCCTGTTCTCTCTCTATGAGGTAATCCGCCTTCGGATGGGAAGTGCGCTGGTTGAACGATCTTAACACTTCGTACGCTTTTTCGTTCCCGCCGGTTCGCATAAGGCAGAGGCTGTAGCCGTTGGCAAAATTCTCTTCATCCGGGTTCTGCTCCAGCAGCTGTTCAAAATAGGCGGCGCCTTCGTCATGGCGTCCCATTTGATACAGGGATACGCCGATTTCGGCCTGGAAAACGCTTGCGCTCAATTCATCCCACCCATTCTCCCAGTCCAGATCCTCCAGAATCCGTTTGCAGAAGGTGATCTGCTCCTCGTATTTTCCCGCATTGCCCAGCTCCCTCTCATAATCAAACGGCCAAGCGCCGATCGCCGGATCTTCCAACTCACTCGTCAGGGCGCCCAGCGAAAGTTTTTCCGGCTGCTCCTCCACAAGCGGGAAAAAAAGATCGGCCGCCTGTTTCCACAGCTCCAGCCCCTGCCCGGATTGTTCCTCTATGAATTTATCATATCCGTCCTCCACCAGAGACTCCCAGCGGTCCCATCTGCTCCTGTTTTCCGGGATGATCTTAGGACCAGACGCAATTTCGCAGCCTTTCTGTTCCTCTTCAGGCTCTTCCTCAGGCTCTTCCTCAGGCTCCTCCTCAGGCTCGTTGGCCGCCACGAATTTCTCCAGCATAGAGAAAATGGCATCCTGGTACATCTGCTCATCGATGGGTTCCCCGGTATCCAGCATATGCGCGATCGGATCCCACGTCACCATACTGATCTCTTTTCTTGCCTCCGAATGCGAAAATCCCGCAGAGCGCAGCTTTTCATAAGCTTCTTTCATGCAGGCGGGATCTCCATTCTCGATCTGACTGTCTATCACGGACATGATCTCTTTCTTTAACTTCTTATTTGCCTTTCCCATCGCTCTCTCCCCATGCTTTCTGATGTATTTCGCGCAGCTCATAATTCAGGCGTCAAAAAATGACTGCCGGCTGTTTTGCTGCTTTTAGGCTGACACAATCCCGCCCAGCCTTCCTTTCTTCCGGGACACCCGCCCCACTTTTTACCTTTGTCTGCAACGCATCGATAAGCCTTGCCCCCAGGCTTCTTTACAGCCAAAGGCTAAAGGCTTTTTTCGCTTCCTCATCTGTTTATTCAAACTCTATGGTGGCGGGCGGCTTTCCGGTGCAGTCGTATAAAACCCGGTTGACTCCCTTCACTTCATTGACAATCCGGTTGGAGACCCTGTCAAGCACTTCCCAGGGCAGCCTCGCCGATTCCGCCGTCATGAAATCGGAAGTCTTGATCGCCCGCAGGGCAACCGCGTAATCATAGGTACGGGAATCCCCCATAACGCCTACGGAGCGCAGGTTGGTCAGAGCGGCAAAATACTGTCCCAGCTCCTTATCCAGACCGGCTTTCGCGATCTCCTCCCGGTAGATCGCATCCGCGTCCTGCACAATCCTTACCTTCTCCTCGGTAATCTCCCCGATGATGCGGATGCCCAGTCCCGGTCCCGGGAACGGCTGCCGGTACACCAGATACTCCGGAATGCCAAGCTCCAGCCCGGCGCGGCGGACCTCATCCTTAAAAAGCAGGCGCAGCGGCTCGATAATCTCCTTAAAATCAACCACCCCGGGCAGCCCGCCCACGTTGTGGTGGGATTTGATCACCGCGGATTTGCCGAGACCGGACTCAATCACATCCGGATATATCGTGCCCTGCACGAGATAATCCACAGCGCCGATCTTTCTTGCCTCCTCCTCGAAAACGCGGATAAACTCCTCGCCGATGATCTTACGCTTCCTCTCCGGATCCGTCACTCCGCGAAGTTTTGCAAGAAAGCGCTCCCCTGCATTGACACGGATAAAGTTCAGTTCGTAAGGCCCGTCAGGTCCGAAGACCGCTTCCACCTCATCGCCCTCATTTTTCCGCAGCAGTCCGTGATCGACAAACACACAGGTCAGCTGCCTGCCGACTGCCCGCGAAAGCAGCACCGCCGCCACGGAAGAATCGACTCCTCCCGAGAGAGCGCACAAAACTTTGCCGCCCCCGATTCTTTCCCGCAGGTTCGCGATCGTTGTCTCCACAAAGGAGGACATCTGCCAGTCTCCCTTGCAGCCGCAGACGCGAAAGACAAAGTTGGAGAGCATCTGCTTTCCTTCCGGCGTATGCATGACTTCCGGATGAAACTGGGTGGCATACAGCTTCTTCTCCGGGCAGGACATCGCAGCGACCGGACAGACCGATGTCTGCGCGGTAACCCGAAACCCTTCCGGGACCTTGGTGATGGCATCCGTATGGCTCATCCAGGCCACGGTTTTTTCGGAGACACCCTCAAACAGCGCATCCGAGGTATCCACCGTTACTTCCGTGTGTCCGTATTCGCTGACCGCGGCGGTTTCCACTCTGCCGCCCAGCAGATAGGCCATCAGCTGCGAGCCGTAGCAGATCCCCAGGATGGGAATGCCCTCCTTCAGCACATCCAGCGGACAGCGGGGAGAATCCTCCCCGTAAACACTGTTGGGACCTCCGGTAAAGATCAGTCCCTTCGGTTTCAGTTCCCGGATCTTCTCCAGACTCAGCGTATAGGGATGAACTTCCGCGTACACTCCGCATTCGCGCACACGTCTCGCGATCAGCTGGTTATACTGCCCGCCAAAGTCCATGACGATGACCAGTTCTCTCTCCATCAGATGTCCTCCTAATTGGTGCTTTTTATTTTTCATTCGCCTGCAGCGTCCGCTTTCTATGGAAGCAGTCCCGCTCCCGCCGCAGCCGCTTCGCGGTCTCATCCGGATATTTATCCGAACAGCTCCTTAAAAGGTCCGGCGAAACAGAAGTTTTCCCACCTGCTTACGGGGCGGACGTCGTCCCCTGTACTGCCAGACGGTTGATCTGTGTCGCCATATAGCCGGCGCCAAATCCGTTGTCTATGTTGACGACCGCGATGCCTTCCGAACAGGAATTAAGCATGGTCAGCAGAGCGGAAAGCCCTTCGAAATGGGCGCCGTAGCCGACAGACGTCGGTACCGCCAGCACCGGTTTATCCACCAGTCCGGCCACCACTCCCGGCAGAGCGCCTTCCATCCCCGCCACGGCGACTATGCAGTTGGCTTCCCTCAGATGATCCGTATTCGCCAGCAGTCTGTGAATCCCGGCCACGCCGACATCATAGATCCGCTCCACACGGCTGCCGAAATACTCTGCCGTCAGGGCCGCCTCCTCCGCTACCGGGATATCCGACGTGCCCCCGGTGCAGACCGCGATCCGCCCGATTTGTTCCGGTTTTCTGCGCTGCAGCATCAGCACATGGGACCGGTCATCATAAACAACATCCGGGAGTTCTTTTCGCACCGCCTCATACTGTTCCCTGTCTGCCCTTGTGCCCAGCACATTTCCCTGGGCGTCCGCAAAGTGCCGGTAAATCTGCACCAGATGATCCAGGCTTTTCCCGGCGCAGTAGACCACTTCCCCAAAGCCGGAGCGCAAAGACCGGTGATGATCCAGCTTCGCGAAACCCAGGTCTTCATAGGGGAGGTTTTTTAACTGCTCCTGCGCCTCCTCGATTCCTATCGTCCCGTCTTTTACCTGTGTCAGCAATTCCCGCAGTTCCATTCCGTACCACGCTTCCTTTCACGCGCATTTCCGCCCTCATTATCACACACTTCACCGTTTTTCTCAAGCTTTTTTCTCCCTTACGCTTCCCGGTATGTTCGCTTCCACGCGCAAAGCTTCCCGCTGCGGTACGCACTTTTCGCAGATCCCGCGCTCTTGCCAATTCCTGTCCACTTATGTTATGATGAGGGTGTCAGGAAAGCTTCCTTAGCCTGTATTGTCTGAATGCAAGGTGAAGCATTTTCTGGGACACCGCACGAAAAACGATTGGCAGACAGCGGGAATACCGTTTGGGAGAGCGAACAAAAAGCTGTTTAAAATGATGAACCGTCAGAAAACAGCTTCCGCTTAAGCGGCAGGATACCGCTTAAAAAGTTTCCCGGCTGCCTTTTTGAAAGAAGGATGTTAGATGGATCAGACAAACATAGAGGATACCCTGCTGTATCTGGACTGCTCAAGCGGCATCAGCGGAGATATGGTCGTTGGGGCGCTGCTGGATTTGGGAGCCGACAGCGCTGTCCTTACGGAAGCTCTTGCGAGTCTTCCCCTTACGGGTTACCGCGTGGAAATCAGGGATGTCTTTCGCTCGGGTCTTCGCATGAAAGATTTTTCCGTGATTCTCTCCCAGGATAATCATGATCACGACATGGAATACCTGTTCGGAAATAGGGGGCCGGAACACACTTCCAAGGAAGCGCTTACGCAGCCGGCACATACGCATACGCATTCCCATTCTCATGAACGGGGGATTCAGGAAATCTACGAGATACTGTCCGCGGGAAAACTTTCGGACAGCGCACGGGAACTTGCGAAAAAGATCTTTCGCATCGTCGCGGAGGCGGAAAGTCAGGTGCACGGCAAACCCCTGGAGAACGTCCATTTCCATGAAATCGGGGCGGTGGATTCCATCGTTGACATCGCCGCCGCGGCAGTCTGTCTGGACAACCTGGGAATTGACCGGACTGTCATCACGAGTCTGACCGATGGAAGCGGCCAGATTCGCTGCCAGCACGGTCTGCTCCCGATCCCGGTTCCCGCAACGGCGGCCATTGTATCCGCGCATCAGATTCCTCTGCGGATCGCCTCCGTTCAGGGAGAACTTACCACGCCTACCGGCGCGGCCATCGCCGCCGCGATCCGTACAGACAGCGCTCTCCCCGGGGAATTCGAGCTTTTGCGCACGGGTATGTCCTGCGGCAAAAGATCGTATGATCCGCCCAGCATCCTTAGGGCCATGCTGATTAAGGATCTCTCCCGCGATGAAAAAGTATCCCGGGCGGATGAAAACGTTCCCCCTGCCAAAAAGGAAGATACGCAAAACTCCTCCCCGGATCCGTATGAGCATGACAAAATTTTCGTGATGGAGACGAACCTGGATGACTGCTCCGGGGAAACCATGGGCTTTGTCATGGACGAACTGCTGAAAGCGGGCGCTTTGGATGTGTTCTGCACACCAGTTTTTATGAAAAAGCAGCGCCCGGGATTTCTGCTGACTGTTCTTTGCAGCAATAAGCAGCGCCAAGGCCTGGAAAAACTGATCTTTCTCCATACGACCAGCATCGGGATAAGAATCCATCCGGTCGAGCGCACAAAACTTCCCCGCAGGATCTTAAAGGTACAGACTCCCTGGGGGATGGCCGATGTCAAATGCTGTCAGGACGGAGAAAAGGTCTATTATTATCCGGAAAGTGACAGCATCCGCCGTCTGGCCAACGAGAGAGGGGAAAGCTACGAGGAACTGTATGAGAAAGTAAAAATGTATGCCGCAGATCCTTCGGTGAAAGAATAGGCCGCCTTTTCCCGGGAGCGTATTTCCTAAAATTTCTGGCCTCTTCGCCCTTTTTAAGCGGTATCCGGCAAAAAGAAAACAGCCCATGGTGGAACTGTCCCTGGGCTGTAAATTTTTCTTTTCCCTGCATCACGTCACGGTTCGCTCTCTGTTTTAGCTGAAAAAGATTTAATGCTGTCAACAGGAATGCTTTCTCCAAAAAGGGAACACATCAGATGTCCCTTAAAATGCCTCTTCCCCGTCTGTCCAGAGCGCGAAAGGCGCTGTATCGTTCCGCGAAAAATCAAAGATCTGTTTCGCTTCCTGCCTTGCGTTTTCGCCTGTCCTCGATCTTTGGCGGAACGTATGATTCCGGGGGAGCGCTGAATTCGCCGGTGTGGGGATCAAAATGAAAAATGCCTCTTGACTTGCTTTTGTAAATGCCGGCCTCCTTATCCAGAACCCTGCCAAGGTAAATGGAATCAACGGAGGTTTTCTTCCCATTGCGTTTGGAAATCCCCGCCGAGGCATAGCGGCCGTCCCGGCCGTGATAAAAAATATACATGAAAGGATCCTTTCGAAATCTGTTCTTCTTAACTACCAGGTTCGTCAGATTAAGCGGAAAGAAGCGCCCGCAGCGGCTGAGTACGCCTTTTTGCGGCAGCAGGCTGTTTCTCTACTGCTGATTAAGCCAGGCAGCCGATTCCAGCAAGCTGACATACTCGCCCAGTTTCTCTAAAATTTCGCGCTGCTCTTGTGTAACGGGTTTCATCAGAAAATATCCATGTGCGTTTTTTCCCAGCATGATATTTGCCAGCTTTCCGATCGCGTTCTCCATTGACATGCCTTTTTTCTGTAAATAGTCCGAAAGAGCACTGTACATACGGGACCTTAGAATCAAGGCAATGAATGCGACGAATTCCCCCGCGCCGTTTACTTCCTCTGTGTGCGCGGGATCACAGTCTCCCTTCATCGGATGATTCATCTGATCAAACATCTTTTCATTCGCTTCTAATTCTTTGCAGTGTCTGCAGTGTCTGAGTATTTCCGCCGGCTCCGCTTTTCTGTTGGTTGTAAACAGCAGAAAATATCCATAATATTTCGCGGTCTTATCCACTTTTTGAATATCCACTGCGAAGTCAAATCCAGGATCATTTTCGTGAGGTGCAAGCGTAAAGTATTCCCTGTATTTTCTGGCCCTTGAAGGCATTCTGTCCAAACATGACAGTTCTTTTTCATATCCCGAGATTAGGTCCTGCAGATCTTTATACTGTTCACCGGCCTTAATCCTGTCAAAGAACACCAATGCTCGTCCGGACACCCCGTAAATTTTTACGTCGCGCTCCAGGCACTGCAGATGAAATTCCGGCAGGGCATATTCATATGACTGTATCTGTGTCTCCGCCTGATCTATTAATTCCTTTGCCTTAGCCTTCGAAAGCGGAAATCCCACAGTGAAAGAGTTCACGTATTTTCGCAGAGATGAAAACCACTTCTCATTAAAAAATCCGCTGTCCGCGAACAGATGAAAGCTGCCAAGTCCCATATCGGAAGCGTTCTCAAAAACATAAGACAGATTTTCGTCTTCGCTCAGGTCTCCATGAACCTTTTCACAGTAAAGCGGCATCTTCTTTTTAGCCGACAGAAAATATACCCGATTCCCCTGCTTCGATTTCCCGTGGTCTATTTCATATCCGTATCCTTCTTTCCTGTTTTCCTTTGCGTAAGCGGACACAGACGAGGCGGCATAACAGACTGTATCCTCCTCCTTAGCGCATTCTATCCATCTGCGGAATATTTCCCTTTGCATTTCATCCGTGAGGCAGGCAAACATGCCTCTTATGTACTGCGGAGCAAAAACACAGGCGTCATAAGGAAGATAGGACCTTTCCTGCCAGCTTTCCATATCTTCCATAAAAGATCCTCTTTCTGTCAGAAAGGCCGCTGCCGCTGCCACATCCATTGCCCGCCTGTACCCGAGAACCTTAATCAGGATGGCAAGCAAACCGATCTCTTCCGCGGTCTTAAAAAATACAAAGGTGTATCCATAAGCCCAGCAGGCGAATTCCGTCTCGTTTTTCTCATGGCTTCCGCTTCTTTTGGCGGACTGTGTGTGCTCTTCGCTCTGCGCTTTCCGCGGCTGAGGATCTGGAAGCGGAAGATTGTTATATGAATAATACTTATCATTCGGGAAAAATAGCGTACAGTCCTCCGGGCAGACCTTCCCGATGCAGATGTTCTTATGTCTGGCCTGTCCTTCCTGTGTCCGGTAATACTTTGTATTCTGGTACACATACAGCTCAAGTTTTCGTCCGGCTTTTTTAACGTGGACCCCTTTCATATCCGGGATGGCGACAGGCGGATAACGGTTCATCGAATGTCCTCTCCTTAATAAAAAATGAGGAATTTCTCTGCTGCAGGGTTTCGCAAGACAAAGCCAAAACTGTCCGTCTCTATTCGAGGGGAGAAACAGCGCAGAAAGAGGCGCATCTTTTTGCGGCATTCTCTTTCTCGTCTTTCTTCCGGCAGGGAATAATATGATTACAGCGTCAAAAGCCTGAGCCCACGGCATGCAAAGCATACCAGTGGGTGAAAAGGCTTATTGACGCGCCCCAACATGAGGAAGAAGTGGGGCAGGGGCCCCATGAATTCCGAATGTTGAGCAGGATTGTGGAAGCTGCGAAGCAGCGGAACAATCCGTAATCACCTTTTGACACCTGAATCATAATATCTGGAACCCGGCAGTCAGGCAAAGATGATTTCCCTTCTTCCCCGTAAACATCCCATTTCCCTATCCAAGCAGGAATGGTTTCATCACGCTCCAGCTTTCCAGCAGCCGCGTAAGTGAAAAGGCCGCGTTCGCCGGGCTGGTGGACGGCAGCCCAATGATCTCCCGGCCGCATCTTTCACGCTGATACTGATCAAACAGTTTTCTGGCAGTCGTTCCGTTGGCGTAGATTCGCTGAATGCCGCACCGCACGAGTATCCGCTCAAGATCATTCGGCACCACGTCGCGGATACTGCTGTCACTCGAACCTGTGATCGTACAGCTTTCGACCACATCCCAGAGTGCGATGCCGTGACTGATCAGCAGATCTTTCTTCTCCTTAATGCTTTGCGGCACATCCTCCCCGGTCAGTCCCGCCATCACTTTCCAGAAGCGATTCTGGGGATGTCCATAGTAAAACCCCGCTTCCCTCGATTTGACGGAAGGGAAGGTCCCCAGCACCAGGACGCGGCTGCTGCCGTCAAAAATCGGTGCAAACTCATGCTGAATCTTCTCGTACCGTATCATTTCCTTATACTTTCCTTTGCCGGGATGCGCCTTTAAAGCAGCGACTTTTCCCCGTCCTGAAACCTGCTCTTTCACTTATTCTACCACAAACCGCTCTCCCCGGACAGAAAAATCTTTCGAACAGTTTTGAAGATTTCAGGGGAAAAGGAAATATACAGTTTTTCTTCACCAAAAAAGGGAAGAAAAGGTCTGACAGGCTGAAGTGAAGGCCCCAGGACTCTAAAACACCCCGGCCAGCCTGTGCCGGTCAGGGTGTGAAGCGTTCGTTTGCACTTACAGGTACTCGAAAGATTCGGCGGACAAAAGAGTTCGAGGAAATCCTCGCGGCAAACTAAAAAGGTACACCGGTAAGAAAGGTCCGCTTCCCTCCCTGTCTTTCGAATCTGCCTTCTCGTCAGGTACCGGTGCCCTAAAACGACAGCTCTGTCCGGTGAATCAGATCCATCTGCAAAGGTTTCCCCAGTTCCACAAAGTAGGCGCTGTATCCCGCGACCCGAACGAGCATATCCCTGTAATCCTCCGGCTTTTTCATGGCGCAGCGCATCATCTCGCTGCTCATGATGTTAAACTGGCAGTGCATGCCCTTCTTCCCGAAATAGGCATCGATGAATCCGACCAGGTTGTCGCGGCCTTCCCTGCCCGCTACACACTCCGGCGGAAACTTCCAGTTAAGCAGCGTTCCGTTGGTGGCGAGGCTGTGATCCACCTTGGTGACCGAATTCGCGATCGCCGTGGGGCCGCTGATGTCATGGGAGGCGGCTACGGTATGCACAGGCCCCAGGTTGTCGGAAAGAGGTTCCCCTCTTTTTCGCCCGTCCAGGGAAGCCGCCAGATCCATGCCCAGCCCGACATTGGCGTTGACCGTGTATACGCCGGGACAGAATACGCCGCCGCGCACGTTCCTTCTGCAGGAGATATGCCGGCAGTAACTTTCAAAAACCTTCCGGAAGAGTTCATCGGCGTAATCATCGTCATTGCCGTAATGGTGGACTTTGCTGCTGTTGACCAGCGCGTACAGCACCTCATGCCCCTCCCAGTTGTCCCGCATCGCGTCCAAAAGCTCCTGTGCGCTGCAGCGTTTCTCATCAAAGAGAAGCTGTTTGACCGTTGACAGAATATCGGCGCAGGTGCCGATGCCGCTCGCCTGCGGACCGGTGAAGTTGTATCTTGCGCCGCCCTCGCCAAGATCCTTTCCGTTTTCTATACACCCCTCAAAAAAAGCGGAGGCATAGGGAAGCGGTTTTACCTCCCGGTGAGCCAGGTCAATGCGGTTGATGGTCTCACACATGAGCCCGGTCCAGTACTCCAGCTGACGGTCAAAGCTAAAAAGTACCTCGTCGATGCTGCCGCACTCGGTCAGTTTCCCGGTATCCGGTCCCAGTGATTTTCCGGCTCCGCCGCAGACGGCATACCGCGGACAGGTACTGGCGCAGTCAATGCAGCGCCCGCCGTTTAAGGCCAGTTCCATCACCTTCGCGATGTTCATGTAGGCGGCATCATGAAGACCATACTCCCTGCCGGGAAGATCCGGTTCCACACAGCCCACGACCGCGTATTCCCGGGCGTCTTCCAGGCTCATGCCCTTTCGCCGCATGGCCCCGATTGCCGCCGCGTCATTGAAAAGCTTCGGATGCCCGTAGCCCGCGCGGATGCACTCCACGGTCTTGACCTTCAGCTCGTAGGGGGTATTTTCATGCATGCGCACACAAAGCCAGGGAGTCACCATGCGGGTGTGTACGGAAGCCTCCAGCATCATGAAGGTCAGATCGTTGGTCACATCCTCCCCGTTTCTGTCTACCCCGCCGATGGTTAAGCTCTCGCCGCCCCAGCCGCGGCCGTTGCGCACCCGGGTGCTGATCCGGTCTTTCAGCTTGGAAGGATTCCCCAGTTTGATGAACATACACTCTAATAGCTCCTGGGCAAACTCCTTGCTGATGATCTGTTCCCGCATGTCCTGCTCATAGTAGGGATACAGCCACTGATCCATCCTGCCGTAGGATACGGAGTGGCCGTTCGACTCGATCAGCGTGATCGTCGTCGCGAAGTAGAAAAGCTGCAGCGCCTGCCACATCGTCTTAGCCGGTCCTCCGGCGATCTGGCGGCAGTTTTCCGCGATGGCAGCAAGCTCCGCCTTTCGTTTCGGATCCGGCTCCTTATCGCTTTTTTCCAAAGCCAGGGACATGTAGCGGCGAATATAGGTGCGGGATGCCTCAAGCTCCAGAATCATCGCCTCGTAAAACTCCCGCTTCTTACTCCATTCCGAATCGTCATACAAAGAAGCATCCTTCGAAGCCTCTTCAAGCAGCAGCTGTTTATGTTCCTTCGCCTCCCCAATCAGCCCGTCAAAGCCAACGCGCAGAAGTTTCGCGTAATCCATCGTAAAATGCCCGATTCCCGCGTAATGGTAGAGGTTGGTTAAAAAGACCCTCTTTCCCATCTCACTGCCCTTTCGCAGTTCTTCGGGAAGATCTTCTTCCACGGCATCGGCCACGGTCTTTCCCCGCCAGTACTCCAGGATGGGAAGCAGCTCTTCCTTATCTTCCCCGGTCAGGTAAAATTTATCATGCTCCCGCTGATCAAACGGGTAGTGCTGCATCTCATCAATGATCCAGTTTACGGAAAATTCCGGGTAGAGAGGAGCCGCCTTCGCCGGAGCCGCCAGCTCGCCGACGAAAAGCTCATCATCATAAATATAGATATCCACGTTCTCCAGGATATGCTTTAACGCAAAGGCGCACTGCATCTTCGGGGAACTCCCTGAATGCTTCTTATAGGACTCGGTGACTAAACGCGCCCGCTGAATGTCAATGTTAAAGGGCCGCGCGAGAAATACTTTTCTCAGGTGATTCACCCGCTCATAGGGGGAAAAATCACCGTGTCCCACCTGGTAGCCCAGCCCGTAATTCTGATCAAAAGGTTCCGTCCCGCAGGGTTTTCCCGTAATCATCCTTTTCTTTCCTCCCTTGTCGTGGTGCCTGCTGCAGCACAGATTCCTCTGCTGCGAAAGAAAGCGGCAAATTCCTGTATCTGTTTGTCAAACGCGTCCCTGTCAGGCGCTGTCTCCCTCATGGGATAGGCAAGCCCCAATGAGGCGTATTTTTCCTCTCCCAGCCGCATGAATCGCAAAAGCTGCAGCTTTAAAACGCTTCCCTTTCTTAACTGACCAAGAAAGTCCGCAGTCTTTTCCATGTTCTCCCATGTATCGTTAAAGCCTGGAATGACCGGGATTCTGACAATCATCGGTATCTGAATGTCAGCGATTCGTTCGATATGGGCAAGGATCCTCTCATTTCCCACTCCGGTAAAGCGCCGGTGAATCCCAGAATCCATGTGTTTGATGTCCGTGATGAGAAGATCCGTAAGAGGAAGGATCTCCTCCAGCGTATGCCACTTTGTATAGAGGGTACTCTCCACGCAGGTATGGATCCCCTCCCGCCTGCAAAGAGACAGCAGGCTTTTTACGAACTCCTCCTGCAGCAAAGGCTCTCCGCCGGAGAGTGTGACGCCTCCGCCGGAACTCTCATAAAAAGAACGGTCCTTTAAGATGACCTCCATGGCTTCTTCCAGGGAGGTTTCCTCCCCCCAGCGCCTGATGACATCAGAGGGACATGAATCCGCGCAGGCCAGGCAGCGGCGGCACCTGTTCTGATCGATCGCCGTCAGTTTCCCTTCCTCAAAGTGAAGCACATCCGGAACCGGGCAGCAGTTTCTGCACAGGCCGCAGCCCTTTTCCCCAATGCACTTGGTGGGGTAAAGACCCACCTCCTGAAAGGCGTGATGACTCTCCGGATTCCCGCACCAGGGGCAGTGCAGGGGACAGCCCTTGAAAAAAAGTTCTGTCCGGATGCCGGGGCCGTCGTGTATGGTATACCGCTGAATGTTAAAAATGATGCCTCTGTGCGCATCCGCCACTGCCTGGCTCCTCTCACCGGCCAATGGCCGGAATCTTTGTCTTCGCACACCGTTTCAGCCTTGTTTCCCCGTCAGAGAAACAAAGAAACCGCAAAGTTCTTCTGTCGTCTTTTCTGTCACCTTTGCCGCCCTTTAAAAACCCTTAAAGCGCGGCTGCCCTTTGATTATAGCACAGACTGCCAGATCATAATTGCGTATTGGAATTAAAAGCAGGAATCTTTGGTTTATAATTCTATTTTAGAATGAAACAGAGAATCGGCTGAATCTAAATTCTAATATAGAATTAAAATTAGAAACTTTTTTATTTATTTTCCATATTAGAATTATAGAAGACAAATGATGTGATATTTTAAAAACCGGATTTCCCGAGAAGAGCTGCGCCCGTGCGCGAAGGGGAGAACACGCGCGGCGATAAGATCCGGGGGACGGGGAGGTAATAAAGGTTGCGGCAGGCAGTAAAAAAAATGGGCTATCTCGCGGAGTATCTCGCTCTGGTTTTCTTTATTCTGATCGCCTGGGTCCTGATTGAGCGGCAGGGAAACCTGAATCCGGTCATTATGCCGGCTCCCGCCAAGATCGTCAAAACCTTCGGTTCTCTGATCAGCAGCGGTCAGCTGGCCGCAAATCTGCTGATCAGCGTCGGCCGGGTTCTGAAGGGGTATCTGATCGCCGCGGTGCTGGGGATTGTGCTGGGTATTCTGATCGGTCTGTCCCGCCATCTGGACCGCTTCACCGGACTCCTAATCCAGATCCTAAAGCCGATCCCGCCGATCGCCTGGATTCCGCTTGTCATTCTCTGGTTCGGCATCGGGGAAAGCGGAAAGATCTTCCTGATCTTTTTGGGAGGGTTCTTCACCATCTTAACGAATGTCGTAGACGGCATCCGTCAGACGGACGTCAAGCTGGTGGAGGTCTCCAAGGCTATGGAGACACCGCTTCTAAAGCATATCTTCCTCATGGTCATCCCGGGCGCCGCCCCCAACATTTTTACCGGTCTGCGCACGGGGCTCAGTTCCTGCTGGATGTGTGTGGTAGCCGCCGAACTGGTCTCCTCCACCACGGGACTGGGCTACCTGATCATGAATGCCCGACAGTTTGGGAAGACGGACGTGGTGATCGTAGGCATGCTGACCATCGGCATCATCGGCAAACTGATGGATTCGCTGCTCAAGGCAGTCGAAAAACATGTAATTCGCTGGAACGGGAGGGATTGAGATGACTGTCCAGAAGATACATCCGGCCAAGGGATCGGCGGCCAGACAAAATGACGGGTACCTGCAGGTAAAACATCTTTCCCGTTCATTTGAGCAGAAAGGGAAAACGCTTAAGGTACTGCAGGACATTGATTTTCGCGTCGGCAGGGGCGAACTGATCTGCATCGTGGGCGCGAGCGGCTGCGGGAAAAGCACCCTGCTTCGCGCGGTGGCCGGACTGGATCCGGATCATGAAGGCAGTGTCCTGATTGACGGAAAAGAAGTGACCAGGCCGTCCAAGGAGCGGGGAATCGTTTTTCAGGAGCACCGGTTGTTTCCCTGGATGACCGTAGCCCAGAATGTCAACTACGCGCTGAACCGCATGAACAAAGAACAGCGCACGAAACTCGTGCGGGAGTATCTGAATCTGGTGGGACTGAGCGGATTTGAAAGAGCCTACCCCCGGCAGCTTTCCGGCGGCATGGCGCAGCGGGCGGGGATTGCCAGAGCGCTGGTCAACAGCCCTTCCGTGCTTTTGCTGGATGAGCCCTTCGCGGCCCTGGATGCGTTTACCAGGATCACCATGCAGCAGGAATTGAAGCGGATCCAGAAACAGTCGAAGGTGACGATGCTGATGGTAACGCACGATACAGAGGAAGCGGTTTACCTGGCGGATCGGGTACTGGTCTTCTCGTGCCGTCCGGGAAAAATCAAACGTGTGATTCCGGTGGAGCTTCCGGAACCCAGAGACCGCAACAGCAGCGAATTCCTGGAGATCCGAAGAGAGGTGTACAACGAGTTCTTCGATGAGGAACGTGAATTTTGCTCTTCCTCCGGGGAGGATCTGCGTATGTCCGCCGGATGAAACTCCGGACAGCGCGATGAAGGATGCTCTGCTTTGAGAAAATAAACAGGAAAGAAAGGAAGGAACCAATGAGAGGAAAAAGATTTCTGGCAATGATGATGACCGCTGCCGTAAGCATCTCAGCCCTTGGCCTGGGCGCTTTCCCCGCGGCTGCTGAGGAAGAAGCCCGCGAAGTCCACATCGCGATCCAGCCCTCCGCCGCTTTCGTGCCCCTGTATGTGGTGCGTGAGAGCGGATGGCTTGAAGAAGCGTTAGGGGAACTGAACGTAACCGTGACCTGGAACGATTTCGAGTCCGGTCCGCCTATGAATGAGTCGCTTTCCGCGGGAAGCTCCGATATCGGTGTCATGGGAGATGTGCCGACCGTTTCCGCAATCGCTGCCGGACAGCAGACGGAACTTGTCGCCATCGCAGCGGATGGACCGCTCTCCTATGCGATGCTGGCCGCTGTGGATTCAGAGATTGACTCTCCCGCGGATTTGAAGGGAAAGATCGTCGGCACGACGGTCGGTTCCACCGGCCACAACCTGACGGACAAACTGCTCTCGGATGCCGGTCTGGATATCAACTCGGACATCCAGCTTGTGAACATTTCCACGGGAGACGCGGCCACGGTTCTCTCCACCGGACAGGTGGACGCGGTGTCGATCTGGGAACCCAACGTCACACGGCTCGTGGATGACGGCGTGGCGAAAATCATCGGCGACGGCACGGACTGCGGCCTTCGCGGTGTCAACCCGATCATCGCCCGTGCGGAATACGCGCAGAACAATCAGGATGTCATCAAAGTGCTGATTGAGCAGTATGCCCGCGGGGTAGCTTCTCTTACCTCCCTGGATCCGGAAGTCGCGGAAAAGGTAGCGGCAGATCTGTCGCTCGATACGGAACAGCTGAACAAGGTTATGGAGAAATACGATTACAACGTCGTATTCGCCGATGAGGATACAGAAAGCCTGCAGGATACGATCGCTTTCCTGGTAAAGATCGGAAACCTGGATGAGGAGTATCAGATCGCTGACTACATCAAGCCGGAATACGTGGAGAGCGCGGATATCGCTCAGTATCTCGGCGAGTGAAAAAGCGAAGAAGCATCCGTCCGGACGTTCAAAACCCTGAGAATAAGGGAAAGTGTTTCACAAGGCCAGCCAGCGCGGCTGGCCTTTTTGCTGTCTCCCCGGCACATGCCCGGAAAGAAAATCTGGGGATGAAGATTCGGTATCTTAAAAGGCACACTCCTTCCTTACCAGACCGCGCCGGAAAGCAGCACCATCAGGGGAATGGTAACCACGCTCAGGATCGTGGAGAGGATCACCGTTTCCACGGCGTAGGTGTAATCCTTATGGTGCAGCTGCGCGTAGATGGCCACGTTGGAGCCTACCGGACACGCGGCGGCCACAAGAAGGGTCAGCTTCAGATCATGGAACTGCTCCGGGACAATACAAAGCAGGGCGATCGTGAATGCCGGACAGACAATCAGCCGCACCAGAGAGACCAGGTATAACTTAGTTTTTGTAAAAATCTTCCTTAAGTCAGTCTGCGCCAGATAGACACCGACCGTAAACATCGAAAGAGGGGTGTTCAAATCTTTCACATAGCCGATTGCCTGCGTGATCACGCCGGGAAGCGGAATCTGCGTAATAAAGAAGAACAGTCCAAGAAGGATCGCGATCATAAACGGCGCTTTAAGGATCGCTGCCGGTTTCAGTCTGCTTTTCTCCCCTGTCATGACACAGACGCCGTAACTCCACTGCAGCAGATTTAAGAGGGCTACAAAGGCCGCCAGATAAAATACCGCGTGGCTGCCGATCGCCGCGGTGACCAGGGGAATCCCGAAAAATCCGGGATTAGAAAAGGCTGCTGCGAAATGAGCGATCGGATCATGACGAAAACTTACTCTGGCGCAAAGGATGCATACGGTCAGAATCACCGCAGCGCCGACGGCGCTAAGGAGCAGTCCTTCTATGCGCTCCGGCGTCCTTTCCACAAAAAAGCTGTTCAGGATCACCGCGGGAAGCACGATGTTGATCAGGACAGCTCCTATGCTTTTGCTGCCCTCTACGGAGATCTTCTTTGATTTAAACAGCCAGTACCCGACACCCATCAGCAAAAACATGGATGCCGTCTGGCGAAGCAGTGTATATGCGATTTCCAATCTATTCACCTTGCCCTGTCTGAAAGTCTCTTTCTGCCTGCAATAAGTTCCCGCCGTCAAAAACTGCCCCTGCGGATACATTTTTCAATTGGGGCGCTTAAAAGAAAGTCCGCAGCGGCTCTGCCGCCCGCGCCACTGCTATATTGATCCTGCGCACCCGGTTTGTCAAGACAGGTCTGCGTAAAATCCAGGATTCTAAAGGAGAACGGCATAGGAAGATGCCTGCCTGAGCATTTCTCCTGTCTTCGGCTCCTCTTTGAAATGCTCACAAACGACCTGTGAATCTTTGGATACCGGCCTGGGTCTCGGCGGGAAACATTTCCCAGGATCTGCCCTGCCCCGGATCTTACCTTCCCGCTTCTTTTTTTGTTGTATTCCGAACCGAAAATGCCGTATAATGAAGACAAGCATTTCGTTTCTCCCGCCGCTTTCTCCTTTTAAGACAAAACGGGACAAACGCAGCCGCAGCCCATTCATCCGCCATCCAAAGGAGGACTTTCGCATGTCTTCGTATACACATTTACTAAGCCCTGCTGTAATCCGGGGCAAAGTTTTCAGAAACCGCGCTCTGGCAGCGCCGACCGGATTCTTTTCCTTTGCAGACAGCATGGACGCCCCCTATTTTCGCATGCTGCGGGAACGCGCCCAGGGCGGCTTCGCCTCCGTGTGCTCCGGGGAAACCACGGTCAATCGTACCGATGCCGCGCGAGGCGATCGGGACGTCGATCTTCCCGACAGAAACGGGGAATATTTCCCGCGGGCGCAAAAAGCCGCCGCGATCATTCACGAGGGAGGAGCCCTCGCGATGATGGAACTTTCCCACCTGGGATCGATCGGCAATCCGCATCCCAAAAATCCTCGTCCCTGGGGACCGGTCTCCTTTACGAGAGAGGACGGAACCGAGGTCATCGGCTATACCCGCGAAATGATGGATAAGACCATCCAGGATTTCTGCGACTGCGCCCTCTATGCGAAGGACGCGGGCTTTGACGGGATCACCATCCACGGCGGACACGGCTGGCTCTTCAGCCAGTTCCTCTCTCCGCTGGAAAACACGCGCACGGACGAATACGGAGGCTCCCTGGAAAACCGCTTTCGTTTCCCCCTGGAAATCTTAACCGCCGTGCGGCGCTCTGTCGGTGAGGACATGCTTATTGAACTGCGCATTTCCGGATCAGACCGCATCCCCGGAGGCACAACTGCCCAGGATATCGGGGAGTTTTCGAAACACCTTTCTGGTCTGGTCGACATTCTGCATGTATCCTCCGGCCATTACTACCGCTCCTACCGCACACTGGAATTTTCCAGCCTCTACTCTCCGCATAACTGCAACTTAGACTCCGCCGCGATAATCCGAAACTTTTGCCCGCGCGATGTGAAACTGGGTGTCATCGGGGGCATCAACTCCCCGGAGGATGCCGAAAAGATGCTCGCGGAGGATCTCGTGGACTTCGTGATCTTCGGCAGGCAGGCCTTTGCCGATCCGGAGTTTATGAACAAGGTCGCGGCGGGGAGGGCGGACGATATCAGCCGCTGTGTGCGCTGCATGCGCTGCTATTCCGGCTCCCACGAGCACGAGAAGGAACTTGAGTATCTGAACCGGTATCACATCACCAAAGAAATGGAACTTGCCGCCGATGCCAGGAGAGCCTCAGTGCACCCGTACCACGCCTTCTGTACGGTCAATCCGGTTACCTGGGGCATGGGATTTTGTGAGCGCCCGGAATTCCCCCCGGTTCAAGCCTCCCGCAAAGTGCTGATTATCGGCGGCGGAATCGCGGGGCTTTCGGCGGCCAGATACGCCTGCGACCGCGGCCATCAGGTTACCCTGGCGGAAAAAGAGGGCCGTCTGGGAGGAATCTTATCCTTCCTGGATCACGATCAGAATAAGTACGATCTTCGTGCCTTCCGCGATCTTATGATCCGCCGCGTCCTGGAGCGTCCCATCACGGTTCTTTTAAATACGAACGCGGACGAGGCCTTTGTGCAGAACTTTGACGCGGATGTCGTCTTTGTGGCCATCGGATCCAAACCCCTTCTCCCTCCCATCCCGGGAATTGAGCATGCCCTTCCGGCTGCGCAGGCGTATGGAAAAGGAACTTCCCTGGGAAAACGGGTGGTGGTCCTGGGCGGAGGGCTCGTCGGCGCGGAAACCGCGATCGAACTGGCGGAAGAAGGCTGCGAAGTGACTATCGTGGAACAGGCGGAACGCTTAATCCTGGAAGCCAGAAACATGGCCTTTACCAGTGTCATGGACAAACTGGACTCCCTGGGCGTACAGTCTCTCCTCCTCACAAGATGCGTGGAGGTTTCTGAAAACGAAGTGAAAGTGCAGACAGACGGAAAAGAGTTTGCCATTCCCGCGGACGGAATCGTCAACGCCCTTGGCATGCGCTCCCGCAAAGAGGAAGCAGAACGTTTATGCGCGGCGGTGCGGGAAGGGACGAAGGCGGTGCTTCTTGGCGACTGCCACGCGGTTGACCGCGTCGGAGATGCCAACCTGGACGGCTACATTTACGCAAACCAGATCGTGTAAGCAGGCAGCCTTCCTGCCAAAGGATCCGCAGCTGAACGGGACTTCCTGAACCTGCGAAACGTCCATGAATCATGAGAAAGGAGAAAATATTGACACATTCTGAAATTTTTGCAAGAGTGGATCACACGCTGCTTAACCCGGCCGCCACGTGGAAGGAGATCATGGAGGCCTGCCTCGACGCGAAAAAGCTGCAGACCGCATCCGTATGCATCCCTCCCTGCTTTGTTTCCAAAGTAAAAAGAATCGTAAGAGATGAGACGACAGTCTGCACGGTCGTCGGCTTTCCAAACGGAAACCAGACAACCGACGCTAAACTTTTTGAAACGGAAGACGCGTTAAGAAATGGAGCTGACGAGATCGACATGGTGATCAACATCGGCGCCCTGAAAGAGAAGAATGATGAATACGTGCTCGAGGAGATCAGAAAAATAAAAGAGCTCTGCGGCCGGCGCATCCTGAAGGTAATCATCGAGACCTGCCTGCTTACCAAAAGGGAGAAGATCCGCATGTGCTCCCTGGTGACCGAAAGCGGCGCAGATTATATCAAAACTTCCACGGGCTTTTCAAAACGCGGCGCCACCTTTGAGGATGTCGCTCTTCTGGCTGAGCACGTCGGCCCGGGAGTAAAAGTCAAGGCGGCGGGAGGAATCTCCTCCTTCGAAGACGCGGAAAAGTTTATTCAGCTCGGCGCCTCCCGCCTGGGAACCAGCCGCCTGGTTAAGATTGAAAAGGAAGAAAGAAAGGCCCGCTATCACAGTCCGGCAGACAGTCAGTAAAGCAGGTTTCTGCTGCTGACATGGGCGGAACGTTCCAGCAGCCATAAAAGAACCCGGGAGAGGATCTCCCGGGGGACACTTAGTATATCTAAAACGGGCTTCTGTCTGCCGCCGCCCACGGATTTTAAAAAAACTTTCTGTACCGGACAGCGGGATCTTAACTTTTATCAGTCTAGCGGGGGGCGCACGATGAGGACAGAAAGCACACTCAAAAAAATCCCCGCCGCCAAAAGCGGGATCATCCCGTCGATGTAACCCGTTTTTTCCGAAAGACCATAGTAGAGCATGTAGCAGACCATGCTCATGATCGTCAGAAGAAGTGCTGTCACAAACAAAGCGATCGCCCAGGTTCTGCTAAGCATCCCCAGACCGAAAAGGACGTTGATCTCCAGGAAGGCTAACACGCACCAGCCCACGATTAAAAAAAGCTCGGTGGTCACCTGTCTGTGAAACCCAAACCAGGTCACGGCAAGCAGCGCCAGATAGGCAGCGATCCCGGCAAAGAGGATGGTCCTGACGGAAAAGAACGAATCCGCCGTCTTGCCTTTCCCCACTCCCAGAGCGATCAGAACGACACCGGCAGTCCCCAGCAGAAAGGCAGGGATTAAAAGCCAGCCGGATTTCATCCCCTTTACGGCTCCTGTGGGCTTAAACGCCAGGATCCACCAGAGCAGGTAAAAAATACAGCATCCCACAAGCAAAAGATTTCCCTGCAAGAGCTGTCTTGCCGAAGCGTTCGCCGGAAAGGACACTTTTCCCACCTCCCACAGTCAGACACCGGCGCATCAGAGAAAACGCCCTTTGTCTGATCTTTAAAAAAAGCGGAAACAACCGTCTCCGCGCAGACACAAACCGTTTTCACCAGCCACACCAGCCGGAGCGTGTTCCCGGGATATACTAGTTTGAGACCGGACACCTCCGATACAGCGAACCTAAGCGTCCGCCATACTCTTCCCAGAACTGGTGCGGTTAGCCTTATTATAATACGGCGGATCCGTAAATGCAACGATTCAGAAGAAAAAATCGCTGTCAGCTGCCTCAAAAACCTGTGTAAGGAACGTTGAATAAAGGAGATCAGATGAGAAGAGAATTGTATCCCTGGCAGGAAGAATGCCTGCAAGAATGGTTCGCCAACCAGGGCCGGGGCATGGTACAGGCCGTCACCGGTTCCGGCAAGACTCTGCTCGCTCTGACCGCTGCCGACCGTCTGGAAAAGAAGCTTTCCGTGCCGCTCAAAGTAAAAATCGTCGTTCCCACCGGCGCTTTGATGCACCAGTGGACGAGAGAGTTAAAAAACTATCTGCAGGAAAGTACGCTTAAACCCGCAGAACCATCTGCCCCTGCGCAGGCGGAAAGCCTTCCGGAGGCAGAAGGGGAAGGATCCGAATCCGCCGTGGGCATACGAAAGACGCCGGAAGAAACTGATCCCGCGCCCGCCCGTGAAAATCCCCGGCAGATGATCGGCCTGCGGGGCAACGGCTGCAACTCCACCGCCGACCACAAATATATGATCTATGTCATTAATTCCGCCCGCTACGAACTGGCAAAGCAGATCCTCGCCGACCTTGCGGGCGGGGCCGCTGTGCTTTTGATCGCGGACGAATGCCACCGCTACGTGAGCGAGCAGAACCGTCTGATTTTCGAGTTTCTGTCTCATTCAAAACCATATGAGAACCGCGTCTTCTCCCTGGGGCTTTCGGCCACTCTGCCGTCCGGACGGGCCCAGAACTTTCTCACCTCGGTTCTCGGACGGCCTGTTTACCGTTTTGGTTTCCGCCAGGCCATTGAGATGCGCACGGTCTGCGATTATGACATTTTCAACATCACGCTGTCCTTTCTGCCCCAGGAAGCCGAGGAATATGAAAGAACCTCCGACACCATGAGCTACCTTTACGCCAAGCTGGCCGATGCCGATCCCCTGCTAAAGGAACTGACCAGGAAAGAATTTTTTGAGGAGCTGCGGCTTCTTACCGGTGATCAGGATCCCGAAATCGCGGAGGCGGCGAAGAAGTATCTGATCTGCACCTACCACCGCAAGAACCTTGTCGTTTTGGCGTCCTCCCGCATTCCCTGCGCCTGTGACCTGATCCGAAAACTGCCGCAGACTGAAAAAATCCTGGTCTTTGGCGAACGGATCCGTCAGGCGGACGATCTCTACGTGCGTCTGCAGCAGGAATATCCCGGAAGGGTCGCCAGATACCACTCCCAGATGGGCGCACAGGCAAACGCCAATGCCATGGAACGCTTTCGAAACGGGGAGATCCGCATTCTCGTGGCCTGCAAAGCGCTCGATGAGGGCATCGATGTACCGGATGCCAGCATCGGCATCGTTTTATCCAGCACGTCCGTCCAGCGCCAGCGCATTCAAAGACTCGGGCGAATCGTGCGCAATTCGAAAGACAAGGAGCGGGCCTCCCTCTATTACCTGCACCTTTCCTACACCTCGGAGGAAGTCTGGTTCCTGCCGGATTACGGAGAAAACCGGTTTTTCGACCTTACCTTCACCAGCCTGGGAACATTTCAGAATCCGCCCTATGATCAGGCGGCCCAAAAGCTGCTGCTTGACTTTCAGCGCTTAGGCGCCTCCAGGGAAACGCTCGCGGAAGTCAGGCGCTGTCTTCAGGTAGGACAAGTCAGGGCCGACTGGTGTGCCGACCCTGAAGAACTAAAACACAAAATTGAAAGCGCCAAAGACACCGCGCAGCGCAACTACTGGATCTGCATGCTGCGTCTGTCACGCAAAAACCCGCTTATACATACTCTTCCAGAGACGGAGTATCCTCCTCAAAAACCTCTTTTCCCAGTTCGTTGATGGTCGTCTTCCCGGCCTTCCCGTACTGGTAGAGCTGATCTAAGAATTCGATCGCCACGCGGATTTTTGTGCGCAGCAGATACCCGCCGGACTGAGTCACCTCACTTAAAGACTCCACCGGCAGATTGGGATTCCACCCGTAAGCCTTCCCGTGCAGAGTCTGAATCTTGCCGAGCGCGGTGCTGATCTCTTCCTTTGTCAGCGGAAGCAGCTGCGGCGCCTCCGACAAAAGATTCAGCACGGCCTTAATCTCCGGCTGTCCGTCCGGATAGACCGCTTCCAGATTCTCGTACTCGTGCTTGCCCTCGATGACATCCTCCGTGTAGGAGGCACTGAGCGCAAAGATGCTGAACGTGGATTCCGGGCACCGCTCCGGCAGCAGAAAGTCCGCCATATTCCGGTAGGCGTTAAGACGCGCCTTCTTCCCTAAGCGTCCCATCAGCTCCGTCTCATCGAACAAAATCACCCAGCCCCGGTACCCCATCTGCACAAACAGATGGCTCATGAAGGCGATGTAATCCCTGCAGTGCACGGTCTTGCGGAAGTTTGTATTGTACTTGACCGGTGTCTGAAAGATCCGCCGGTAGATCTTTTTTAAGGGCGCGTTCGCCATGAAATCCCCTTCCAGATCGGACTGCATCAGGAATCTCTCTTCGGAATCCTCGGTGTTTAAGTACGAGCGGAAAAGGTAGTACAGTTTGTCTGTCTCCAGTTCCCTTGCCGCAAAGAGCAGCATTTCCGCCGCGATCGGACTGTTCGGGGAGATTTTTTCCAGCTCCTGCATGAAGCCGGGCTGCCTGCGCCCGGGCAGATACGTGTTCTGCATGATTTTCGGATACAGCAGGTAGAGCTTGTCCATCGGCGTCTCCTTGCTCAAAGACAGGCAGGATACCACGAGATCCTTCGACTGGGCAAGGCTGAATACGGTATTTAAAAGATGCGTTTTCCCCTCGCCGTACTTTCCGCTGATCACCATGCCCCCGGATTTTCCCTGCTCGCAGAGCTTGTCCAGGTGCCCGGAAATCTCCTTCATAATCTTCGGACGCGCTTCGGAAAAATAGTCTCCCACCGCGCGTGAGGGAATGCCGGAGCGCAGCGCTTCAATGATATGCCTCGCTTCCAAATCATACATGGGACATCACCTCCTGCTTTTCCAGAATCATCTGCGGGATGCCGACCGCGCCGTTTCGCGCTCTGCGGACAATCTCCTGCGCGGACTCTTCATCCAGCGGCTCCAGTGTCCGGTCCTTCTGTCTCTTTGCCAGGCTCTCGGAGATGGCCATCACCACTTCCGGGGTATACTCCTGCAGAGCCAGCCGGTCCAGATCCACCATATCCGCGAAGCGGTTAAAGCGGTCTCCCACGACCTCGTTCTGGATGCGCATCCACAGCGCCTGATAGGATTTCAGGCCTGTATTCTCCTCATCGAGCAGCTGCCGGTCAAAAGCAAAGACAAACATGATGCTTCCCATGCTGTCGATATCGTCGATCAGCTGGCGGATGCTCTCGTAGGTATCCTCCCTCTGCATCCGGGTATAGTGCAGTTCCAGGCTCGAGCGGCTGATTAAAATCTCCAGATCATCAACCGTTACGAACAGCCCCGAGTATCCTCCCAGCCGGGTAAGTTCCGCCAGAGAGCAGAGCATGTGCCTCGCGTTGTACTTGGTTATGCGGCTCGGATAAAACCCAAGCGAGCGCAGCTGTCCAAGCTTGACCGTCTTGTCTCCCTCCAGCCAGGAAAGCAGCAGAGTGCGGTTTTGCTCCTCGAGTACCGGGTACCCTAAGATGCTTCCTGTCAGCATGCTGCAGGCCAGGGCAAAGTTGTTGTCCATCATCGCGTTGTCCAGGTAAAGCTTCTTTAACTGCGCACGGATCTCCCGCTTCGTAATCGCGTCGCTTAAGCCTTTCTGCGAGAGGAAATCAATAAACTTCATACCCTTCGGGATCTCCTGCGCGTCAAAACCCATCTCGCCGATCAGATGACGGGCCGCCGCTTCCAGGCATTCTTCCATACCGCACTGACGATAGATTTCCATATAGATTTCGCGGAAATCATTCAGCCGGATCTGCCGGGCGGAAAACTGCACAACCTTATACTGATGTTTGCGGGCCAGAGCCGCCATCAGCGTCAGGAAATGGGTCTTTCCGCTTCCCGGGCGGCCGCTGACAAACTTAATCTTGCTGCCGCCGTCCCGGATATACTCCTGCAGATACTTTTCCTCCCAGAAATCCGTAAGAAACTCAATGCCGTTAAACAGTGTGCGGTCTTCGGCTGCGTTTTCCAGTTTCTTTCCTTCCATTCCCTCACCTCTTTTTTCTTCGGCCAAACCAGCCGTCTGATCTTTGCCTTCCCGCTTTTCCATCAGTCATAGTAGCGGATCGTGGAAAGGTAATCCTCTTTGCCGTTCCAGTCCAGGAAGCGGATCGCCTTTGTCGACTTCCGGCTCGTCCCGATCTGGAAATGCCTGCCGGTTTTCGTGGTGTCTTCCCTGGAATTGTAGAGCCGCGCGAGGTCAAACGCGTAGCTTTGCAGATCATAGTCTCTCTGGGTGCGGCTCATGGGCGCCAGAAACTCATACAGCCGTTTTAAGTACATATCCGTCCCCGGATTGCTCCCCGTCGTCAGGATTGCCAGATCATACGCCTTCGCCAGCTCCCCGGCGAACTTCTGCGGATTGAAAGAGGCCCTGTTGAGCTTCTCCTGCCCCTGCTTTACAAGATCCACGAAGCTTTGCGGGCGCACACACTGAATCCGCTTGCGGTCAAGATAGACATCCTGGGTGCCTAAATCCAGCTTCACGCGGTACGGAAACATCTCGTATACCGGGAAACTGCCCTTTACGTCGATGCCCTCTTTCTCACAGCAGGCGATCATCTGCTCGGCAAAATCGCCGTCGCGAAAATATGTCTCCGTATCGAAGCCGGAAACGGTCTCCTTCACTTCGCTGATAACAGCAGATACATTCGCCGCGGTCTCCTCCATGGTACTCAAATCCTTGAGCATACTTTTCAGATCCCCGCTTTCGGTCTCCTTCCCAATCGCCCTGGAGAGCTTCTGCAGGGAGGAGAGCGCGTCCTTCAAAGCTTTTTCCTGCGGCTGCAGCGCCGTATAAAGTTCCTCGTAATTCATCTTTCTCCCTTCCCGCTGCCTGGTTTACCTGTTCCTGCCCGGCAGCGTCTGCTTATTCTTCTGTAAAAAGTATATACGATAAGCTCCTGGATTGCAATCAGGAAAACAGCGGATCTTAAAAGAAAGTACACCCTTTTTTGTTCTGTGCGCTTTACCCTTCCTTCAGAAATCTGTCCGTCTTTAAGATGGCCACCTGCGTCTTGCCGTCCGCAATCTCTCCGTTCATGACATCTTCCACCAGCTCAGATAAGGGAACCGCCTCCAGGTTTAAAAATTCGTCCTCGTCCAGCTGCTGCTCCCCGTAGTGCAGCCCCCTGGCCAGATACAGCGAAATCTTTTCATCCGTGTAAGCGGCGGACGGATAGTACATCCCCAGATCCACCCACTCGTCAGCCGTGATCCCGGTCTCCTCCCGCAGCTCTCTTTTGGCCGCGTCCAGGCGGCCCTCCTGTCGGGAATCCAGCTTGCCCGCGGGGATCTCCGTGATCACCTCGTCGAACGGATACCGGTACTGCTTCTCGATGATCACTTTCCCGTCGTCGGTAAGCGGCACAATCGCCACCGCTCCCACGTGGCGGATGACCTCCCGCCCCTTGCTCTTCCCGTTCGGCAGCTTCACCGTATCCCGGTAAACATGGAGGATCACCCCGTCATAGAGTTCTTCGGAGGAAGTCTTCACTTCCCTTAGATTCGAAAACTTGTCCATTTCCCTTCCCCTCTTTTTGCTTTTTCTTTATCTTACAACATTCCCGCGCAAATATCCAGAAAATTTCGCCGAAGGCATTACAGTCCCGCTATGAGTCCTTTGCTGTGCGGCCCAGGGCTTCTCCCTCCTTTCATCCCCGCTTCGGTTTCGCAAAATTTTCTATAGATCTGTCTATTCTCCGCAATTATTTTCAATTCCCGGAGATTTTTTATGTCATTTCTGTAAATTTTTCGTTGACACGCCCGCAAGAATATACTAAGATAGCATTGTGGGAGGCAGCCGCTTATTCGGACATAAATTTTCCCCGAGGCGACTGTTTTTAATGAATCATAGACCGCGGACGGATTTTCGTCCCCCGCGAGAATCCTCCGCTGACAGGAAAGGGAGGATGCATATGGCGTTGCTGAACGAACAGGAAAGCCAGAAGATCAACTTCAAAAAAGGGAAGGCTGTCGTGTATTATGCGGACATGCACTTAAGCATCCCTGAGATTGCGGGAAGAGTGAAGCTGTCAGAGGCAGAGATCGAGCAGGTCCTTTCGCTTGCCGGTCTGTTCCCGAAACCGAACTGGCAGCAGGCAGACATCCCGCAGCAGCAGATGGGAAGGACACCGTTTTTACGTCAGAGCACCATGCAGGTGTTCTGATCCCAGGCTGGGTTCCAGCGTAGCTTTCTGCCCTGTCTGCTTGCTTTGTTGATCCACCCGCCTTTCGTGCGCGAAGGTGCCTCCCCCAGGGAAATCCCCAGGGAGTGCGCTGGTTCCCGACGGAAAGAGGAATGCTGCAGCGGCCGATCTCTCCTTGCAGATGGCAGTGGTACCCTGCAGGAAGACGTAAAGATAGCGGCGTTCCTCAAGATCCGTCAGGCACGATTTTTCATCCCTTTCCCTTTTCATCCCTCTGCCCGGGGGATGAAGGCACACCGGAAAAGAAAAACAAAACGAAAGAGCAGTCCCGGTCAGTTCTGTACCCTGAAACGGGATGGCCCGGTCACACAGGCATGAATCGTAAGACTCATGCCTTTTTGCTGTCCTTTCCCGAATTTTGGCGCCGCGGAAACCGTTTCCCTGAAGGCTTCGGATCATCCGTTTCCGATGGATACAAAAACTTAAAGTGATTTGAAAAAGGCCCTAAGAAAGCCGGAAAACCGGGGAAAGAATTTGTGGTTGATTTTAATATTGATTCATGTATAATATAATGCAGAGGGGAGGTATCTGCTCCTCCCCTGAGATATGCAGAAAGCTGCCGAACACACATGGACGCAAAAATGCTTTTGACCAGAACCCATTGAAAAGGTTTCCCCCGCGAACGAAAACGGCGCGGTTGGCTGCGCGGTCGCTTCCCCGGTAAGTGCCGGAAAAGCTGCTGCTTCCCATCCTGTGCGCTTCCTTAAAGTTTGCCCGGGCAGCCTTAAGCGTCTGAAGTTTGGGCAGTCTGTCTGTGCCTTAACTCGCCAACCTGTTTTGAAAAAAGGAGTTTGAAAATGGCAGAAATCGATTTAAGCAAGTATGGGATCACGGGAACTACGGAGATCGTGCGCAACGCTTCCTACGAAACCTTTTTCGAGGAGGAGATGAAGCCGGGCCTGGAAGGATATGAGAAGGGCCAGCTGAGCGAACTGGACGCGGTGAACGTAATGACCGGTATCTATACGGGCCGTTCCCCGAAAGACAAATTTATCGTAATGGATGAGAATTCCAAAGACACCGTCTGGTGGACCACACCGGAATATCCAAATGACAACCATCCCGCTTCCGAGGAAACCTGGGCGGCTGTGAAAGATCTGGCCCTCAAGGAACTCTCCAACAAGAAGCTTTACGTGATGGACGCTTTCTGCGGCACCAACAAGGATACCCGCATGGCGATCCGTTTCATCATGGAAGTCGCCTGGCAGGCACACTTTGTGAAGAACATGTTCATCCGGCCCTCCGAGGAAGAGCTTGCAAACTTTGAGCCGGACTTCGTTGTCTACAACGCATCCAAGGCCAAAGTGGAAAACTATAAGGAGCTGGGGCTGAACTCCGAGACGGCGGTTGTCTTCAACATCTCCAGCCGGGAGCAGGTCATCTTAAATACCTGGTACGGCGGCGAGATGAAGAAGGGTATGTT
>CAZXSN010000032.1:0-31358 GCA_964643295.1 uncultured Lachnospiraceae bacterium
CAGCGGAAACTGTAGTGACACGGGGGAGGATGAGATGGGAAATAGAGAATCAGGGGTTCCAGACACAGAAAAACCGCGGATACGAGATTAAACATTTGTTCAGCAAGAACTACCAGGCAGAAAAGAATCATTATTACCTGACCCAGATCGGGCACCTCATAGCGCAACTATATGAGCTGTGGGGAGCTTTATGGCGGGGTATAAACCTGAGCATTAAAGAGAAGCATCAAAAACTATTAGAGGATTTCAAAAAGGCTGGAACAGCAGAGAAACTGAGTTTGGAGAAAAAGCAGAGGTTTCAGTATCGGATTGAATGATCTGGTGTCAGGGAAGGGGGTGATAGAATAGGAAGAGATGAGAACTGAATATCGACAGATATCGATAATAGCCGATAAAAATCGGACTATAGGGGAAGTCTGCGCTTTTTTGGCAGAACAAAAGGGACAAGGGGACACCCGGAGGAGGAAGAAACGCTCTCAAGAAGACTGAGACGAGGAAATCCTTCATGAGAAGGTCGGGAAAAAGATTTGAGCGTCAGCACTGGGAAAGCCAGATGGGAATTGCTCAATCCGCCGCACCTGTGGTATACTAAAGAGCGGTGGAAATGGAAGCCTTTAAGGCTGTAAAGGCATCTTCTAAAAGGGGCCATTCAAGGAGACAGCAAACTCTTATGTTTATGGGGGTTTGCTGTTTTCCTAAGGCTGGGGGAGTGCCGAAAGGCAGCCCTCGTGAGAGACAGGAAAGGAGAGTTTCATGGGAACAGTTGTGGTAGGGGCGATTGTCCTGGGAGTGATTGCCCTGGCGGTTCGCAGCATGGTAAAAGATAAGAAGAACGGAAAATCTCTGCAGTGCGGCGGAGACTGCAGTCACTGCCCCAGAAACTGCCAATAGAAGAATAGAAAGTGCGGTCGCTACCTGCAGTCGCTGATTGCGTGAACCATCTGCAGCAGTTGGGAGGCGGTCGCACTTAATTTTTTCTCCCGGCGATAGGCGAGTACAACCGTGGAGGTGATTGCCGGAGAGATGTCTATCAGGCGTACTTCCTCGGTTGCCAGCCGTCTTGCATGATCTTTCATCAGCATGGCGATGCCGAGACCGCGTCCGACATGGTAAATGATGTTGTCACCGTTGTGGCTGGTAAACACGACGTTGGGGTGAAGATTCTGCTCCTGGAAGGCTCTCTCGCACAGACTGTGCAGGAAGGTGTTTCTGGAAAGCCACAATAGCGGCTCCCCTGCAAGGTCCTGTAAGGAGACGGAATCGTTTTGCGCAAACGGATGATCCCAGGGGACGATTGCTACCATGGCGTCAAGCAGTACCGGGATTTTGCAGAATTCCCCGGAGGGGTCGTCAAAATCGCGCAGGAAGGCCATGTCGCACTCCTGCCCATGGAGCATTTCTTTCAGCTGCAGCGAATCTGCTTCTATTGTCGAGATGCGGCAGGCGGGATGACGGCGTGTGAACGCTTCTAAATTGTCTGCAACTGATCCCTGTGTCATGCTGGGAATGGAGCCAATCGTCAGGCTCTCTGCGGCATGGTGCTGTTCGTTGGAGAGAAACTTCTGATACTCAGCCTGGATGTCAGCGATTTTTTGGGCGTAGGGGAGGAACGCTTCCCCGATCTTGGTCAGGCTCACCCGTCTGGTTGTGCGGTTAAACAGCTGTACACCGAGTTCATCCTCCATTGTCTTGATGTGCCTGGAGAGGGAAGACTGGGAGATGTAAAGACTGTCGGCAGCTTCGAGGAATGTTTTGCTTTTGCAAAGTACGGCAAATTCCCGGAAATAGTTGATATCCATTACTGACTTTCCCCCGCTTGAGAAAAAAGGTTCACATCCTGGATGCGTGCATGAATTGATCGATTCATGCATGAATTATAAAGAATTTTATGACAAAAGTCAAATTGAAAGATTGGCACACTTACGTCTCGGAAATCTTTCCTGTGCTTATTCAACCGTATCCCGACTGCTTCCCATGCATCGGTAAGGAGTTTTGCGGGGATTGAGGGCAGAAAAGGAACATAATTTTGGGACGTTAGAAGCCTTTGCGCGTGAATGAAGTCACGCGAAGCCGGTCGTGCAGGCGCTTTGGTATCTTCCGGGGAAAGCGAGGCGGTATTGGGACAGAGATTATCGCGCACCCCGTCGAACAAAAAGAAGCCCCCTGCTGAAAGCAGGGGGACTTTGGCTTACAATTCCTGCAGTCTTTCTGTCTGGTTATGAAGAAGATTTCCCTGCGTTTATGATCCGGGTTCGCCGCGGACTTCTGCGCTGATTGTTTCCGCCGGGCAGGGAAGCTCCCCTTCCTCTCTTTCAGCTAGAGGATCTGCTCGCCGTTCATCAGGACGGGTTTCCCATAGCTGGGAGAAAAATAGAAGATATGGTCCGAAAGCCGCTCGAGTTCATTCATATCCTTCAGGTAGGCGGCAAAAGCCTGAACCATGCCCGTTTCTTTTGCCGCGTATTCCGGGATGATAAACAGCTTCCTGCGCGTATAGGGCAGAAGGTAGTACGAATCCTTAACGATCTGATACACTCCCTGCCACATCTCGTTCAGAAGCAGTACGCTGCATCCGGTGAGGCTTAGCTGGTCTCCGCAGTAAAGCATGTAGCAGTCTTCGTTTTTAACCAGAGGAAATACATTGCGGTCCGCCCAGCTCTTTAAGTTCTCCATGGCATCTGCATAAAGGTTCTCCTCGGTGATTCCAAGTTCTGCAAGGTCCCGTTTAAAGAACATCCTGCGTACACGGATTCCCTTATACACCAACTGCCAGTCCATCATGAAAAGAAGCTGAAATCCGTTCCAGACAGTGCTGGGGTATTCCGAATCCTTCTCCTCCCCCATCTCTTTATGAAACTGATCATTAACCGTCTGCACGTTATCCCGAAAATGTTCATCTCCAGTAATGTAGGGAAATATAGCCTCCCGGATCTGCTCATAAGATTTGCTGCTCATGCGTGAATGCACTTCAATGAGAGAGACAGTAGTATTCTTTGTTTCCGAGACGCCCTCCAGCTCTCTAACCTCCAGTTCCCCGTAGTCTTCCAACTGTGTAATCAGTTCAATTTTCATGTTCCCTCCCTGAAGGTTTGGTTCCTTCTTCCTTTGGATTACCCATCCGGGTATGTTCGTAAGCTTTCATGTCTGCGGAAAGCAGCCGGAAGCCACTTTTTCTATTATAACACATTTTGACAGGTTTGGGGAGAGGCCTGAAGAAAAAATTTGTGTGCAGGCAGCGAAGCTGACGGGGAGACAAAAAAAGAGGAAGAGATCCTGGGAACAAAAACGCAGGATGCGGTCCCTTCAAAGTAAGGAATACCAAAGTACGCGAAGGAAAGCGGCGGAGAGAAGAATGCATCTGAATCAATTCGGTTTTCGCATAAATGTGCCCGAAATTCGAATTGATTTTTCAATTTTGAAATCCGAAAATAGCCTCAGGTAAACGGGCAGTCGGCCTGGACAGCAGTCGGCTGCCGCAAAAAGGGGGAATATTTGTGAAACCAGCTATGGAACCGGAAAAAGCGTCCATCACGAGACTGGACATTCGGATTGCTATTTCAGCACTGCTGTGCTGTCTTACCTCAGCGATCTTAAACCACTTCAACGTGAAATTTACCGTGGGGGAGATGCATCTGGAGATCATCCAGAAGATGACCGCCTGCATTTCCTGTCTGCTTCTGTGCCAGGAGAATACAAAATTCAGCGCGAAAGCGGGAGTCAACCGTCTGATTATCACCGCGATCGGCGGGATCGTCGGTATCGCGGCGATACTGATCGATACAGCTGTGGGCAGTGAGTGGCTCATGGTGCCGCTCATGGGAATCGGTGTGCTGCTTACCCTGTTTTTCTGCAAGCTGGCAAAGATGCCCTATATTCAGGCCAGGATCGGATGTGTGACCTTTGTCCTAGTGACCTGTACCCTGAACGGAAACGCACGGGTATATTATGCGGTATTTCGTCTGGTCTCCACACTGTATGCCGCGGTTATCGTCCTTCTTGTGACCTGGCTTTGGGAGAAACTGGTCCCGGAAAAGAGATAGGGGGACCATTGATGCGATTTGCGCAATAATCCTCCCGGAAAGCGGTTTGAACCGATGGATCCGTCCCTGTATAATCAGGAACAACAACCGACCGGGGCAAAGCAGAGGTTCCTGCTTTGTCCCTGCGTAAGATCTCTGTCTTAGAAAATGCAGAACAGGTGCGCAGTTCTTACGCAGATCCTTCTTTTAAGGAAACGGCAGGAGAAAGCATTTCCTTAAACGGAGGTTCAAACAGACAGGAGGAACGGATCATGAAACCAGCATTTCCAT
The DNA here is from genome assembly GCA_964643295.1 of uncultured Lachnospiraceae bacterium. Classification (GTDB taxonomy): domain Bacteria; phylum Bacillota; class Clostridia; order Lachnospirales; family Lachnospiraceae; genus Merdiplasma. The sequence goes on from CAZXSN010000032.1 coordinate 4,311, forward strand.
TTGCCATACCGGTGACGGAGGAGTTTTCCCCGAATCATCTGCCGTATGAAACCAGGCAATATCTGGATCTGGCGTACGCGGGGCAGTCTCCTGATCAGGTACTGGATCTGTATCTGCCCGAAACACGGGAATCGAACTATCCACTGATCATCTACATTCACGAAGGGGCGTTCGCGTTCGGCAGCAAGCGGGATAAGCGGATGGAAACCCTGTTTGCTGCTCTGGAACGGGGATACGCCCTTGCGAGTATCGATTACCGCAAAAGTGACTGTGTCACCTGGCCGGCTCAGATTTATGATGTAAAAGCGGCTGTCCGCTATCTGCGGGAAAACGCGCCGGGGTATGGGCTGGATCCGCAGAGGTTCGCCCTCTGGGGGATGTCTGCAGGGGGGTACTTAGCCTCTATCGTGGGAGTGACCGCTGACAATCCAGGATTTGAGGATCCCGGGATGGGATGTCCCTGCGCAAGCAGCCGTGTGCAGGCGGTTGTAGATCTCTGCGGAGCCTGCAGCGGTTTTGATGCCATGGACGGGCAGATTTTGGAAAACGGGATTGGCAGGAGTACCCATAACAATGAGAATTCCCCGGAATCGATCATGATGGGCGGAGCGCTGCCGCAGATTAAGGAGTTAAACCGTCTTGCAGCACCGATTACCTACGTCCATAAGGACATGCCCCCCTTCTTTATTGAGCACTGTATCCCGGATCCCACGGTTCCGCCTCAGCAGTCGGCACAGTTTGCGGAGGCGATCGCCAAAACGGCGGGGCCGGAGAAAGTGCGCATCGTATTTTCACACGAAGAAGCGGATCACGGGAAACCGGATTACCATACGACGGGGATCGTAAAAGAGGCCCTGGACTTCTTAGACGAGGTTCTTCAGGCGTAGGGAAATGACGGTTTTTCCTGCCGGGAAGACAATTTATGCAGTTCCTGCAATAATCGTTTCTGAAAGCGGTTTGATTGCAGGGAAATCACAGCCTATAATGGGAGTATGAATTAGGAGCCGTTAGGCTCGCGGAAGCAGCTGATAACCCGTTTCACAAAAGTTTAAGGAAAAGGAGAGAAACACCATGAAGAAAAAACTGACGGCGCTGTTACTGGCAGGTGCCATGGCGATGGCATCGATTGGAACCGGCACGGTCGCGTTCGCGGCGGACTATACGAAGGCCGGAGCAGAGGGTGAGGTCGTAGTAGGTATTGCGGCTGATCCGGAAAACATGGGACCCTGGGCCGGCATGTCTCAGGGACGGATTGCGGTTCTGTTTTCTGTCTATGAATATCTGATCACCCGTTCCAACGGGCAGGCGGAAGGTGTTCTGGCGAAATCCTGGGAGCAGGTAGACGGCCAGACCTACAAGATTGAACTCTACGAGGGCATTCACGATACCGCAGGCAATCCCCTGACGGCAAATGATGTAAAGTACTCTTTCGAGAGTGCGCAGGCGACGCAGAACTACAGCAAGCTGGAGCCTGTGGAAGAGATTACGGTTGTGGATGACTACAACCTGGAGTTCAAATTTAATAAAGTCCTGGAGATGGGCGAGTTTGAGAGCATTATGATGGAATGCGCGATCGTGACGCAGGCGGCTTATGAAGCCAGCGCTGACCAGATGGCTACGGATCCGGTAGGAACCACGGCTTACGCGGTAACCGAATATACGCCGGGATCCAAGCTGGTTTTGGAAGATACCGGAAACTACTGGCAGACAGATGAATCCCTGGTGGCCAACACCAGCAAGCACAACATTCCGAAGATCACGATGACAGTGATCACCGAGGCTTCTCAGCACACGGTTGCTCTGCAGACAAACGCGGTGGATATCACGAACGGTGTACCGGATACGGATATCGCCAAGTTCCAGGAGGGCGGCGAGTACGCGGAAGGTCATGCTGTATCTGTTGTCCCGGATAACTTAACCTATGACCTGCAGTTTAACATGTCTGATGATTCCTTCTTTAAGGATGACCTGAACTTAAGACTGGCGGTTGCCTACGCGATCAACTGTGAAGAATTAAACTTAGGCGTATTCAACGGCAACGGCTGGGTGGTTAAAGATTTTGCCAACAGCAACTATGAGGATTATGTGGCGGCGTGGGACGATGAGGAATACTTCCCGTATGATGTGGAGGCCGCGAAAGAGTATCTGGCACAGTCCAACTACGACGGGCAGACGATGCGCATCATGTACATCCAGAACGCCTACATGGATCTGATGGGACCGATGATCCAGGCATATCTGGGCGAGATCGGGATCCCAGTGGAATTAATCGGCTACGATTTCATGATGGCGAATTCCGCACAGTACGACAGTACCGCATTTGATGCTTTCATCAAAACGGGCGGTTCGACGGACTATATCGTAAACCAGTGGAAGCTCTGCTGGGACGCCCGTGACTTTACGCAGGTGACCGGCGGTACCGCAAACTTTGTGCAGGATGACAAGCTGCAGGAGCTCTTTGAGGCTGCCATCAGCACTGAGACACACAGCGAAGAGACTCTGATCGCCTTCCACGATTACCTGAAGGAGCAGTGCTATGGCTTCGGCATGGTGCAGGGACCGATCAACATCGCGCATTCCGCTTACCTTTCGGAGGTAGCGTTAGACTGCCGGAATCAGATCCTTCCGGGAGCCTGTGTCTATGCGGAGTAAACTTTAAAGAGCTGACTTAGTTGGATTTATAGCGAAGATAGATGGGCTGACGCGCAGGGGGTTATGAAAGGCCTTACACGTCAGCCCCGTTTATAAGCGGAAGGAAGAGGGAGAATCCTATGTGGAAATATGTCGTAAAGCGGCTGCTGTGGATGATTCCTGTGATGCTTGGCATAGCGATCGTGATTTTTACGATCATGTATTTCTGTCCGGGCGATCCGGCAGCGGCCATTCTGGGAAACGGTGCGACTCCGGCGGCAATAGAGGCCAAGCGCGAGGAGATGGGTTTAAATGATCCATATGTGGTGCGTCTGCTTTCCTATCTCAACCAGGTGTTTCTTCACTTTGACCTGGGCGATTCCTACTTTTACAATCAGCCGGTGATTTCCGGTATTCTTTACAGAATGCCCTACACGCTGACGATCGCAGTGATCTGCATGCTGCTGCAGGTCTTCATCGGTACACCTTTAGGGATTACAGCGGCGGTTCATCAAAACGGTCTGGCTGACCGTTTCTGCATGATCGTGGCTCTGCTTGGCGTTTCCATCCCCGGCTTCTGGCTGGCGATGATGCTGGTGATCCTGTTTTCTGTGAAACTCGGCTGGCTGCCCGCTTACGGCGTTGGCGGTCTGCAGTATTACATTCTCCCCTGTATTGCGAACTCGTTTGCCGGGATTGCTTCCCAGGCCAGGCAGACCAGGTCCAGTATGCTGGAAGTCATCCGTTCCGATTATATCGTGACGGCGCGGGCCAAGGGACTCTCGGAAAGGACGATCCTTTACCGGCATGCGCTGCCCAATGCCCTGATTCCGATTATCACGATTGTCGGCAACGGGATGGGGATGATGCTGGGAGGCACCGTGGTTATTGAATCCGTGTTTTCCATTCCCGGCATTGGATCCTATACGACGGAGGCGATCAACAACCGTGATTACCCGATTGTCATGGGAGGCGTTCTGTTTTTAGGCGCGGTGTTCAGTCTGATCATGCTCCTCGTAGATGTGGTCTACGCTTTTGTGGATCCCCGGATCAAGGCGCAGTATGAGGGAGATCAGAAAACCTTTAGAAGGAGGAAGAAGGCAAATGGCTAGTACGGCGGCAACCGCGGCGGCTTCAGTCGGTACGCGAAAGAAAAAAGAAAGCCAGTTCAGCCTGGTCATGAAACGCTTAAGTCACAATAAAGTTGCCATGGCTGGTCTGATTATTGTGCTCGTGATGTTTCTGCTGGCGATTCTTGCTCCCTGGATCATGCCTTATGATTACGCCAAGATGGATATGGCCAACCGTTTCCAGGGACCGTCCCTCGCTCACATCTGCGGAACAGACGATATGGGACGAGACATTTTCAGCCGTCTGCTTTACGGCAGCCGCGCTTCATTGTCCATGGGCTTTCTGTCCGTGTTGATTTCTACCGTGATCGGCATGCTGATCGGTTCTATTGTCGGCTACTTCGGCGGGATGGTGGATACGATCATCATGCGTTTCGTGGATATTCTGCAGGCGATCCCAGGTATCCTGCTGGCAATCGCTATCTCCGCCTGCTTAGGCAGCGGCTTTGTCAATACAATCATCGCCCTCTCGATCGGCGGAATTCCGATGACCGTGCGATTGCTGCGCGGATCCATCATGGGTGTGAGAAAGATGGAGTACCTGGAAGCAGCGCATACGATCAACTGCTCGGTACCCAGGACGATCATCAAACATATCCTGCCCAACAGCATTTCTCCGATCATCGTCTCGGTGACGATGGGTATCGGCAATACGATCCTGATGGCGGCCTCTTTAAGCTACATTGGTCTGGGCGTACAGCCGCCTACTCCGGAGTGGGGAGCCATGCTTTCCGCATCCAGGACGTATATGCGCGACTACCCGCATATGGTGCTGTTTCCCGGTATCGCGATCGCACTGGTTGTGCTCTCGCTCAACATGCTCGGCGACGGCCTGCGTGACGCACTTGACCCGAAACTGAAGCAATGACAGGAGGAGACCGTAAATGGCTGAGAAGAAAACAAGCGCTTCCTTTCTGGAAGTGAAAGACCTGGTGGTTCATTATACTTCCGAGGGCAAACAGATCCATGCGGTAAACGGGGTGTCCTTTTCCCTGAACAAGGGCGAGACGCTGGGCCTTGTGGGAGAGACCGGAGCAGGGAAGACGACCATCGCCAAGTCGATCTTACGGATCCTTCCGGAGCCTCCCGCAAAGGTGGATCAGGGGGAGATCCTGTTGGAGGGAACAAACCTCTTTTCTCTGTCAGATCCGGAGATGCAGAAGATTCGCGGCAAGCGCATTTCGATGATTTTCCAGGATCCGATGACGGCTTTAAATCCGGTGATGCGCGTAGGCCGACAAATTGCCGAGGGCATCGAACTGCACGAGAAGGTATCCGGCAGGGAAGCGGAGGAGAAGGCGAAGAAGATGTTGGAGATGGTTGGCATACCGGCCTCCCGATACCGCGATTATCCGCATCAGTTCTCCGGCGGGATGAAGCAGCGTGTGGTGATCGCGATGGCTTTAGCCTGCAGCCCGGATCTTCTGCTGGCGGACGAGCCGACGACCGCTCTGGATGTGACAATTCAGGCGCAGGTGCTCGATATCATCAAGAACCTGCAGGAAAAGCTGCAGACGGCAATGATCATGATCACCCACGATCTGGGGATTGTGGCGGAAGTCTGCGACAACGTGGCTGTTGTCTACGCCGGGCAGATCGTGGAGTACGGCAGCAGGCGTGAGATCTTTAAAACCCCATCGCATCCCTATACGATCGGACTGTTCGGATCGCTGCCGGATATTCATTCAGAAGTTGCGCGTCTTTCCCCGATCATGGGCATGCCGCCTGATCCCAGCAACCTGCCGTCCGGATGTGCGTTTTCTCCCCGCTGTCCGTATGCCACAGAGGAATGCCGCCAGGGAAAGGCTGAAATAAGATCTCTTGGCGGGACTCATCTGTGCCGCTGTCCGAAACAGATCAGGAAGGAGGACTGACATGGCCGCACCATTAGTGGAAGTTAAGCATCTGAAAAAATTTTTCAATACTCCGAAAGGAACTCTGCATGCCGTGGACGATGTCACGTTCTCGATCGGGGAAGGGAAAACGATGGGAGTGGTGGGAGAGTCTGGCTGCGGAAAATCGACGCTAGGCAGGACAATTATCCATCTTTACGAGAGCACGGACGGCCAGATCTTCTTTAACGGGGAAGATATCACCCACGTGAAGAAGAAAAAGATGCATGAGCTTCGGGAGCAGATGCAGATCATCTTTCAGGATCCCTTTGCCTCGTTGAATCCGCGTATGACGGTGGAGGATACGATCCGGGAACCGCTTGAACTGTCCAAAAGATATAAAAAGAGTGAGTTGCAGGCGGAGACGGACCGCATCATGGAGATGGTAGGAATTGACGAACGGCTGCGCTACGCCTATCCGCATGAACTGGACGGCGGCCGCCGTCAGAGAGTGGGCATCGGACGTGCCCTGGCGTTAAATCCCAAATTCATCGTCTGCGACGAGCCGGTTTCCGCATTGGATGTTTCGATCCAGGCGCAGGTGTTAAATCTTCTGCAGGATCTGCAGGAGAAATTTGGGGTGACCTACATGTTCGTAACTCACGATCTGTCCGTTGTAAAGCATATCTCTAATGATATCTGCGTGATGTACTTAGGACAGCTGGTGGAGACGGCCGCCTCGCGGGATCTGTTCGCGAGACCGCTGCATCCGTATACGAAGGCCCTCCTTTCGGCAATTCCGTCGGTCGACATCGATCACCCCAAAAAACGGATTATCCTGGAGGGGGAAATTGTTTCTCCAGTGGAGCCAAAGCCTGGCTGCCGCTTTGCGGCCCGCTGTCCGTATGCCGTCGACCGCTGCCATGAGCCGCAGGAACTCTCTGAGGTGGAAAAAGACCACTTCGTTTCCTGCTGCCGGGTGCACGAAATCAATGACTGAGAGACCCTGGGGGAAACCAATGATAAAAGAAATCGATTTTTCCTGTAAACATAACATCCTGATTGAGAATCCTGACGGTACTTTTTCTCCGATGGATGAGCCGTTCTTTGAATCAGAGCAGATCGCGCCGGGCACGTGGAAGATCTTAAGCGACGGGGACTTTTCGTACCTGGTGGAGGGGGACGACGAAGCGCTGGCCATCGATTCCGGCTACGGATGCGGAAATATCCGCGCATACTGCCAGAGCCTGACGCAAAAAGACGTGCGCAGGATCGTCAACACGCATGACCACTTTGACCATACGGCCAACAACGCCTATTTTGACTGCGCTTACATGTCCAAAGAAACGCAGCCGTTAGCGACCATACCGTTTCCCAGTTTTGCGGGGATTGATTTTCCCCGGGATTATCCTGTACAGGTGATTGGGGAAGGAGATGTCCTGCATCTGGGCGGACGGGATCTTCTGGTGTTTGCAATCCCTGACCATGCGGTGGGAAGCCTGGCGTTTTTAGACAGCCGGGAACACATCCTGTTCGCGGGAGATGAGCTCGGGATGCCGATGGGTAAGCCCTTAAACGGCAGTGTGGAGCGTTTCGCAGGGTACATGGAGAAACTGAACGCCCACCGCAGTGAGTTTGACCGGATCTACGGCGGTGGGGGATACGTGGAGGCCTCTATCGTTGAGCGTTATCTTGCTAACGCCAGGCATATCCTGGAGGGATTTGAAGGAGAGCCGTTTGCGGCACAGGCACCTCCGACCGATACTGTTTATAAAAATGGACAGGTCGTCTATCAGAGGCGTTTTCCAAGGCCCTGCGATCTGCATGCCCCGAATCCGGCTGATCTGCCTTTTAAGAGAGTCATGGAGTATGCCGACTGCCGGATCATTTATGACTCCCGCCGGGTAAGAGAGGGTTAGCTGTATGCCTGCGTTAAAAAGGGAAGTGCAGGAAAGGAAACTGAAAACAGATGAAAACAATAGAGGTAAAAAATCTGACCGCCCGCACGAGTGTGTATCCGGACGGCCAGAAATGTGACGCGGCGGTCCTGGAGTATTCCGAACCTGTGGAGACAGAGAGCCTTTCAGTGGAAACCTTCGAGGTTCTTAACCGCACCGTGCTAAGCTGCAGCGTCTGTGAGGATCCGGACGGGGAAGAGCCTGCCGCTTTGGGCAGGTTTGTGGCCGTAAGGTTATCCCTTCAAGACAAGGCTGCATCTACGATAACGGTCATTCCGGACGGACGGTTTGGGTCGCCGAAGCTAACGGAAGCTTCCGTTTCGCTGCGTCAGAAAAAGCCGTTTCGAACCGCCGACGGCGAAGTGGCTTACGGAGAAGCGCTTCCAGGATCCGATCTGCGAACAGGGTCTTACCTGACCAGCAGCCGTGTAAGAAATCTTCTTGCGGACGACTTTCAGCAGGGGATGTTTGAGGATCTTCCCTATAACCTGTTCATCCCGAAATCATACGACGGGAAGAAGAGATATCCGCTCGTACTGTTTATTCACGACGCGGGAACCTGCAGTGAGGATGCACGGGTGACCTTGGCGCAGGGAATTGGCGCTGTGATCTGGGCGGGAAAAGAGGAACAAAAGAAGCATGAGTGCTTTGTACTGGCTCCCCAGTTTGCCCCGCCGCCCATCGTCAATGATGACTTTGAATCGACGGAAGGGGTGGAGAAAGCAAAACGACTGCTCGATTTTATCGTCTCTGCCTACCGCGTTGATGTAAACCGGATCTACCTGACCGGCCAGTCGATGGGCTGTATGTCCGGATGTGAGTTAAACGTGCGCTATCCGGATCTGTTTGCGGCTTCACTTTTAGTGGCCGGACAGTGGAATCCGCAGACCATGGGGCAGCATCCTGCCCTGAAACTGTGGATTTTCGTTTCTGAGGGCGATGAGAAGGCTTATCCCGGCATGAATGCCGTGACGGCGGCGATGGAAAAGTCAGGCGCAAAAGTGGCAAGAGAACACTGGAGTGCGAAAGCATCTCAGGAGGAATGGCGTAAAGCGGGAAACAGAATGATAGAAAGCGGAGCGAATGTTCTTTATACAGCTTTCGAGAAAGAGACCGTGGCAGATGGAAGCAGGTCTCATCCGGGGGAACATCATGTGACGACCTGGAAGATCGCTTATCAGATCGAGGTGGCCAGGGACTGGCTGTTTTCACAGAGAAGACAGGAAGACTAAGACGAGCAACCTAAAAAAGCCTGGGAAACTCAGGGAATCCGGGGAGCCAGCAGAAACGGCAGGAGTGCCCGGCATTCCTGCATTTGGGGATCTGTTCAGGCTGGCCTTAAGAGAAAGGGGAAGCAATGGGGGAGGAAATAAAAGCGGGAGCCGGGAGGGCACCCGTACAGATACCGGAGGCATTTTTTCCATGTGAATCGTTCAGCAAAGTTCATGACTGTCAGCAGGTACGAACCGTGATCCTGGAGAAACAGGAACGGCTGGCACTAGTTTCTCTGGAGATTACATCCCTGATGGATGATGTTGTGGAAGAACTTAAAGAACTGGTATCTGAGACAGCGGGAGTGGAAAAGAAAAACATCTGGATTATGGCAACGCATACATTTTCCGCTCCCCATCTTCTGGGAGGGCCGATGCTTCTTCATGCGGGAGAATCGGAAAAGGAGAAAGATCAGCTGTACCGGAAGGCCTTGTCTGACGCAGTAAAAGAATCCGTGGAAACGGCGGTCAGGCAGAGGAAAGAGGCCTATCTGTCATCTGGCCGCGGAGAATGCGGGGTAAATGTTTACCGCGACATTTCCTCCAGAGATGGCTGGTGGATCGGCATGGATCCTGACGGGCCGGCAGATCATACGCTTCGCGTGTACTGTGTTAAAGATCCGGAGGGATCGATTCTGGCAGTTTTGTATCACTACGGTGTGCAGTCTTCGATTATGGACCAGGTTTTTTCCGAAAACGGAGAGCGAGAGGTGACCTCTGACCTTTTCGGGGAGGCTTCCAGGGAGGCAGAAAAGGCACTGGGAAACGGGGCAGTGGTGATGAGCCTTTTAGGTCCCTGTGGGGATCAGGTGCCGAAACAGCGGGCACGTTACTGGACAACCGATGCGCAGGGGCGATTGCAGGAGGTAAATCTGGGACCGCAGGCTGGTTACGGCATGATTGCCGAACTGGGCGGAGAGCTTGCGGGAGAGATCCGAAATGTTCTGGAGAAAGACCTTCAGGACGTGGAACATCCTCAGCTTAGGGTGGAGAACCGGACGATTCAGTGTCCCCGTCAGAAGAAGCAGTTTGAAGGGTTCCCGGTGCCTACCAAAGACTACAGAAGCATTCCCGACGGGGTGATGGAAACGGAACTTTCCTTTCTGCACTTGTCACCGGATCATGTGCTGGTGGGTGTGAAACCAGAGATCAACTGTGTGACTGCGCAGGAGATCCGCAGGAATTCCTCCAAGAAAGACGCCTGTCTTGTGCAGATGGTAAACGGCGCACAGAAGTATCTGGCGGATCGGCTCTCCTTTGAGCGCGGCACTTATGAAGCGATGAACGGATTTTTTGGCTGCGGTGCGGCGGAAGTGCTGGCGAAAGAAGTCGAAGCAATTTTAAGCGAATCCTGACGGATATGAGAAATTTATGTTTGTGTTCACATTTGCCGGTATCTGGTGAAAATGGATCTCTTAAAATTTTTCTCAGGGCCGCTTAACAATAGTAAAACTGCCTCCTTTGCAGGGATTGTCCCTTTGCGGGAGGCTTTTTTGTGTCTGGATTCTCTCACGGCATCATCTCTGGCTTAGGGTTTCTCCTTTCTTTGTTCTTATGGATTCCAGAGCGGTTTAAAGGCCTGGCCGACAGTTTCGTTAAGGTTAATGGTTACACTCTTATCAGACCTGCGCACCTTTTTATAAATTTTTTAGAAAAAACATCTTTCCAGAAATCATGGAATAGACTACAATAGAAGTAGGAAATGCACCGGCTGCACACCGGTAGGATGCAGCCTTTAAATTTGCTGCTTACAGGAAAGACGGGAACGAAAAGATTACTTTGCTTCTGTCAGGGAACTGGAAGCGGCGGAAGGGAAGATTGGGATGAAAGAGAATAACGGTAAGAAAAAAAAGAGGAAAAAGTGGCCGATCGTGCTGCTTGTCATCGTGCTTGTCCTGGTATTGGTCTTTTTTGGACTTTTCCGTGCCGGGACAAAACGGCTGGAGGAAGCCAGCCGTAAACTGACGACGGAGGCGGTTAAGAGAGGAACGATTTCCCTGACAACGGAAGGAAGCGGTTCCGTGGAGGCGGCAGCGACGCGTGCTCTCACCCTGGAATATGACGGCAAACTGGAGACGATCTACGTGGAGACCGGCGATCAGGTGAAGGTCGGCGATGAGCTGGCAGTTTATGATAAGGAAGCGCTGGATACAGTGATTGAGGCGAAGGAGGCAGAACTGTCCGAGCTGGAGACTTCCATCGCCACCACAGATGATTCCGGTTCCGAGACCATCACGGCTCCGGTATCCGGAAGAGTCAAGCGCATCTATGCTTCCGTGGACGATGTGGTGACCAAGGTGGTGGACCGCCATGGCGGACTGGCGGAGATTTCCGCCGACGGAAGGCTTAAAGTTGAATTCTCCTACAGCGGGACCGCTCTAAAGGTGGGCGATTCTGTGACCGTTGAATTTGATTCCTACTCAGAGACCGGCATCGTGGAGAGTGTGGAGGGAGAAACTGTTCTGGTGACGATCCCGGACGATACGGAATATCAGGTGGATAAGGAAGCTGTGATCTGGGGCAATTCGGGGGAAAGACTGGGAAGCGGCCTGTTAAAGTCCAACCGTCCTTACCTGGTGCGGGCTTCCTACGGGATCATTGACGAGGTGCATGTGGACCGGCAGACAAAGGTATCAGCCGGTGATACGATGTTTGACCGCCGGGATGTGACCTACAACCAGACATACTTGGATCTTCTGGAGGATCGCCAGGAACTCGTGGAAGAGCTTAGGGAACTGAAGGAATATCAGAAGAATCCGGTCGTGGTCTCCGAGTATGACGGCTATATCGTGACGCTTGACGCTATGGAGGGGATGACCTATGAGAAGGATCAGCAGTTCTGCACGATCGCTGATGCGCAGACGCTGTATCTGAAAGTGGAGATCGATGAGCTGGATATCGACGGCGTAGAGGTTGGGCAGACGGCTTCCGTCGTGTTTGATGCTTTTGAGGATCAGACCTACGAGGGTGTCGTGGAGAAAATCTCCGGGAAGGGCAACAATTCAGGAGGGGTGACTACCTATACAGTGACGATTGCCATGGACGGGGATACCAGGCTGAAGGATGCGATGAGCGCTACCGCCACGATTGTGATGGATTCGAAGGACAACGTGCTGTTAATCCCGGTGGATGCTGTGGAAGTGCTGGACGGCGAGCAGTTTGTGGAGGTAGAGGAGAACGGAGTCGCGCAGCAGCGCAGGGTAACGCTTGGACTGATCAACGATGAGTACGCCGAAGTGACCGAGGGCTTAAGCGAAGGGGAGCAGGTCATCGTGGTGGACCGCAGCAGTGCAGATCTGTTCACGCAGATCATGACAAGACAGCAGGAGTTTCTGGAAGAACGGCAGGGAGGGAATGATAATTCATGATCGAACTGCAGAATATCAGAAAAATTTACAGCCTTGGCGAGGAGGAGGTCCGCGCGTTAGACGGTGTCTCTCTTTCCGTACAGGACCATGAATTTGTCGCCATCGTCGGGGCTTCGGGCAGCGGAAAATCTACACTGATGAATATCATCGGCTGTCTGGATACCCCTGATGAGGGCAGCTACTATATCGACGGGCAGGATGTGACCAGCTTAAGCGAGCGGGAACTGGCTACGATGCGAAACCGCAAGATAGGTTTCATCTTTCAGCAGTTTAATCTGCTGCCGAAGCTGACGGCCTACGAGAATGTGGAGCTGCCGTTAATCTATCAGGGACTTCCGGCAAGAGAACGGCGGGAACGCACCGAGCAGGCATTAGAGCGGGTGGGACTTGGAAGCCGTCTGCATCATCGGCCCAACCAGCTTTCCGGCGGACAGCAGCAGCGGGTTGCGGTCGCACGGGCGCTGGCAACGCACCCATCTTTGATTCTGGCAGATGAGCCGACAGGAAACCTTGATTCCAAGTCGAGCCGGGACATCATGGGCCTGATTCATGAGCTGCATGAACAGGGCAATACGATCATCCTCATCACGCACGATGAGAGCATCGCAGCCACGGCAGAGCGCCAGGTGCGTCTTATGGACGGGCGGATCGTCGCGGACAGCGCTCATCCGGCTCCATCTGGGAGGCGTGGGAATACGGATCGTCCCCAGAGAACTCCGCCTGAAGAACGGGTGCATTCGGAGGGCAGACAACGGGCGCAGGAAGGCTTAGGCACTTCTACCGGAGACAGACATCGGTCTCAGGAAAGTGGGGGATACGCGGGAGGCAGGAGAAATCCACCCGCAGAGAGCAAAAGCAGCTCGGATTTCAGGCAGCACAGAGACAGCTCAGAAGGCAGACCGCGCAGGAATGCCTCAGAGGATGGCCGGCGAAGAGCAAACGCCCCGCAGGAAAGGGACGGCAGACAGACTGATAATGATGCTGAAGGCCGGTCAGCGCATGGGCAGGAGGAGGTGTGAGGGATGAAGCTGAAACAGTCAGTAAAAATGGCGTGGGCAGCCATCCTCTCCAACAAGATGCGTTCCTTTTTGACTATGCTGGGGATTATCATTGGCGTATGCTCGGTGACTTTGCTGATTTCGATTGTGCAGGGAGGAGCGGGAACGATCACAGATTCCATGCAGGATCTGGGAGGGGATCAGATCATGGTCTCAGTCATGGACACGCATAAAAAGCTGACCTATTTTGAGCTGCAGAGTCTGGAGGGCAGCGGAGGGATCCAGACGGTATCCCCGTATCTGTCCAGCAATCTGGTGGCAGTAGCTGCCGGGAATTCCACAACCGTCTCCTTAAACGGTGTGACTCCGTCCTATCAGGATGTACAGGGGCTGGATGTGGAGGAAGGGAGAAACATCTCCAACCTGGATATGCAGGAGCGCCTGAATGTCTGCATCGTGGGCACGGAAACCGCGAAGAAGCTTTTCGGCACTACAGACGTGCTGAATGCCAGCCTGCGCTTAAACGGTCATGATTACCGGATTATCGGCGTTCTGAAGGCGGAGGACAGTTCCCTGATGAACGGGACGAGCAACAGTGTATATATTCCTCTTACGAGCGCACAGCGCCTGTTAAAGCAGACGGCGATCACGAACTTTTACCTGAAAGCGGAGAATGAGAACGAACTGCAGACGGCCCAGGATACGGCTGACGCCTTCCTGGAACACAAATTTGGATCGGACGATGTGTACACAATCCTTAACATGTCGAATATAGTCGATATGATGAATACGGTCATGGATACGCTTTCTCTGATGCTGGGAGGGATCGCGGCCATTTCCCTGCTGGTAGGCGGTATTGGCATCATGAATATCATGCTGGTATCGGTCACGGAGCGTACACGGGAGATCGGCATCCGCAAGGCCATTGGCGCTCAGCGAAGCGACATCACGGTGCAGTTTATGATCGAATCGGTGGTGATCTCTTTAATCGGCGGTCTGATCGGCATGGTGATCAGTCAGGTGGTGCTGTCTGTGCTGAATGTGGTGCTGCCGGACTATCATTTCAGGATTTCTCTTTCGGTGGGAGCCCTGGCATTAAGTTTTTCAGTCGGTGTGGGACTGGTCTTTGGAATCTATCCGGCCAACAAGGCGGCAAAGTTAAAACCGATCAACGCATTGCGATATGAGTAAGAAAAAACCGGAGGAAGATGTTTCCTCCGGGAAAGTTTACGCTCTGTGAAGGTGCCTGCGTGGTGAGGATTCTCCCAAAAGCAGGAACTTTCAGGAAGTTTTATCCTGACGGCCCGAAGAGGTACGGTTTTCCTTTGAGCCGGGTTTATCCGGCGCAGGTTTTGTATTCCTTGAGGATAACCGCACATCGTCTGCAGAGAGAATACAGGACTTGATGGCTTCAAAACTTTCGGGGCTTAAGTCGTGTTCCATCTTGCAGGCGTCCGTGACGGCGGTCACGGGATCTATTCCCAGTCTGATCAGCCAGTCGGAGAGAACCTTGTGGCGTTCATAAATGGCAGACGCCAGTTCCTTCCCGGAGTCCGTCAGGCAGATGTAGCCTTTCGGAGAGACGGTGATATAGTCCTTTTCCCGCAGATTTTTCATGGCTACGCTGACGCTGGGCTTGGAGAAATTCATTTCCGTGGCAATATCAATGGAGCGTACCGTCTGCATCCGCTCCGTTAAGATCAGAATTGTTTCCAGGTAATCCTCTACGGATTCCTCTGATTTGTGCTGAATATAACTCATCCTGTGCTCCATTCTGTCTATCCTGCGCTCTTAAAGCACGGCATAGACTGGCTTTTGTTGAGATACTTTCTATCAATTTAGCATCTTACAGAGGGAAATGCAAGATTTTTTTGAAATATGGAAGGGAATCTACAGGGGTTTCATAGAAATTTCCGAGAGCGTCAGATAGGAACCGGGAAGAGATTTCCATGCGGAAGGGATGACTGGAGGAGAAACCAGTCGGGAAGAGAAAGAAATATCACAGATCGACAAATCACTGTTATTCGATATAAAAACAGTGAAGTTCAGGAAATATCGGGCGGGAGGAAATAAAAATGTGGCTTAACTGTATACAGGGTCTTATGATTCCGTTTCTGGGAACCGTGCTGGGTTCCGCCTGTGTGTTTTTCATGAAGACTTCTTTAAAGCCCCTGGTACAGAGAGCCTTAAGCGGATTTGCTGCCGGTGTGATGGTGGCCGCATCCGTCTGGAGTCTGCTCATTCCAGCCATGGATCAGGCGGAGGGAATGGGGAAATGGGCCTTTGTTCCGGCAGTTGTTGGTTTCTGGATCGGCATTCTTTTTCTGCTTCTGCTGGATCATGTGATTCCGCATATGCACGGGGAGAATGAGGAAGAAGGACCGAAAGTACACTTAAAGAAGACGACGAAACTGGTGCTCGCAGTGGCTCTTCACAACATCCCTGAGGGAATGGCGGTGGGTGTTGTGTATGCCGGATGGATGAATGGAGGCAGTGGAATTACGCTTGCCTCTGCGATGGCGCTCTCCCTTGGGATTGCGATTCAGAACTTTCCGGAAGGAGCCATTATCTCCATGCCGCTTCGCTCCGAGGGAGAATCTCGCGGGAAAGCTTTTTTCTGGGGTGTGCTCTCCGGCATCGTGGAGCCACTTGGCGCCTTACTTACAATCCTGGCGTTTCGCGTGGTGGTACCGGCGCTGCCGTATCTCTTAAGCTTCGCGGCGGGAGCCATGCTCTATGTGGTGGTGGAAGAACTGATCCCGGAAATGGCGCAGGGAGAGCATTCCAACGGAGGGACGCTTTTCTTTGCCCTGGGTTTTGCCGTCATGATGGCTCTGGATGTCGCGCTTGGCTGACGGCGGCTTAAGGTCTTTTCTTTGTGAGTCTCTGAGATTTTCTGCGCAAGGCTTAAGAATACTGCCGGAATTTCAGTTGCCAGGCCTTAGGTTTAGAGACCAGGGATTGTCTGATGGAATTCATCGGGGACGATCCCTTATTTTTAGAGCAGCCGGTTTCGTACGGGAGGATTCGCTTTTCAGCTTTTCTCTGCCCCTTCTGAGGGATAGTTTCACACAATCTCGGTTCATTTAGCCTTGTCTGCTTTCGTCAGGTGATAAGGAAAATCCGGCAGTCAGCACAGGAAGAAACGGTCAGGTTTTGAGCCGCTGACTGTCTTTGATTTCCAGCTTGACAGAAAAAGATTGGTGGATGTATAAAAGAGTGTGGAAAAGTGGATGCTGCAGGCGTTATTTCCAATTCTGGGGTACTCTCCCCAGCTGCCTGAGGCCGCTTTGGTGGATGACCAGGATCGTTGGTGAATTGCGTGTCAGCCTGAATGGGACAGGGAACGTATTGCATAAGTAAGAAAGGGGAGCCCAAGATGCACAAGAACAGCTTCAGTGAGTTTATCGAGAAAAACAGGGAGAAGGTATGGTTTTCGTTCTTCCTGAATGTCCTTTGTCTTGCCGTTATGCTTCTGCTCATGCAGCCATGGTTTGAGACAAATGACGATCCTTCGATGAGAATGCTGGTCAATGGATCCCTGACGAATTCCGATCCCCATATGGTTTTTCAGAACTATGGGCTGGGACTTATCTATCAGTTTCTGTATTCTCTGCCCGGACGTCTTCCCTGGTACAGCATTGTTCAGTATGCTGTCCTGCTGTGCTCCTTTACGGGAGTTACCTATGTGATCTTAAGACGGTGGAAGAGCAGTGCCGCTTTCTATGTGATTGTGCTGCTGGAAGCTTTTTTTGCCTATGAAGGGTATATCAGTCCGCAGTTCTCAAAAACTGCGGCGTTCGCCATGGGGGCCGGGATTTTTCTGCTTTTTTACGCACTGGAGTCGGGTCTTAATAAGCACTGGAAGGCACTTTTAGCCGGAATGGTTTTAGGATGTTTCGGATCGATGTTCCGGATCATGGAAGCCGTCGCCTGTGCGGCTCTGATGACAGGAATTGGTCTGTTTGTGCTTGTGCGTTTTCTGAGAGAGGACAGCAGGCACTTCTGGAAAAGATTTCTGCCCTATGTGGGTGTGTTTGGATCCCTCATTGTCTGTGTGGTTCTTCTGGAAGGGTTCGACCGGTATGTTTACGCGAAAGATGAAGGATGGGCACAGTTCCAGGAATTCAACGCTCTGCGGGCGCAGCTTCTGGATCTGGGTTTTCCGAAGTACGAGGAAAATAAGGAGGTCTACGAGGAGCTGGACATTGACGAGACTGCTTACCAGTTATACGTTAACTGGGCCTATTTTGATCCCGACAAGGTGACACCGGAGGTCATGCAGCGTCTGGTTGAGCTGCAGCCTGAACCCACGCTCAGTCTGGCTCTGGTGAAGCAGTTCCTGAAATCGTATCCCATCGGTTTTTTCCGGCAGTGGACGTTTTACTGCTTCTTGCTGATGGCCGTCCTGTGGCTGTTTTACGGCTGCCATAAAAGGGAAGGCATCCTGACGGCCGCCTATACAATCGTGCTGTTTGGGGTGCTTTACCTGATGCTGTATATGAGAGGACGCTACGATATCCGCAGGGTAGATGTGGGATTCTGGTTTGTTCTTTCTCTGGTGGTCCTCTGGCTGGTGGATGTGGACCGTTTAAAATTTTCCTGGCAGACGACAGGAATTGCCTGCCTGTCAGTTGTGCTTCTGTGTCAGAGTTATTGGAGATCGTCCTGGTGGGTGTATCATCAGAATTCGGAAGCGAACATGGAAAGCAACAGGGAAGTTTTTAATGAGATCCAGGCGGATAAGGAGCATTTTTACTTCTCGAAGCTCAATCTGATTACATGTTATTATTCTTATGGAGTCTTTGATGAGAATCCGAGAGGAGTTCTCGATAACCTGGACTGGCTGGGAGGCTGGGACTGCAACACGCCGATGATGAAGGAAAACATGGCCGCTTACGGGGTGGTAAACCCGTTCCGGGATGTGGTCGATAATCCGAAAGTCTACTTCGTGGACGACAATATCAAGCTGACGTTAAAGTATATCAGGAAATATTATGAACCGGACGCGAAAGCGGTGAAAGCAAAGGAGATCAAGGGCCGAAACTGCTATCAGATCGTCACAAAAAAATAAGGGATAACTGGGAGGACGCAAAGCCATCCGGAGACATTTAAAGGGCCTGTGAAAAGGAAGCTTATCGGAAAACGGAGGTCAGAAGTTTTCTCTCCAGGAACGAGCCCAGAGGCAGGCAGATTTTCCACTGCCCGTATGACGCAGGGCATCTTTGTTGCGTGAAGGAAATCTTTGCTGCTATGATTGTTCTCCATGAAAAGGGAGGCGAGCATGGATGAGCTTTTATTTAAACGATCCGGGAGTGTATTATCTTTTTCGGCGTACTTCTTCCATGCTCTATTTTGTTGATAAAAGTGAGCTCATCGCAGAATTGGTGCCGATGACTGATCTGGGAGCTTTCGAAGAGGTTCTCACAAACAGGAAGGAAAACAGCAGATATATTGCGATCATCAGACCCCGCCGGTTTGGCAAGACGGTCAATGCCAACATGATCACCGCTTTTTTCGAAAAGGGAGTAGACAGCCACAGGGTGTTCGACGACCTGCAGGTATCTAAGTATCCCTGGTATCGGCAGCATTTAAATCAGCATAACGTGATCCATATCATGCTGAATGAGCTTGCGGGCACGACAGAGACCTTCTCTTCCTTTATTGACCGAATACAGGAACATTTACTGGATGATTTGATCACTGCTTATCCCAATGCGGGGATTCACAGAACGGATGCGGCCTGGGACGCACTGAAGAAGGTGAATACATCGCAGAATGGGGAGAAGTTCATTTTCGTGCTGGATGAATGGGATTATATTTATCATCAGAGTTTTGTTACGGACTACGAGAAGGAAAAGTTCACCAGGTTTTTAAGTAATCTTTTGAAAGACAAGCCATATGTGGAGATGGCCTATATGACGGGGATCCTTCCGATTGCCAAGTATTCCGAAGGGTCGGATCTGAATATGTTTTCTGAGTACACATTTGCCTCAGAGGCCAGGTTTTCCAGGTATTTCGGGTTTCTGGATTCGGAAGTGGATGAGCTTTATTCCCGTTATTTAACACAGCCTTTCGAGAACAGAGAAGTTACCAGAGAAGGCCTGCGTACCTGGTATGATGGGTATCAGACAAGGAATGGGGAAAGGGTCTGCAATCCCAGGTCAGTTGTTCTTGCACTGGAGAATAATCATCTCGCTAATTACTGGACTACTTCCGGCCCCTATGAGGAACTGTTCTCTTATGTAAAGGCTAACGTGGACGGGGTAAGAGAAGATATTCGTATGCTCCTTTCTGATATTCCGGTCCCGGTGAAAGGGAGAGAGTATGCGTCTGTCTCCATGACTTTAGATACAAGGGATGAGATTTTTTCAGCCATGATTGTATATGGGTTCCTAAATTATTCGGATGGCTGCGTTTCTATTCCCAACAAGGAATTGATGGATGAGTTTACTAAGATGGCTGAAAAAGAGGGCTCCCTTGGGTATGTGTATCAGCTTGCCAATGCCTCCGGACAAATGCTTCGCGCTACAAAAGAGCTTGATACACTGACGATGGAGGAGATCCTTTCGTTTGTCCATGATACTGAAAGTCCGCTGACTGTATACAGCAATGAAGACAAGCTGGCCTCTATTATAAGACTGGCGTACCTGAATGCCCGCGATTTTTATCGCATTGAAAGAGAAGAAAAAGCAGGTGTCGGATTTGTAGATTTCATTTTCTACCCATTTGTAAAAAGTGATGATGCGATTATCATTGAGTTAAAGGTAAACAGTACACCGGAAGAAGCTATTGAGCAGATTCGAGATCGAAAGTACGCACTTCGATTTGAAGACAGATTTGGAGAAAGACCAGAATATACTGGACGGATTTTGGCTGTTGGCATTGCTTATGATAAATCCGACACGGCTAAGAAGCATAAATGCCGCGTGGAGATCCTGCGTGATCGGGGCGATGTCGGAAAACGAAGGACAGATTAGGGATTCGAAAAGTGACTTCTGAGTTTCGGATTGCTGAGACTGCTGGAACACGTATCGGCAGATACGAAAGGTTTCTTTTTGATCTGGCAAGCCTTAGACTGGAATAAATTTTTCAGGGGAGGTTTGCCGATACCATCAGCGGTGTTTCCAATATTGGATGATGAAAGGTAGATTTCAGGCTTACAAAAATACATCAGGCTTAGGATGTCCTTAATGAACATTTTTCTTGCTTTACAGAGAAATTTTCTGTTGGCATTCTGCCGGATCTATACCGATTGCCTGCGTATTTGTTCTTCTGTTGGCTTTCCGCACGGCTGCTGTTATCGCAGAGAGAATGGCGCAAGGACAGGTACTTCGTCCCTGAACGGCTAAATTACAGATTGCTTTTTCTGCCCCTATGGGGTATAATCCTTCATCATGATTACGGCGAAAGACCGATCCTGAAGAGGAATGCGGGGAGCAGGAAATGGAACATTCGGAACATTCAAAGAAGAAGGCCATTTGGATTATCAGCTTCTGTATATTGTTGGTGGTGATTTTTTCCGTCTATATCCTGATTAAGACGATCTGGCCGGGCAAGGGACTGCCTTTTGAAGAGATCTCCATGGAGCAGGCGCAGGAATATATGGAATACGAGGAGGGATATATTCTCGCAGATGTGCGCCCGAGAACGGCGTATGAGCAGGGACATATCAAAGGAGCTTTGTGCGTACCGTATCCCACCCTGGAGGAGACAGCAAAGGAACGGTTCCAGGATCCGGAACAGATGATCTATGTTTATTCAGGGGATGTGGAGGAGAGCAGACAGGCGGCAGCTTTGCTTTGTAAGTTGGGATATACGAATGTGACGGAGATTGGCAGCATTGCCGACTGGCTCGGAGAAACGGAGAAATAAAGGCAGCGGGAAGAGAAAAATTGGCTGGTCAAAGCATACAGAAGGTGGATTGAGGCTCCTATCCGAGAGATTTACAGCGACAGAAATGTTTTTCTGCCGCTGTTTGTTTTTTGATGCTCGTTCCCTGCGTGGGATCTGTCTTTGCGCCTCGCGGCTTATTCATCTCGCAGGCTTCAGAAAGTAAACTTAAAAAGGCCATTTTCCTTTACCCGCAGGGGGTCTGAAAAATGGCCGGGAATACAGTTTAAAATTGTCCTTGCGCGAACGCGTGAATCATCGCGGAGGTAATCGAGACATCATCATCCGGTACGGGAACTTCTTCCCGGGTAAACCAGCGGGCGTCGGACAGTTCGCCCCTGTCAACGGTGATCCTGCCGGAACCGTCCAATTCAGCGGTGAAGCCTAAGATGAAGTTTCCGGCGATTCCCCACGGCTGTGAGCCGAAATAGCGGATATTTTTCACCTGCAGCCCTGTCTCCTCAAAGACCTCCCGGCGTACGGTATCCTCTGCAGTCTCTCCGATTTCTATGAAACCGGCGACCAGCACATACCAGGTGACCGGACGTTTCGCGTAGCGGGTCATGAGCAGCCGTTCCCCGTCATGTACGGAGACGATAATGCACGGGTTGATTCTGGGGTACACAATCGCCCCGCAGTTTGGGCAGACCATTTTCCGCTCGTCGCTACCCGGCACCATCGCTGCCCCGCAGTGGCCGCAAAACCGCGCATTGTCATACCAGTTATAAAGATGCCAGGCGGTATATCCGGCAAATGCCAGATCCATGGGCTTAAGAGAACGAAGGGTTCCAATCGGTGCGAATTTCAGTCCCTCCCCGGCAGAGACAGCCTCTGCGGGGAGGCATAAGAAGAATCTGCGTTCGTCAATGGAAAACAGGAACTGGTGAGCCGTGTCAGCGGGCAGAGAAACCTGCCTAAGCAAAGGAAAATCATCTTCCTCTGTCAGCAGGATCTGCCCTTCCTGAAATAGTATAACCGTATCCTTCTCAAGCGGGAGGTCCACCGTATAGGCAACCGAATAGCGGCGGGGAAAAATGTCCTGTATCATAATCGCTTTCCTGATTAACAGATGATCACAGTTGTTCCGATGGGTGCGTTGTCATACACCCACTTCGCGTTTTCCTCTTCAATACGGATGCAGCCGTGGGAAGCCGGGGCTCCGACCATACCCGGTCGTTCTCCGTCAGGCACACGCCCGTTCGTCGCGGTGTAGTACAGCCAGGAATGGATTCCGTTGCCGCCCTGATAGAAACTCACGTACTTCGAATAGCTGTAGGCATCAAACTGCAGCCTGGGTGTCCTTCCGCCGATAGCGAAAAATCCTTTCGGGGAAGGAGAACCCGCTCTGCCAGTCGCACACAGCCAGTTCTTTATCAGTTCCCATCTTTGAGTCTGCTGGTTCTTTTCAAACACATAGAAGTGCTGATTCGGCAGGTGAATCCAGATCAGGTACTTGCTCCTGCTGTTATATCCTTTTCCTCCATTGGGGATGTTCACATAGGCTTCCGCGACTTCCTTGCTTAATTCCTCCGTGTAATCGGTGATGCATTCTGTGAACTTTAAGTTTCCCTTGCTGATCTTGATCGTCGCGGAGGCGTCATTTGGATCCTGTACAATGCAGGGCTCTACACTTCTCTCGGTTACAGTTACTGTGGAGCCTGCCGGAAGGGAGACTTTTTTCCCGTTTGAGCTCGTGGCAGTAACGGAGGAACGAAGCGTGGCATGGTAATACATGGAGTGGATTGTTTTTATCTTCGGGATAAAATCAAGCAGGGAGGAATACGGAGTGCACCAGACAGCCTCAGAAGGATCTCCCAGAGCCATTACTCCATTTACGGTGCGGTACGCACGAACACGGTAACGGTAGGTCGTTCCATTCGTCAGTTTCTTGACTTTCACTGAGGTTTTGTCAGTGGTACCGATGATTGTATACTTTTCTTCCTCGTCCGGTGCGATCTGGTAAATGTAGTAACCGGTGGCATTGGCAGCTGCTGTCCAGCTCAGTTGCACATATTTATTTCCTACTTTGTCACGGGATAAAGTAAGAGCGCCCGGCTTTAGGATCTCCGGCTTGGCCACCACGGAAGCGGAACCAGCGCCTCTGTAGATTTTCTGTTTGACTTTTTTGTACGCGCTGACTCTGAACAGCTGAGTTTTCCCGGGTTTTAAATCGGTTACGGTATAGGTCGCCGCATTTTTGCCTACTTCAGCGATGCGCTTGAACGCTTTTTTGCTGGTGTTGTACTGATAGACATAATACCCGGTTACCTTTGCCTGTTTTGTCCAGGTCAGTGTTACTGATGATTCTGTGGCGACAGCCTTAAGTCCGGTCACCTTGTCAGGAGTGTTTGAGGCAGCTTTTGAAGTGACAGGCAGAACGAGAAGGCACAGGAATGCGACGCCCAGTGCCAGAAGAGCGTTCTTAAACAGCTGTTTCATTTGTTTCATGATTTTTTGTTCCTCCAGTGATGTAAATAAAGACACCCGCAACGTGAGGGTGAAGAGTTTCCGCCTTCCCGCAGGGAACTGACGAAACGGAAGCGTCCCGCAGTTCCTCACCCCCGTGGGGAAGGGGAGTGTATAAGATGAACTGTTTAAAAAAACAGGATTAAGAAGCCTCTTGCCGAGGCAATCGATACTGGATATCGGCGTTACTTGGAGATCAAAAGGAGATCTCCTTGCGGTGGTATTCTCCATCCCAGAGAAACCTTCGATTCTGCAGGCAGGATCCCTTTCTCCCGGCAGATCCTTCCTAAGGCGCCCCGACCATGGTGCCTTCGTTTGCTGAAAAGTTCCTGAAAGTTACTTCTTCAGGACCGCCCAAATCCGTACACTATCTTAAAGAAAATTTGCGGGATAGTCAAGGGCTTCGTGCATTCTTAAGAAAGATTTATATTTTTATATTTTTTCGATAGGTTTTAGACAGATTCTGGAAGTCTCTTCCTGACCTTCGAAGAGATCTGTCCTGAAAATTCATTGTGTTAAGGGCATTTCCGGAGCCGTATGGAAAAAGATGCGGGGTGGGATTCCCGGGAGAAAAGCAGGACCGAGAGGGAAACGCCATCAGGATCACCCTAAATTATTAGCACAGAAATATTTACATTTTGGAACAATATATTAAAACTAAAATATAAATTAATTAAAGAATATAAGAACACAACATCAATATAAAATTCCCCAATCCTTGTGATTGACAGAATATGCCCCAGGCGCTATACTTTTTCGGAAAGATACGGATGACAGATGTTCACTTGCAAAAAGATGGGAGAGACACAATGCCTGATACGCAGAGCAAAGCAAAGCAGCATTTCAGGGAGATCGATGTCTGCAAAGGGTTAGGGATCATCCTGGTAGTTCTGGGACATTCCCTGAAGCAGACCGGTGTGACGAATACTGTATTCGATGTGCTGCTCTCGGTGATTTACAGCTTCCATATGCCGCTTTTTTTCTTTCTCTCCGGATTTGTCTCTGCGAAGATCTTAAAGTTTACCACCGGGAGAGAACGGATAGAGTACGTAAAATCACGGGCCATAAGGCTTCTGGTTCCCTACTTCACCGTAGGGATTCTCTATCTTCCTGTGAAATACCTGCTTTCCAGCTTTGCGGTCAAAGCCTATGACTTCTCTGCGGCCTGGAAGCTGTTTCTCGGGGAAAATCCCAATACCGCACTGTGGTTTCTCTATGTGCTCTTCTGGGTAAGTGCTCTGTGTGCGGTGTGTATGAGGGAGCGGACGCAGTACCTTTGGCTTGGCATTACGGCGGCGCTCTCCCTTTGCGCCTGTGTTTTTGGCTGGACAGGGCGGCTGCCGAAATATGCAGTATTTTTTGTGCTGGGTCTCATCGCCCGGCAGTCCTATGAGAGTTTTCGTCCCTGCCTGCAGAAAGGATGGCCGGTATTCGTCAGTGCGGTGCTGTTTACGATAGCCAATGTCCTTCTGTTTAAGACGGGGCGGGAAGTCTTTTGGGAACTGACCGCTCTTTCAGGGATTTACTGTCTTCTTTCCTTTGCTTTGCTTCTCGTGGAGACAGGCGGGAGAAGGGAGAGGAAGGGAAGTGTTGTCACGCAGACGCCGGACTTAAAAAATACAGAAAAAGACGGATCGAAGGAGCCGGACAGCATTTCGTGCAGTGACCGCGGCTTACAGGAAATGAAGCGCAGCTGGAAAGGGATTTCCCTTCTGGAGCAGTTGGGGGAGTACAGCATGGATGTGTTTATTCTTTCGGAGCCGTTTCAGACCGTGTGCAGACTGCTTTTCTGGAACGTGCTGCATGTAAATTATCTGGCGTGTACCTGCCTGTGTTTTCTGGCCGCCTTGCTGCTGCCCATCCCGGTATCGCGTACTATCGTGCGCAGGGTGAAAATTTTCAGGCTTCTGCTGCTGGGGATTCGCTAGGGTTTCGTTGTTCCCACGCATGTTTTGAAGGGAAAGTGAAGAAAAGCGCGGGGGAGAAGCACAGTGCGGGGCGCAAAAAAGTCCCGGAGTGTGCAGGCTGCGGCTGATTTGAGGGAGAAACGGAGAGAAACATATGACAGAGAGACTGGACTTTAGCGGAAAGAAACGGATTGCGATTTACCTGACAGCGCCGGCGATCATTTTTCTGGTAACTTATTACGTGTTTTATCTGCAGGTCATTAATCCGCACGGCGGGGATATCGTGGTACATATGCAAAAAGCGCGTGTCCTGGATGATGTCTTAACTCTTTCCGACTGCGGCTGGCACTTTGTCACCTACCTTTTTTATGTCTGTCTGCCGGTGGAGATTGGAGTGGCGGCCTGTCTGTCAACTGCGAGTTTTAACGCTTTGACAGCGATTGTGATTCTCTGGATTCTGGAGCGCTACTTTGACCGGGATATGCGTTCTTTTACGCTTATGACGGTCGTCACCCTCGTATGTATGATGGTGGGACCGCTGTATCTCAGGTTTTATAACCCTCATTACTATCTTGGACAGGGATCTCCCAACATCTGGCATAATCCGACGACACTGGCGGTTCGTCCGTTCATGCTCTTAATCGTGGTATGGACCGTAGATTACTGGAACTTTGACGAAAAGGAGACGGTTAGTCTCGCAGGACGTCAGATAAAAAAGGTGAATGCCTATGAACTGCTTCTGGCCGTGACACTGCTTGTGTCAACGCTGATGAAACCGTCTTTTCTGATGGTGTACTGTCCGGTCTGCGCCGTTGTGATCCTGTACCGCTTAGTGAAGAGCAGGGGTAGGCTGTTTGGAAAACTCGTTCTTCGAAACCTGTATTTTCTTCCCTCCCTGTTTGTTTTTCTCTGGCAGTATATCAGGATTTTCATCTTCGGGGGCGCCTTGAACAGCTCTCCGGGAGTTGAAATCGCTTTCTTACGGGTAGCCCGCATTTTTGCTCCCTCAGTGATAGTCTCTTTAATCTTAAAGATGGCTTTTCCGATCCTGGTGATCCTCATCTGGAGAAAGAAAATCTTTCAGGATCCGCTGTTTCGCGTGGTGTTTCTTCAGGCTCTTGTCGGGCTTTTTATTTCCTGGACTTTTGCGGAGACAGGGGGTCGGGCTGAGCATGGAAACTTCGGCTGGGGAAATGTGCTGGCTTCATTTTTCCTTTGGATGATGTGCATACTCTTTTACGTGAGAGAACTGTATCGGGATAAGGATAAATTTGCCGGAGACTGGAAGCTGAAATGGAAATACGGCATTCCGGGAGTCATTCTGCTCTGGCATCTTCTTGCGGGGATCAGTTCCATGACTACCTATATATACGAGTTTTAGCTGTGTTGATTCATCTGCGGACGAACCGGGCACAAACACACAGAAAAAAGGCAGCGACTGACACATCGGCTGTCAGAAGAAAGATGCGAAATAAAAACACGGGGGTTTCCCCCGTGTTTTTCAATCCCTTTTTTGGTTTTTCTACCATTCATTGCTGCTGCCGGTTCAGCCGGATCCTTTTCGTGTGAGAATTGTGAGCGCCTCATGTTCATA
>CAZXSN010000033.1:0-30754 GCA_964643295.1 uncultured Lachnospiraceae bacterium
TGTCAAGTAAAATCTTCATGTAATATATTAAGTTTCTGTTAACTGGCGTTCAGGAAAATGCCGGACATCACATAAGAAATGAAGAGAGGAGAACTTTTCACTCTCAAGTCATCCAGTAATAGGGATATGGAAATCTAAAAACAGGAGAGGAATGATCTGCAAAAATCTGAAATCTAAGCATTATCCGCATGAATCATTGCAAAAAATTTGTATGTTAGATTGACAGCATCTCACCGGTATCTATCTCATCATCGAGATAAAAAATCTTGGATTGGTTTTGACACGGTGAGCGTAAACTGACAAGGTGCAAATCTTCGCAAGGAATCTCTAAAAGGCAAAAGATCAGAACTTTCATACCTGAAACAAACTCTTCTCCGTATCTGTAGAAAAACTGAGTAAGCCGGTGAAAGGTGCCGGCTCAGGGAAAAATAAGGCTTTCCGCTTACCTGATTAATCCGCGAAAAGCCTTGGTGTTTTCTGTGCTGATTACGTCCGCAGGATCTCCCTGTGTCTTTCAGAGGATTCCTTGTCTTTCCCTGTCGATTGCCCCTCCTTAGACGATCCCCGCGAGGATCTCATCCAGATGATCTAGCACGGCATCATTGATAGAATCTCCGGCCAGCTGTCTTGCCGCCTCCCGGAAGGTCATGGACCGCATCGATGCCGGAACCTGTTCGATTCCAGGGAACATCCGGCTCAAGATCTTATGCGCCACCTTTTCCTCCAGAAGCTCCCCAAGCGGCATGGAAGTGGAAAAAATCCGGCGAAGCGGCTGTACGGTTTCGTAGCAAAACTCGTAGCTGCCCTCTTCCAGGATTTCCCCGTTCGGATAGGCGCTCTCCGGTGCGTATGGAAGCGTCAGATGCGCCGTGCAGCCATAGGGAACCGTCACGCGTACCGTTAGATGCCGCTCATCCACACAGTTCCAGTGCACCTCATATCTTCCGGACACGGAATCGTACACCGCATCTAGCGTGCGAAGCCGCCAGTCGGGAACGGGGTGAATCTTCACTTCCTTAAAGCCAGGAGTCACTGCCTCTATTCCCGCTGCCCATCTCCACATCCATTCCACAATCGAGCCATAGGAATAGTGGTTTAAACTGTTCATTCCGGTGGAGGAGATGCTTCCGTCTTCCAGAACACTGTTCCAGCGCTCCCAAACGGTCGTGGCTCCCAGCTTCACCTCATACAGCCAGCCGGGATAGTCTTCGTTCAAAAGAAGGTTGTAAGCATCTTCATACCGGCCCAGTTCACTTAAGGTTGGGCAAAGAAGCGGCGTCCCCACAAAGCCGGTCCGCAGTTCCCCATTGCTCTGCTTTAACTTCCTTCCCAGCGCGTCCGCGGCCTTCCCGCGCTTGTCGGAAAGAGCAAACGCCAGCGTCAGCAGATGCGCGGTCTGCGTATCGATGCAGCATCTGCCGGAGGGACTGAAATACTCCTGGTGAAGGTCCTTAAGCAAACGCTCGCGCAGCGCAGAGAACGTAAGCGAATCCTCTTCCTTTCCAAGAATCTTTGCTGCCTGCTGCGTTAAGCGCGTCGATTCGATCAGATAGGCAAGAGCGATGAAAGCCTCATCCGTACCGCCCAGCGTGGAATCCGCTCCTCCCGCTCCGTCCAGAGCCAGCCAGTCGCCGAAATGAAACTGCGTCAGCCATCTCCCGGCATCATACTCCTTCGCGCACCAGTTAACCCAGCCTGCCATCCCCTCATAATGGCGATCCAAAAACTGCTCATCACCGCTGAAACAATAGATCGTCCAAGGAATCCGTACAGCGGCATCGCCCCAGGCGGTACTGCTTTCCTGATCCATGCCAAAGCTGGGAATCACGTTCGGGACCGCTCCGTCAAGAACCGCCTGTTCACGGTTCATGTCCGTCAGGTACTTATGGAAAAATCCGGTGCAGTCAGTCAGATAGCAGGCGGTCGGCGCGAAGACCTGCGCATCCCCCGTCCAGCCCATGCGCTCATCGCGCTGCGGACAGTCAGTCGGCACATCGAGGAAGTTGTCCTTCTGTCCCCACATCGTATTTAAGATCAGGCGGTTTACCAGCTCATTTCCTGTGCGCAGCTGCCCGATCGCCGGGATCTGCGAGTAGACGGCGAGGGCAGTGAAATCCTCCAGGGCGGGTTGGGTCCCTTCCACTTTCACGTAGCGATACCCAAACCAGGTAAAATGCGGGGAAAGAACGTGCTCCTGCCCGTCCGAAACCCATTCGTAGCGAGCCTGCGCGGTGCGCAGGTTATCGCGGTAGAAATTTCCCTGCTGCAGAATCTCTCCAAATTGGAGGACAAGACGCTCCCCTGCCGGTATCTTTACACGCATGCGAAAGATCCCCGCGATATTCTGTCCGATATCCAGCACGGTCTCCCCCGCCGGAGTATGCACAATCTCCTTCACAGGAAGCTCTTCATGAACCGTAACCGGCACACTGAGGCGGGCCAAAAGCTCTCCCTTCGGAGGTTTTGCCGTTTCTGCCGCAGTCGGTTTCAGCTCCGGCAGTGTCTCATCCGCCCGCTCCCCATCATAGATGTTGGAGAACGTAATCCGGCTTCGTGTCACCGTCCAGCTTTCATCCGTCCCGTAAACTGACTCACTGCCGTCCGCAAACGTCACCCGAATCTCCGCGATCAGCTTCCAGTCATCCCCATAGTAGGGACTTCCTCCGGGCTTTGAGGAAAATCCGAATCGGCCGCCGTACCAGCCGTTGCCCAGCAAAACAGAAAGGACGCTGCTTTCCTTTAAGTGCGGGGTAATGTCATAGGTCTGATACTGTACCCAGCTGTTGTAATCACTGCAGTACGGAGTAAAAAGCTCCTCTGAAACCCGTTTCCCGTCTATGAACACCTCATAAAGTCCCAGCCCGCAGATATACAGTCTGGCCTTAAGCACGGGTTTTGTAAGATCGAGCTTTTTGCTGAAAACGGGATGTCTGGGTTCGCCGCGGTCACAGCCGATCCACTTCGCGGCCCAGGGTTCCTCCATCTTGGAAGTCTCAAACCACGCCTGCCCGCTTTCTCCCTCCGCTCCCGTCACGGACCAGTAATAGCGCGTCCGGGGAACTAAAGGAATCTTCGGACATGTACAAAGCGGGTTTAAACCGGTCATCCCGGAATCGTAAACAATGTCGCTCATCTTTTCATCCCGGGCAAGCAAAAGCCGGTACTGCCCGGAGTATCCCTTCCAGGTAAATACCGGGTTTCCCAGGTCAAAACCAAGCGGGAAGTCTAAATGGTTTACCCGCATGTCATAGATGGATTTGCTCATCAATCGCATCCTCCTGTTTCTATAGTTTATCTTTGCCGCATAGTTCCCCGCCGTCCGTGATCACGCTCACTTTCGGCCAACCTTTTAAGCGGTCATCTCTTCGCGAAGCATTCTCCCAAATCCTATCCCTGCTTCTTTTTTCTGTCAGTATTATACCGTTTCCCCCTCACCGTTACAAGATGGTTTCTCCTTTTACGCGGGAAAGAGGATCTTTTCCGGTTTGGGAATAAAAAAGCGATCCCTGAAGGAACCGGAAAAGCCCCTTAAAGATCGCTTCCTGTTATCTTTTTCAATACCTGGGACTGAAAATCTTAAACAGTTCCCAGCGCATAAAACTTCCTGCGCTTCCCGTCGATGATCTTATCTTCCGTCACCTGAAAGGATCCGCTTAGGCGAAGATCGTCCGCCGCAGCACCCACCAGCACGGTAAAGCTTCCCTTCTCGATCTTCCACTCATGCTCTCTGCTTCGCGTTAAAAAGGCGGTCTGACTGGGATCAAGCGTAAACTTCACGGTTTTTTTCTCCCCCGGAGCGAGCGTTACCCGGGCAAACCCGGCCATCTCCAGGGACGGGCGCACCATGCTTGCCCAGTCATCGCGCAAGAACAGATAGGGGATCTCTGTGCCTGCCACTTTCCCGGTATTTTCGATATCCACTGATATATCCACGGTCTCATCCGGCGCGATCTCCTTTTTCCCAACCACGAGATTGGAATAGGCAAACGCAGTATAGCTTAAGCCGTGTCCAAAGTAATAGCGGGGTGCGTGGGATCCGTCCACATAGTTGGTAAACCCGATACTCTTCGCCTGCGTCGTGCCGGAACCGAAAAGCTGGTAGTAGTATACCGGGATCTGCCCGGCGTTTCGGGCTGCGCAGACCGGCAGCTTCCCGCTGGGATTTACCTTTCCCAGCAGCACATCCACGATCGCCTCCGCGCCCGCTTCCGACGGACACCAGCACTCCAGGATCGCGTCCAGTTTCTCATCGGCTAAGTCACTCGAAATGGGACGCCCGGAAAAATGAAGACCCACGAGCGGCTTTTTCAGCTTTGCCGCCTCGGCGAGAAAGGCCTCCTGGCAAGGCGGCAGGCCAATATCCATCGTATCGATTCCCTCACCCATCGTGCAGATCGAACCGCTGCCCCATTTTCCGCCAAGAGTTAAGATCACAAGATCGGCATCCTTCGCAGCCGCAAGTGCCTCATCGAACCCGGAAGTATCCGTTCCATACTTCGGATACCCGTAGGCATAGGAAATTTCCGTCCCCGGCAAACGGTCGGCAAGCTCCTCCACAAGATTTTTGCAGTCCGGCTTCTGCAGTTTCAGCAACGCATCGAACCCTTCCTGTTCATCGTCCTGCACCTGCGAACCGGGAAGAAGAATATTCTCCGGGCGGCCTTCCTTCTCCGACTGGCCGACCCCGGCCATCGAGTTCGTGGCCGCAAGAAGCGATGTCGCCATATCCATGTGGGTATACCCACCGAAGAAATACCGGGCGTTTCCCGCGTGGCAGCCGATGACGGCGATCTTTTTCGCTTTCGATGATACCGGCAGCACACCGGTATTTTTTAACAGCACCAGCGATTCACGCGCGGAGCGAAGGGTCAGCTCCCGGTTTTTCGGCTCGTCATAAATCTCCTGGATCTTCCCGGCGTCCATGGCGAACGGATCCTCAAAAAGCCCCATGCGAAACTTCGCCGTAAGCACCCGCAGGCAGGCGCGGTCCAGCAGTTCCATATCCGCGCTGCCCTCCCGAAAGCGCTGCGCGAACTCCTGAGAGTTATAGCAGCGCGGCATCGGCAGTTCCAGATCCATACCGGCTTCCAGTGCCATGAGCCCGGCCTCGGTCAGGCTCTCTCCCACATGGTCAAATTCGTGAGCATTGCTGATCGCACCGTAATCGGAAAATACACAGCCGTCAAAGCCCATCTCCTTTCGCAGAACCTGCGTCAGAAAGTAAGGAGACAAAGAGAACGGCTCCCCGTTTACCGCACAGTAGCAGGGCATGATTCCTCTCAGATTCGCCTCCGTGATCGCTGCCTGAAACGGTTTGCCGAATGTCTGCAGATGATCCCGGTCGCAAAGATCCGCGTTCGCCCCGTGAATGCCGCCGGAGGCGGCATGAAAGCCGTAGAAATGCTTTGCCACGGCATCGGCATGTTTTCCCGCCGCTTCCGCTTTCTGAATCCCTTTCGCGTAGGCGGTTCCCATCGCGCTGACAAGTGTGGGATCTTCGCCGTAGCTCTCCCCGCAGCGGCCCATCCTGGGATCCCGCGCTACATCCAGCACCGGGGCCAGGATGTGGGTAAATCCGCAGGATACTTCCTGACGGGCGACCATCTCCCCCAGCTCCTCCTCCAGCTTCACATCAAAGGAAGAACCGCGGCTGACGCCGGACGGCAGCGAAGTGCTGCCCTGGGTAAACGACCCGCACAGCCCCTCGATATGAAAGATCGCCGGGATATGGTGAGGACTGCGCTCCATGATATCCGTCTGCACCCGGCGCTGCCACGCCGCCACTTCTTCCAGTGTCTTCATTTCGCGCACACACAGACAGCTGACTTCGCCCATCCCGTTTTTAAGGAACGGAAGCATCTTTTCATACATCCCCTCGATGTACATCACGCCCGCGATCTGCGCCACTTTTTCGTCCACGCTTAAGTCGTCAAGAAGCTCTTTCGCCCTGCGCCCGCACTCTTCCTCCGTCATCCCGCGTTCTCCCTTCTAAATGAAAACAGAATTCTCCTATTCCACAATCACCCGCACACGAGCGATGTTGCGCACCTGCGTGAAAATATCATCCGGGTTGCCGTTGCGCTCAATTGCCACCCGGCAGACGGTAAAATAGGTGCCTTTCTTTTCGAAGGTGTGCACCGTTTCGGTAAAGGCCCGCTGTCCGCCGTCCTTAAGTGTGAGTGCGCTCTCCACCGGGAAATCCTCTTCACCCTCAAAGCTCCATCTGGCGCTCGTAAAGGTACCGGCTCCGTCCGGGGCCTCGGCATTCGCCGTAAAAGTGACCGGCGTGTCCGCTTTCACATGAGCACAGGTTTCCCCGTTGCAGAGGATTTGCACAACCGGCTGCAGACCGCCGCGTTCCACAGCAGTATCAGCCACTTCCATCTGCCCGATATTCACTTTATAATTGCTGGAGGGAAGCGGTTCCTTCCCTTTCTCTACCCAGGCTGCCACATCGATCAAAGCCTGCCGCAAAGCTCCCAGATAGGAGGTCACCCGCAGCTCATCGATCGTATGGAAGCGGTCATCATGCAGCGAATGATCCACATACCACAGACGCACCAGATCCTTCTCGTTCTGATTAGGATGCACCAAGGCAATCTTTTGGCGGTACCAGTCCGCCTGCCAGGCATATGCGCTCTCATCCATCAGGGAGGCCACGATAATCACCTTGCCATTGATAAGACCGTTTTGATGACAGCCCGGACCCATGCTTGTAAAGATAGGACCTACCAGCATCTTCTGCTGCGGATAAAGGGGATTTCCGTCCGCATCGCGGTACTGATCCCAGCCGTGATAGTCAGGCGTTGGCACCTGATGGCGGTGGTACGTCTGGAAGGCGATATAATCGGAGTTATCCACCGTCACCTGATCGCCCGGCTGAAGCTGCTCCAGCACTTCGAGCATGTTGTCCATGCCGAAGGAAGGCCCCAGGTAAACGCGGTTCCCGCTGATATGACCCAGCTTGAACTCCTTCCCCGCCGCGGCGCCCGTGCGGACAACCACCTGTGTGCCCTCCAGATAAAGATCCTCCCCTTCGGGAACTTCCTTTAACTGAATCCACGGCTCCGTCTCAGCGCCGCCGTCGCTTAACATTTTCAAAAAGGCCGTATCCGCCCCGTTGACATTCTCTCCGGTAATCTCCTGCGAAAGCGCCTGCGCTTTCTTCTGCGGAACGTAAACCAGTTCCACTTCCGTGTCCAGTTTGATCCGGTCGCGCACCGCACTTCCGTTGGGATCCGCTCCCAGATACCCGGGCTTTTCCCAGAAATCCCTAAAATAATCCGGATCCATGCCCTTCACGCCCGGCAAAAGCACCGGCACCGCACCGTCTCCCAGCTTCTGAAAGCTAAAGAAGCTGCGAATCGGACAGCCAAACAGCAGCACTTCCCGAAGCGCATCCGTCTCCTCCCCGTTTAATCCCGCGAACGGATCCCCGCTGCCGCCTGCGTCCACAGCGTCCGCGATCTGATCCATCTTGTGGCGCAGAATGCGCATCGCGTGAACCCTCGTCGTGTGACAGTTCGGAATCGCATAGGGAGAGCCGATGATGTAGGGCACCGCACCGTCCCAGGCGTTCGTGTTTTCAATACAGGCGATCGTC
The DNA here is from genome assembly GCA_964643295.1 of uncultured Lachnospiraceae bacterium. Lineage (GTDB taxonomy): Bacteria > Bacillota > Clostridia > Lachnospirales > Lachnospiraceae > Merdiplasma. Next base: position 7,604 of record CAZXSN010000033.1, read on the forward strand.
CGGTAACCGCCGCCGCTGCCGCCGTAAACGTACCCGTAGGGGCGATGCTCATACCCATAAACCTCACAGGCCACCTTGCGGGAGTATTCCGCTGCCGCGGCGCTGGAGCGGTGAGTCATCGTATTGTCCGGATCGTTGGTAAAGACCGCTCCGGAACCCATGTTGGTCTCCACGTAGTAAGCGCCGTGGGTGATCGCGAAGGCGATCTTGTCATCCTCATCGGTCAGTCCCAAAGAGGCGATCTCCTCATCCGGCCCCGGGAACGGGGAGAGGAATTGGTAGAACCGTCCCTCATAGGATTCCTTTGGCGGAAAGCAGAAGGAAAATTTCACATCCGTCCCCTCGAATCCGCCGTGCATGTACCGGTAGGCAAGCTTCGTACCATTAGAAAGCTCCCGGAAAGCCAGCTCATCGCGGTCAATAAATCCTTTCGCGAACTGAGGATCCAGTTTTGCGTCATAGACTGTATATTCTTCACTCATCGATTGGTCCTCCGCTTTTCTTCGTGCTATTTTCGTCATCACTTTCCGGAACTTTCCCCGCCCGCTGCCGCATGCCTTGCCTGCAGTGTCTCACGGATCTTCGGCATCTGCTTTTCCAGTGTAAACGCACTCATGCAGATGGCGACCACAATCCACAGCGCCGCCGGAATGAAGGACATCATGGCACGGATCATGTTGATGGCGGAACTTGGCTGCTCGACAAATCCTTCCGTCGTGGAGATAAAGCCGCTTGCCGTCAGCAGCAGACCCGAAAGGCCAGTGGAAACAGCGCTGCCAACTTTCGTGGCAAACCCGTTGACTGCCGAAACCGTTCCTTCCATACGCGGCAGACCGATATATTCATGATAGTCGCAAAGGTCAATGATCAGCAGGCCCATCAGCATGGAGGCCGGCACCGAACCAACACCGGTCAGCAAAGCGGCGGCGATGATCAGCGGGATGCTTGCACCGGCAAAACTATAGATTATCGAACCCACAGCGTAGATGATCGCCCCGACGGTGATGACTTTCACACAGGTCGTCCGCTTCAAAAGCATCGGAATGATGAAGGCCAGCGGAATCGAGCACATCTGGAAAAGGGACACGATCGACTGCAGCCCAATATCCCCGACGATGTACTTAAAATAGTAGCTGCCGACGCCCAGGTTCGTGGAAAAGTTCACAACCAGCGTCGTAAGGAGAATGAAGATGATATATTTGTCCTTCTTTAAAACCTCCAGGATATCCTTTAAGGAGACCTTCTCATTCTTTTTGTCCGGCGTCTCCAGAGCCTTGTTGGTCTCGGGAACAAAGATGAAACGCAGGATGCCAATCGCCAGCATCAGAATGGAAACCATCCCCACCAGGCGGGACCATCCCGCATGAGTAGTGGCAATCCTTCCTAACAGCGTGGGGAACATGATATTAAAGATCGCTACGCCAACCATGGGGACAATGAAGCCAAGCGTGGTAATCTTCACATACTGCTCGTGATTGGAAAACGCACGCACCGTATAAGCAGTCGCGTTCGCGTTCAGAAGGGTGGTGAAAACGGAATTTACCATCACGTACATCACAAAAACCCAGATATACTTAACCAGCGGTGCCCATCCGGCCGGGACGGAAAACATCAGCCAGGTACACAGCCAGAGGCCGATAATGGCGAGTTCATACGGACGTCCGCGCCCGATTTTTGTATTGGTGCGGTCAACCAGCACACCGGCAATCAGGTCGGTGAACGCATCGATCACTTTGCTGCCCACCAGCAGGATTGCAAGAACACCCGCGTTCAGGCCGAGGAAATCTGTGCAGTACATCGTAAGGTACCCAAGTACCATCAGGTTCGCGCCGGTAGAGACCGCACGCAGGTTCCAGGCCCAGAACTTGACAAATCCAACCTTGCCTGGATTCTCTTTCTTCTGTCTCGCTCCACTCATCTTTTGTTCCTCCCTATATCTGGAAATTTTTGATCCGGCAGTGACTGCCGTGTGCATAAACCAGATTATAGGGCAGACTTTTGCAGAAAGGGAGGTCTGTTTTCGTTCCCGGGTATCCATTTTCGCTGACCTCCAAAAAGAAAGCGAATCAGGATCCCAAAAAACGAAACAGAATACCCTTTCCCTGTTCCCATTCAGCAAAAAGTATGGCATAGTGAAAGCAGGGGAGAGAAACCAGCCGGTTTTTCCTTCCCCGCCCTGCGCACCGATACCCTGGCCCGGCGCTGACAGGGAAGGTACGTATTCTGCGCCAAAACCTTAAGTTCTGAATTAAGGAGGGTTTCTCTTATGATCGATGTTACCCGTGAAAGCCCGGAAGCGATTCCACAGATGCACCGCATCCGCCTGCTGGCTGAAGAGGTCTATGCCGCTTCCCGGCTGGGGTGCTGGTGTCTGAAGCCGGGCGGTGAACTGATCACCTCCACCTGCCCCAACGAGGATGATTTTTACTCTTTTCTGCAGATCAGCGACTGCTTCGAACTCATCGCAGCGCAGCCGGAAGGATGCGTAAAACCGGCGCTTTTCAGCGATTCTGTCGGCATGGCCTGGATCGCGGAACATTCCTATGAAGAAAGCAGGGAACCATCTTTGCTGTTTCTCTTAGGACCCGTATTCTTTAGCGAGACCTCAGTAAAAAGCATCGAATCCTCCCTGACAGAACAAAATCTGTCCCTGCAGATCCGTCTGCGCATGCTGCGGCTCATCGACAAAGTTCCTGTGATGCCGCAAACCGTATTTCGGCAGTACGGCATCATGCTCCATCACGCGCTGACCAAAAAGATTGCAGTCCCTTCGGATTTCCTGATCCTGGCCCCAGCGGCAGAAACGCATGTTTCCGATCAGGACAGGTCTTCCCATCAGACAGACACGGAACGCGCCGCGGCTTATGAAACCGCAGTCCTGAAGGCCGTGGAAGAGGGAAATCAGGACATTCTGAAGATTCTGGATTCCTTCGGCAATGTAGGAGAACCTGACGTAGGCGTAACCGGCAATGCCCTGCGTGAAGGCAAAAACTCCGCCATCATTTCCTGTGCTTTAGTCTGCCGCGCAGCCATCACAGGAGGGCTCTCCCTCACCGAAGCAAAAAAGATGGAAAGTTCCTATTTAAGCCAGATAGAAAACTGCAGACTGTACACGGAACTGATCAGTGTCCACCAGGAAATGCTTCTGAATTTTACGAAGCAGGTACGAAAAAGCAAGGAATATGGGCACCTCTCCCCAGAGATCCGGGAATGCTGCTCCTACATCCGCAGCAGCGTTCTCAATGATATCACACTCGCGGACGCGGCCGCGCATACCGGATACACCGAATACTATCTCTCAAGGAAGTTCCAGAAGGAAGTGGGAATCCGCATCAATGACTTTATCAAGGAGACCAAAGTGGACTATGCCAAAATGCTCCTGACCGCCACAAGAAAAAGCATCCAGGAGATCAGCGACGAGTTAAACTTCAGCACACGCAACTATTTCAGCAAGGTGTTTCACGAGATCACCGGCAAAACACCGGCGGAATACCGCGCCCAGGCATTTCGCTGACGGATTCGTCCGGGCACTCAGAAATTCTGTTCAGTGAAAAACTCAACGAAAGGAGTCTCACAGATAATGAAAATCCAAATCCGGGAAACCGCTGACCCAATCGCCTTTATCAAGGCTGTCAAAAACGACTGCCGCTCGGATATCTTCCTGCACACCCGCGAAGGGGACTGCTTAAACCTGCGGTCCGCACTCTCTCAGTATATCTTTGCGATGATCGCCAAAAAGCACCTGCCGTTGGACGGCTGCTATCTGACCTGTGAGGATGCGGATGCGGCGGCGCTGCGAAAGTTCACAAACGGCGCGGCCTGAAAGGATCCCTTTTTTCTGACCGCCCATAAGCTCTCCTGATTTTTAAAAAGCCCCTGCGGCAGCTTTTCCGGTCACTGTCCAGGGGCTTCTCCTTCCCATATGGAATGCATATTCTGCTGCTTTCCCGCGGTCTTCCTCTTCCCGCCTGCCATTTCTTCTTCGAATTCCCCGGAGAAATCTTAAGCATCCCCTGCCGGTTTGCGTATAAATTCCCGCCTGCAGCCTGCGTTTTTTCCGGACAGCCTGCCATAAACGGATCCTTCCTGTCTGGAAAACCCGGATGTTCTCTTAAAAACCGAAATGCCGAACTCCTACGCTTCCTTTTTCGTCTCCGCCAGAGCCAGAACCGCCATGTTTTCACGCCCCGGCAGTTTCACCACATACTCTCCGCTGACACCCTCCGCCACCGTCGTATCGGTCATGTTCCAGGTATCCAGCACCCGGATCGTATAGGTTTTGTCTTCCGGCAGATGCAGCGTATCGCGGGCGATCGGGCGCGTGTCATGGAAGTGCAGGTAACAGTCCGTTCCGATGTGGGCATACCAGACCATTTCCGCCGCGCAAAATCCTTCCGCATCCTCCCGGGCATCCAGAAACGCCTGCACCAGACGGGGAATATTGGCGGCGGCCGGGTTTTGTTCAGCGGCCTTGCAAAGCCCGCTTAAAATCTTCTCCCGCTCCGATTCCTCCATCGTAAGCAGCGGAAGCAGGCGCTCTAAAAAGGCGCTTTCCGCCTCCAGGTGTCCGGGCAGAGATTCGATGATCTTACGGCAGAAAGCAATCCGTGCCGGACTTTCGCCTTTGAGCGTCCCTCCTTTTGACCACCACAGCACATCGTCCTCGCTGTAGAACGTCTCGCCGTGAGTGCAGTAAGCCCCGCAGCAGACAGTCCTCCAGAAACGTCTGGTCATCTCCGCGCCGGTTATCGAACCCCAGAAATCCTCGATATTCCCCTCGTAGGCACACTCATCCAGCATGACAGGCTTCTGAAACCTTCTGATCCATGTTTTCAGTTTGCAAAACTCTTTGGACTGGATCGACGCATGGGTGGTAAACGGTCTGGATGCGTCCCAGACGGAAAAAATATTGTGGCAGGACAAAAGATGCCCATAAGGATCCCGCGAGCCGACAAACGACTCAATCTCGTACCAGTCCTCCCTGCTTCGATGCGTAAGCTCATATTCGTTCGCCAGACTCCACCAGAGATTCGGCCAGGCGCTCAAGCGGCGGATCAGGTATTCCAGGTACTGCTCATCTTTCTGAAGCCCCATCCCGTCAAATCCCCACCGGTCATAGGGATGAAACAGGATCAGATCGACCTGAATCCCCATCTTTCCAAGTCTCGCAATATACTCATCCAGTGCGTCCCAGAACGGGAAATTTGGCCTGGTCGTATCCCAGGAACCGTCCTGTGCGCACTCAAACGCGAAGTAAGGCGGTTCGTTTTCATTAAACTCATACGATTTCGGGAACACACACATGCGGATTTTGTTAAAGGGCGCTTTCGAAAGCGTCTCGAATGTCTGCTCAATCAGTTCCCGGGGCTGCGAAATCAGAGCGTAGACCGTCGTGCCGAAAGGATGAAACAGCTGTCCGTCCTCAAAGCGAAACGCGGTCCCGTCCGTGCGCACCATGCCATGATTCCCGGGAAGAGCAGGCGCACACTCCGCATTCCCCTGCCCGTTTATCACCCCGGTTATGTTCCAGCGGTAGGAACCGGTTCCTCTCGGCAGGAAGCGAACCTTATACACTCCGTTTCCGCAGTAAAATCCGGCTACTGTCTTTGACTCCCCTCCGCCGGTAAATTCCGCCTTAAGATCAGCGGCAAACATATCCTTCTCCGGCTCCGGTCCGGTAAAGGTCAGTTCAAACATCTCATACTGTCTCATACAAAATCACTCCTTTCCCCGAAAAATATGACAAACTCCGGTCTGCCGCGGCCACAGGCTGATCCAATAACTGATCATCCTCCTGTGCTCGAAAGCAAAACCTCTCATCCGGCTTCTCCGAAACTTCTCCAGTCATTCTTCTGGGATTCTCTTCTTTGCTGTATCTGCGGAAAAGATCTTTCGCAGGTTTGATTCAGTATACGGCATCCCGCGCATCCGGTCAAGCAGGGATCGAAGAAGAAAAATCTGGTCCACCGCGCCTTCGCGTTTTCAAAAACCCGTTCACGGCATCTTCCGGACCGGTACTTTCCTCAGGTTCGCCCTGTGCACCGCTTTTCTTTTCAGCAAAGCCCGCAAGTGACAGCCTCCTCTTTTTGTCCCGTTTTGCCCGGACCGACCATTCACAGACTCTTGAAAAAGCGGACCGTCTTTGCTAAAATCCGAGTCATACACCCTTCGTCCCAGAAAGAACCCGTCTGCCCGGGGAAATGGACGATACGATGAGCCCTGCCGTCCGGATCGATCCGGGCAGGAAACGGGAACCGGAAAAACAAACTGATTTTCAAACACAAAAATCCAATCCTGGGATATCGGGAAAAACTTCCTGATCCCGAAGGACTAAGACACCGGACAGACACACTCGTGATCTGTGCCGGGAAGTCTCTTACCCTCCATTTAAACCCGTCAAAAAATGCAGAACGATCCGCCATAGAAAGGAGATCTCCAACATGAAAAACCTCTCAGATGACTGCTTTGCAGACCCGCTTTCTTTTTCCCCGGTCAATTTTTCACCCATACAGGCGCCCACAACCGCTTTCCATGTCCTTGCGGACGAAAACCGCATACCTCCCGGAGTTACTGTGGATACCGACGGGACGGTGTGTTTTTGCCTCTGGTACCCTCATGCCAAAAAGGTCGAAATCCATACCCCTTCCCTGGAACTGGCGCTGAATCGGCAGGGAGACTTCTGGACCGGCAGCGCCGCTCTTCAGCCAGGCTTTTCCCCGGTATCTCTTTTCGTGGATGACAGTCTGGTCCTCTCCCCCTATCTGCCCCTGTGCTTTTCCAGCAACCGTCCTTACAACTTCGTGGATGTGACCGACGAGAACGCACTTACCAGCCCGCAAAAAGTTCCTCACGGCGTGGTGGCAGAGGATTTCCTTTCCAACTCCGTTACCGGAAAGCTGGAGCGGATCAGACTCTATCTGCCGCCCGCTTATTTTTCCTGTCCGACCCGTCGTTTCCCGGTCCTGTACCTGCAGCACGGCCACGGGGAAAATGAGACATCCTGGACCACGCAGGGAAAGTTAAACGTGATCTTAGACAACCTGCTGGCAACAAACAGGGTTGCTCCCATGATCGTGGTGATGTGCAGCGGCATGATGACGATCGCGGAAGAAACAGAAAGCCGTCTCCTTTTTGAACGCTTCCCCGAGTTTCTCCTGCGTGACGTGATTCCGCATGTGGAAAACCGTTACCGCGCGGCATCCGGAAAAAGTTCCCGGGCCATCGCCGGACTGTCCATGGGCAGTGTGCAGTCTTCCATCGCCTCTCTTACGCATCAGGATCTGTTCTGCGCGGTCGGGCTTTTCAGCGGCTTTCTGTCCAATCCGCTGAGCGGCGAAAACGGACACTTATCGCCAAAGAACCTGGCTGCCTTCAAAGAAAGCGGGATCTATCTGTTTCGCGCAATCGGAGATAAGGATCCGTTCCTGCCCACCTTTCTCGCTGATGACGACCTTCTGAAAACGGCGGGAATCCCCAACGACCGGCGCATCTATCCAGGCGACCATGAGTGGAATGTCTGGAGACAGTGCCTCGTTGATTTTACCGCGCATCTTTTCGAAGAAACGCCATAAAGCCGCTTTTTCCCGCTTCGGCCGTCCTTTGAAAGCCAGGGGAAAAGGCGGAGGAACCCTTCGCGGATAAGACCGTCAGCGCCGGAAAGCAGCATCCAATCTGTACGCATCGTAAAGGAGAAAACACCCATGAAGAACAAGGAAATCATCCAGCGCATCCTCGCCTATCACCCGCAGATTCCGGACTATCAGGGATGCGACGGCTATAAAGCCGGCGATCCGGAAGCGGAATGTACCGGCGTGGCTGTGGCGCTGGTTCCCACCGTATCCGTGATTCGCAGGGCAGCCAGAAAAAACTGCAGCCTGCTGATCGTCCATGAACCGATCTACTACCAGACACCGGACTATGCGGACTGGAAAGGCAGCTTTCCCAACGCCGTCCAGGAGCAGAAAAAGCAGCTCCTTCAGGAAACCGGCCTGACTGTCTGGCGGGATCACGACCACATGCATGCGCATCAGCCCGACAGTATTTTCTCCGGCGTGATCCGCTGCCTGGGCTGGGAGGAATATTACCATCCTGAACTTGCCGGGGATGCCGCTTTCCTTCAGCCTTTCGTACTGCCTGAAACCACGGTGGCTGACCTGGGCAGATACCTCATTGAAAAGCTTGGCCTGCACGGCCTTCGCTATCTGGGAAACCCGCAGCAGACAGTTGAGCGGGTGGCTCTTGCCGGCCACCTCTACCCCAACTCCTTTTTCCCGGACTGCTTAGGCGAGGACGGCTGCTACCGGGACTATGCCATGTCTCTCATGGAAGCCATGGAAAAAGCCGACATCCAGGTGCTTATCCCCGGGGAGATCATTGAGTGGACCGTGCTCTCCTACATCCGGGATGCCGTGGATCTGGGAAAAATCCGCGCCTGTCTCAATCCGGGGCATTTCAATCTGGAGGAACTGGGCATGAAGGATTTTGCCCAGGTTCTTGCAAAACTTCTTAAGCAGAAGGTCCCTGTCTGCTATCTGCCCACAGAAGACCAGTGGAACTTCCTGTAAGATAAGCCCCATTAGGCCTCTTAAAAAGGCTGTTGTCCTCAAAGAAAAGCGCTCTTGGCGGGGACAAAAAAGAACCGGAGAAAAAATGCCGCCCCGTTTTGACTGCGGGGCGGTTTGTATTTCTCTTACGGAATGATTCCCAAACGGTATCGGAAAACCATAGTCGTTCTGACGCAGACGACCGGTGCTTAGGGTACCATTTTCTGCAGCTATTCCCCTTATGGGACTTCTAGAAATACGAAGTCCCCTTCTTTTTCAGTCAAACAGGGAAGAAGGGGAAAATCCTCCCCCCTTCGCGCAATTGACTCCTATTAGGCGATGACTCTTTCCCAATCAAAACCCTTCGATCTTTTTCCACTGCACCGTCACACGCTCGATTTCCATGCCGCCTTCTGCGAAATAGAACTTCAGATAATGGTTCCCCTTCATGGCAAACCCCAGCATCTGTTCCACCTCGATCCAGTCTCCGTTCGTTCCATGGATCGTGATCGTCCCGGATAAACGCCCATCCCAGAACACAGACACGGGGATCTGCGCCAGCGTACCGGCATCAGAGCGGACTTTCATCTTCATATGATAAGCACCCAGGCGGTTCACGGACAGCCCAAGCACCGTCGAATGATTCTTTTTCGTATCCAGCTGTTTCCCCGGAATGGTAAGCTCCTCCTCCATCGAAAGATAGGGCATATTCAGATTCGCCTGATCTTCCGCATCCAGCTCTTCCCAGGCTTTCTTCTCCTCCTCGCTTACTCTCCCCAGGAAGCGGTCCATGACCGGGGATTTCATCAGCGCCCGGCAGATATTCGCGGCGCTTCTTACCAGGATCCCTCTGGAAAGACTGCCGGAGGCAAGCTGTTCCTTCAGATTTCCGTCAAACTCCGTTGTATCCGGCACCACCATATAAACATCGTTCTGAGCCTTCACCATCTCGGAAAGATGCTCTTTAGCGGCGGCTTTGCCTTCCTCGCTGATCTCCGCCCACCAGTCGGTCATGACCATGCCGTCATACTTCCATTCCCCGCGAAGAACCGTCGTCAGCAGCTCGTAATTCCCCGCTGTCCAGATGCCGTTTATAGGACCATAGGTGGTCATGATGGAGTATGCGCCGCCTTCCTTTACCGCAGTCTCAAAACCTTTCAGGTAAATCTCCCGCAGTGCCCGTTCCGAGACAACCGCGTCCACTTTCCGGCGGTTGTGCTCCTGATTGTTGGCCGCGAAATGCTTGATCGTCCCCGTCACGCCCCGTCTGGCGAAGCCTTTCAGCTGCGCCGCCGCCATGCGCCCGGTCAGACAGGGATCTTCCGAAAAATACTCGAAGTTTCGGCCATTTAACGGATTCCGGTGAATGTTCATGCCGGGGCCCAAAAGCGTATCGATGCGGTTTTTGCGCAGTTCCGTTCCCACCATCTCAAACAGAGAAGTCAGCAGCGGTTCGTTGAAGGTGCAGGCAAAACAGGTTCCGCTGGGAAGAGAAAAGGCCTTCGTCCCGCAGTCCATGCGAATCCCGCTCGGCCCGTCCGCGCAGCAGCCGCAGGGGATGCCAAAGTTTTGAAGAGCCGGTGTCAGACCGCCAAACGCCGCCGCGGTTCCGGGCGTCACCTTGGAAGAGCACATGCCCTCCCCCTTTACCATGTGGCAAAGTTCCTCATCCGGAATCTGCGCCAGAAACGTCTCCAGGCTGATCCTTCCATCATAAACATCCGCCAGCCGGTAACCTAAATCCCCCGTAAAGGGGATCTCCTTTACGAAGTCCTCCTCTTCCCTCGTCTTCATGGGACATAAGCGCACCGGGGTATCCTCCCACGCTTCACAGAAGGTCTCAGCGTTTTCCGAACATTTTTTTGATGGGCGCAGCCTGCGAAACGATGTGGCGGGCGCAAGCGCCTGCGTACATTTCTCAAGCACTTTCGTCTCCGTGACTGTAAACGATCCTGCCGCCTGCGCGTCTCTGACATTCGTCCCCACATACACTTCATAGGTCCCGTCCTCTAAAACAAAGCAGAACGGATAACCGGTCACTCCGCTGTCATCGTAGGAGGCCAACTGCCTGTCTGAGATCGTAAAGACAAACTCTTTCGTCTCCCCCGGCTGCAAAAGACCGGTTTTGGCAAAATCCACGAGACTGCGAATCGGCTTCCCCAGCTTTCCCTGCGCGGGGTTTACATAGACCTGCACGACTTCCTTCCCGGCCGTTTCCCCGGTATTTTGAACGTCTGCCCTAAGACAGACGGCATCCTCCATTCGTTCCATGCCCGTTACGGTAACCGCAAACGTCGTATAGGACAGACCGTATCCAAAGGGATAGAGCACCTTCTCCTTCGCGAAGGTCTCAAAGTAGCGGTAGCCCACGTAGATATCCTCCGCGTAGATATTTGCCTCATCCCCGCCGAAATTCTGGGTGGAGGGGTAATCTTCAATATCCCGGGCAATCGTATCGGAAAGCTTCCCGCAGGGGTTGACCCGCCCGGTTAGCACATCGGTGATTCCGTGTCCGCCTTCCATGCCTCCCTGCCATACATAAAGCACCGCGGAGGGATTATACTTTTCCACCCATTTCATGTCCATGACAGCGCCGACATTGAGCAGCACCACCGACTTGGGAAAGATGCGGCAGACCTTTCGGATCAGATCCTCCTCCACAGCTGTGAGAAGGTAGCTGCCCTCCTGGTTTAGCACATCCCGGTCTTCCCCCGCCGTCCTGCCGATAACAATGAGCGCGGTATCCGATTCGTCCGCCGCCTGCCTGATCTCCTCCTCGGAAAGCGGCATCTCCTCCTGACTCCATGGTTCCTGTGCCCAGCCCACTCCCGTATCAAAGGGATGATCTTTGAGCCAGTCCTGATATTTTGCAAGCAGACCCTGGTTCAGCACAAACGATTCTTCCTTGAGTGCCTCCTCAATTCCCACCACGTAGCTGGTGTGCACCATTCCCCCGGAACCGGTTCCGCTCTTATAATAGTGAAACTGGGTTCTTCCAAAGACCGCCAGTTTTTCTCCTTCTTTTAACGGGAGCGCCTGTCCGTCGTTTTTCAGCAGCACCGCTCCCTCTGCCGCCGCCTGCCTCGCAAGATGCGCATATTGATCCCAGTCCGGAACGTATGGATTCTTCATCTGTCCTCCTTCTTCTCAAAACTCATAAAACAATGCTTTCTCTTCCCGCGATCGTTTTTCCGCACATTTTCCGGGTTTTTTGTGTACAGCAGCCGGTCTCCCGGAAAGAACTATAGCATACTCGGCACTGGTTGGCTATCCCTACTGTTGTATCCGCGAAGGAATTCCGCAAACAGGCTTTTATTTCCCGCCGGACAGGCAAAAAAGAGTCTGTCTTACCCGCACAGACCCTAAAGAAAACCTTACGGACTCAAATGGCCCCGGCACATGTTTCGATGCCGGGGCCAAAACCGCCTATTCTTAAAAAACTATCCTGCCGCCGGTCAGATACTCTTTACTTTTCGTAGAGAGCCTGCACTTCGGCTGCCGTCAGGACACCGTCATAGACCAGCACATCATCGAACAGAGCGTTCCTGCAGTCCTCGTCGCCCCAGATGAAGCCGCTGCCGACCATGACATCCTTTGCCTGGGAAATGCCGGTCTTGTTCTTGCGGAAGCAGTCGGCGATGTCCTTCTTCTCCTCGCCCACCAGCTCACCGTTTAAGTAAACCTTGATCCCGTTCGGATCCACGGTATACACCACATGCTCCCACACGCCGCGCTCGCCGCTCGTGCTCAGCAGTGCGCCCATCACATCACTGTAGCTGTTGGCGTTGATGCGGGCAATCAGGTTCGCCCCGATCCTGGTCAGCGGATAAGCCGCCGCGGCGTCCGCTTCAAACAGAGCGCTGTGCTCAAAGGTCTCCTCACCGATCTTCGTCCACATGGCCACGGAATAGCCGGACGGGCCAACCTCCTGCAGCGTATCTTCCGGCAGCCGCAGATAATTGACGCCCTTTGCGCCCTCCTCGTTGACAATGCTTAACACATTTCCGCGCTCCTCATCGGAGATGATCTCCGCCGCGCCGACTAACTGCGCACTTTCCGCAAGTGCGGAACCTTCCACCGGCGCAACGGCCGCACCGGTTTCAGCCTCTGCCGCTTCTGTTTCAGCCTCTGCTGCTGTCTCCGCTTCCGCCGCTTCTGTCTCAGCCTCCGCTGCCGTCTCCGCTTCCGCTGCTTCTGTCTCAGCCACTGCTGCCGTCTCCGCTTCCGCTGCTTCTGTCTCAGCCTCTGCCGCCGCGTTTTCGAAATCATAGCCCACGATCAGCACAGCCACGCCGCGCACGGTTACCTTGAAGGTCTTTTCCAGCGTCGTATCGCCGCACGTAACCTGCGCGGTCAGCTCCACCCGCACGTCCTCCTCCTGCGGAGTCACCACGCCGGTCTCACTGATCACCGCCGCATCGGAACTGCTCCAGGTTACGGAAGCGCCCATCACGCTGTCCGGAAGTGTGATATTCTCTTTCGTTGCCGCCGGCAGCATCTGATCCAGTGCCACGGAGGCCATATCGGCGACCATCGCCGTATCTTCCATATTGATCATGCTGCCCCAGATGCTCTTATTGTCATTGCCGATCGCGCTGAACGTCATCACCGCATCCGGCTCAATGTTTTCCTTGTGCTGACGGAAGAAATATCCTTTGTAAACGGTTCCGTCATTGAAGGTAAACGTCACATAGTCGTATCCTTTTCCGGAATCGGTCTTGGTCCAGGTACCGGTTTTCGCGCCATCTGCGGTGCCGTCCTCATACAGGGTAAGCATCTGGGTGGGTTCCATCTCGCCGGTCGTCTTATCGCCGTGATCGATGAATTCGTAGGAACCGACCACCTCCTCGTCCCCATAATTTGCCGGCTGCTCGCCGCAGTATTCATACACCGCGGTCACCGGCCACAGATCCTCATTCAAAAACTGCTGATGCACACGCACTTCGTGGCTCTCCAGCTGCGGTTCGATGTCGAAGCGCTGATGGTAGACCAGATAGCGCTTCCCATCCTCGTCGATCAGCATGGAGTTATGTCCTGCCGCGCGTTTGCCGATCTGATCATAGAAGCTGTAGTTGCCGATCAGCTTGATCCCGTAGCTGTCGTTGCTCTCGCCGTTGTCGGCAGCGTTGCCGCCCTTGGCATCCAGGTACGGGCCAAACGGCGCCTCAGAGCGAAACAGCCGCATGTTGTAGCCGCCCGTCGCGGTAAGGCCTCCGTAGGTTTCATACAGGTAATAGTATCCGGTCTCCGGATCGTACTCGATGTACGGGCCCTCGCCGGACTGATGGTTGCCGCCCGCGATGTGCACACCGAAGTAGCGGTCGATAAAGTTGCCGGATGCCTCATCTACGGAATCGACACCCGGATACAGTGCCTCGCCGGTCGTCGGATCCAGTTCCAGGATGAAAAGACCGCCTGACCAGGAGCCGTAGGACATATACAGATGCTCCCCGGCCGCATCAAAGAACAGGTTCGGATCAATCGCATTCGGCGCATAGGTGTTGTCCCACTCGCCGGTGCCGGTAAACCAGTTCTCGCTGACCTCGTCGATGCCGCCGTTTGCGGAACCCTTCTCGATCAGCTCGTTCAAGTTCAGGTAATCATTGTCCCACTTTGTGTTCCGGGTGCTGTTTCCGTCCGGCGCACCATTCTGTGTGAACCCGGAATACACAATCGTGTCCCCGTACGCATACGGGCCGTCAAACTCCTTGGATACCAGGTAGCAGATGCAGGATCTGCGCCAGGTAGAGGAAGTGCAGCAGTAGAGCATGTAGGCGCCTGTGCTTCCGTCCTCCCACACATACTGCGGATTCCAGATGATGTCCGGAGCCCAGATCGCGTATCCGCCCAGGCTGTCCCCGTCGTCATAACCCGCCCACTGGAACGGCTCTGCGAAGGTTTCCTGCAGATTTCCATAAAGCGGCGTGTTCTCCGGATTTCCGTAGTCAAAATTTACCTGTTCCCAGTTCGCCAGATCCGCCGACTTGGCGATCGCGGTGTGGGAACCGAGCACATAGTATTCGCCCTCATTGTTGCGGATGATGGACGGATCATGCACTGTCACATGGTTGACCGCAAGCGTTTCCGATGCCGATTCGCTTTCAGCCGCTTCCGTTGCTGCCTCTTCCGTCTGCGCTGCCTCTGTCAGTACCTCTTCCGTCTGCGCCTCCTCGGCAAAGGCGGAAACCGTCAGCGACACCGCCAGTACCAGCGCCATCTGCGCAGACCACAGTCCGCGTTTTCTGTTCTGTTTCATGTTTCTTCGGGCCCGCAGAAATGCACCGTGCGCCAAAAAGTGCGCCGTCTCTTTCCTGCATTCTGCGTCTGCCCCCTCCTCCTTCCTTTCTTCCATTTCTCTTTTGGTTCGTCTCCGCTTCTTTATTTCGGATTGAACTCTCGGTAAATCCTATTTTATACCGCTTATCTCCCATTTTCAATAGAAAGATGTAAATTATTTTTGTTTGTCCTAAAATAATTCGCCCGGAAGAAAATTAGGATTGCACTTTTTTTCCGTTTCGCTATAATATATGGAGATTGAAAGGGCTTTCCGCTTCTTACTGCTAAACGGATCTGCCCCGCCAATAAACCCATCCTGCAGAAAGGTTACAAATGAATAAGGACAAGGAGAAACAGATGGCAAACTTAATCATTCATCCGGACAGACCGCTAAGCAGAATTCATAAGGAGATTTACGGCCACTTTTCCGAGCATCTCGGCCGCTGCATCTACGGGGGCTTCTATGTGGGAGAGGATTCCCCGATCCCGAACGTGCACGGGATGCGCTCGGACGTCGTGGAGGCGATGCGCCAGATCCGCATTCCGGTCTTACGCTGGCCAGGCGGCTGCTTTGCCGATGAATATCACTGGATGGACGGAATCGGCCCCAAGAGCAGCCGAAAAAAAATGATCAACACCCACTGGGGCGGTGTCACAGAGGACAACAGCTTCGGCACACACGAATATTTTGAGCTCTGCAGTCAGCTCGGCTGCGAGGCTTATGTAAACGGCAACTTAGGCAGCGGCACCGTGCAGGAAATGTCGGAATGGGTGGAGTACATCACGTTCGAGGGAACGTCTCCGATGTCCAGCCTGCGCCGGGAAAACGGCCATGAGGAGGCCTGGAAGCTGCCGTTCTTCGGTGTGGGCAACGAAAACTGGGGCTGCGGAGGCAACATGACTCCGGAATACTATGCGAACGAATACCGCCGCTACCAGACCTACGTGCGCGACTATAAGGATCCGGAACGGACCGGTCCCAAAAGCATCCGCAAGATCTGCTGCGGTCCCAATGTCGATGATTATGAGTGGACCAGCGGAGTCTTAAAAACACTCTTTACTCACTGTGAACCGCGTTTCCACGGCAACCTGGACGGGCTTTCCCTGCACTACTACGTGCATCCGGAAGGATGGCAGCTGAAAGGCAGCGCGACCGAATTTGACGAGAAGACCTGGTATAAGACCTTATCCAAAGCCTGGTACATGGATGAACTGATCCGCGGCCATTCCGCGATCATGGACGAATATGACCCGGACCGTTTTGTCAGCCTGGTCGTCGACGAATGGGGCACCTGGTACACGGTGGAACCGGGCACCAACCCGGGCTTCCTCTATCAGCAGAACACGATCCGCGATGCGCTGGTGGCCGGCATCACACTCAACATCTTCAACAAGCACTCCGACCGTGTGCGGATGGCCAACCTGGCACAGACCATCAACGTGCTGCAGTCCGTGATCTTAACCGAGGGGGCCGATATGCTGCTGACGCCGACCTATCATGTGTTCGATCTTTATAAGGATCATCAGGACGGAGAACTGCTGGAAAGCTCGATCGATACGCCTCAGATCGGTCTGGAGGAGGAATACCGTCTTCCCTGGATTACGGAATCCGTATCCCGGGATGCGTCCGGGCATCTGCATATCACGCTGACAAACGCTTCGCTTACCGACTCCTGCCCCATTGACGTAGATGTCAAAGGGAGCCGGATCGTACGCGCGAAAGGCGCGATGGTGCACGGAGACATGGCTGATAAAAATACCTTTGAGGAGCCGCAGTGTGTAACCTCGGAAAACTTCACGGATTTTCGGGTGGACGAAGCCGGGCTTTCCCTCACGCTGCCGCCCCGCTGCGTACTGCATCTGTGCGCAGAAACCGACGCTTAGCCTGCGGGAGCTTCTGTTTACTTTTCATGTACGAAGAACAAACGCCGGGCGAAAACCCATCGAGGGAAAAACCTTTGGATGAAAAGCCTTTGGAATTATCAGAATTAAAAGAAGCTCCTTCAAAAGAAAACCCTTCGCATGACAGACCGTCAAAAGAAGAAACCCTCCGTGTCTGCAGAAGATGTCTGCTGTACACGGAGGACCGTGAAGAATTCTTTCGAAAACTGGAGATCTATATCGCGCATCTTGACGAGGAAGACCGCGCGGAGCAGGCGGTCTATGAAGAGCGCCTTTCTCAGTGCGCCCGCTGCGAATATCTGCTCGACGGCATGTGCCGCCTGTGCGGCTGCTACGTGGAACTGCGGGCCGCTCTGCGCGTAAGGCGCTGTCCTGATGTGACGAGACGCTGGTAAAAGCTTCCTCACTCCCCGGAACTGTAATTGACCCGCACCCGGATATCCTGATTGTAGTTGCCAAACCCCTTCCCAAACAGGGTAAGACCGCCGATATTGTGCGCGGGTTCCTGCACCTGGAAGCGAAAACGAAGCTCATCCTGCGCTCCCAGTGCCATCGATGTGGTAGTCACGTTGGAAATCTGCAGTCCGTCGATGTACGTGCCTTCTCGGTTGATCACCAGCATTTTCAAAAGGCCGTACTGATTCCAGTTGGGGAACCACCAGGTCGGCGTAAACATGCCGTGCACATCCCCGAAATCTCCGGGGCTCGTCCACATGCCGAGCTTCTTGCCGTTCAGGAAGAAGGAGATATCCGACGGCCACTCGCTGTTGACCCCCGGCGCCTCGCTGCTGATCTCAAAGGAGATCGTGATCTGGTCGATACGCCTGTCCGGCGGAAGCATGTTGGGAATCAGGTAGTCGATATGCCCTCTCGCAAACCACAGAATCTGGGCCTCCGCGTGACTGGGATGCGCGAAGTAGCGCGGATCGTCCACGGCGCCGATCAGATTCTTCGCGGTGGCGAGGCCGCAGGTCGGAAATACCATATAGTTGAAATAACTGCCGACCGGAATGTCGATCGAATAGCTGTCGGCATCCGGATTTGCCTCCTTCACCGCCACATCGATCAGGATCTTGTCTGTGTTCATCCGGCAGACCTTCTGATTGCCGTGACCGGAGTATTCGCTTAAGATCGTGATGATCCCGCTCTCTTCCAGCTTTTTGACGTGGCTGGTGAGGGCGCCGTTTGTGATGCCCAGCGCCGCTGCCAGTTCGCCCATATTCATTTCCCTGTTCTCCAGCAGGATCTTGATGATTTTGATCCGCAGCTCCGAGCCGAGCGCCTTAAAAACGGCGGCGCCGTCGTCAAGATTTTTAATGTAAAGCATGCTGTCCACATCCTTTTAGCTTACTTCATTAATGATTTATGAACTGATCCGGGCATCAGCCATTGCCCGCGAAAGGTTCCACCTTTTTCACCAGGAGGTCTGATTATGAATACAGCCAAACCCTTTCAATACAACGAACCCTGGATACTGCAGCGGGCAGACCCTTATGTGTACCGGCATACGGACGGCACTTACTATTTCACTGCCTCTGTCCCCGCCTATGATTCCGTTGTTCTGCGTCACTCCCCTACGCTGATCGGGCTTCGGGACGCACCGGAAGTCACCATCTGGCGCAAACATGAAAAGGGCATCCTCAGCAAACATATCTGGGCCCCGGAACTTCATTTCCTCGACGGGAAGTGGTATATCTACTTTTCCGGCGGCGATGTGGATGACATCTGGGAAATCCGCCCCTACATTCTGGAATGCGCCGACGAAGATCCCCTGACCGGAACCTGGGTGGAAAAAGGCAAGATGCGCCGCGCCCCGGACGATGTCTTCTCCTTTGAGGCGTTCTCCCTGGACGCCACCGTCTTCGAAAACAAAGGAAAACGCTATTATGTCTGGGCGGAAAAGGTCAGCATCTATCCGCAGATTTCCAATCTCTACATCGCTGAGATGGAGACGCCCTGCAGTCTGAGGACCGCGCAGGTCATGCTGACCACCCCAGATTACGACTGGGAGCGCTATGGTTTCTGGGTCAATGAGGGACCGGCTGTGCTTCACAGCGCCGGCAAAATTTACCTTACCTATTCCGCGTCCGAGACCGGCCCGTACTACTGCATGGGCATGCTCACCGCAGATGAGGATTCCGACCTGCTCGATCCGCTCTCCTGGAAGAAGGAACGCTTCCCGGTGCTCAAAAGCGATCCGGCACACGGAATTTTTGGTCCCGGCCACAACTGTTTCACACGCGACGAGACCGGAAGGCCGGTCATGGTCTACCACGCCCGCACGGAAGAGGAAATCATCGGCAACCCGCTCTATAATCCCAACCGGCATGCCATGATCATGCCCCTGCGCTTTGAGGAAAGCGGAAGGCCCATTTTTTCTTTTGACGCCTGACGGGCTCGCTTTCCCGCCTAGCCTTCCGTCTGGTAATGGATAGTCATGCGGATATCCTGATTGTAATCCCCGAAGCCCTGTCCGTACAGCGTTAAGCCCCGCGAATCCGCTCTGCCTTCCGGTACGCTGAGCCTTAGTTTCAGCACAGACCGGCCGGTAAGGTCAAGGTCACGGACCGTGACGGAAGAAAGCGGTTCCCCGTCGAGGAAACTTCCTTCCGTGTTGACTGTCAGTTTTTTCATCAGGCCATACTGATTCAGGAAATCGTACCACCAGTCGGGATTGAAAAGACCCGGACGGCCCCCGAAATCTCCCGGGCAGACCCAGGAGCCAAGCAATGTTCCGTTCAGGGAAAACTCGATCAGCGACGGCCATCTGTTGTTGTAGCGCGGCGCCTCCGAGGAGACCTCAAACGTGACGCTGAGTGAATCGATCACGCTGCCTAACGGAATCAGGTTGGGCAGCAGATATTCCACATATCCGGTCGTAAACCAGAGAATCCGCGCCCGTCGGCGCTCCGGATGGGCAAACAGCCGCGGCTCGTCCAGCGCCCCTAAAAATGCGCTCTCCGTGGCCAGCCCGCAGGTGGGTGTCACGGAAAAGTCCGAATAACTGCCGATGGGAATCTCCGCCTGATAAATCCCGGACAGCTGCGCGGAATCTCTGGTAAAGTCCACCACAATCTGCTCCATGTTCGGATAGCAGCACTTCTGCACCCCGTGCGAGGCGGGCACATCGGCAACCCGGATCAGCCCGCACTCCTCCAGCTTCGCGATATGCGGGCTGAGCGTACTCATGGAAAGCCCCAGACACTTCGCCGTCTGCCGCAGATTCATTCCGTGATGCGTCAAAATATGTTTTAGAATCTCCAGCCGCAGATCAGAACTGAGCGCCTGAAAAATCGGCAGCTGCGCGTCCAGGGAATCCTGACTGACCATCTGCGCCCTCCTCCCTCCATTCTATGTCTAAAAACATTTAATTTTGTTTTTTCCGAAACGATCTCTTTCAGTATACATAAACAACTGGAAATGTCAAGCTTTTTCTATGATTTCCGCGAAAACCGACCCTTGTGCATCTGCCGGTTATTGTTTTAGATTTCTCTAAACAATCTGTGATCTTTCCTAAATTCAGGATTGACATCCGCACAAACTTCAATGTAAAATCACATTCAGAGGGGCGGACTGTTTGAGAGAATATGTGCATTCTGACGAAGTTTTTCTTTTTTCCGGGTTTTTTTGAAAAACAGATCGGTGTGTACAGTTTTCCCAGGCCGCCGAAAAAAAGTGCAACTATTTTAAACAAAGGAGGAACAATTTATGAAGAAAAAGTTGCTGGCAGGTTTCCTGACCGCCGCGATGGTGCTCTCCATGGGCACGATGGCCTTTGCAGAGGCCGAGACGGAAGCTGCTCCGACCGCTGTGACAACCGTAGGTCCGGATGATGCGACCGCGAAGTATGAACTCTGGTCCTTCGTTGACCTGCATAATGAGTTCTACGGCAAGATGGTGGATCTTTGGAACGAGCAGAATCCGGACAGAACCATCCAGATCACATTCAGCACCTATCCTTATGGCGATCACCACAACAAACTGATGATGTCCCTGCAGGCCGGAAGCGGTGCTCCCGATATGTGCGACATCGAGATTGGCCAGTTCCCGAACTATACAGGCGAGAACTGCCCGCTGTATGATTTAACCGATGCCCTTGCTCCGTATGAAGACAGCGTAGTGCAGTCCAGACTGGATATCTACTCCAGAGCAGATGGTGAGCGCGTTGGTGTTCCTACCCACGTAGGCGCGGCTGTGATGTACTGGAACGCGGAGATCTTCGAGCAGTACGGTCTGGATTACAAGTCTGTCAAGACCTGGGATGATTATACCGCACTCGGCGAACAGTTAAGAGACGCTTCCAACGGCGAAGTGTACTTAACCTCCGTGGATACGGGCGGCGTTGACTGGCTGTGGGTTGCCATGGCGCAGTACGGCGAAGACTGGACCGGCGGCCCGGACGGGGAAGTAAACGTACAGCTTGATTCCGTAAAGAAGATGCTCACCATGCAGCAGCAGTGGCTGAATGACGGCATCGCGATGATTTCCACCGACGGTCATGTGGACCTGGAAGCCGGCTTCAAGAACGTCATGGACGGCAAGATCGCATCCTTCCCGAAGGCCATGTGGTATATGAGCCGTTTCAAAGATTACATGCCGGAAATGGAAGGCAAATATGACATCACCAAGATCCCGGTATTCGAGGAAGGACAGCCGTCCTCTGTTGGTATCGGCGGAACCGGCACGGTTGTCACGAACCAGTGCGAGAATCCGGAACTGGCGGCCGAATGGCTGGCATGGGCAAAGCTCTCCGAAGAGGGTGAAAAGTACATCTGGAACGAGCTTGGCTTTGATGTCTGCAACACCGCTTACTGGTCAGACGAAGAGTTCGCATACAGCGAGGACAACTACTACAACACGTTCTTCCGTGTAAAGCCGTATGAAATCCTCAATGAGCTGGCCGCGAACAATGAAATCGGCAGAATTTACTCCACGTCTGCGTCCCCGACCATCAACGACTACTTCTGCACCACAACTCTGAATGAGGTGCTCGAGGAAGGCATGGATGTGGACGAAGCGCTTCAGGAAGCCCAGGATTATATCACATTCGCAATCATGTAATCCCGGCGGCTTCACAGGCTCCGTTCCTTTCTGAAGAAACGCTGTTTCCCAACGCGGGAACGTAGAATGCAAACCCTCGTTTCTGCGTAACAAAAAATCCATCAGTAAAAGAGGTTTGCTTCTGCGCGATAAAATCCCGCAGTCAGAATAAAAAGGCACAGGGAAGCCCGGGAAGTCGCATTCCCGGGCTTTTTCCGCTAGAACAGCCGTTCTTCCCCCGTGCATTCCGGCAGACGCTGCCGGAAGATGCCTTGAGGAGAATGTTCTTCTGCCTTATGCAGGACGAGTTTTCATAAAGTTTGTTCCACGCGGGCGCTGTTCCGTAAGAGCCCATGGCGCTTGGCCCGGACAGGTCCGCGGACACGCGTTTCGCGTATGCGTCGGCACAGTGTGTGGGTTTGCCGACGATAAGGAAAGGAGGAATCGTTCAGTGAAGAAAGCAAAGAAATTGCTTTATTCTCAGAAAATTGCACCGGTAGTATTCTGTCTGCCGTTCGTCATAAGCCTGCTGGTCTTCTGGCTGTATCCGCTGGTAACCGGTATCCTTATGAGCTTCCAGGACGTAGACTTTGGTGTCACCACGTGGGTAGGTGCCGCGCATTATCAGAAACTGGCAAAAGACCCGTTTTTCCGGACAGCAGTCCTAAACAGTGTGGAATACATGCTTCTGACGCTGCTTCTGCTGGTGCCCATTCCCATGCTGCTGGCTGTTCTGATTGAGAGCCGCATCACCAAGGCTCGCGGCGTCTGGAAAGTGATTATGTACATCCCGGCGCTGACTTCAGTTGTCATCTCCGGTATGCTTTTCCGCCTGATGTTCTCGGAAGGCGCGGGCGGCCAGATGAACAAGATCCTGCAGTGGTTTGGCCATGCTCCAATCCCCTGGCTAAAATCCAAGGGTACCGGCTGGGTGGCACTGCTTCTGCTGTGTATGTGGCGGTGGACCGGTGTCAACATGCTCTATTTTGTATCCGGTTTGAACAGCATCGATGGTACGCTGTATGAATCGGCCGACATCGACGGCGCGAATGCCGTACAGAAATTCCGCTACATTACCTTCCCGCTGCTGAAACCGACCACCGTTTACGTCATCACGATCTCCGTATTCGCCGGTCTGTCCATGTTCCTGGAGAGTTACATGCTGTGGGGCGGCAACTCTTCACCGAAGAACATCGGTCTTACCATCGTGGGCTATTTGTACAAGCGCGGTATTGAAACGAATGAACTCGGCTACGCATGCGCAGTTGGCGTGGTGCTGATGGTCATCGCTTTGATCATCAACTTCATCCAGCTCTTTGCAACCGGCACTATTTCATTCAAGAAGAAGGAGGAGTAAGGCTATGGCAAAGAATACGAACGCTCCCAAGAC
>CAZXSN010000034.1:0-29275 GCA_964643295.1 uncultured Lachnospiraceae bacterium
CTGCAGTTTGATGCCTACGATCAATTGATAGAAAGCCTGGAATAGGTTGTATACGCTAATTCTGGCACAATTCAGGTTTCAAATGGGTCGTTTCTTCAAAATTTTATTTTCAAGAAATCGACAGTTCTTCAAAACTTTTCTGACCGCTTGATCCGAAAACCCTGATTCCTTCCGCAGTACCATTCATTTGGAGCCATTCTGATTGCATACAGGTGGAGCTTCCTTTCCCGCAATTTTCCCCACCCAGATGGCAAATTTCGAAGATTGTCAGAAGATCCCTTGCACGCATCAGTGGGAAAACGTGTTCTGTTGAAAGGATGGGACTTCCTTTTGCGGGGAGACTTTCCCGGACGATAGGAGAATTCAAGCGGCAGCGCCAGAGAAAACGAGAGCACGCAAAAGCACATCCCAAAGGGATGTGCTCATGGTGAAGAAAATGAATCAGGAGGAAGCGCCTGTGAATGGCGTATGGTTTTCATGCTTCATGAAGCCTCTGCATGTCCAAAGAACACTTGATGCCATACCAGAAAGATATAGATGGTCCAGATTTTACGGCTGTTGTCAAGGATTCCCTTTTTATGGTCATCCAGCAAACGAAGGAGTTTGTCTGTATGGAAGAATTCCTCCGCAGTTGGACTGGTAAAGATTTCCCTGACACGGCTGTAAGCCTGGTCCTCTTTTAACCATACGCGGATGGGGACCGGGAATCCCAGTTTGCGTTTGTACGCCACGGAGGCCGGAAGATCGATTTCAGCGGCACGGCGAAACGCGTATTTGGTCGTTTTGTTTTTTATTTTCATATCCGCTGGGATCTGTCTTGCTACTTCGAACACTTCCCTGTCCAGAAACGGGGTGCGCAGTTCCAGGGAATGGGCCATACTCATTTTGTCCGCCTTTGCCAGGATGTCCCCCGGCAGCCAGCTGGTAAGGTCGATGTACTGCATTTTTGCGATATCATCGAATTTTTGCATCCGTTTGTATTTTTCGGACAGCAAGTTCGCCGGAGAGGGCGCCGGTACCGGGTGCTTTAACAGTTCTTTCCTTTCTTCATCAGAAAAGATGTTTGCGTTGCCGATAAACCGCTCCTCCACTGATTTGCTGGCTCGAATCAAAAAACTTCTGCCCTTTACCCCTTTCGGAAGTTTCTGTGCCAGGCGGGCGATCGCCTTTCGAAAATGGTTCGGCAGCCAGGTGACTTTTTTTAAGGACAGCGGTTCATGATAGATCCGGTATCCGCCAAACAGTTCATCCGCTCCCTCGCCGGAGGTGACGACCTTCACGTACCTGGAGGCCTCCCCTGCTAGAAAATAGAGAGCGATCGCGGAGGGATCCGCCAGCGGCTCGTCCAGGTAGTATAAAATTTGAGGGATTTTCTCCCAGTATTCTTCTTCCGTGATGGTGTGGCTGTAGTTTTGAAGCCCCAGGTAATCCGCGCAGTCCTTCGCTTCCTGGATCTCGTTGTACGGGCTTTCCTTCTCCAGAAAGCCGACGGTGAAGGTTTTTTCTCCCAGGGAGTTTGCAGCGATATAGCCGGAGTCAACTCCGCTGGAGAGGAACGTGCCAATCTCCACATCCGCCAGCATGTGCCTTGCAATGGAATCTTCCAGCACATCACGCAGTTGCTGACAGAGAGTCTCTCTGTCCATGGTTTCGTTTGGTTCCAGCGTAGGGTCGAAGTACTGACAGATCCGAAGCTCCCGATTTTGGTACACCAGGAAATGACCTGGCTGCAGGTTGTAGATACCTTGAAAGAAGGTTTCCGGGAGACAGGAGTACTGGAAAGAAAGATACTGCTGCAGCGCTTCCGGATTCACTGTTTTTCGCACACCCGGGAATTTGAGGATGCTCTTGATTTCGGAGGCGAACACCAGATGGTCATCGATGATTGCGTAATAGAGCGGTTTGATGCCGAAAAAATCACGGGCCAGAAACAGCTTCTTCTTCTCCTTGTCCCAGATCGCGAAAGCGAACATGCCCCGCAGCAAATCCACTACGTTCTCCCCGTAGTCCTCATAACCGTGAATCAGTACTTCCGAATCGGAACGGGTGGCAAAGACGTGTCCTTTCTTTTGCAGCTGCTCCCGTAAGTCCGGACTGTTGTAAATCTCCCCGTTGAAGATCAGCGCGATGGTTTTCGTCTCGTTGAACATCGGCTGCGAACCGTTTTTCAGATCGATGATGCTCAGACGTCTGAATCCGAGCGCGATTTCGTCTGTGAGGTAGCTTCCTTCCGCGTCAGGCCCCCGGTGTCGGATCGCGTCCGTCATCTCTTTTAACGTTCCTTCCCTGTCTGACAGTTTCCCGGCAAAGCCGGCAATTCCGCACATCTACGAGATCTCCTTTTTGTTATCAGTGTAGTTCTTTGGTGCGCCGACGGCACGAACAGGCGGTGAGGGGTGTTGCGGGAAATAGGTCCGCCGGTATCCCGAAGGGATCCTCGTGCCGCGGCGCAGATCGATCCATGTTTTGGGATCCGGATCTGCCGGGAGGTATCTTTGAGAGATCATTCTCCCTGCGCCAGGTATTCCTCCAGCGTGATCCCGCGCCGCATGATCTGTTTCGCGGCTTTCTTTCCCACGTAACGGAAATGCCAGGGCTCATAATCGATGCCGGTGATTTCTTCTTTGCCTTCCGGATAGCGCAGGATAAATCCATAGTCGCTGCAGTGCTTGAAAAGCCATTGATTCTCAAACGTATCCGCCTGAGCGCGGTCCAGCACCTGGTAGTCGAGGGAAACGATATCTACGGCCAGTCCGGTTTCATGCTCGCTGTGCCCGGGCGGCATTGTCTCCCTGCTTTCCTGATCGTAGGCCTCCTGCCAGCTCAGTCCCTGGTCCATCATAGCTCTCTGGATATCCTCCTCCAAAAGTTCCTGCTGGTACTCGCGTGTGCGGTGCCCGGATGCGACGACAAAGGTGCCTCCGGCATCGGTGCCGTCGGAAAGCATCTTTCTCAATGGCTCGTACATTTCTTCCGCTACTGCGCAGTTGCCGTTGTTCAGCCAGTGCAGCTGCACCTCGCAGTCTTCAGGGAAGGCATGGTCTTTGTTGACCAGCACAAGGGGATCGACTCCGGATACGTTGGTGTTCCATCCCCCTCCTGGAAAGATTTGCCAGAGAATGCCTCCCACGAGCAAAAGAACAATCAGCCCCAAAATCAGATGCGAAAGACGAGTCTTTCGTCTCTGTCTGTGTGTGGCCTTTGCCGGTTTCCATTGCCCCTCCATCGTTGGTCCGAAGGCTTTTTCGATCCTTTTCTGCGTTCGGGCAGGCCCCCGGTTTTGCTTTTTCTTCTTTTGCGAGCCCAAATCCGCACGGGGGTGTGACTTTTCGGTGCCCGGTGTGAGGAAAATCTCCTGCATTTCAGCATCTCCCCATACGCAGGATCCCCGACTGGCTGCGTTTCCCGCATTCAGCGAGACCTCTCTATAGGGAAAGGGCATCGTGTTTTTCACCTGATAGCCATTCTCTTTTGTGTAGATGACCCGCGGATTGGTAAAGACCTCCCGGGGACCATTCTCCTGTAGCATGCGTTTCCTCTCCTTCAAAGGTATCTCACCGGGGTCTGTGCTCACACACAGGGCCCTTCGCTTTAGAACCGAAGACCTCTCATTTTGCTTGTCCACGTGTTCGCTTCCTTTCTGCTGGATCGCGCAAAGATCGTTTTTCCTGACAAAAAAAACTCTCCGTGAACGGTCCATCCACGGAGAGGATACAAAAGAACTGTATCAAAGATTTCTCAAAGTTGTATCAAACTTGTATCTTTTTCAGAAAGTTTCCCCAAACGGCGCCCTGCCGTCTGCGGCAGCTTAAGCCCTGATCCTGTCGGCGCTTCCAGTTACTGGTCTGAAGCGTTACGCTCCTGGATTTCGGAATCATTTGCCGGCATCTCGGCTTCTTGCCTTGGCAGCGAAAGTTCCCCCGGAGAAAGATCCAATGCCTCTGCCGCAGATGTCAGGTCTATCTGCCCGAACCCCTCGGATACCCCCAGCAGGGAGACGAAATCGTTCCACCCTTCGCTGCCGAAGAGAACGGCGAATCCATACAGGGTATCAGGGAAGTCGCAGAAATCATTGCTTTTGATCAGTCTGCGGCAGGCGATTCCGTCAAAGGTTTCATAATGCAGTACGGCATCCAGATTCAGCTCCCAGGGAGAACCGCTCACGGAAGCGCTTTCGGCCCCGCACACACCCGCGAAGTCATAGCGGCTGTAATCATCCTGGATAGAAAGTCTTTTTTCTTCATCCGCCAGGATCAGTTCCTCTACCGAAGAATAGCCGGCGCTGTTTGCCGCGTATCCGCTGACCAGTTCATTGTCAGCGCCGAGGAAGGAGACATCATACAGAAGATTTTTTTCCGCGTCCATCAGTACGAGCACATACAGGGCTGAAAATTCATACACGGGGGCGGTATCGGAGTCAGCTTTGCGCAGAATTACATCCTCGGCGTAGGAAAGGTCATCGAAAGACGAAGGGCCGAAAAGCAGTGCCTGAATGGGCAGCCGCATTGCAGGGTCCGCCGTATCCACAGCGGAGAGAGAGTTCCAGTAGAGCAGGTTCTCTGAAAGGATATATTCCGACAGCCCTGCGGGAAGCAGATTCGCCTCTTCCCATCGTTTCAGCATAGTTCGGCATACGGCGAGATCCTCATCCTGAAAGGTGGCATCATAAGAATTTGTACTGGCCGGCACTATTTCCTGAAAATCTTTCAGCATTCGAAGACGGCTCGCCGCATCCAGAGCGTCGGTATCCAGAAAACGGATTTCATCCCGGCTGCTTACCTGCGGCCGTCCGAAAAGCTCCGAATCCTGCCAGTTGGCATACCAGCCGGGCAGGAACCATGCCACGGCGACGGCTGCCGTAAGAGCCAGGATCCCGGCAGTATACGCAAGGATGGTCTTGAAGCGGCGCTTGTACATCGGTTTTCCCTCCCTTTCCAAATGTATGTTCCCTCACTGCGGATAAGTCTGACAGCCGCGAGGATTTGCCCAGGGTTACCCATCCTGTCTGAAGCGTTCGTTTTTGCCGCCCAGGCCTGGTTTCCTGCGGGTTTGTCTGGATTCTTTCACCGATTGGGGAACGGTGAGAAAAACGGTAATACGAAGGCCCCGCCCCGGTTCGCTCTCCAGTTTCCAGGTGCCCTTATGCAGGTCAATGATTTTGCGGCAGAGCGTCAGGCCGAGACCGGCTCCGCCCTCCCGGCGGGAGCGGGATTTATCCACCATGTAGAACGGTTCGGCAATGCGGGATAACTCCTCCGCGGGGAGTCCAGGCCCCTCATCCTCCACAGTCACACGGTACCCTTCTGCTGTGGCTTCCCCCGTGAGAGAAATCGTGCCTCCCTGCGGGCTTGCCTTGCGGGCATTGTCAATCAGGTTGAGAAACAGGGAGGAGAGAAGTTCTCTGTCGCCGTATAGAATGCCATTTTCCACGTTCAGTTTCAGGCTCAGCGACTTTTCCTGAAGGCTTGGTTGGGCCGTCCGCCGGATATCCTCGAAAAATTCCGGAGTGAGGATCATCTTCCAGGATATCTGAAAGCTGTCCGCGTTGGTCATCTCCATCAGCTTATAGGAGAGCGACTGCAGCCGCTTCCCCTGATGATAGATATAATCGGCGCACATGTCGGTTTCTTCCGGTGAAAGATCCATCTGCCGGATGGTATCCGCATAGCCGATGATCGAGGTCAGCGGAGTCTTTAACTCATGCGCGAAGGCAGCCGTGAAATCTTCCTGCCGCTGCACTTCCTCCTGAAGCCTGTTCATCTGAGTGCTTATCGTATCCGCCATCCAGTTGAAATCCTTTGCCAGGGAGCCGATCTCGTCTGTGCTTTGGATTTCGACACGCGTATCGTACCGCCCAGAGGCGAACTGGCGGGCCGCCCGCGAGAGCTTTCGTATGTTTCGCGTTACCAGGGATAAAATCAGCAGCGTCACGCCGCCTGTGAGCAGCGTCAGCGCCAGAATGCTTAAGCGGTAGCGGCCATACATTTCCGAGCGTTTTTCAAATACCTGCGTGATATCCCGCGTTGTCTCCATGTACAGGTTCTGACTGCTCCTGCCCAGTACGGCCAGATAGGTGCGCTCTCCCTGACGCACCAGTTCATAACCGGTATTGTGTTCCTGGTCCATCTGCTCCCGGATCGAATGCGGGACGTTAAGGTCTTCATCCCCGTAAAGAAGATCCCCTTCCGGAGAATAGATGCGGGCGCTGCTTCCGCCTTCTGTATCTCCCTGATAAAAACTTTGCACGACCTGTTCAACAGAGACCTGTTCCCGCTGCTCTTTGGACAGTCCGTTTAAGGTCAGTTCATAGGAATTCTGAAACATCTGGTTTTCAGTCAGGCAGCGCTCAATCTCCTGATCCAGGCTGCTCTGGAAACTGTCCTGGATGAGCCATACCCCAAACACAGTCAGGAACAGCACAAACAGCGGCGTAGTCACAAAAAACAGCTTCCATGATAAGCGCATATCGTTCCTCCTGTTTTTGCCGTTGGAAGCTGCTTTCCCCGGTTTTGGAAAGGCAGCCGTTTGCCGCACGAGATGGTTCCTTTTGCTGACTTGCCGACTCTTCCCCATCTGTCAAAGAAGGGGATTTTTAGACGACCAGCCGGTATCCGACCTTGTAGATCGCCGTGATGTGATCTTCCAGCCCCAGCTTTTTCTTCAGCCGCTGGACATGCAGATCCACGGTACGCCCCGCTCCGCTGTAGTCACCGCCCCAGACTGTTTCGTAGATGGTCTCCCGGTAGAGCGCCCGGTTTTTATTTCGCACGAACAGCAGCAGCAGTTCGTACTCCTTGTTGGTCAGATCCACTTCATGGCCGTCCTGGAAAACCGTATGGGAATCCGGATTGATTTCAATATTCAGCAGCCGGATGCGCTGATCGGTCTTCTGATACCGGCGAAGCACGGTTTCCACCCGCGCTAAAAGTTCCGTGATCTCAAACGGTTTGGCGATATAATCATCCGCTCCCAGTTTCAGACCCTTCACTTTCTGTTCCGTTTCGCCCATCGCCGAAAGGAAGATCACCGGGATCTCCACCGATTTGGCGTATTCCAGCACTTCATAGCCATTCAGCTTTGGCAGCATGATATCCAGCAGGATCAGGTCATACGGCTGCTCGGAAATCCGGTCAGCCGCGATCTCCCCATCTGGTGCGATTTCGCACTGGTATCCCGCTTTCACGAGGTTCATGCGGATCAGGTTGGCGATGGGCTCCTCATCTTCCACGATTAAAATCTTGTTCATACCGATTGCTTCCTCATCAGAGCTGTTTTAAGTTTTGTACGGAAAACGGTTTTCCGCAGGGAAGGCCTTTTTCCCAGGCTCAGCCCAAGTTGACCCGTTCTACCAGTTTGGGCAGCACTTTCTGAAATTTTACTCCGTACCAGTGGCTGTCATCATCGAGAGTCGCCCGAATACACGCCACCGTGAAATCCGCCGCGATGGCAGCGGCATCATAAACGGACTGCTTGCGCAGCAAGGCACCGGTAAAGGCGGACGCGTAGACATCCCCGGTTCCGTGGAAACTTTTCGGCAGCTTTTCATGGAGGTAATAGCGCGTGGTTTCGTTCTGGCGGATGGCGACGCCCAGCTCATCAGGCCCAAAGCTGATTCCCTTTAAGACGACACACTTCGCTCCCAGCGCGGATACGCGGTCAAGCAGGGCTTCCACCCACTCTTTCTCCATCAGCCCGTTTTCAAAAGGAGTGTCGGTCATCAGACAGGCCTCCGTGATATTCGGCATGGTGATGTCCGCGATACCGCAAAGATCCCCCATGCGTTTCGCGAATGCCCCTGTGAAACCCGAGTAGAGTTTTCCGTTGTCCGCCATGGCGGGATCTATGATTCGAAGCCCTCCGGGTTTGAGATTGTCCTCCATAATCTTGCGGACCATATCCATCTGCCGGATGCTTCCCAGATAGCCGGTGTACACAGCGTCGAAGAAAATCCCTTCCTTTTTCCAGTGGGCACTGATGGCCGGCAGATCGTCGGTTAAATCCCGGAAAGTATTCCCCTTGAATCCTCCGGTGTGCGTGGAAAGCACGGCCGAGGGAAGAACGGCTGTCTCGATGCCGCAGGCGGAGATGATGGGAAGGGCTACGCTCAGGGAGCACTGTCCTACGCAGGAGATGTCCTGAATGGTCAAAACCAGTTTTTCTTTCATGATGTGGATGCCTCCTTTTGTTGCGGTTGCCGAATGAAAATGATTCAGGCGTCAAAAGGTGATTACGGATTGTTCCGCTGAGTTTAAGCTTCAACAATCCTGTTCAAAATTCGGAATTCATGGGGCCCCTGCCCCACAGGCACTGCGGGATCTTTCACTCGCAAAACCGCGGCGAAGGTCCGTTTTTGTCTGTGCATTCACCAGTGTACCATACCAGCGGCAGGATGGAAATAACCAGTTCGCATTTTTTCTCGAGTGGGGGTTTTCCCGCGGATTTTGGCGCATGGTCTCTTCCTTTTTCGGGGGTTTTAGTCCGGATGAAAAATAAGTCCGCCTGGGGGTTTGTTTTGCAGGCGGACTTTTGGCGGAAAACTGCCTGTGCGGATGAACGGGAAGAAATCGGCATCCGCTTAGGCAAAGGAGCGGTAAGAACAGACGCCTGAGAAAGAGGAGACATAAAGAGCCGTTCACGCTGTGAAAAACCGGGGTCTTCCCTTTTTCCGGCGAGGGGGCCTATTCCAGAATCAGGTGAAAGAGGATTCCCTTCGTGTCCTGTAAGGAAAAGACCACGCCGTCATTTCCTTTGACGCCTGAATCAGGTGATGAAAAAGTTCCGCGAAGAGCTGGGATTTCACGTCAGCGCCTATATCACGCGCTGCAAGCTGGAGGAGGCGAAGAGTCTGCTGGCCTATTCGGAGAGACCATTGTCTGAGATCAGCGCGTACCTGTGCTTCTCAAGCCAGTCCTATTTTCAGAACCAGTTTAAGAAGCAGTATGGCATCACGCCGCTAAAGTACCGGTCGCAGAAGAAAAAGCGCTGATGCTTGCGGTTCGCGTAAGGGTTTGCCGGGGCGCATAAGTTTCCCCGCCTTTTACTGCGAACGGGTACCGCGTGATCCCCTGTCAGAGACGTTTTCTTCCCTTTCGTGTCAGATCGGGATAGGGATCCAGCGGGTTCCCCTTTTTCTGTGACGGGCGGGATTTCAGTTCTGTGAGGAAACAGGAATCCTGATTTTTATAGTCAAAGATATACAGTTCATTTTTGGCTCGGATCATGCCGACGTAAAACAGCCTGCGCTCCTCTTCAAAATCCCTGCGCTCCTGTTTGGAAGCGCGGGGAGATCTCCCTGCAAGGGTTCCCGGGAGAACCCTGTCGCAGACATCCATGAGATATACCCGGTCGTATTCCAGGCCCTTGGAGGAATGGATCGTGGAGAGGATAAACGGGCAGTCCTCATTCTGTTCCCCTCTGCGAATCGCCTCCTGCAGATAGGAGAGTCTGGCTAAAAAGGTTTCCGCTGACGTTTCCGCACTGGCGAGGGTCTTTAAGATAAACAGCTTATTGCTCCCCTCGATCTTATTCTTCGACAGATAGGAACTGTATTCCAGTGATCCCAGGATATGAAGCAGGACCATGTAGGGGGTTTCGAAAGGCAGGTCCTTTATGATGGAAGCGACCTCCCGGAGTCTGTCTGCCATTTTTTTATTGATACCCGGCGCATACTTTGCGGCATCCAGGATGGGAACATTCATTCTCGCGCTTGTCTGGCAGAGACTCATGGCCTGATTTCTGCTCAGAAAGATCTGAAACTTGAAATAGATCTGCAGAAACAGATCGGCGTCGTAAGGATCCAGGGCAAAGCGGATGATATTGGAGATATCCGTGACGATCCGGTGCGTAAAAAATGTCAGGTCAGCGCTTTTGATCCGGTAAGGGATCTTTCTGCGGTCAAGCAGATCCACGAGCGGAAGGACACATTCGTTGTCCCGGTAGAGCACCGCGGTTTCCCGGGTACAGTTTTCTGCCACCTTTGCCAGGTAATTGTACTGGTTGCCGCGGGTGCGCAGTTCAATGAAATGGACATCCGAACCCCCTTCCCGGACGGCCTGCATATGTTTTGTATGTCTGGCTGTGTTGTGCTGAATAAAGGAGTCAGCCAGAGATACGATACCCTTGCTCGAACGATAGTTCTTTTCCATAACCAGAATCTGCGCCTGCGGGTGCGTTTCTTTGAAATCTAAGAGCGCATCCGGATAGGCGGCCCGGAAACCGTAAATGCTCTGATCCTCATCCCCCACCATGAAAAGGTTGCCGTTTTCTCCCGCCAGCAGACTGATGATGAGGTGCTGGATCTTGGAAGTATCCTGCGCTTCGTCCACACAGATATACCGGTATTTTCTCCGGTAGAAGTCCAAAAGCTGCGGGGAGGCGTTTAAAAGCCGGTAGGCATAGAGCAGCTGATCATCATAATCCATCAGGGAGCGGTCTCTCAGATACTGATTATAACCCTGATAGATCTTAAGCAGCGGAAGATTCATCTTTTCCCCCAGCTTACTGATCTCCTCGTTCTTCAGCAGCATGTTTTTGCAGTAGGTGATCAGCATCCCGGCATTTTGAATCTCGGCGTCAGTCGGATAGTCCGTCAGATTGTCCACAAGGATTTTTCGCAGGACTCTTCCGGTCTCCTTTTCGTCGGTCACCAGCTGAAAGGGCGGTCTTCCGATCATCTTTCCGTAGCGGATGATGATCTTGGCACAGATCCCGTTGATCGTGCGAAATTCCAGAAGATTCGCGTCTTTCCTGCCAAAGACGGACTGAAACCGGAGAGCCATGTCGTTTGTGGCCGCCACGGTATAGGTCAGTGTAAGAATATTTTCCGGACGGATGCCCTCCACATACAGCATATAGCCCAGACGGCAGATCAGCACGGTGGTTTTTCCGCTGCCGGGCACTGCCAGCAAAAGAACCGGTCCCTGAACCGTCTGCACAGCATCTGTCTGCTGCTCATTCAGATAGGCCCCGTAGGTTTTCAAAAATTCGTCCTTCTCCATGCGCTTTTTTCCTCACTGTCTGCGAATTGTTGTCTGAGGTGCATTCTACCACAAAAGGGCGGGATCTGTCATGGAAAACACACAAAAAGTTTCTTTTGGCGGACTGGTCTTATCTTCCCTCACCGATTTGGGATGGCGTCTTGACAGTTAAAAAGGGCGGCGGTAAGATGGGAAAAAGACAGGAAACGAAATCGCTGCGCATTTAAAAGGAAAGCCTGCGGAGCGCAGACAGAAGGACAGGTAAAGAAAGGACAAAAAGGTGGATAACGAGCGTGTATTTTCCATGAAGCTTTCCAAGGTTTACCCGATGCTTGTCGCGAAAGCGGAGAGGAAAAACAGAACCAGGCAGGAAGTCGATGAGATCACCTGCTGGCTGACCGGCTACAGTAAAGAGGACCTGCAGCGGCAGCTGGAGAAAGAGGTTGACTACCGCACGTTCTTTGAGGAGGCTCCGCGGATGAATCCGAACGCTTCGCTGATCAAAGGGAGCATCTGCGGAATCCGCGTGGAGGAGATTGAGGATCCGCTCATGCAGAAAATCCGCTGTCTGGACAAGCTGGTGGATGAGCTCGCGAAGGGAAAGCCGATGGAGAAAATCCTGCGGCAGCCAAAGCCCGCGGATAAGAAACGCTGACGGGATCCAGGCGGATAGCGGAAAAAAGGGAAGAGGAAAGGTGGCAGCGGGAGCGCAAAGAGGGTTTGCGAAAGTTTCCTGGCCGCGGATTTTCCTGCCGTTTTTCCTTATGGTTTTCGTGATCTTCGTTCAACTATTAGGCTCCTTCTGGAGAAGAGGATTCCCGCTTTCTTAAAGAAAATGAAAAATGGTATGGTCAATCACCGGCGGATGTGGTATACTTTTCGGGTAATAACTCTTCCGGGTGCCGACAATCTCCTTTCTGTTATGGTGGCATTTAGAACTCTTCATGAACCACCTGGAAGAGTTATTCTTTCAGAACTTCTCTAAGATGAACCCAATTTTTAACAATTGAAAGCGGCACAGGTCTCGTAGAATCGGGGAATGCATCCTGTCTGGGATCCGTTTGAGCACTGCGGGAGGCAGACGTGCCGTTCACTTAGGCGCCTGCAGTGCCGATCTTCCCGGAACTGTATGGGTTTTTTCATGCGCAGGCAGCAGGGAGGCAAAATGGCAAAACTGAATCGAACCGACATCTTTGAAAATGTCCCGGTCCCCAAAGCGGTCATGAGCATGTCAATCCCCACCATCACGAGTTCTCTGGTGATGATGCTCTACAACCTCGCCGACACCTATTTTGTGGGGCTTTTGAACAATCCGGTGGAAACTTCGGCGGTCACGCTGGCGGCCCCTCTGATTCTGGCGTTCAACGCGGTCAACAACCTGTTCGGAGTGGGCAGTTCCTCTATGATGAGCAGAGCGCTGGGCGTGAAGGACTACGATACCGTACGGAAAAGTTCGGCCTTTGGATTTACCTGTTCGCTGCTTTGTGCGCTGATGTTTTCTCTTCTCTATACGCTGCTGCGGCCGCAGGCGCTTGTGCTTCTCGGCGCGGATGCGCAGACGGGAGGAGCCACCGCCGGATATCTGCTGTGGACGGTCACGTTCGGGGCGGTTCCGGCAATCTTAAACGTGGTTCTGGCGTTTCTGGTACGCGCGGAGGGGGCCACCCTTCACGCGAGCATCGGCACCATGAGCGGCTGCCTTCTAAATATGGTGCTGGATCCTGTGTTCATCCTGCCCTGGGGGTTTGACATGGGAGCGGCGGGAGCGGGACTTGCGACATGTCTGTCCAACTGCTTCGCCTGCGGGTACTTTTTTGTTCTGCTGTACTGTAAACGGGGAAAA
This sequence comes from uncultured Lachnospiraceae bacterium, assembly GCA_964643295.1. GTDB lineage: Bacteria > Bacillota > Clostridia > Lachnospirales > Lachnospiraceae > Merdiplasma. The sequence continues at coordinate 12,820 of CAZXSN010000034.1, forward strand.
ACCTGTGTCTGCCTTCATCCTAAGATGGCTGTGCCGAATAAAAAAATCGTGCAGGGTGTGTTCAGCGTAGGCGTTCCGGCATCGATTCAAAACCTTTTAAATGTAACCGGCATGACGATCTTAAACAACTTTGCCGCGCCGTACGGTTCGGATGCGGTCGCGGCTCTTGGCATCGCGCACAAGATTTCCATGATTCCGATGTATGTGGCCATGGGACTTTCTCAGGGGCTGCAGCCTTTGGTGGGTTACAATTACGGGAGCCGAAATTTTCGAAGAATGAAGGAGGCGATTCTTTTTTCCGCAAAACTTTCGGTGGGTTTCATGGCGGCGGTCACGGTGGGATATTTCTTTGGCGCGGGGACTCTCGTGCGGCTGTTTATCCGAAACGAGTCCGTCGTCGCCTATGGAACTGTCTTTTTGCGCTGCCTGTGTCTGGCGCAGCCGTTTCTGTGCATGGATTTTCTGGCGGTTGGAGTCTTCCAGGCCTGCGGAATGGGCAAAAAGGCGCTGCTGTTCGCCTTTTTAAGGAAGATCGTGCTGGAGATTCCGGCCCTTTTTCTCTGGAACAGAATCTGGCCGTTATACGGGCTGGCCTGTGCGCAGCCTACCGCGGAACTGGTCCTGGCGGCCGCAGCCGTTGTGTCACTGGCGCGTATCTTTCAGCAGCTGCCGGAAGAATCGAGGCAGTCAGGGTAGAACGAAGACTTTTACAGACCGCCTGCAAACTTCTGTTTGTTTCTGCTTTGCTAAATGGAATACAGGAACGTGTAAGATTTGGTTTAGCGTCCCGGGAAACCGCGTTTTTGGTTTTTAAGCAGGGTTGGCAGCGCAGAGAAGCCTTTTGCAGCGGGAGGGGAGAGAAGAAAATGGAAAGAAGAGGAAGAAGAGCATGAAACAGTATATCGTGGATGCGTTTACCGATCACGTTTTTGGCGGAAACCCTGCGGCGGTGTGCATACTGGACAGGTATCCGCCGGATGAATGGATGAAAAAAGCGGCAGCGGAGAATAACCTTTCAGAGACCGCCTTTCTGGTAAAGGAAGAAGGCGGCTATCATCTGCGCTGGTTTACGCCTGGTACGGAGGTGGAGCTGTGCGGCCACGCTACACTGGCCTCCGCGTTCGTGATTCTGAACTTTTACGAGAAAGAGGCCGGGCAGGTAACCTTTCATACCGTAAGCGGAGATCTGACAGTCGTGCGCAGGAGGAACCGCTACGAGATGGATTTTCCCACTTACGAACTGCGCGAAATCCCGGTTACGGATGAAATGGAGCGGGCATTCGGTATTCGCCCCATAAAGGCAGTCCTGGGACTGGATCTGATCTGCGTGTTTGAAGATGAGCGCACGGTGCGGGAACTTACGCCCAGTCAGGCACTTCTTGAAAAACTGGAAGGGCGGATTCAAAATGCCACGGCCAGAGGAGAAACGGCAGACTGCGTTTCCCGCAGTTTCTGCCCGAAGCTTTCGATTCCTGAGGATCCGGTGTGCGGTTCCGCGCACTGCCAGATCGCGGACTACTGGTCGCAGGTACTCAAGAAGGAGGATATTGTGGCAGTGCAGGCATCCAGACGGGGAGGCACCCTGTACTGTCATATGCAGGGGAATGGCCGGATTCTCATCAGCGGCGAGGCGGTTTTATTCGCAGCCGCCGAAATCAGTGAGTCCTCGTTATTTTAACCGTTCAGAGAAATGAAAGGGGGCTGTTAAAACCGGTATGGCTGCGATTTGACAGATGCGGTTTGGGCGAATCAAAGAAAACAGGTGCCCTTTCACTGCACAAAATGAAAGCTGCCCTTTTTAAGGGCAGCTTTTTAACGGTCAGCAAAACAGGTTTTCCTGTGGCAAAGCGGTGTGCCGCCAAACAGATCTTCCCCGTTTTTCGGGCAGATCAGTAGACGATGACTTCCTCTTCGGGCTTTGCAAACGGCCCCGGCAGCACATGTGCGCCGCGGTGCGCTCCCAGATAGTCCGAATCAAAGAGAATGTCGGTGCCGTCCGGATTTTCATAGCGTTCCTGCGGCTCAAAGGCTTTGCCCAGCGTATCGGAAGTGATAAGACCGGCTTCAAAGTCCTTAAGCAGAGCGGGCAGATTCGTTTTCAGCACCATGTGCCCGTCTTTTTCTTCCAGGTCCACCTGCACCGGGCTTTCCGAATCGGTGAGGCTGTGCGTTTCCTTGCTCCAGCCTGCGGCTCCCGCCAGGTAAACGTTGCCGGAGGCCCAGACCGGCAGATGGTTGACATCATGATACGGAGCCAGCGCCACCATATCCGGAGTCGGATTTCCCAGATCAAAATGGGAGATCCACTCTTCATAGGTCGGATATTCGTCCATCACGAAGGTTCCCACGCGGCGGTTCTCCTTGCTGACCACATCCTTCTGGCTGTCGCTTAAGACGGAGATGTCTTCCTGCGGCCATTTCTGTACGAAGATATTGTTGTAAAAACGGTCATCCCCGTGCAGGATCGTCATAAAGCCCATCACTTCCGTCCGGTGCGGCATATGGTACGGAGTGTAGCGCGGACCGGTTCCGTCGCCTACGCAGGTTAAGGATCCGCAGATCAGGTTGTGGACCATTGCGACTCCCTGGGTTGCCATGCGAAGCGTGACATCGGAGAGCAGGATGTTGTTGTCGATTAACGTCGGACCGTGGCCGACTTCCACAAAGATATCCTGGCTGCCCATGCCGCCCTGCAGCTGTTTGGCAAACGCAGGACGCTGGTTGTCGTGCAGCAGATTCTGTGTGATCCTTGTGCCCTGAGCCTCCCAGTCCGTCCAGATTCCCATCGTGCAGTGGTGGATGTGGTTGCGCCGCATGATCACATCGATGGCCGCATGCATCTTAATGCCGGCGATCTCCGCGCCGCCCAGTTCCATCATGTTGTTGATGTGATGGATGTGGTTGTCCTCAATGATGGAAAAGACACCGCCCATCCGTCCGATGATGCCGCCCTGTTCGCAGTGATGGATGTTGTTGCGGCGGATGATGTGGCTGCCGACATTCTCCTTCAGCCAGCCGTGGTACTGTCCGCGGCAGACCGCGTCGCGCTCCATCTGCGTCGGACTCTTGAGGTGTGTGCGGGTAAAATAGTGGTCATTTTCCGGATCCAGGTATTTCCCGAGGCCGATACCGGCGCACTTGCTGTTGGAAATATCGCAGTCCTCGATGATCCAGCCCTTTGACCAGTGCGGACCGATCATGCAGTCCTGATAAGCCGCGGGCGGCGCCCAGGTCGTGGCTGCCTTGGTGACGGTAAAGCCGCTGACCGTGATATAACCGATTCCAGTCTCCGAGGGCATGAAGCACTCCCGGCGGACATTGATCTCTACTTTTTCCCGGTTGGGATCCTTATCGGCGAAGTTGCAGTAGAAGACGGTCCGGTTTCCCTCCTGGGCGGCATACCACTGATAGCGGGAGGACTGCGGATCCCAGGAGGTTTCGCTGAGTTTCGCTTCCAGACAGTCCTCAATCGAATCCGCCTCGTAAAGCGCCCGGTCATTTAAGTAGACAGCGCCGGTATGCCGTCTAAGCCCCGCGAAATACCAGTCCCCATACACATAGGTGGTGTAGGGATTGTAGTTTCCGAAAATCGAATTATCCACGCTGGCGGTCCAGACGGTGCCCTCATAGGGTTTCCAGCCGGTTAATTCCTCTGCTCCTGTGATGACGGCTCCCAGCGGTTCCACGCTTTTGTAGATGATTCGCGCATCCTCCCGTCCCGCATGCCGGGGATTGACATATTCGCGGTAGACACCGGGCAGAACCAGCACCTCATCGCCCGGCTGCGCCAGTCTGGCCGCCTCGCCGATCCGGCGAAACGGGTGTTCTTCTGTCCCGTCCCCGTCCAGAAGGGCAGCCGCATTGACATAGAATTTCATGATCTTTCGCTCCTTTCCAAGAAAACAGCACATCCTTTCTCACAGAAAGGATGTCTCCCGCGGCTTTGGCTTTCCGCGCCGCGGCATGGGATTGTGTTTAGTATACCAGACTGTTTTTCACTCTTCAATGGTTATTTGTTTGCTTTCGCTGCTCAGATTTTGCCATTCTCCCCGGCTGTTTTTCAGCGGCTCGTTAAGGGCTGTTTGGGGAAGAAAGACAGAATGGCCAGAAAGACATCCTTTCTTCGATTTCCGCTTGACAACGCGCAGGGACGGACACAAAATAAAGAAGCGGCTGCCGGGCAGGTAAGCTTTCCGGGGTTATCGTAAGCGTTTGCTTTCGTCTGCCTTATGAAGGTCAGAAAAACGACTGTCCGGCGGAGGATCTTTCGCCTGTGTAAGATGCCGCACTCGGCGGGCATAAGAAAGTCTGGATTTTTTAGCGGAGGAATTTTTATATGAGCGGGAAAAGAGAACAGGGCCGCGGCTTTTATCGGACCTTTTTTTCAATCTGTCTTGCCCTGGTGCTGCAGAACATCGTTACGCTGAGCGTGAACCTCGCGGACAATGTCATGCTGGGAGCCTACAGCGAACAGTCCCTCTCCGGGGTATCTGCGGTAAACCAGATTCAGTTTGTCTATCAGATGGTGCTTGTGGCCCTCGGCGATGGGCTGGTTATGTTCTGCAGCCAGTACTGGGGAATGCGGCGGATCGAACCGATGAAAAAGATCGCGGCGGCGGCGATGGACGCGGCACTGCTGATTGCCGCGGCGCTGTTTGTGGCGGCCAGCTGTTTTCCGGAACAGCTTCTAAGGCTTTTTACCACGGATTCGGCGATCATCGCCGAGGGCGTACGGTATTTAAAGATTATCAGATTTACCTACCTGTTCTTTGCCGTGACACAGATTCTGCTGGCCACGCTTCGCAGCGTGGAGATTGTGCGGATCGCCTTTTTCCTTTCCGTACAGACTTTTTTGATCAACTGCGGGATCAACTACGTGCTGATTTACGGCAGATTCGGTGCCCCGGAGCTTGGCGCGGCAGGAGCGGCGATCGGGACACTTGCGGCCCGCGTGGTGGAGTGCGCGGTACTGATAGGCTATATCGCGAAAAAAGAGCGGACCCTAAATCTGCGGGTAAGAGATTATACTCGCCTTGACCGGGCTTTGTGCAGGGATTACCTGAGAGAAACCGCTCCGATGATCGCGGTGCAGACTCTCTGGGGACTGAACGTGGCTTTGCAGACGGTCATTCTCGGGCATCTGACATCCGCCGCCATCGCGGCCAACAGTGCGTCCTCGACGCTGTATTCCCTGGTAAAGGCGGTGCCCCTGGGGGCCGCTTCCGCCGCCTGTGTGGTGATCGGCAGGACCGTCGGCAGCGGAGAACTTTCTCTGGTCAAAACGTATGCCCGCGGTCTGCAGAAGATTTTTCTGCTGATCGGGATTGCGGGCGGAATTGTACTTTTCTTCCTGCGAATCCCTGTGTTAAGCCTTTATCGGCTCTCCAGTGAGGCAAAGGAGCTGGCGAATACTTTCCTGATCATTCTGAGTGTGGTTTTCGTGGGAATGGCCTACCAGGTGCCGACCAACACGGGGATCATCCGCGGCGGAGGAGATGCTTTGTTTGGCGTGAAAATGGATCTCATCAGCATCTGGGGGATTGTGATTCCGCTCTCTTTGGTCATGGCCTTCGTGGTGAAGGCCTCTCCGCAGATCGTGGTCTGCTGCCTGAACGCAGACCAGATTTTTAAATGTGTGCCGGCGTTTCTCAAAGTCAACTACGGGAACTGGATTCGAAAGCTGACAAGGGACTGATCTCCTTTAAGGATCTATATAGAAGAACAGGATTGTCCGGCGATACCGGTATGGATCCCTTCCCTCGAATGGGATAAAGATGCGGGAGAAAGAAATCGTATCGCTCTATCCCTCTGTATCTTAAGGACAGCGAAAGTCTGCTGAATTCCGCGAAGGAGGCGCAGGGACTTTCTCTGCAGGCACGGAAAGATTAAAGAGCGGGCAGCTTTGTTCCTGCCGGCAGTAACCGCTGCAGGAGAAAAGGACAGGAATCAGTCAGTTTCTGATTGGAAATCCGTATGCCTTGTGCTCGATCACCCATGCAAGGAGATCTTCATATCCCTTGCTTCCGGAAGCAGCAGCGAGAATAATATCAGAGAGTTCCTTCTGGGTGTATTTAAGCTCTATGCCGTTCAGCGACAGAAGGGTGAGCATCGCGACCGCCCCTGCCCGTTTATTGCCGTCAACAAAAGCATGGTTTTTCACAAGACCGTATCCAAGCCTTGCGGCTTTCTGCTCGATGGTAAGATACAGGTCGGATCCGTCAAATGACTGGAGCGGAGAGGAAACCGCGGATTCAAGCATTCCTTTTTCCCTGAATCCGCGCGATCCTCCTGTTTCTTTTTGGCAAAGTTCGTGCAGATAAATACACTGGTTATACGAAAGAAGTTTCATCTGGCAAGCACCTCCAGCGCTTCGCGGTTTTTATCGATAATCCGCCTGGCGGCTAAGAGCACCTCTTCGTCTGAGGCCTGTTCTCTTTCCTGAAGAGCGCTGATATTAAAAAGGATGTAGGCCGGTCTATTCTTATCCATAATGGTGACATACCCTTCCTCGTCAGCCATGTGCGCAGCTTTCAAAAAGTCCTGGACTGCCCCGTCCATGGTGAGGATGTTTTCAGTCTGTTTTATCATAGCGTATCTCCTTCCTATTTTTTGCAGTAAATCACAAATAGATGCTGTCGGCAGCTTTGTCTTTGACGGGCGGTTTCACATTTAAGGGTTACTTGATGAAAACGCAGGAGTTATACCCTGCGCCGTTAAACATTCTGTTCACCTGTGCCCGGAAAACCTGTCCGGTTTCTGAAAGAAGGATACGGTCAGCAGAATAACAAAATCAGCGGATGAAACGAAAAAGGATTTGAGGCGAAGATATCCATCCCGGGGAATTTAAGGGAAACAGGGATTTAAGTTTGGTCAGAAGCTGGTTTTTTCCCAACCGGGCAGGGCCGCCTTTCAAAGGAAAAGCCCTGCCGGATCTTCTTAAAACAAAGCATACGGACAAAGATATGCGCACACCGGTATTAAGCACACCGGAATGAAAATGCAAAGGAGGCTGCGGGAAGCGGGAGAGCGAAGAAACCGTAGTTTTCAGCGCTCTTTCGGTCAGAGACAAAGCAGGGGGATCTTTCAGGACGCGTTTAAAAGTCCGTCTGTAAGCGCAAGGATCGCCTCGATCGTCTGTTTCTGCTGTTCTTCGGAGGAAAGGGAGGCTTCCCCGTCCCCTTTCTGTTTCCCGTAATTCCCGAAACCGGCGTGATTGCCTCCCTCGATGACAAGCTCGGTGTAAGCGGCGGGCATGAGAGAGCGCCCTTCCTCCAGTTTTTCCCGGTTTAGTACACCGTCCTCGCTTCCGTACACAGACAGCACGGACAGGGACTGTCCGCTTAAGTCCTTTGTCGGGTAGGCTGCCAACAGGATGAGGCCGTCGAAAGCGTCTGCTTCCTTCGCCGCATAGGAGGCCGCCATGGCGCCGCCTAAGGAGTGTCCGCCCAAAAGCCAGTGCGGGTAGTCATATTCCTTAAGAATCCTGCCCGCTTTCGCCTGTCCGAAGATCGCGAGATTCCCCGGCATCTTTACAAGGAAGCAGTCGATATTCTTTTCGGCCAGGGAGACAAGCATCGGCAGATAGGCGGTGTATTCCACCTTGGCTCCCGGATAGAAAATGAACGCGGTATCTTTTCCGGGGCCGTCGATGAAAAGGCCCTCCGCCGTCTCAGATACGCTTGTTAGCGGTGTTCCCTGCAGGCAGGCGATCGCCGTTTCATCGCTGCGGGCATAGTCTCTGACATAGAGAAAAGATGCAAGCAGTACGATCAGCAGCAGCACGAGTGCGGCGGCAGCGATCTTCCGCCCTTTTTTCTTCTTCATCAGACTTCCTCCTAATAATCAGGAAACCTTTCCGTCCGGGCACAGAAACGCAGGGGGAAGCTGTCCCCCTGCCTGCATTTCCTTGTTGAATCGGACTTAACTTTAGCCGGTACCTTAGAACGTTTCCACCGCCGCGTGTTCCGCGGGGAGAGCCGCCGTATACTTTTCGATGAAGGCGTTGAAACCCTCGACATCTTTGGGATCCGGCTGCATCGTTGTCCCTTCCTGACCGGCGAACACCTTGTTGCTTAAATAGTCTGCCAGCGTTTCCCCGTCTTCCTTATTCTTCATGTAGGAAGCTAACAGGGCGATTCCCCAGGCTCCTCCTTCTCCTGCCGTCTCCATGCAGGTGACAGGCGTGTTGGCTGCCGCCGCCATGATGCTCTGGCCGACACCCTTCGTCTTGAACAGCCCGCCGTGGCCCATCAGTTCATCCAGCTCCACATGCTCCTGCTTAAAGAGGATGTCCATGCCGACTTTCAGCGCCGCTAAAGAGCTGTACAAATGGGTGCGCATGAAATTCGCCAGTGTCAGGCGGCTGTCCGGTGTGCGCATAAACAGCGGCCGCCCTTCTTCCAGACCGGTCACCGGCTCTCCGGAAAGATAGCAGTAGGACATCAGTCCGCCGCAGTCCTTATCGCCTTCCAGCGCCTTGCGGTACAGGGTGCCGTACAGCTCATTTCTGTCAGCCTTAAGGCCCATGGTTTCCAGAAATTCCTGGAAAAGGCCTACCCAGGCATTCAGGTCGGATGTGCAGTTGTTGCAGTGCACCATCGCTACCAGACTGCCGTCCGGTGTTGTCACCAGATCCAGCTGCGGATACGCCTTGGAGAGTTCCTTCTCCAGAACGGCCATCACAAACACAGAGGTTCCGGCGGAGACATTCCCCGTGCGCACTTTCACGCTGTTGGTGGCTGCCATGCCGGTGCCCGCGTCGCCTTCTACCGGACAGAGCGGGATGCCTGGCTGCAGATTGCCGGAAGGATCAAGCAGTTTCGCGCCTTCCGGTGTCAGCGTTCCGGCGGCTTCTCCGGCTAACAGCACCTTGGGCAGAAGATCGCGCAGTTTCCACGGATATCCTTTCTCCGCGACCAGCGCGTCGAATTTCTGCACCATCGTCTCATCGAAATCCTTTGTCTGAATGTCGATCGGGAACATCCCGGAGGCATCTCCTACGCCCATGACTTTCTCCCCGGTCATCTTCCAGTGGATGTAGCCGGCCAGCGTCGTCATGTAGTCGATGTCCTTCACATGCTCTTCTCCGTTTAAGATCGCCTGGTACAGATGGGCGATACTCCAGCGCTGCGGAATGTTGTAGTTAAACAGGGCGGACAGTTTCTCCGAGGCTTCCCCGGTCATCGTGTTGCGCCAGGTGCGAAACGGCACCAGCAGATTTCCCTCTTTGTCAAAGACCATGTAGCCGTGCATCATGGCGCTGAAGCCGATGGCGCCGATATTGGTAAGCTTAAGACCATACTGCGTCTGAACATCCTTTGCCAGATCCTGGTAGGCGTCCTGCAGTCCGTCCCAGATGTCCTCAAGCGAATACGTCCAGATGTTGTTTTCCAGACGATTCTCCCATTCGTGGCTGCCGGAGGCGACGGGAGCGTTCGTCGAATCGGTCAGCACCGCCTTGATGCGTGTGGAGCCAAACTCAATGCCGAGCGCGGTTTTCGCTTCTTGAATATCCTGCTGAATCAATGAAATTTCTCTGCTCATTCGTATTTCCTCCTTACATTCCGGATGACAGGGAGCTGCTTTATTAAGAAACGGTTCCCTGAGAAAGAAGCGTCCGGAGGGAAAAGGAAAAACGAAAGTTCCTTTTCCTAAGACAGCTCTTTCTGCCGCCGCATCCCGGAAGAGAGCCAGCCGGTTTGTTCTTTGTACAGCTGACACTTCCGGTTCGCTGCAGCCTAAGGCGGTATCCCGGTTCATCCGTTCTTTTTTCTGACATTTGCCGCGCACCCGGCAGGGGATGCTGTCGGCTGTTGTCTTTAGTATAATCAGAAACAGGATTTCGGGCAAGAGTTCTTTTTGCTTTTTCGCTGATTTCTTTGAAAGTTCCCGGAAGAGCTTCCCTGAAAGATCTGCGTGAGAGATGCCTGACGCTTTCCCGGGGAACATCTGGGAGAATCCCAGGGCGCTTTCAGGGAAGCGTTTAGACGCCCTGCCTTTCCCCCGGTCTTTTTCCTGCGGCAGATAACTTCGGGATCAGGGCGGGGAAGCTAAGATTTTCGGAGCCGAACTTCGCGGAAAAAGAAAACCGGGACTGGACACAATCCAGCCCCGGCTTTACCTGCCTTTATTTTTCTCAGCGGCACATTAGTTTGCCGAATCATTCGGAACTACTTTGACAATGCCTTTCTTCCAGAGAATACGCGCACATACGATGCTGAGCGGGATCATGATCAGCATCAGGATGCTCGCAGTTCCGCCGCTGGCGATCCCTAAGATCGTAAGGATGGAAACCAGAACAGCCGCAGGCGCCACGGAAAGCAGACGGTTTTTCACATAGGTCTTGCCGCTGCCCTTTCCGAACAGACTCAAAGCCATGCATCCGAACAGCGCGGGCATGATGTAGTTCGAAGCGGTTGCCACATACTGATTATTCATCAGCGGCTGCAGCGGAACGATCAGCAGAAGACCTGCCGCCATGATCACAATCGTAACGATCGAGGAGACCGCAGTGGCGATTAAGGCAATCGCATCACCTTCCGCGGTTCCCTGCTCCACTTTTGCCAGTTTCTGCGCATTGATGACGCACGGCATCTTCAGGTTCATGAGGTTGCCTGTGGCAAACGTCAGATAGCTGGAGGATCCCAGGATGGGCGTATAGCTGCCCACTTCCGCGATCCCGGTCGGCACCATGATGATCAGGATCGTAACCAGACCGGGGATCATCGTAGAGATTTTCGGGAAGCAGTGGTATACAAGGCATACAATAACAGGAAGCAGCAGCATGTACACCAGGAAGATCGAGAGGGTGATCCGGCCAAACCGGTGTGCCCATTCGACAAACGGATCCAGGGTGACGCTGCTGGTGCTGTTTTTCTTTTTCGACATATCGATTCCTCCTTTCAGGTGCGCATCAGGCGAAAAGCCGTACCCAGAGTACACTGGAACTCATGGATATGATCAGGGCGATCGCCATCGTAAAGTTGTTCAGCCAGGTTACCTTTTTCGAAATTATCCCGCATAGGATCGTGACCACCAGACTGGTCACGAGAGTCAGCGTAGTCGGCAGATCGCTGAAGAACATGATGGGAAGGTAAACAGCAAACATTCCAAGGAAGAAGACTCCCGACAGAACCTGTCCCCAGTCGTTGGACGCGCTGGCTTTCATTAAGCCGGTGGAATATTTCTTGGCGACAAAGACCACCATCAGCGGCTCAATCATGACGCCGATGGTCATCACGAGGATGATCGCGCCAAAGACAGTCGCATCGGAGGAAAGCACTTCCGAAAGCGCGATGCCCATGCCGTCCGCCGTATACTGGGAGGCCATGACCTCATAGGAAAGGGAGCCGATTACCGAGAGACGCCACCAGGGCCAGGCCGGTCCCAAAGATACGCTCAGCGTGACAAAACCCAGCAAAACTGCGAAGCTTGGGACGATCGCAGTGGTAATGCTCGCCTTCACCACGTTGTGGATGGTTTCCTTGCTGATGCCCAGTTCCTGACAGCGTTTGGAGGCCCGCAGCGCACTGACGATGGCGATGCATACCACAAATATCAAGCCGATGGCGATCAGGACATACAGTAATGGACTATTTGCAACAACAGATCCTTTAACCATAAAAGATCCCTCCTTTTGAATGATTATTTTTACGCATCCGCCACGGCAGGTGCATGGAGTACGAACAAAAGCTTCCCGGGGAAAGAAATCCGCCGCATGGCCTTTTGAAACGCTTTCTCCCTGTGCGTTCCTTCAAAAGCCGCATCGCTTCCCTTCCCCCGCAGTCCGGCAGGCGGCCACCTCCTTTGAGCTGAAAAGAAATGTCTGAATTTTCAACGATAAATCACGTTTACAGTATATGATTTTGTGGAATCTGTCAAGTGGTTTTTCCGCCATTATTGGATTTCATAAAAATTTTCCTAAAAATGCATACAGATTTCTTAATTTTTTAAATCAATTGAACACAGGACTTGACAAAAGAAGGGGCATGTTCTATAGTAGCAGTAACTGAAATCCGTCGGGCGAAGAATCCGGGAGAGACCAGTCACGCACAGACGGCGCCGAAGGGGAAGTGGCAGCAAACTCTCAGGCAAAAGGACCGGATTCGGACGACACTCTGGAAAGCAGGGATGCGCCGAAGAAGTAAACCCGCATGACGGGGGAATCTTTCAGGCAAAGAAGACAGAGACGCACACGATCTGCAGCGAAGGCAGGTGCAGGTTGCTGTGCTTTTTTTATGTCTGCGAAAGCCCGGGAAACGGAGTGTTTCTTAAGAGAAAGCCCGGACGGAAGCTGCCGATTCTGCAGATAAGGAGGAACAGAAATGGAAAAGAAGACACCGCTTTATGACACCCATGTGAAGTATGGAGGAAAGATCGTGCCGTTTGCCGGCTATCTTCTGCCGGTGCAGTACCAGACGGGCGTGATCGCGGAGCATATGGCTGTCCGCACGGCCTGCGGACTCTTCGATGTGTCCCATATGGGAGAGATTCTCTTAACGGGAACGGACGCGGTCAGGAACTTAAACCATCTGCTGACGAACGATTATACCACCATGTATGACGGACAGGCCCGGTACAGTCCGATGTGCAATGACGCGGGCGGCGTGGTGGACGACCTTATCGTTTACAAGGTGCGGGATGATCACTACTTCATCGTTGTGAATGCCGCCAACAAGGATAAGGATTACGCCTGGATGTGCGAGCATGTCTTCGGGGATGCCGTCTTTACGGACATCTCTGAGGAAGTTGCGCAGATCGCCCTGCAGGGACCGAAGGCCCTTACGATCCTGAAAAAACTGGTGGGAGACGAGCAGATCCCGGTGAAATATTACAGCGGGAAATTTCAATGCCAGATCGGCGGGATGGACTGCGTCATCTCCAAAACCGGCTATACCGGCGAGGATGGCTTTGAGTTCTATGTAGCCAGTGCGCAGGCGGCAGCTTTCTGGGAACTGCTGATGGAAACCGGGAAGGAAGACGGTCTGATTCCCTGCGGACTGGGGGCCAGGGATACGCTTCGTCTGGAGGCGGCCATGCCGCTTTACGGGCATGAGATGGACGATGTGATCACCCCGCTGGAAGCCGGCCTTGGCACCTTTGTCAAGATGGGGAAGGAAGAGTTCATCGGAAAACAGGCGCTGGAGGAGAAAGGAACCCCAACCATAAAGAGAGTCGGGCTGAAAGCAACCGGCCGGGGCATTTTAAGGGAGCACCTGGATGTGTACGCCGGAGAGACGAAAGTCGGTGTAACGACTTCCGGGACCTTTGCCCCGTATCTGAAGACGCCGATTGCCATGGCGCTTCTGGAGAGCGGCTCGACGGAGCCGGGGACGAAAGTGGAAGTCGATGTGAGAGGAAGAAAAGTGGCGGCGGAAGTTGTTGCGCTTCCCTTTTACAAAAAGGCAAAGAAGTAAAAACTGAAAAACTGAATGAAAAATAAAAGAAAGAGAGGATTAAGAGTATGAATCATCCAACTGAACTGCTTTACAGCAAATCCCATGAGTGGGTCAAGTTTCTCGACGAGAATACGGCGCTGATCGGCCTGACCGATTATGCCCAGGATTCGCTGGGGGATCTGGTCTTTGTGAATCTTCCGGAAGCGGGAGATACGGTAACGGCTGGGGAACCCTTTGCCGATGTCGAATCGGTCAAGGCGGTGTCCGATGTCTACTCTCCGGTCTCCGGTGTGGTGGCCGAGGTCAATGAGGAGCTGGCGGATGCTCCGGAGCTGATGAACAGCGATCCATACGGGGCGTGGCTTGTCAAGGTGGAGAACATCACGGATAAGGAAGAACTGCTGGGAGCGGAGGACTACATCCGCTTCTACGAGAGCGAAGAGGAATAAAAAGGATTCTGGGAGGAAACGCGAATGGGATCTTATTTATCAAATACTCCGCAGGTACAGGCCAGGATGCTGAAAGAGACCGGCTTTGACAGCTTTGACGATCTCTTTTCCCACATTCCGGAGGATGCGAAAGTTAAGGAGCTGAACCTCCCTGACGGCCTGTCGGAGATGGAGGCGCAAAGCCGCATGGAGGAGCTCGCGGAAAAGAATGTGCGCTTCCACCACATTTTCCGCGGGGCGGGAGCCTACAGCCATTACATTCCGGCAATTGTAAAAAGCGTGGTCTCCAAAGAGGAGTTTGTGACAGCCTATACGCCCTACCAGGCGGAGATCAGCCAGGGGATCTTACAGTCGATCTTTGAGTTTCAGACCATGATCTGCGAGCTTACCGGGATGGATGCGGGCAATGCCTCTGTCTATGACGGGGGAACCGCGGCGGCGGAAGCGGTCGCCATGTGCCGGGAGCGCAAAAGACAGACAGCACTGGTATCGGCAGCGGTTCATCCGCAGGTGCTGGAAGTGATCAAAACCTACTGCTACGGCAGCGGAACGCAGGTAGTGGTGGTGCCGCAAAAGGACGGGATTACGGATGCGGAGGCCCTCAAAGAGAGCCTGAATGAGAACAGCGCCTGTTTCTATATGCAGTATCCGAACTTTTACGGCAGCATTGAGGATGCCTCTGCTTTAGGAGAACTCGTTCATGCGGCCGGGGCGAAACTGATCATGGGATGCAACCCGATTGCCCTGGCGCTCCTTAAAACTCCCGCGGAGTGCGGCGCGGACATCGCAGTCGGCGAGGGGCAGCCGCTTGGTCTGCCGCTTTCCTTTGGCGGGCCGTATCTGGGCTTTATGACGGCGCGGGATAAGATGGCAAGGAAACTCCCCGGCAGGATTGTGGGGGAGACGGTGGACAGCGAGGGCGCACGGGCCTTTGTATTGACTTTGCAGGCGAGAGAACAGCACATCCGCAGGGAAAAAGCGGGCAGCAACATCTGTTCCAACCAGGCGTTATGCGCCTTAACCGCAGGCGTTTATCTGTCCGCCATGGGCGAACAGGGACTGAAGCAGGTGGCGTCCCTGTGCGTTTCCAAGGCGCATTACCTGCAGCAGGAGCTTGCCAAGGCGGGGCTTGCCTTAAAATACGACCAGCCGTTTTTCCATGAATTTGTCACGGTTTCCGAAAAGAATGCAGGCGAGATCCTTTCCGCTCTGGAAAAGGAAGGGATTTTAGGCGGACTGCCTCTTTCCGACCACGAGATTCTCTGGTGTGCGACGGAGAAAAACAGTAAGGCGGAAATCGACCGGGTGGCGGCCATTGTGAAGGAGGTTATGCCATGAAGCTGATATTTGAAAGAGGCGCTGCAGGGCAGGGCTGCACCCTTCTGCCGGACTGTGACGTGCCGGAATTCACACTCGATGTCCCCAAAAGGGAACTGCCCCTGCATCTGCCGCATGTATCCGAGAATGAAATCAGCCGCCATTATACCGAACTCGCGGGTCAGGTGCACGGCGTGAACAACGGATTTTATCCGCTGGGTTCCTGCACGATGAAATACAATCCGAAGGTGAACGAGGTCGTTGCCTCGCTGCCTGGATTTACCGACATCCATCCGCTGCAGCCTGCGCATACCGTGCAGGGCTGTCTGGAGGTTCTGTATACGGCGAAAGAGCTGCTGTTAGAGATTACCGGGATGGACGATATGACCATGCTGCCGGCGGCCGGAGCGCACGGGGAGTTCACGGGACTGCTGCTGATCAAGGCTTACCATGACAGCAGGGGAGACCACAAGCGCACGAAGATCATTGTGCCGGATTCCGCGCACGGGACGAATCCGGCCAGTGCGGCGATGGCCGGGTTTGAGGTCGTCAACATTCCCTCCGGGGAGGACGGCTGCGTAGATCTTGCCAAACTGCGGGAGGCGGTCGGGGAGGACACGGCGGGCCTGATGCTCACCAATCCCAACACCGTCGGACTGTTTGACAAAAACATTCATGAAATCACCTCCATCATCCATGAAGCGGGCGGCCTTGCCTACTATGACGGCGCCAACTTAAACGCGGTGATGGGGATCGTGCGTCCGGGCGATACGGGCTTTGATGTGATGCACATCAACCTGCACAAGACGTTCTCCACGCCGCACGGCGGCGGCGGTCCCGGAAGCGGTCCGGTGGCCTGCAAGGCATTCTTAAAAGAATTCCTGCCCGGGGAGCAGCCGGTAAAGGAAGGAGATCAGTTCGTGCTGAAGGCGCCGGAGCACTCCATCGGCAGAGTGAAGATGTTCCACGGAAACTTCCAGGTGGTTGTCAAGGCTTTGACGTATCTTCTGGTGCTTGGCAAAGAAGGCGTCAAGGAGGCTTCCTGCAACGCGGTGCTGAATGCCAACTACATGATGCACAAGCTGCGCGATCTCTATCCGATGGCCTACGACGAAACCTGCATGCATGAGTTCGTGATGGATCTGGAGAAGTTAAAGCATGCCTACGGCGTGACCGCGATGGATGTGGCAAAAGCCCTTCTGGATTACGGGATCCATCCGCCGACCATGTACTTCCCGCTGATCGTCCACGAGGCGCTGATGGTGGAGCCTACGGAGACGGAGAGCCAGGAGA
>CAZXSN010000035.1:0-28915 GCA_964643295.1 uncultured Lachnospiraceae bacterium
CTGCTGCACCTGAACGAGGAAGTGGAGATCGTCGGCGTGAAGGAGGATATCCGCAAGACGACGGTAACCGGTATCGAAATGTTCCGTAAGCTCCTGGATGAGGCCCGTGCAGGCGACAACATCGGTGTGCTGCTGCGTGGGATCAAGAGGGAAGAGGTACAGCGCGGACAGGTGCTGTGCAAACCCGGCTCCATCAAGTGCCACACGAAGTTCACCGCGCAGGTGTACGTGCTGACCAAGGATGAGGGCGGACGTCACACCCCGTTCTTCAACAACTACCGTCCGCAGTTCTACTTCCGTACGACCGACGTGACCGGCCTGATCCGTCTGCCGGAGGGCACCGAGATGTGCATGCCGGGTGACAACGTGGAGATGACCATCGAGCTGATCCACCCGATCGCTATGGAGCAGGGACTTACGTTCGCTATCCGTGAGGGCGGCCGTACGGTTGGTTCCGGCCGTGTCGCCAGCATCATCGAGTAATCGATTGATTTTTCGTCCGGCGCGGGGGTTTGTCTTTTCCGCCTGATCCTTTGGCCTGTGCCAGACTTTTCCGGATGAGGGGGAAGATAAGACAAACCAAAAGGGTCCGATAGATTAAGAATAAATGGAAAGGCTTCTGCAGTGTGCGGAAGCCTTTTTTACGCCCATTTCCCCCCGCCTTTCCGATTCTCCAAGGTTTTGTTTCCTTTCTCCGTTGCATTTTTCCCAGACCTTTGGGAATAAGTCTTCCTTCCTTTCCTAAATTACATATCACTTACACTTTATAAAAAGTCATGCATGAATGAACTGCTAAAGTTCTTGACTTTTCCCAGGGAAAGGGGTATAGTCTCCTGTTAGGAAAAGCTAATCATAGGAGGCATCTACATGACCATCAAAGATCTGAAAATCGGGGAGAGCGGCCGTGTCACGGTGGTGGGAGGGGAAGGCGCCTTACGGCAGCATTTCCTGGACATGGGCGTGACTCCCGGTGCGGAGGTAACCGTCGTGAAATTCGCTCCCATGGGGGATCCCGTGGAGGTGCGCATTCACGGGTATGAGCTGACGCTGCGGATTGACGACGCCGAGAAGATTGAAGTGGAACCGGTGGAAACGCGCGAGGAGGAGCCGGAAGATGAGACTTTCCGCCGAAAAGTCCCTCACCCGTATTTCGGCGAACCCGGTGTCCATCACGAGAAAGCCACCGAGCATCCGCTGCCGGACGGACACGTGCTCACCTTTGCCCTTGTGGGAAACCAAAACTGCGGCAAGACCACCCTGTTTAACCGGCTTACCGGGGCCAACCAGCATGTCGGGAACTTCCCGGGCGTGACGGTGGACCGCAAGGACGGAGCGATCTTAGGACATGCCAACACCTGCATTACCGACCTGCCGGGGATCTACTCCATGTCCCCCTATTCCTCCGAGGAACTGGTCAGCCGCAACTTTGTTCTCTTAGAGCATCCGGATGCCATCATTAACATTGTGGACGCCACGAATATCGAGCGCAACCTGTATCTGACCATGCAGCTTCTGGAGATGGGAAGACCCATGGTGGTGGCCCTCAACATGATGGATGAGCTGACCGGCAACGGCGGTTCGATCAATGTCAACGCGATGGAGGCCAGGCTGGGAGTGCCTGTGGTGCCGATCTCCGCCGCGAAGAACGAGGGCATCGAGGAGCTCGTCACCCATGCCATGCACGTGGCAAAGTATCAGGAAGCGCCGGTGAAGGTGGATTTCTGCGCCAAGGACGCCGAGGGCGGAGCCGTGCACCGCTGCCTGCACGCGGTCGTGCACCTGATTGAGGACCACGCGGAGAGAAATCAGATCCCGGCCCGCTTTGCTGCCTCGAAGGCCATCGAGGGCGATGAGCGGATCATCGATCAGCTGGAGCTGGAT
Source organism: uncultured Lachnospiraceae bacterium (assembly GCA_964643295.1). Classification (GTDB taxonomy): domain Bacteria; phylum Bacillota; class Clostridia; order Lachnospirales; family Lachnospiraceae; genus Merdiplasma. The sequence goes on from CAZXSN010000035.1 coordinate 1,882, forward strand.
CAGAACGAGCGCGAACTTCTGGAGCACATCACTGTGCAGATGGAAAATGAGAGGGGACTGGACCGCAACGCGGCGATCGCCGACATGCGCTTTTCCTTTATCGAGGATGTCTGCCGGGAGTGTGTGAAAAAGCCGAAGGAGAGCCGGGAACATGTGCGCAGCGAAAAGCTGGACCGGATCCTGACCGGAAAGTATACGGCGATTCCGGTGTTTGTGGGGATCATGGCGCTGGTCTTTTACCTGACCTTCAACGTGATCGGCGCCTGGCTGCAGGAACTTTTGGAGATCGGGATCTCCTCCCTGACCGACATCGTGGATCAGGCGATGACGGCAGCCGGAGTAAACGTGGTTTTGCACGATCTGGTGATCAACGGCATCTTTGAGGGTGTGGGTTCGGTGTTAAGTTTCCTGCCCATCGTGGTGACCATGTTCTTTTTTCTGTCCTTACTGGAGGATTCGGGCTATATCGCCCGCGTGGCCTTCTTCATGGACAAGCTTCTTCGGAAGATCGGGCTTTCCGGGCGCAGCATCGTGCCGATGCTGATCGGCTTTGGCTGCACGGTTCCGGCGGTGATGGCGACCAGAACCCTGCCCAGTGAGCGGGACAGGAAGATGACCATTCTGCTGACACCGTTTATGAGCTGTACGGCAAAGCTGCCGATCTACTCGTTTTTTGTGAGCGCCTTTTTCCCGGGAAGAGGCGGGCTGATCATGACGGGGCTCTATCTTCTGGGGATTGTGGTCGGCATCCTGGTCGCCTTCTTTTATAAGAAGTTTTTCTTTCGCGGCGAGGCGGTGCCCTTTGTGATGGAACTGCCCAACTACCGGATGCCAAGCGCGAGAAGTACGCTGCAGCTGATGTGGGAGAAAGCGAAGGACTTCCTGCAGAAAGCCTTCTCCGTGATCCTGATCGCCACGGTGGTGGTCTGGTTTTTGCAGAGCTTTGACCTTCACTTTAACATGGTCTCCGATTCGCATCAGAGCATCATGGCGATGATCGCCGGAGCCATTGCCCCGCTGTTTCGCCCGCTGGGTCTGGGGGACTGGCGGATCTGCACCTCACTTATCAGCGGGTTTATGGCCAAGGAGAGCGTGGTCTCCGTGCTGGAACTTCTCTTTGCCGGAGAGGGCGGTGTGGCAGCCGTTCTGGATACGGTATCCGCAGCTGCGCTTCTGGTGTTCAGCCTTCTCTATACGCCCTGCGTGGCGGCGATTGCCTCCATCAAGCGGGAGCTGGGAACGAAGACCGCTGTGGGCGTGGTGCTCTGGCAGTGCGTGATCGCCTGGGTGGCGGCATTTCTGATCCGCGGACTTTTGCTGATGGTGCTGTAGGTTTTCAGTTTCACAGAGGTAAGTACAAAAAAAGGGGTGTAAGGCCTGAGAGCGGTAAAAAAGCCGTTTTCAGGCCTTATCTGGTTACCCGAAGGGCCATATCCTGAAAGAGCCCGGGCGCGGTTAAAAGCTCATCAAAGGTGCCGCGCTGTCTGATCTGCCCCTCGCTTAGGACTAAAATCTCATCACAGTTTTGCAGGGTAGAAAGGCGGTGGGCGATGGAGAGCACCGTGGTCTGGCAGGTATCTTTAAGCTCCTCGATGTTGGCCTGGATGATGGTTTCCGAGGTGTTGTCCAAGGCGGAGGTGGCCTCATCCAGGATCAGGATCCTGGGCTTTCGCAGAAAGATACGGGCCAGGGCGATTCGCTGGCGCTGTCCGCCGGAGAGGTTCTTTCCGCCCTCGGAAAGCACGAACGAATAGTCTCCCGGGAGCGCTTCGATCTCCGCGGCGATGTTGGCTTTCCTGGCCGCCTCCTTCACTTCCTCTAAGGGAACTTCCCGGTTTAATCCGTAACAGATGTTGTGGTAAACGGTATCAGCGACCAGAAACGGCATCTGCGGAACTAAGGCAACCGTATCCGCAAGTACCTTCCTGCAGAGCGCGGATAGATCCGCACCGCCGATGAGGATGTTTCCCTGGGCCTTCTCCAGCCGGTCAAGGACCTTAATCAGCGTGGATTTCCCGCAGCCGCTGGGGCCCGCGATGCCGACAAAGGCCCCTGAAGGGATGGAAAGGGAGATATCCCGCAGGATTTCCTGTTCCGGCTTTTCCGGATAGGAGAACGTAAGATCAAAGATTTCAATGTCGCCGGTTGTCGGCTGTCCGGTCATGGCTTTTTCATCCTGGTAGGAAAAATCCTCAGGCAGATCCAGGATGCGAAAGTAATCGGCGGCCAGAACTGTGCACTCGGAAAACTCATCGAGGATGCGGTGCAGTTCGCGCAAAGGTCCCGTTAACTGGGTAAAGCACAGGTAGGCGGTCAGCACCGTGCCGACCGAAAGACGTCCGCGGGAGGCGAGAAAGAGGGAACTGCCGATCACCAGGACGCTGAAGAATGCTTCGTTGATGAATTTTAAGCAGTCGTAGAAGGCCATCGCCCGGTGATGATTCATTTCCTTTTTCCGCAGCTCTTCACTGCGGTTTAAGAGCCGCTCCTCTTCGATCGGGACACTGTCTAAGGAGCGGATCGTTTCGATTCCGCCTAACAGTTCCACCATGGTTCCGTCCATCCCGGCTTTCGTCTCCATCAGTTCCACGCGGATTCCTTTCTGCGTGGCGATCTGTCTTAAGACGAGAAATGTGCCGACCGGAATCACCAGGATCACCAGACAGGCAAGCGGCAGCGGGAGCCGGACAAAGATGGTCACGATGGCCGCGATGCCGGTGGTGACGGCGGGGGCAAAGTCCATGAACATCAGTTTGATCAGCTTAACGGTTCCTTCCAGGCTGCGGTTTAAGCGCCCGTGGATGTTGCCGGTCAGGTGGCTGCGAAAGTAGGAAAGCGGAGCCAGAAGCAGGGAGCGGGCGGCTTTCTGCCGTCCGATCTTTTCCGCCTGGGTGGCGATATCCTCCACGAAGAGTCTCCTGGCCACCTTGATGAGCTCATTGGCGACGGTGACGATGAGGATCAAAAGCAGCACCGGAAGCACGGAAAGAAACGGAATGCCCGGGGAGGCAAGCACCTGGTCGGTTAAGAATCCGACGGCCAGCGGAGTAAGCTGGCTGAATACAGCGGAGAGCAGGAGGATTCCCAGAATCAGCAGAAAATGGAATCGCTGCCTTCCGGGGAGAAGCTGTAAAAGTCTGGTCCAGATCCTGGGGTTTTTATATTTACGCATGGGACGGTTTCCTTTCTGCTGCTTGCAATGGGCAGCGGGAGCATAGAGCGGGGAAAGGGACAATAAAAAGACTGGCATTCCTCTTCCCGTAAGCACCCCGCTGGCAGGTGTTTCTTCTTTAAGATTCAGCATAGCACGGTTTGCGGTGCAGTGCAACGAAAAAGAGAACGGTTTTTTTTCTCCGGGTCTGGAAGTTTCCGGTATGATTTCCTGGGGAGATCCTTTTTCGGGCCTTAAGCGGTGAAGAGACTGTTCGCAAAGCCTCGATTCGATGCATTTTTCCGGTTGACAGAATCTTTCGTTTCCATTAGAATAGTGGTCACTTGAGGGAGTAGTCGGCGCGTAAGCGCGGCAAGTCAACATACTGGCCGAAGGCCTGGCTTGTCTGAAATGATGAGACTTGGGAACAGCGTATCTTTGCTGCCCAGGCCTCTTTTTTTATGCGAAAACGCGGGAAACTCTGTGCTGCGAAGTCAGCCTGGAACATTCTTTTTGCTGCGGGGGTTTCTGCGGGGAGGATAAGGATGGAGGAAGTACTGCTTTTCTTCACAAACAGTATCCTGCTTGGCGTAGGTCTGTCGATGGATGCCTTTTCCGTATCGCTGGCGAACGGACTTCACGAACCAAAGATGCCGGGGAGAAAAATGGGCCTGATCGCCGGCGTGTTTGCCTTCTTTCAGGGACTGATGCCGCTTACCGGATGGTTCTGTGTGCATACGATCCTGAAGTATTTTCAGATCTTTGCCAGGTTCATCCCCTGGATCGCTTTGATTCTGCTTTCGTTCATCGGCGGAAAAATGCTGCTGGAGGGCATCAGGGGGAAAGAAGGGGAGGAGGAAGCGGGGCAGTTAAAACTTTCCGTTTTGCTGATCCAGGGGATCGCTACCTCGATCGACGCGCTTTCTGTCGGCTTCGCGATCTCTGACTACGGCTTCTGGAAAGCGTCTGCCAGCGCCCTTCTGATCGCGGCTGTCACCTTTGTGATCTGTCTGTTTGGCGTAATGATTGGAAAAAAGTTCGGTACGCGTCTTTCCAGGAAAGCGTCCATCTTAGGCGGCGTGATTCTGATTGTGATCGGTCTGGAAATCTTCCTTACCGGGATCTTCTGACCGGCGGCTCCTTACCGGCAAGAGGGTGTGCGCTTCCTTAAAGATGACAGAGACCCAGGAGAAAATAGTGCATGACAGTGCCCGCGTTCTATGGTATGATGAAGCAGGGTGAAAAGACGAGCGTTCCTTAATTGTCCGCTGACAGAGGCTGAAAGGACAGGTTCTGATAGCAACAGAACCCGAAGCTTTTTGCAGCTTACGCGTGACTTCTTAGTGGGGTGCTTTTGGGTAAGACTGGCAGACATTCGAATCTTGGAAACTCCGGATGTGCGAGCATGGAAAAACCGCTGTCTTTGCTGCAGAAAGCTTTGCAGAAAAAAGAACAGCTTTGCAAAGAAACTGGTTAGGAAAGTATGGAAAAGAAAAGGGAAGCTGCGATAACTGGCAACCGCAGCTGGTATCTGCGCGGACTGAAAGATGGCATTCCCATCGCCTTGGGCTATCTGGCAGTCGGCTTTACGGTGGGCATTACCGCCAGAAATATCGGCATGACTCCGCTGCAGGCGGCATTGATGTCGGTTAGCATGCTCGCTTCCGCGGGGGAGTATGCGGCGATGACCGTGATCGGGGCAGCGTCCGGTTACCTGGAGATGGTGGTCACGACTCTGATCGTAAACTTACGCTATCTTTTGATGTCCTGTTCCCTGTCGCAGAAGATCGACAGCGGGACGGGGATGGGGCATAGGCTGGCCATGTCCTACTGTATCACGGATGAGATTTTTGGCGCGGCCAGCGGTGTGGAAGGACGTTTAAATCCGTTCTATCAGTACGGGATGGTGACTGTGGCAAGTCCCGGCTGGACGCTGGGCACTTTTCTGGGCGCCGCGCTGGGCGCGGTACTTCCCGTTCGGCTTTCGAACGCCTTAAACGTGGCTCTGTACGGCATGTTTCTGGCGGTTATCATTCCTCCGGCCAGGAAAGATAAGGTGATCGCGACCGTCGTGGTGGCTTCCATGGCCGCCAGCTATCTGTTCTCGGTGATCCCGGGACTTAAGGAGATTTCCTCCGGTTTCCGGATTATCATCCTGACATTGCTGATCGCGGGCGCGGCAGCCTGTCTGCATCCGGTGGATCCGGATCATCCCCGGCAGGAAAAGGATCCGGGAAATACCAGTCAGGGTGAGGAAGGGAGGAAGGCAAGATGACCCACAACGTGTATCTGTATCTTCTGGTCGCGGCGCTGACCATCTACGCGGTGCGGGCACTTCCGCTTACCCTGATCCGCAGGGATATCACCAATCCGTTTGTGCGTTCCTTCCTTTATTACGTACCCTATGTGACGCTGGCGGTGATGACGTTTCCGGCAATCCTGACCGCTACCGGAAGCACTGTATCCGCCTGGGCGGGATTTATCGCTGCCGTTGTCTTCGCCTATCTGGACGGCAACCTGTTTCGGGTGGCCATTGGCGCCTGTCTGGTTGTCTTTGTCGTGGAATGTTTCGTTTAAATAAAGCAGGAGGCATGGCTTCACGGAAAGTGTAGATGTTCCCGGGCACGGGAAGGCGGAAAGAAGAATTCCTCTTTTCCGGTTTTCCTGCCTGGTGGCGCATCCTGCGGCTAAAAAGGAGAAATCAGATGAAAATCACCTATATCGGACACAGCGGATTTTTAGCGGAGACCGAGAAAGCGGTGTGTCTTTTTGACTACTATCAGGGAGAGCTGCCGAAGCTTCCCAAAGAAAAGCCTCTGTATGTCTTTGTCAGCCACCGGCACCATGACCACTATAATCCGCAGATTTTCGCTCTCGCAAAGGAGCGGGAGAACGTCTTTTACCTGCTTTCCTTTGATGTGCATCTGTCTCGGGAAATCCGCAGAGAATACGATCTGGACGGCCCTGTAAAGAATCAGATCTATTCCATGCGTGTCCATCAGACGTACACGCCCGCGCAGAACCTGAGAGTGGAAACCTTTCTTTCCACCGATGAAGGGGTGGCTTTCCTGGTCACGGTGGACGGACATGTGCTGTATCATGCCGGGGATTTAAACTGGTGGTACTGGGAGGGAGAGGAAGAATCCCACCTGCAGCAGGCAACCGCTCTGTTTAAGCAGGAAGTTGCTCTCCTTGCCGGAAGGGAAGTGGACGCGGCCTTTCTTCCCCTGGATGACCGCCTGGAGGATACCTTTTACCTGGGGATGGACTGGTATCTGCGCACTATGCGTGTGCGTTATGCGTTTCCGATGCATTACTGGACGGACCGCAGCGTGATTGCCCGCTTTGAGGATCTGCCCTGCAGGAAGGATTATGAGACGGTGATCTTTGATACCTCCAGAGAATCGGTGTGGGAGATTTAAAGAGGGATACGTATGAGCGTATTTTCCTTCAGGTTCCTCTCTTTTCGGTGAAAACAAAAAGGGTAAGTAAGGTCTTGAAAAGGTCTGCAAAAGAGGGCGCCGCAAAGAAAAGCATAGACGCTTTGCCTTAAGGATGGTATACTGTCGGGGAAAGCATTGGTACTAAGAAAACGCACAGAAGCTGCGGTTAGCTGTGAGAGATAAGGTAGCTAAAAAACAGACAGGAGGGATTTGAAATGCACTGTTACAGAAAGGTGAAGGAAGACCTGTACTGGGTGGGCGCGAATGACCGCCGCCTGGCGATGTTTGAAGGCGTCTATTCGGTGCCGGACGGGGTTTCCTACAATTCGTATCTTCTGATGGATGAAAAGACCGTGCTCTTTGATACGGTGGACAAGGCGGTCTCCGGCACGTTCTTTGAAAATGTCTCCGCGGTGTTAGGTGAGCGGACGCTGGACTATGTCGTCGTTCACCACATGGAGCCGGATCATTCCGCGACACTTGAGTCTCTGGTTTTGCGCTATCCGGATGTGAAGATCATCTGCAACGCAAAGATTGCCGCGATGATGAAGCAGTTCTTTGACTTTGATGTCGATTCCCGGGCGGTCATCGTAAAAGAGGGAGATTCGTTCTCCACAGGGAAGCACAACCTGGTCTTTGTCATGGCGCCGATGGTGCACTGGCCGGAGGTCATGGTTTCCTACGATACGACGGACAAGATCCTGTTTTCGGCGGATGCGTTCGGCTGCTTCGGAGCTTTGAACGGAGCGCTGTTTGCCGATGAAGTGGATTTCATGCGCGACTACCTGGATGAGGCCAGGAGGTACTATACCAATATCGTGGGCAAGTACGGCACACAGGTACAGGCGATCTTAAAGAAGGCCTCCGCGCTGGAGATCGATATGATCTGCCCGCTGCACGGCTTTGTCTGGAGAAAGGGCCAGGCGGATTTCATCAACAAATATATGCTCTGGAGCACCTACACGCCGGAAGTGCAGGGCGTGGTGATCGCCTACGCCTCCGTCTACGGGCATACCGAGAACACAGCTGAGGTGCTGGCCGTAAAGCTTCGCGAGAAGGGAATTAAGACGGTGATGTACGATGTGTCGGTGACTCCGGCCTCCGATATCATTGCCGCCTGCTTCCAGTACAGTCATCTGGTGTTTGCCTCCACGACCTACAACGCGGGCATCTTTGTCAACATGGAAGCTTTGCTTCACGATCTGGCGGCCCACAACATCCAGAACCGCACCGTGGCTTTCATCGAGAACGGTTCCTGGGCGCCGACCAGCGGAAAGCTGATGCGAGAGATCCTCTCCGGGTGCAAAAACATGACCTTCGTGGATACGCAGCTGACGGTTAAGTCTGCTCTGAAGGAGGATCAGCTGCCGACACTTGATGCCATGGCGGATGCGCTGGCGGAGACACTGCCGAAAAAGAGCGAGGTCAGCCACATCCCGGCAGGGGAAGTGGACGGCGGCGCGATGTTTAAGCTCTCCTACGGCCTGTTTGTGCTGACTGCCAGAGAGGGAGAGAAGGACAACGGCTGCATTATCAATACGGCGGCGCAGCTGACCGACAATCCGAAGCGGATCTCGATCGCGGTAAACAAGGCGAACTATACGCACGATATGATTAAGAATACCGGCGTGTTCAATGTCTCGATTCTCTCGACGGACGTGCCGTTCCAGACGTTCCAGCATTTCGGGTTCCAGAGCGGACGAAATACGGATAAGTTTGCGGGTTATGAGGGAGTGGAGCGTTCGGCGAACGGGCTGACCTACATCACCGGTGTGACAAACGCGATGATCTCCGGCAAGGTGGTGGAGATGCACGATTACGGCACCCACACGCTGTTTGTGGCGGAGGTGACCGAGGCGAGGATCCTCTCCGATGTGCCGAGTGTGACCTATCAGTACTATTTCGACCACATCAAGCCGAAGCCCCAGCCTACGCAGGAGAAGAAGACCGGCTGGGTCTGCAAGATCTGCGGTTATGTGTATGAGGGCGAGGAGCTGCCGCCGGATTTCGTATGCCCGCTGTGCAAGCACGGAGCGGAGGATTTCGAGAGACTGCAGTAACAGTTGATCTGCCGAAAAAGAGCAGAAGAATAGACTAGTACGACCATAGAAAAACAGGAGGAAAAAAAGGATGAAGTATGTATGTGATGCCTGCGGCTGGGAGTATGATGAGGAAGTCGGTTATCCGGAAGGCGGCATCGCGCCGGGAACCAAGTGGGAGGATGTCCCGGAGGATTTTGAGTGCCCGCTGTGCGGCGTAGGAAAAGACATGTTCGTGGAAGGGTAAACGAACCATACGGGGCTGCCTGGCAGCCCCGATCTTTTTCACCTACAAAGGGAGATCTCTCAGAGGAAGATCCCCCGCAAGGAAAAGCCCCCGGAGGGAAAAGTCCCCTGCGGGGAAGAAAAGGAGCCGCATGAAGAAGGGAATCATTTTTGACGTAGACGGCACACTCTGGGATTCGAGCGAGGCAGTGGCGGAATCCTACATGGTGTACTTAAAAAACCTGGGACTGGAAAAAAACGTGCAGGTAACCGGAGAGGATATCCGCGGTGTGATGGGCATGACCATGGATCAGATCCGCGATACGCTCTTTACCGCGCTGCCCGTCTCTGACCGGGGAAGAGTGGTGGAAGGCTGCTTTGCCTATGAGGTGGAGTATCTGAAAAGCCACGGCGGCATCCTGTATCCGGATGTGCGATCGACAATGGAACAGCTTGCCGGGACGTATCATCTGTACGTGGTCAGCAACTGCCAGAGCGGGTACATCGAGGATTTCCTATCCTGGGCGAAGGTGGAAGACCTGATCGAGGACTTCACCTGCTTTGGGGATACGGGCCTTGGAAAAAGCGACAACCTGCGCCTGATAGGCAAACGTAACTTACTTGACAGGGCCGTCTATCTGGGTGATACCGCCGGGGATTTAAAAAGCGCCAAAGAGGCGGGGATCCTTTTTATCCATGCCCGCTACGGTTTTGGACGAATAGAGGAAGAGGTTCCCTTTATCGATTCCCTTTGCGAACTGCCTGAAGCGGCGGCACAGGTTCTGAAAGATTAACCCTTTATTCCTGCAGGGTTTCCCATTATGCGAAGACAAAAAAAGAACCGGCTGGTACCGGTTCTTTCTCTATCACAGGTGTTCGTTTTGCGGACTGGATTGCCTTTGAAGCCCTCCCTCTTCTAAAGCGGTGTACGGTTACAGCCCCACGGGAACCTGAAAAACAGAGTATAGCAGCACTCCCGCGATTCCGGATCCCAGCATGACAAAGACGGGGTTTGGTCTGCGAAGACGTAAGAAGAGCAGAGCGACGATAAAAATCCCCAGCGAGATCAGATTGGGCATACCGGGATGTTCCGGCAGTGTGCGCTGCCCGGTAAGGGAGAGCGTAAGCAGGGATAACCCCGCGAAGGCGATCATGGCAACCACCGCGGGCCGCAAAGCGGCAAGGATTCCCTGGATGAGGGAAAGGCCCCGAAAGCGGTAGTAGAGATACGCAAGCAGCAGAACGATCACGCAGGAAGGCAGCACACAGCCTATAGTGGCAAGGATGGCTCCGGGAATACCCGCCACGCGGATGCCGACAAAGGTCGCGGAATTGATGGCGATCGGCCCCGGCGTCATCTCCGAGATGGCCATGATATCGGCAAACTGCTGCATGGTCAGCCAGGGATGGACATCCACCACCTGGTGCTGGATTAAGGGCATGGCCGCGTAGCCGCCGCCGATGCTGAAAAGCCCGATCTGCACGAAACTGAAGAAAAGCTCAAGATAGATCACTTCGCGGCGCCTCCCTTCCTTTTGCTTTGCACAAGCGTATCCGCAGCGCCGACGCAGGCGCAAAGCACAATGATCACGATGATATTGACATGAAAGAAACTGACGGCCAGGAAGGAGGCTGCCAGAATGACGACGGGGAGAAGCCGCTTCTGCTTAAAGATGCCAGCGCATAAGGTGATGACCACGTCACACACCACCGCCGCGACTCCGGCCAGCATCCCGGCCATCAGCATACTGAAGAGCAGGTTGTCGCGAAAGGCCGCGTAAAAGTAGGAAATCACGGTGATGATTATGAGCGGCGGCAGCACGGTTCCCAGAACCGCCAGCAGAGCGCCGGGAACTTTCGCCACCCGGTAGCCGATTAAGATGGAGGCGTTGACGGCGATTGGCCCTGGACAGGACTGGGCAATGGCGGTTAAATCCATCATCTCCTGCTCCCCGATCCAGTGCAGTTTTTCGACAAACTTGCGGCGCATCAGCGGAACGATCACGTATCCGCCGCCGAAGGTGCAGGCGCTTAACTGAAAGACGGACGTAAACAGGGTGCGGTATGTTTCCAGGGAAACGGACATGAAAACCCTCCTTTTATTGGGCGGCTGCAGTCGGCGGATGAAAATTTCGCCGGGGGTTTGCGCCCGGGATGTCTCTGTTAAGGAAAGAACCCGTTAAGCGGGGGAAAGTTCCCATCTGCCACATGCCCCGCAGGGAAGGGTAAGCCCCTTTGCGGTGACGGGAAGCCCGATCTCTTGCGCTTCCACGCATCCTCCAAGATGAGCAGTTTCTATGGAAAGCAGGCAGGAAAGCGCCGAGGGAGCCAGACCGGTGGTATAGGAGTTAACCAGGAAAAAAAGCGGTCTGTCGGAGAGCAGCTGCACGGCTTTGTGGATCAGAGGATGCAGTGCCTCTTCTATCTTCCAGATCTCCCCTTTGGGACCGCGTCCGTAGGAGGGAGGATCCATGATGATGCCGTCATAACGGCTTCCGCGGCGGATCTCCCGCTCGACAAACTTTAGGCAGTCATCGACCAGGTAGCGGATGGGGGCACCGGAAAGTCCGGAGACGGCCGCGTTTTCCTTCGCCCAGCCGACCATGCCCTTTGCCGCGTCCACGTGCGTGACAGCGGCTCCGGCTTTGGCAGCGGAAAGCGTAGCGCCGCCGGTGTAGGCAAAAAGGTTTAATACTTTGACGGGACGGTTCGCTTTGCGGATGATCCTGGAAAACCAGTCCCAGTTGACGGCCTGCTCCGGAAAGAGGCCGGTGTGCTTGAAGCTGAACGGTTTGACCTGAAACGTAAGACCTTTATAGCGGATGCTCCACTGGCGGGGAAGATCGAAAAACTCCCACTGCCCGCCGCCCGAACTGCTGCGGTGATAGACGGCGTTTGGGTTCGTCCAGCCGTTTAAAAGACGCGGGGTATTCCAGATCACCTGCGGATCCGGGCGAATCAGAAGATAGCTGCCCCAGCGCTCCAGTTTCTCCCCCTTTGAGGCATCGAGGACTTCATAGTCCTTCCATTGATCGGCAATCCACATTTTTCTCTTCCTTTCCGGTATCAGGCGGGTGTCTTTTCATCCGTCAGCCGCAGACTATTGTAGCAGTTCTTAAGGCGGATGGCCAGAGGAATCTTTGCGGGCGTTAAGATTAAGGAGAGAGGGGAAAGAAGGAGGACAAAGGGCGGACACGGCGAAGGGACGGCAGAATCTGGCCGGAAAACAAACATATGTTTGCCGATTCAGGATTGTACTGAAAAAAATACAAAAAATTTTTCGGTTTTGATTGCAAAGAGGACGGAATCCCTGTATATTAGTTTGTTGTGACCTTGATAGCGTAGAAGCGTGAGGTTGCTGCGGGTTTCCGCAGGTTTTTCCGTGGAGCGAATGTCAAGTTTTAAAAACTGGCGACAAGTCACTGTACAATAGACAGGTCCACCTGGAGTGGAAACACCGTGTGGGTTGTGTGCGAAACACACGGAAGCGTGTACAGTCACCGCTTGTCGTACTGAAACAAAGTGCGAATAGGAGGCGACTTTTTTTATGGCAAGTCAAGTAATGAGAATTACCCTGAAAGCGTATGATCATCAGCTGGTGGACGCGTCCGCCAAGAAGATCATCGACACCGTCAAGAAGACCGGATCCCAGGTGAGTGGCCCTGTGCCCCTTCCCACGAAAAGGGAGGTTGTCACGATCCTGCGGGCGGTGCACAAGTACAAGGATTCCCGGGAGCAGTTCGAGCAGAGAACGCATAAGAGACTGATCGATATCATCGCGCCGACCCAGAAGACAGTGGATGCCCTCTCGAGGCTGGAGATGCCGGCGGGTGTTTTTATTGATATCAAGATGAAGACCAAGTAAATAAAATGAGCAGATCCTATCAGGTTGATATAGTACATATCTTCTCTGTTACTAGGATGATCGCAGAGGCGATCCGCTGTAGAACAACAGGAGGTACAAAGGAATGAAGAAAGCGATTTTAGCGATCAAAGTCGGCATGACTCAGATCTTCAGCGACGATGGAGTCTTAACTCCGGTCACCGTCCTGGAAGCCGGTCCCTGTGTGGTGACGCAGGTGAAGACGGTTGAGAATGACGGGTATGCCGCCGTGCAGGTTGGCTTTGTAGACAAGAGAGACAAGCTTGTCCGCAAGCCGCAGAAGGGCGCCTTTGACAAGGCGGGCGTTTCCTACAAGCGTTACGTGCGCGAACTGAAGCTGGAGGACGCGGAGAATTATGAGGTAAAGCAGGAGATTAAGGCGGATGTCTTCGCGGCGGGAGACCACGTGGATGCCACCGGCATTTCCAAGGGCAAAGGATTCCAGGGCGCGATCAAGCGGCACGGACAGTCCAGAGGACCCATGGCCCATGGTTCCAAGTACCATCGTCATGCGGGTTCCAACGGCTCCTCTTCCGATCCCAGCCGTGTATTCAAGGGCAAGAAGATGGCAGGCCGCATGGGCGGGAAAAAGGTGACCGTTCAAAATCTGGAAATCGTGCGTGTGGATGCCGCCCAGAACCTGATTCTCGTAAAGGGCGCCGTACCGGGAGCGAAGAAGTCTCTGATTACGCTGAAAGAGACGACCAGGACGGACTTTTAGGCTCCGCGCATAGGAAAGGAGGAACGCACAGATGGCAACTGTAGCCGTTTATAATAAGGAAGGACAGGAAGTCGGCACGATCGAATTAAACGATGCCGTGTTCGGCGTGGAAGTGAACGAGCACCTCGTACATCTGGCCGTGGTGCAGCAGCTGGCGAACAACCGTCAGGGAACGCAGAAGGCAAAGACCCGCTCGGAGGTTTCCGGCGGCGGCAAGAAGCCCTACCGTCAGAAAGGGACCGGCCACGCGAGACAGGGTTCCACGAGAGCGCCCCAGTTTAGAGGCGGCGGCGTGGTGTTCGCCCCCGTGCCCAGAGATTATTCGTTCAAGATGAACCGCAAGGAAAAGCGGCTGGCTTTAAAATCCGCTCTGACCAGCAGAGTGCAGGAGAACAAGCTGAAAGTCCTCGATGACCTTAGCTTTGAGGGAATCAAGACGAAGAACATGAAGAAGGTTCTGGACAGCCTGAACGTGGAGAAGGCCTTAATCGTGCTGGATACGAACGATAAGAACGTGATCCTCTCCGCGAGGAATCTGCCGGGTGTGAAGACCGCTTTAACGAATACGATCAATGTCTATGACATCCTGAAGTACAGCACGGTAGTCGTGACAAAGGCTGCTGTGGCGCAGATTGAGGAGGTGTACGCATAATGGCAGATCTTAAGTATTACGATGTGATTCTGGGTCCGGTGCTCTCAGAGAAGAGCATGAACATGATGGCGAACAAGGTCTATACGTTCCGCGTACATCCGGATGCGACGAAGACGCAGGTCAAGGATGCCGTGGAGAGAATGTTTGCGGGAACCAGTGTAAGGAAAGTCAACACGATCAACATCGCCGGCAAGAAGAAGCGCCGCGGCAGAGTGATCGGGCGTACTTCCAAAGAGAAGAAGGCGATCGTTTTCCTGACACAGGACAGCAAGGAGATCGAGATCTTCGGGAAGGCTTAATTCTCCCGCGGGGCAGGCTGTCTGACGCTTTTTCATTTACAGAAAGCAGTCCGGCCCGGACTATACGCAGCAAAGCGTGATGAGAAACCACTGTGCCCTGCGCGGGCACGTTTGCAGGAAAGGAGAAAACATACGTCATGGGTATTAAGACTTATAATCCCTATACACCATCCAGAAGACACATGACCGGTTCGGATTTCTCAGAGATTTCCAAGAAAGAGCCGGAGAAGGCTCTTACCGTTTCCCTGAAGAAGAATTCCGGCCGCAACAATCAGGGCAAGATCACGGTCAGACACCGCGGCGGCGGCTCCAGAAGAAAATACAGAGTCATTGACTTTAAGAGATACAAGGACGGCATCCCGGCGACGGTGATCGGGATCGAGTACGATCCGAACAGAACAGCGAATGTGGCGCTGATCTGCTATGCGGACGGCGAGAAATCCTATATCCTGGCTCCTCAGGGACTGAAAGACGGCATGAAAGTCATGAACGGGCCGCAGGCGGAAGTGCGCGTCGGCAACTGCCTGCCGCTGTCGGAGGTTCCGGTAGGTACCATGGTGCACAACATCGAGCTGTATCCGGGACACGGCGGACAGCTGGTGCGTTCCGCCGGCAACGGCGCGCAGCTGATGGCGAAGGAAGGCAAGTACGCGACGCTGCGTCTCCCGTCCGGTGAGATGCGGATGATCCCCTTAAACTGCCGCGCTACGATCGGTGTGGTCGGCAATGCGGAGCACAACCTGATCAATATCGGCAAGGCAGGGCGCAAGCGCAACATGGGCATCCGTCCGACCGTCCGCGGCTCCGTCATGAACCCGAACGATCACCCGCACGGCGGCGGCGAAGGCAAGGCCGGTATCGGACGTCCGGGTCCCAGCACTCCGTGGGGCAAGCCCGCTCTTGGCCTCAAGACGAGAAAGAAGAAGAAGCAGTCCAATAAGATGATCGTGAGAAGAAGAGACGGCAGGACGATCAGCTGAGAAGAGAACGCAAGGAGGGAAAATAATGGCTCGTTCACTGAAAAAAGGACCGTTTGCAGACGAAAGCCTGCTGAAAAAGATAGATGCGATGAATGCCTCGGGCGACAAGCAGGTGATCAAGACCTGGTCCCGCCGTTCCACAATCTTCCCGCAGATGGTTGGATTTACGATCGCTGTTCATGACGGGCGCAGACATGTGCCGGTGTACGTCACGGAGGATATGGTCGGCCACAAGCTGGGAGAGTTCGTCGTCACCAGAACCTACAGAGGGCATGGCAAGGATGAAAAGAAATCCGGCGTGAGATAAGCGCTGGTTACCTGTATGTTTGCCCGTTTGGGGCAGCGGGGCTTTGTGCCCCTGAGAACGAAAGGAGGCTACGTCTATGGCGAAAGGACATAGATCGCAGGTTAAGAGAATCAGGAATGACGAGAAAGATACCAGGCCGTCCGCTAAGCTGTCTTACGCGAGAGTGCCTGTTCAGAAAGCATGTTTTGTACTGGATGCGATCAGAGGGAAAGATGTGCAGACCGCAATGGGGATCCTCACCTACAGCCCGAGATACGCGTCGGAAGTGATCCTAAAGCTTTTGAAATCGGCGATTGCCAACGCGGAGACCGCGAAGGGCATGGATCCGGCAAACCTCTACGTGGAGGAATGCTACGCGAACAAGGGGCCGACGATGAGACGGTTCCGCCCGAGAGCGCAGGGCAGGGCTTACCCGATTGAGAAGCGGACGAGCCACATTTCGATCGTGCTGAATGAGAGATAAGGAGGACGAACATGGGACAGAAAGTGAATCCGCACGGCTTACGGGTCGGCGTTATTAAGGACTGGAGCTCGAAATGGTATGCGGGAACGAACGAGTTCGCCGACTGCCTGGTGGAAGACCATGAGATCCGGGTGTTCCTGAAGAAGAAGCTGTACAGCGCGGGTGTGTCGCAGATCGAGATCGAGCGGGCGGCTGACCGTGTGAAGGTGACGATCCATACCGCGAAGCCGGGTGTGGTCATCGGCAAGGGCGGCGCTGAGATCGAGAAGGTCAAGGCTGAGCTGCAGAAGATGACCGGCAAGCGCATGATCGTCGATATCAAGGAGATCAAGAGGCCGGACCGCGACGCGCAGCTGGTGGCCGAGAACATCGCGCAGCAGCTGGAGAACCGTGTTTCGTTCCGCCGTGCCATGAAGTCCACGATGGGCCGGACCATGAAGATGGGGGCCAAGGGAATCAAGACCGCGGTCGCCGGACGTTTGGGCGGCGCGGATATCGCGCGTACCGAGTTTTACAGCGAGGGAACGATTCCGCTGCAGACTTTAAGAGCAGATATTGACTACGGCTTTGCGGAAGCGGATACCACCTACGGCAAGCTCGGCGTAAAGGTCTGGATCTACAACGGTGAAGTACTTCCGTCTAAAAAAGAAGGGAGCGATAAATAATGTTAATGCCGAAGAGAGTTAAACGTCGGAAACAGTTTCGCGGCTCCATGGCCGGCAAGGCCATGAGGGGCAATACCATCACCTACGGCGAGTACGGACTGATTGCGGCGGAGCCGTGCTGGATCAAGTCCAACCAGATCGAGGCTGCCCGTGTTGCCATGACCCGTTACATCAAGCGTGGCGGAAAAGTCTGGATCAAGATTTTCCCGGACAAGCCGGTGACCGCAAAGCCTGCTGAGACGCGTATGGGCTCCGGGAAAGGAACTCTGGAGTACTGGGTAGCCGTGGTGAAACCCGGACGTGTGATGTTTGAACTGGCAGGTGTTCCCGAAGAAACAGCCCGCGAGGCACTGCGGCTTGCCATGCACAAGCTGCCCTGCAAGTGCAAAATCGTTTCTCGCGCAGACTTAGAAGGCGGTGATATCAGTGAAAACTAATAAATACGTGGAAGATTTGAGATCGAAATCAACTGCTGAGCTGAATGCAGAGTTAGTAGATGCCAAGAAGGAGCTGTTTAATCTGAGATTCCAGATCGCGGCGGCTCAGACGCAGAACACGAGCCGGATCAGGGAAGTCCGCAGAAATATCGCCAGGATTCAGACCGTGATCACTGAGAAGGAGAAGGCGGCGGCGAAATAGCCGTTCGTGCTTTCTGGCTGAGAGAAAGGAGAAATTTCCGTGGAGAGGAATTTAAGAAAAACCCGCACAGGCAGGGTGATCAGTAATAAAATGGACAAGACCATCGTTGTGGCCGTGGAAGACCATGTGAAGCATCCGCTCTACAAGAAGATCGTGAAGAGGACCTACAAGCTGAAGGCCCACGACGAGCACAACGAATGCAATATCGGGGATACCGTGAGAGTGATGGAGACCAGGCCTCTCTCGAAAGACAAGCGCTGGAGACTTGTCGAGATCGTCGAGAAAGTGAAATAGCTAAGGAGGTAGACCGGGATGGTACAGAAGGAAACCAGATTGAGAGTGGCCGACAATACCGGAGCCAAGGAACTGCTGTGCATCAGGGTGATGGGCGGTTCCACCAGAAGATACGCGGGGATCGGCGATATCATCGTTGCTTCCGTGAAAGACGCAACGCCAGGCGGTGTTGTGAAAAAGGGCGATGTGGTGAAGGCCGTTGTGGTGCGCACAGTGAAGGGTGTGCGCCGCAAAGACGGTTCCTATATCCGTTTTGATGAGAATGCCGCCGTGATCCTGAAGGAGGACATGAACCCGAGAGGAACCCGTATCTTTGGACCGGTGGCGAGGGAACTTCGTGACAAGAAATTCATGAAGATCGTCTCCTTAGCTCCGGAAGTATTATAGGAGGGCCAAGAACATGAGGAAGATCAAGACAGGCGACACGGTCAGAGTGATCGCCGGGAAAGATAAAGACAGAGAAGGAAAAGTTCTGGCGGTGAAGGACGGCAAGGTGCTGGTGGAAGGGATCGGCATGGTCACCAAGGCCACGAAGCCGAATGCCAAGAACCAGCAGGGCGGAATCGTTCACCAGGAGTCCTATATCGATATCTCCAACGTGATGTACCTGCACAAGGGCAAACCCACCAGGATCGGCTTTAAGATTGAAGACGGTAAGAAGGTTCGCGTAGCCAAATCTACCGGCGAAGTCATCGGCTAATGGAAAGAGGAGGTCGTACAAGTTGAGTAGATTAAGGGATCAGTATCAGAATGAGATCGTAGACGCTATGATCAAAAAGTTCGGGTATAAGAATGTCATGCAGGTGCCGAAGCTGGACAAGGTTGTCGTCAACATGGGTGTCGGGGAAGCGAAGGAGAACGCCAAGATCCTGGAATCCGCGATGAAGGACATGGAGACCATCACCGGTCAGAAAGCGGTGATTACCAAGGCCAAGAATTCCGTGGCAAACTTCAAGATCAGGGAAGGCATGTCCATCGGCTGCAAGACGACGCTGCGCGGCGAGAAGATGTATGAGTTCGTCGACCGCCTGATCAATCTGGCACTGCCGCGGGTTCGTGACTTTCGGGGTGTCAATCCCAATGCCTTTGACGGCCGCGGCAACTACGCGCTGGGCATTAAGGAACAGCTGATTTTCCCGGAGATCGACTATGACAAGGTCGATAAGGTACGGGGCATGGACGTGGTGTTTGTCACCACCGCCCGGACGGATGAAGAAGCTAGAGAGCTGTTGAAGTTGTTCAACATGCCGTTTCAGAGATAAGGGAGGTACGTTTCATGGCTAAGACAGCAATGAAAATCAAACAGCAGCGCAAACCGAAATTTTCCACCAGGGCCTATACCCGCTGCCGCATCTGCGGCCGTCCCCACGCCTATCTGAGAAAATACGGAATCTGCAGAATCTGCTTCCGTGAGCTGGCTTACAAGGGCGAGATCCCCGGAGTGAAGAAGGCCAGCTGGTGACCGGCGGCTCCGCAAGAGTCCCTGCGGAGTGAATTAGACATGATGTGCCAGCGATTAAGGAGGAAACGAACATGGCAATGAATGATCCGATTGCGGATATGCTCACGAGGATCCGCAATGCAAATACAGCGAAACATGACACCGTGGATGTGCCGGCGTCCAAGATGAAGATCGCCATCGCCGACATTCTGCTGGATGAGGGATATATTGCGAAGTATGATCTGATCGATGAGGGTTCCTTTAAGAACATCCATATCACGTTGAAGTACGGGAAGGACAAGAACGAGAAGATCATCAGCGGGCTGAAGAGAATCTCCAAGCCCGGCCTGCGCGTGTACGCGGGCACGGAAGATATGCCGAAGGTCCTCGGAGGACTGGGCGTGGCCATCATCTCCACGAACCAGGGCGTGATCACGGACAAGCAGGCCAGAAAGCTCCATGTGGGCGGCGAAGTGCTGGCGTTTGTGTGGTAGCGTACCGAGGCTGCAGACAGAGACTGAAAACGGAAAGCATGCGCTTTCTGAAAATCTAAGTGAGGAGGATATTTGGCATGTCACGAATTGGGAGAATGCCAGTGGCGATCCCGGCGGGCGTAACCGTTACGATCGCGGAAGGAAACCGGGTAACCGTTAAAGGACCCAAGGGAACTTTGGAGAGAGAGCTCCCGAAGGAGATGGAGATTAAAGAGGAAAACGGTCATGTGATCGTCACAAGACCGAATGATTTGAAGAAGATGAAGTCTCTTCACGGCTTAACCAGAACCCTGATCCAGAACATGGTCATCGGCGTCAGCCAGGGATACACGAAAGTCCTGGAAGTCAACGGCGTCGGGTACAGGGCGGCGAAGACCGGCAAAAAGCTTACCCTGACGCTGGGGTATTCCCATCCGGTAGAGATGGAGGATCCTGAGGGCATCGAGACGGCGGTGGACGGCAACAAGATCACGGTCTCGGGCATCAGCAAGGAGAAGGTCGGCCAGTACGCCGCGGAAATCAGAGAGAAGAGAAAACCGGAACCTTACAAGGGCAAGGGCATCAAGTACGCTGACGAAGTGATCCGGCGCAAGGTCGGCAAGACCGGTAAGAAATAAGTAAGGAGAGTGGGATAATGGTTAGCAAGGAATCAAGAGCGAAAGTTCGCGAAAAAAAGCATAAAAAGATCCGCAACCGTTTCAGCGGCACGGCCGAGAGACCCCGCCTGGCTGTGTTTCGAAGCAACAAGCATATGTATGCGCAGATCATAGACGATACGGTTGGACACACTCTGGTATCGGCCAGCACTCTCCAGAAGGAAGTGAGGGCGCAGCTGGAGCAGACGGATGACGTCAAGGCGGCCTCCTACCTGGGAACCGTGATCGCAAAGAGAGCTCTGGAAGCGGGCATCACCAACGTGGTGTTTGACAGAGGCGGCTATATCTATCAGGGCAAGGTAAAGGCGCTGGCAGAGGCGGCCAGAGAAGCGGGCCTGGTATTCTAGGAAAGGAAGGAAAGACACATGAGACATGAGATCATTGACCCCAGTCAGTTTGAATTAAACGACAAGGTTGTGGCGATCAAACGTGTATCCAAAACCGTGAAAGGCGGTCGCAACATGCGCTTTACGGCGCTGGTGGTCGTCGGCGACGGGCATGGACATGTGGGAGCAGGCCTTGGCAAAGCGACCGAGATTCCGGAAGCCATCCGCAAGGGCAAAGAGGATGCCATGAAGAAGATCATCACCGTGGCCATGGATGACTATGCGAGTGTGCCCCATGATTTCATCGGCAAGTACGGCGGAGCAAGTGTTCTGCTTAAGAGAGCTCCGGAAGGGACAGGAATCATCGCCGGCGGTCCGGTGCGCAACGTCCTGGAGATGGCAGGCGTGAAGAACATCCGTACCAAATCCTTAGGTTCCAACAATAAGCAGAACGTGGTGATGGCGACGATGTCCGCCCTGCAGCAGCTGAAGAGTCCCGAGGAAGTCGCCCGGCTTCGCGGGAAATCCGTGGAAGAAATCATGGCTTGAGGAGGGATAGAGACATGGCTGACAAATTGAGGATTACTCTGGTAAAATCGCCGATCGGCGCTATTCCGAAACATCGTGCCACCGTAAAAGCCTTAGGCCTTCGCAAACTGAACAAGACAGTGGAAATGCCGGACAATCCGTCGGTTCGCGGCATGATTGCCCAGGTTTCCCATCTTCTGAAAGTCGAAGAGCTCTAAAGAAGGCGAAGCGTCCGGATCCAGTTTAAGAGGAGCGCGGTGCCGGGCGCGGCATGAAAAAAGAAAAACAACCAGTCACTGATTGAGGAGGTGTCATGATGGATTTATCGAATTTAAGTCCGGCGGAAGGCTCCGTGCACAGCAGCAACTTCAGAAGAGGCCGCGGGCATGGTTCCGGAAACGGGAAGACCGCCGGGAAAGGCCATAAGGGCCAGAAAGCGCGTTCCGGCGCCAAGAGAGTCGGGTTTGAAGGCGGGCAGATGCCTTTATACAGACGACTCCCCAAGAGAGGGTTTACGAACAGGAACCGCCGGGAACTGGAAGCGATCAATTTAAGTGCCCTGGAGGTATTTGAGGACGGCGCAGAAGTGACCGTAGATGCTCTGCTGGAGAAAGGAATCATCAAGTCCCCGAAGGATGGGGTGAAGATCTTAGGGAACGGCACACTGACCAGAAAGCTGAACGTGAAGGTCAACGCTTACAGCGCACTCGCCAGGGAGAAGATTGAGGAGCTTGGCGGAAAAGCAGAGGTGATCTGATGTTAGAGACACTGCGGAATGCATTTCGAATCAAAGATATACGGGATAGGATTTTCTTCACCTTCCTGATGCTGATCGTCATCCGGTTTGGCTCTCAGCTGCCGGTCCCCGGAGTGGACAGGGATTATTTCGCCAACTGGTTTTCCAGCCAGCAGGCCAGCGGAGCCTTCAACTTCTTCTCCGCGTTTACGGGCGGCTCCTTTGAGCGGATGTCCATTTTTGCGCTGAGTATTACCCCGTATATCACTTCTTCCATCATCATGCAGCTGCTCACGATTGCCATCCCCAAACTGGAGGAGATGCAGCGTGAGGGCGAGGACGGAAGGAAGAAGATCCGTGAGATCACCCGTTATGTGACGGTTGGTCTTGCACTCTTTGAGAGTACCGCCATGACGATCGGCTTCGGCAGATCCGGCCTTTTACAGGAAGCGAACTTCTTAAACGGCCTGACAGTTGTGGTGGCTTTGACCGCCGGTTCCGCGTTCCTGATGTGGGTAGGTGAGCGGATCACGGAAAAAGGTGTCGGAAACGGGATCTCCATCGTCCTGGTGATCAATATCTTATCCAGGGTACCGCAGGATATCACGACGCTGTTTGAGCAGTTCGTCCAGGGCAAGACGATTGCCCGCGGCGCACTGGCTGTACTGATCATTCTGGCGGTGATCGTGCTGACGGTTGTTCTGGTCGTGATCCTTAACGACGGGACAAGAAGGATCCCTGTACAGTATGCCAAAAAGATGCAGGGCAGAAGGTTTGTCGGCGGACAGGGTACGTTCATCCCGCTGAAGATCAACACAGCGGGTGTGATCCCCGTGATCTTCGCGTCCTCCCTGTTTTCCATTCCTCAGATGATTGTCTCCTTCATGGGGAAATCACCTGCCGGTATAGGAGGAACGATCCTGGGGATGTTAAACCAGAACAACTGGTTCAACTTCCGGCAGCCCATCTATTCGGTGGGCCTGGTATTGTATATCGTGCTGATCGTCTTCTTCGCCTACTTCTATACTTCGATTACCTTCAACCCGATTGAGGTGGCCGACAACATGAAGAAGCAGGGCGGCTTCATCCCGGGCATCCGTCCGGGGCGTCCGACAACCGATTACTTAAACCAGATCTTAAACTATGTGATCTTTATCGGCGCAGTGGGCCTGACCGTTGTTGTGCTGATACCGATCTTTACCAACGGCATGTTTGGAGCGAACGTCTCCTTCGGCGGAACATCCATCATCATTATCGTGAGTGTGGTTCTGGAGACCTTACAGCAGATTGAATCGCAGATGGTGGTGCGTAACTACAAGGGATTCCTCAGTGATTAAGCAGGATGCTCTCACCCGCCGATCCTGGCGGGTGAGATAGTTTTTCCGTCAGGGAGGTTTTTGGATGAAGATCATTATGCTGGGAGCGCCCGGGGCAGGCAAGGGAACGCAGGCGAAGAGAATCGCGGAAAAGTACGGCATTCCCCATATCTCCACAGGGGATATTTTCCGGGCAAATATCAAAAACGGCACTCCGCTGGGGCAGAAAGCCAAGTCCTACATGGACCAGGGACTCTTAGTGCCGGATGAACTGACCTGTGATCTGGTGGTAGACCGGATTGGTCAGGCGGACTGTGAAAACGGCTACATTCTGGACGGATTTCCGCGCACGATCCCCCAGGCCGAGGCGCTGACGAAAGCGCTTGCCGGGCAGGGAACCGCGATCGATTTCGCGATCAACGTGGATGTGCCGGATGAGCGGATCATCGACCGCATGAGCGGCAGGAGAGCCTGCTTAGGCTGCGGCGCCACCTACCACACGGTATTTAATCCCCCGAAGAAGGAGGGGATCTGCGATGTGTGCGGAGAAAAACTCGTGCTTCGCGATGATGACCGGCCGGAAACAGTACAGAAGCGTCTGGATGTCTACCACGCGCAGACACAGCCTCTGATTGCCTACTATGAGCAGGCGGGTGTGCTGCGAACGATTGACGGCACCCTGGAGATGGATGAGGTGTTTGCGGCGATTGTCACCGTGCTGGGAGAATGAGCCGATGGCTGTGACAGTAAAGTCCTCAAAAGAAATCGAGAAGATGCGGGAAGCAGGAAGGCTTCTGGAGATTGTTCACAACGAACTGGGCAGGATGATTGAACCTGGCATCTCCACACTGGATATTGACCAGGAAGGGGAACGGCTGATCAGAAGTTTTGGGTGTGTGCCGAACTTCCTTCATTACAACGGATATCCGGCTTCCATCTGTGTCTCGGTCAACAGCGAGGTCGTGCACGGGATCCCCAGAAAGGACCACATTCTGAAGGAAGGCGACATCGTAAGTCTGGATGCGGGCCTGATCTATGACGGGTTCCACTCGGACGCCGCCCGTACCCATCCGGTTGGAAAGATTTCTCCCGCAGCGCAGCAGCTCATCGACGTGACCAGGGAATGTTTTTTCCGGGGCATCGCCTATGCGAGGGCCGGCCATCATCTGCATGAGATTTCGAATGCTATCAGCAGCTACGCGGAGAGTTTCGGCTACGGGGTGGTCCGCGATCTGGTCGGGCACGGCATTGGGAGAAAGCTCCATGAGGATCCGCAGATCCCGAACTTTGCGCAGAAACGCAGAGGGATCCGCCTGGTGCCCGGAATGACGCTGGCGATCGAGCCGATGATCAACGCCGGTACCTGGGAAGTGGACTGGCTGGATGACGACTGGACGGTGGTGACGGCTGACGGCTCCTTATCCGCCCATTATGAGAACACTGTGCTGATCACCAATGGGGATCCGGAGATCCTGACACTGGGGAAGGCGTAGAGGGCAGAAAACGCAGGAAGATGAGGAGGCCCCTATGGAAAAGGAACGGGTGCCAATGCTTGCGGTTTCGCTGGCCGGACACGATAAGGGAAAGCGGTATGTCGTTGTGTCGGAGGATGAGACGGGCGTGTTTCTCTGTGACGGAAAGAATAAGCTTCTGGATCATCCGAAGAGAAAAAACAGGAAGCATGTGCAGCTGATCAAACACCTTCCTGAAGGGATTGCCGGGGCGATTACTCAGGTCAGGGAAGACGCGGACGTGCGCAGGATCCTGGCGGAGTATGACAGGGTACGCACTATGAATGAGGGATTTTGAAGGAGGTTCCTGCATGTCGAAAGCAGACGTGATTGAAGTGGAGGGCAGAGTGACAGAGAAACTGCCCAACGCGATGTTCCGGGTAGAGCTGGAAAATAAGCATGTGGTGCTGGCCCACATCAGCGGCAAGCTGCGCATGAACTTTATCCGGATTCTCCCGGGTGACAAAGTGACACTCGAGCTGTCCCCTTACGACCTGTCAAAGGGCCGCATCATCTGGAGAGACAAATAAAATGATTCAGGCGTCAGAAAGTGGCTGCGGATGGTTTCGCGGCTTCGCTGCCGAAAGGGAAGGCTTTTGACGCTGAGAAAAAATTTCCCGCTTGCAATTTACAGGCGGGCATACTATAATAAACTCTGTGTGTTTGCGCTCATAGGGGATTTATGCCCTTTTGTGCGCATTCTGCGCAGCAACAGGGAAAGGAGGATTCACCATGAAAGTCAGATCGTCGGTGAAACCCATCTGTGAGAAGTGCAAAGTGATCAAGAGAAAGGGAAGTGTGCGCGTCATCTGCGAGAATCCCAAGCACAAACAGCGTCAGGGCTGAGGAAGCGTTTTTGCTTTGTACTTTTGAAGCGTGAGTTTCCTTAACTCTAAGACGGGGAGAAGAATCTTTAAAAAGGGCAGCGCGGGCGGGAATCATCGGTATCCCCCGTACCTGCTGGGAGCCGGACTGTCCGGTTAACTTAAAAATACCGATGAAAGAAACCATATACGATGAAATAAGTTGCTTATAAGTATTGATATAGACGGCCTGGTTTTATTTATCCGCTATGGAAGGTTTCATATTGATATCAGAGGGTTTATTTCGTTGCGATATTGGCTTTTAATACCGGTTCAGGACTTTGGCAAAAACTGTCTTTGAAAAACGAAAAAGTCAGGTTCAGAGAAAGAAAAGGCCATCGCCGGATGAAAGGATCTGGCTTAATGAATCGGAAAGGCCGCGTGTTAGGCGCGGCTGGGTGTGTTATCACACCCCAGTTAGAGACAATAACACTGCGCGGATGGCGGAGAGGGGAAAAGGTTTTCATCTCTTTTCGCCTGCGGGCAGAAACGGATGCGGAAAGCGTCCGGGAAAAATGGAGGGAAATCACATGGCTCGTATTGCTGGTGTAGACTTACCAAGAGAAAAACGTGTGGAGATCGGTTTGACGTATATCTACGGGATCGGCAGATCCAGCTCAAACAAGATCCTGAAGGCAGCGAATGTAAATCCGGATACGCGTGTCAGAGATCTGACAGATGAAGAGGTTGACAAGATCCGTGTTGCCATTGAAGACCTGGGGATCATGGTGGAAGGCGATCTTCGCCGGGATGTTGCCATGAACATCAAGCGGCTGCAGGAAATTGGGTGTTATCGCGGCATCCGTCATAGAAAAGGACTTCCGGTTCGCGGCCAGAATACCAAGACGAATGCAAGGACCCGCAAAGGTCCCAAGAGGACGGTAGCAAACAAGAAGAAGTGATGAGACGGCGCTTTTTGCCCGGCTTTTCATCATTCGAACAGGAGAATGCAGAAAGGATAAAGGTAGGTTAGTTTAAAAATGGCGAAAAAAGTTACGAAAAAAGTGACCAAAAAGCGTGTCAAGAAGAACGTTGAACGGGGACAGGCGCATATCCAGGCATCTTTCAACAACACGATTGTGACGCTGACGGATGCGCAGGGGAATGCCTTATCATGGGCGAGTGCCGGCGGTCTTGGATTTAAAGGTTCAAGGAAATCTACTCCTTACGCGGCTCAGATGGCTGCGGAAACTGCTACGAAGGCAGCGTTGGTTCATGGCTTGAAGACAGTGGACGTGTTTGTGAAAGGTCCGGGTTCCGGGCGTGAGGCGGCCATCCGTGCGCTCTCCGCGAATGGACTGGATGTTGTGAGTATCAGAGACGTCACCGCGGTTCCGCACAATGGGTGCCGTCCGCCGAAACGCAGAAGAGTCTAATGAAGGAGGCTATCGATTATGGCAGT
>CAZXSN010000036.1:0-27353 GCA_964643295.1 uncultured Lachnospiraceae bacterium
ACAAAGAAAAATTTTTCGGTTTAATCCTGATAGTCCCGTTCAGATAAGATTACATTCCAAACTCTCTGCACAGGCTGTCAAACCGCGGCTTTTCCTTTTCCTTGACCGCCTTGGAGAGATCGTTCATGCAGTGGTGGATCACGTCCGCGTCTTTTAAGACCTCATCCATCGGAGCATCAACAGCCAGCTTATCGTCATGATGATAGATCGCCGAACAGATCGTCTCGGTCTCCTCCGGTGTGGTTAGGTTCAGTTCCTCCAGAACCTGTCTCGCAAGCTCCGCTCCCTTATGCGCATGATCCTCGTAGCTGCCGCTTTCATATGCGTACAGGTCATGCAGCATCGCCGCCATCGAGGCAATCTCCGGATTTAGGTTCCGCTTCCTGGCAATCATCGTTGCCGCTAGCGATACCCCATACAAATGAGCAATCGCGCTGTCCCGCTGATTCGCGTCCGTCATCTCATCCAGTTTTGCGTTCACGTACCCGCGCAGTTCTTTTAACCGTCCCATATCTGCCTCCCTGTTCTCCTGAAACCTTTCGCCCCGCTCTCCGTTTCTTCATATACCAGAAACGAAGATTCTTAAATACCCAGTCTTCCCGTCTCCGGACTTTCGTTCCGTTCCCGCCAGAATCTTCCACACAGATGCTACCGAAGCTCCGGATACATATCCAAAGGATGCTTCAACAGGCGCATAATCTCCAGTTCATCCTGGGCGTCATAATAAGCGTTGTGTTTCTCCACGTAGCGCCGATTCCCAAGCATCCGCAGAATCTCCTCCACGCCGTACCCGCTTTTGAGTCTCCCTGTCTTACAGCAGGGCGCATTTTCCGGGATGGCTGGATTGTACTGCTTGTAGGCCGCCAGCCGCATGATATCATGCCACGCGAAATCAGTGGACAGAAATGACAGACAGTTCCTGTCAAATTTGGCGTTATAGGCAAAAATCGATGAAACACCGCAGCTGTACAGATACGCCCCCAGTTCTTCCCTGAGTGTGCTTTCTGTGACCATCCTTTCTGGCAGGGATCTCATATGCACCATGGAACTGAACATCCCGCCTTCTCTTAAGGCTTCTCGGATCACGTAATATCTGGAATTGGTCTGCTCAAAGGTGTCCGAATCCGCGACGATCACCCCAACGGACATCACGGAACAGCTCCAGGTCGTTTCCGTGTCGATGACCGCAAAATTTCCTCCCACTTTTGTCTTCCTCTCTTCGATTAGTTCTTGTATTTTCAACCGGATCCTGTTTTCACCGGTCCTCAAATTTCTCCGATTTTCCTTTTTCAGCGCTTTGCGCGTTTCAATCCTTCGCTGCAGGGAACCTCTTCCTTATGATTTCCCCGGCGGAGCCGGCGAAACTGTTCCCCGCCCGCACTCCTTCGGCATGAAGATTGCCGCTTCTCATATGATTATACGATATACCGTCTGGTTTTACAAGATACAATTTTCAAAATCTTCTGCTGTTTTTAGTCTCCCCCTGGAAAGACATCTGGGCAGTCAGGGAACAGGTGACAAAGTAAAATCTATACAACCCTGTTTTCGATCATGTGTTCCGCTTAGAGGAGAGAGTACGTAAACTGAAAAAGCGCAGATATCGATCCTTTATTCCTTCTTCATAAAAATATCCGTGTCACAGGTAAGATCAAGGAATACTGCACAATAGCTTTAGATATCCAGAAAAGGAATTCTCATTTTCAAACCAGCGAATCAAAAGGGAAAAATGATATTTTATATTTTATTCCGCAACCGGTATCAAAATCCGCTAAGCGTCAACCACACGATTTCTACAGATAAAAATCAACTGCAGATCTCCTTTTGTTTCTATTCTCTCCCTCCTTGTTATGGTCTTCACACGGAAGCAGCTGGTCTGTATCGCCAGAGAAATCTCTGTGAATTCCTTTTGAAAAAGAGCAAGCGTGAAGAAAAATTTCCGCCTGCATCCTGTGCAGTAAAATCCATAAATGGAAAGGAAAACCGTCTGTAAATACCGAACAGTTTCACCTCTTATCATCTAATGAAGTGAAACCATTTTTTCTTCATTTTAGTCTTTAAATATTGGGAAATGGAAAAATAAGACGTATCGTATCCAGAAATATATACCTGAATCTTTCTAAATGATATCAAGAGAATTGTGCGGAAGAAAGAATCCTCGTTACTGCGATCGTTGCTAAGGAAAAGGATGCAATCTTCGAAGAATATTTTTTTATGCAGCTTCCGATGAAAGAAAAGATAAATCCGTAACACGGCAAGTATTGGGTAAGAATCGGAAAACTGTCAGAAATATGTACCGCGGAAAGGACAAACTGCTGCATCCTAAGAGATTGCGTTTACCTGCGAATGCTGGGATATCTCTTATACATACCTGGAGGGACTGCCTGGATCGAAAAAGACTGCCGCTGCAAGGCAAAATCCCAAAAAGAAAATGCCGTGGGTTTTCTGATCACTGAAACAGTCCACGGCATCTAGCTTTGTACTTAAGATATGTCCTGTCCCTTCTTTAGGAGGCCAGGAAGGATTCGTTTTTCAAAACACAGATCCGTGCGTTTCCCTAAGGGCAGGCACGTTTACTTCTTCCCGGAGGGAAACTGGACGATATCCGCTTTTGCGGTCAGCTCCTCCGGAGGAATGGCTGCCTCCTCATTTCCGGTATACCCCGCCAGCCGGTCGATCCCGATATAGCGGACACCCTCTTCCGGCGGAATCACAGTCCCATCTGGCTGCTGACAGTACAGATCCAGAATCTCATCACCCGTGACCGGTTCCCATTCCATCGCGGCTGTTCCTCTGATTCCAAAGAGATCGTATGTATCCTTCCCCGTTGTAATACGGACAGCCATCAGACTTTGTTCCTTGATCACCATCGCGCAGTAATACAAAAGAAGCGTATGCGCATCGGCAATGTCTTCCCGGTAAACGGTCTGCTGCAGGAAGAGACAGAAATCCTCCTCCGGGCAGGAAATCTCCCGGTCTTTTTGGATCCCGAACAGCATTTCGGAAAGAGCGGCTGCCTCGCGCATGATTTTCCCGTTTTCCGGAATATTCGCCAGATAGAGTTTTGCTCTCTCCAGCCATTCGTCTTCCTGCTTCACCGAAAGGTAGTTTTCCGCCATCCTGATCACCAGCGGCTCCTCCCCCCAGTTCTCCATGCGGGCCTCCTCGGTCTTATCCCCGTAATTCGCCATGAAATACCAGTAAAATTCCAAAAGCTCCTCATACTCTTCTTCAGAAAGGCCATCGTTCAGCGCGAACTTGGAAAGCCATCTGGCGTTCGCCTCCGACAGAAAAGAGATGATGTCGTCCGTGGACGGATGCTCCTTCACGTAAGCGCGAAACGACTGCAGAAGAGTCCCTGGAGGCACCTGAAACTCCCGCACCGTAGGAGTCTGCTTCTTCTTTGGCATCTGACCGCCCTCCTTTTTTCAGCAATGGACAAAAAACGATGAAAGAAATCCCCGCGCAGCAATTCGAAACCCGGCCGCGGATCAGAAATCTTCCCTTCCAGGAAAACACTCTGATAAAGCTATTGTAATGAAGACAGGCATCCGGCCGGTTCCTCAGGCGAAAAGAAAGGGTCCTCCCTGTGAAGGATAAACTCCTCCTGGTGACGCCTGCCATAAGCAGGCTCTATCCCTTCGCTGTGCTTTAAAGTATTGCATAACCTGGAGGAAATGTCAACATGAAACTGCCTGCATAGAACATATATTCGTAAGTTCCATGAGAAGTGTCCCTGCAAAGAGAAGAGTAAAGCCAAAAAGTCGGCGAAAACGTACGCAAAGAATCTTCTAAGCCGTTCCAATTCTTGCTTACCTCTTTTCCGGCTGAATGGGCAAAGATGCCCGGGCAGAGCAGAAAACCCCCTGCCCGGGCTGTGAAAGGTGGGAAAGGATCTGCCCGCCCCGAAAGCCTCCAAAGACGGGCAGGTCCGCCGAATGGCATAGCAAAATTGCGGCAGGGCAAAGCACCGGCCGCGATGCCGGACTTTCCTTTCCTGGAATCGTGGGGAAGCGGCTTGGGTTCCTTAAAAACCGCCCTTTTTAAGATCTATCGAGGGCTCATTCCAGTACCGTAAAGCCGTCTTCAGATAAGTTTAGCAGTTCTCCGTCTGGAGCATCCGAGATTGTATTATCCCGGAAAGAAACGGATCCTTTTGCCTCCCTGTCGATCCCCAGCGCATAAGTGCCGCAGGAAGTGATGGTATTATCGGTGATTTCCATGTTTTCCACAAGACCGCCGCCGGAGAAGGATACTCCCTGATAGGTGCTGTCCTCGATCTTATTTTCCCGGACGATGCACTTCGCGGTATTGTCATACCCTTCGATCGTGTTCACCCATACCGCCCCGTAGTCCGCGTTTATGTTGTTCTCCCTGCTTCCGCAGCGAATCAGTCTGTTTTTCTCCACCAGGATGGTTCCCTCGAAAACCTGCGGATTAAAGTTGGTGCTGATATTAATCCCTCCTCCGGAACAGACCGTATCCAGTAAAAGGTTATGGGAAACCTCGATGTCTTTCCCTCCGTAGAGAGCGATGTTGTTGGCCAGCCACTGCAGCTGCACGGTATTATACAGGACCTTATTCTCCACACACAAAACTCCCCGGTTGAACATGGCGATCCCGTCATCCCCGGTTCCCCGAAGGTCATTTTGTGTCACCACACAGTGCGAAGTGCCTCCGCAGAGGTTGATCCCGTCCGCGAACGTATTGCGGATACGGCAGCCCATGATGCTGATTCCGTCCACTACATCCGCCCACAGTCCCACTTTATAGTGTTCCACCCAGACATTCTGCAGGCGGACATCTTTCACCCGTGCGGCGCCGGAGGCGGGAAGCAGGTTGAAGGCGGGAGGATCGATGCTGTCTCTTCTCTGCTTCACATTCCCGATCAGGGAAAAGTCATAGAAGGCGACATGAGGAGCCTGAATGGCAAACCCGGAGGCCTCGCCTTTCAGAACCGTATGCCACATCCCCGCGCCGCGAATGACGACCGGATCTTTGCGAATGGGAATCCCGTTCACGTAAGGATTTTGTCCGATGTCAAACTCGCCTTCCGGCAGATAGACCTCTTTTCCCTGCGCTCCGGCTTCCTGAATGCACTCCATAAGCGCGGCGGTATCATCCGCCCCGTCATTGGCCGCCGCGCCAAAATCCTCGATGGAGAGGGCATTCTCCGGTTTGGGAACCGGCTGTCCCGTCCTCTCCGCCTCGATCAGATCCACGAGGCAGTAAGAAAAGTCTTCCCCTTTGCGGATCGTCACCGTGCTTCCGGCAGGCAGCGTCTTTCCCAGTTTTACCCGCACATCATCGAAGAAAAAATGCCCTCCTCCCTCATCCGCGCGGTCTGGATCATTGTTCCAGGGAAACGGTCCGTACACCCAGCTGTACTGGGAAGTAAGCGTAAGATCCTGCGTTTCCTCATTTACTGTAAGCTTTACAGTTCCGGTCTGCCCCGCGCCGTCTAAGCTGTCCGGAACGCATGTGCGAATAACCAGCGCGTCCGCATCCTCGGTAAGGGTTACGGTCACATAGTCTCCTTCGTTTTCCAGGGCGACATAGCGCCGTCCGGATGCCTCGCTGGCATATTCGCGGTAGAGTCTGCTCTCTTCGCTTATCGCCGCATTCGTCTCCCCGTCTTCCGCCTCGTACCTTTGATACGTCACCAGCGCCCCGGCATCCGGATAGGCGGGACAACCTTCTACGGCAATCCCGGTGACCTGATCCAAAACCTCCCCTTCCGCGCAGGATAAGGAAACGCTGTTGATTCCCCTGCGCAAAGGCACCGTGATACGCTTAGAGTCTTTCGCGATCCGGACCGCAGATCCGTTGCTCTTAAACTCGATTCCGTCCAGTCCGCTTCCCTGTACCTGAAGG
The DNA here is from genome assembly GCA_964643295.1 of uncultured Lachnospiraceae bacterium. Classification (GTDB taxonomy): domain Bacteria; phylum Bacillota; class Clostridia; order Lachnospirales; family Lachnospiraceae; genus Merdiplasma. The sequence continues at coordinate 5,872 of CAZXSN010000036.1, forward strand.
TCATACTCCCCGTCTTCCGGCGCGTAAACGGCATAGACCTCCTCATTTTCATAGCGGTAAGCCTGCGTGGCAGCAATCTCCTGCACCTCATCAGTTAGCTGCCTGTTTTCTTTCCCGGACTCCCCCGCGGCAAAAGAAGTTCCCGGCAGTGCCAAACTCAAGAATAAAGCTGCCCCGACAGCCATAAGATGTCTGAGCGCGTATATGCCCGCTTCCCTTACGGTTCCTTTTGTTTCTTTCATCGAAAAACCTCCTGTCGCTTTGTCAGTTTCGCCCGTACTGCACACACTCCATCAGATAGGCCTGGTGAGCCGGTACCCAAAGCCGGATGCTCTTTTCATCCATCCTCTCCCACCGCAGAGGGCTGCCAAATAAGTCCGACTTTTCCCTGGGCCCATCCGCCCCGATGCTGGCTAAAGGAAGACGGATTTCCTCCTCCTTTTCGCTTACGGACATCACGCCCACAAATACTTCCGACCCGTAAAAGCGGGCCAGAGAGAGCACATCTTTCTCGGCATACAGAAACTTCATGCCGCCTTCCGTAAGCGCCTTAGAAGACTTCCGCAGATGGGCGAGCCTTTGATAGAAGGAATAAGGATCAGGCTTTTTTGTGACCTTTGACCAGGGCATCGGATACCGGTACCCCTCATCCCCCTCAGTGTCTCCCCCGATTCCAATCTCATCCCCGTAATAGATACAGGGCGTTCCCACCAGCAGAAACTGGAAGATCACGGCTCCCCGGTATTCCTGCCTGTTAACCGAAGAGAAGGTATGGATTCGCGGGATGTCGTGGCTGTCCAGCAGGTTAAACTGATTTTGCCAGATCACCCAGGGCAGCCTGGATAAGTGCTGCAGAATGCGGTTTTTCACATCCTCGGCGCTCATGCGGTAAGGGATCTTTCTTAAAATCTCGTTTCTGTTCAGGAACAGATCGTTAAGCCCTAAGAACTGGCGAAGCACCCTGGCGCAGCCAAAATAGTTCATGGCGGAATCCCATTCCTCGCCCGTTAAGTAGGAAGAGCAGTCTCCCCAGTCCTCCGCCAAAAGATAGGACTGCGGATTTTCCTCCCGCATACAGGAACGAATCTGCGGCCAGAGTTCGTGGGATAACTGCACCTCGTTGTTTCTGGCAAAGACATCGGCCACGTCAAACCTCCATCCGTCAATCGAATAGGGAGGTCTTAGCCACTTGCGAAGCACCGCCTCATTTCCCCGGAAAATCTCCTTCCTCAATTCTTCCGACTGATAATTTAACACCGGCAGATTCTCTACCCCAAACCAGCCCTGATACTCATTGGTTCCCTCTTTGAAAAAGTAGTAGGAGCGCTCCTTCGCCTTCGGATTGTGATAGGCGCCGACGGAAGTGTCAAAAAAGACTCCGTCCCGGTTAAACCAGTAATGCCCCGCCCCGGTATGGTTGATGGAGATATCCAAAATCAGCCGCATTCCGTTTTCATGCAAAGCGGCGGATAGATCCGCCAAAGCCTGATCACCGCCGAAATGCTCATCCACATGCAGATAATCGATGCAGTCGTACTTGTGCGTGGAAGGAGCGCGAAAAATGGGATTAAGATAAAGAGCGGTTACGCCAAGCTCCTTCAGGTAGGGAATCTTTGCTTTAATGCCTTCTAAATCCCCGCCGTAAAAGTCCAGGGCGTGGGTATCTTTAAAAGGCTTCGGCGCACTCTCCCATTCCTTTACCTTACAGGTTTTAAATCCCTCATAGGTATACTCCCCGTCTTTGACATCGTTGTCCGGATTTCCGTTAAAGAAACGCTCGGGAAAGATCTGGTAAAAGACGGCGTCTTTTACCCAGGAGGGCTGCCGGTAATCGCAAAGAAGCGCAAAGTCGTACGTCTCATCCGGGATGTACGTGGTAATCTCCCTCTGGTTATAGTAATAGATCACTGTATCGCAGGCCAGGTAGAAGTGATAGTGCATCCTTTTTTCCGTAATCAAAAGCTCCGCCGCGTAATAGCTTAACTTCCCTTTTGTCTTTCTTTTTTCCGCCCGGATAAGCCTTTGCGTCCCATTGGGGGCGGTCCGCAGAAAGACCGCACGGACCGGCGCATCCGCATACAGGCGGATCCAGATGGTTACCGTATCATAAAGCGCAGGCTGCGGATTGCTGACAAAGCAGGCCGTCCCGTCGCTGTAGACACTCTCCAGCCACTCTTCCATTTTAAAGTCCTCATTTACGCAGTTATGATGTTGTCTGTTCAAGTACAATGGTATCTATTCAATCACGATGTTTTTGGTTGTCTTTGGATCAGTCTCGAACTTCCCATCTTCCAAAGATTTCACCGGAACCCCTAAAATCGTAAGGTTTTTTATCAGCACATCGGCTGCCTGATGCGTTTGATCACACCCGGCGATTCTCGATCCGTGACAGATCCCTGAAAGCACGTTTACGTTTTCCAGCAGGATCTTACGGATCCAACCCCGCTTTTTGGTGGTCGCCCAGCCTAAATCCCCCGAGATGATAAAGTCAATCAGATACGGCATGCAGGCGCCGTCTCCGCTTCCCATTTCGGCATCCTCTATCACGATATCCCGGTAGGAGATATTCTCCACCAAAGCCTCATCGGCGTTGTGGATCGAAAGGACGGGTTTATGAAAGTTGTGGAGGACGCAGATATCCTGAAAAAAGATATCCCGGATCACGGAATTTTCCCGGCAGCCCCTGTTCGTCTCATAGCCGATCTCCATCGACTGCGCGAAGTCGGTCCAGATCTGGATATCGGAAAAGGAGATCCTCTCCGAGTTCCCCTCATAATTTTTCACCACCAGCGAATCATCCCAGGTGCGCACAAAACAGTGTTCCACTTTGACATCCTTGCAGGACTGCAGAGTGATCCCGTCCCCGTTAGGACGGCAGGAGATGATCTTTAAGCCGCTGATCAAAAGATCCCTCGTATCGAACCCCTGACAGACCCAGGCGTTGGCGTTTACCACCAGGATATCCTTGATCACGATCCGCTCGCAGTGGTCAAAGCGCAAGGGTACCCGTGCCTTTTCCTGCACCGCCTTCCAGCCCTCATAAAGGGAGCCGTCCAGGATGCCCCTCCCTAAAACGGTGACATCCTTCACATGATCCCCACGGATGTCCCCATGCACCACGGCGCCGCCCGCAAGTACGATTGTCTGTCCGTCCTTCGCCTCAATGGTTCCGGGAAACCACTCCCCCGGTCCGAAGTACAGGACATCCTCCCTGTCGGGATCCGGGTACTTTAGGTCCATGCGGTTGGCAAAAAGATGGATCGCCCGCTTGGGAGAATCATTCACCTCCACGCTGTAGGCATCGGGCTGACTGATGGGAAAGGAAACTGTCCGCCTTTCGCGGTCGAGCTTAGGCACAATGCCGTATTTTAGGGGACGCACACAAACCTTCTCAAGGAAACCGTCCGCGAAAGTGTCAGCGAAACAGATCGTGATCACGGCTTCCCCCGCAAAGTCAAAGGAAGCCACCGGGGTTCTCGATAAGAGAGGGAGAAAGGTAAGATCCCAGCTTCGGCTGTGATTGACATTCGTCTCGTACACGAAAAGATCCTCTCCGTTTACCTGTATCGAAACTTCCGTGCAGCGGCGCAAAGAAAGATCCCGGTCTTTCTCAGATGCTTCCAAAAGATCCTCCCTCGAGGCATCCTGTATCGTTTCCGGTCCCGGATAAAGACGCAGATTCATATGGTTCCTCCCTCACTTTCTCCTTCTGACATGCCTGTCTGGTATTTTTCCTGTTTTTCTGACGCGCATCCACTCTCTCCATCGATCAGTTCGATCACCGCTTCCTCCTTCGATTCCGTGACCTGATAAACGTTTCCCTGATAACAGACTCGAAAGCGCAGACTTTTCCAGTTTTCGGGAAGCCGCGGGTGCGCGGATATTTTTCCGTCCTTCATCGAAAGGCCGCCAAAGCCAAAGACCGCGGTCATGTAGGCGCCGCCCGCGGCGGCAGGATGCGTTCCCCCGATGTAGATATCCCCCGCCCACTCCTTTCCGCCGCCCTTTAAATCCTCCTCCGCGGATTTTAAGAAAAACGGATAAGCCTTTTCCGGATGGCCGCAGGCACAGGCAAGGATGCCGTACATGCAAGCGCTTAAAGAAGATCCGTGCTCGGTCCTGGGTTCGTAGTACTCCCAGTTTTTCCACTTGACGTCCGCGGAAAAATCCTCCGGAAAAAGAGCCATCCAGGTGACTACATCCGCCTGCTTGATAATCTTTGTCTCGCTGGCGACCCCGTAGGCGCCGCCCCAGTACTCTCTGGGGTTTAAAAGACTGCCTCTTACCTCTTCCAGGGACAGATCCTTCAGCTTAAAGTATCCGTCAAACTGCTCCACGATTCCCTCTCTGTCCGGCTGGGGAAGATAAAGCCTTTCAGAGTCTTCCGCGAAACGTTTCTGCAGGGAGAAAGAGTCATATCCTGGGAGGGATCGGCGCAGGTTTTCATCCTTTTCGGAAGCCTTTAAGACCGCGGCCGCCTCGTCGAAGACAAACTTCGCCATCCGGTTCGTATAGCCGTTATTATTGACCCTTTCATGGTACTCATCCGGGCCGATCACATCCCATAACTCATACTTTAAAGACCGGGCCTTGCAGACCAGCAGGGAGTCATAAAATTTCGCGCACTCCACAATCACCTTCGCGCCGCCCTCATAGAGGAGACTCTCATCCCCGGTGCGGTCCAAGTATTTTTTCAGCCCAAAAACGACCGCTGCGGAGATATGGACCTGTTTGTCCCGAAAGTAGGTGCGCATCGGACGTCCGCTAAAGACATCCGTCACGTTGTAGTCGCTGCAGGCGTCGTACCCGCCCTCCTGCGATTCCCAGGCGTAAAACGCTCCCTCATAGCCATACTGTCTGGCCTTCTGCAAGGCTCCCGGCAGGGTATCGATTCGGTACTTTAAAAGCGTCCTCGCCGCCCGCGGCTCACAGTTTAGGAAGAAATCCAGCATGAACATCTCCGTATCCCAGAAAACCGCTCCCTTGTAGGTCTGACCGGATAGGCCCCTGGCCGGAATGGAAAGACTTTTCGCGTGAAACGGGGCGATGCAAAGCAGGTGGTAAAGGGAATAGTTAAGCGCCTGTTTGGCCCGCGTATCCCCTTTTATCTCCACCTTACATCTTTCCCACAGCGCATCCCAGCCTCTCTCCTGCTGCGTCCTTTCTCCCTCATAGAAACCCTGCGGAAAGTCTTCCATCTCCCGTTTCAGAGCCTCTGCCGCTTTCCCGCCGGGATCTAAGCAGTCTTTGCTGGTATAGACGGCTGCCGCTTTTTCTAAGTTTACCGGTTTGCCGGGCATGGCCAGAAAATGAAGCTCCCTTAAAAATTTCTTTGGCGCTTCCAGAAAGGCAGCCTCCGCCGGATCTTGAAAGGAAACCATCTCCGCCACGGCCACCCGATCCTTCTTTTCGTGGGTAATGCCTTCCATGAGAAGCACACCGTTCTCCTGCTCTTTATAAAGCCTGTCATAGTGCGGTCCGTTGATGTCCCAGACATCCCCGTCGATTCCGGTTGTGACGGTTATCTTTGCCGGATAATCGCTTTCCACGGAGAATTTCAGGAAAAGCAGATGCTCCTTCGTCCGGTGGGCGAAGTGTTCCGCGGTGACAGTCACGGTCCCTGATTTTGTCAGAAAGATGGTTTTTCTTCTCACCAGACCGTGACGAAAATCAAGCTGCTGTAAATGCCCGCGCTCGGGAAATTTTGGGAGGCTTAGTTCCTCCCCGTCCGCTGTGACTTTCGTAAAAAACGGATTGGGGGCGTTTAAAGGCTCCCTCCAGGCATCCCCGACCTGATCGAAAATCCCGGAAAGATTGACCGCCGGAAAAAAGTCCTTTTCATACTCCTGCAAGGTTCCCCGAACGCCCAGATAACCGTTGCCGCAAAAGAAACGGTTACCGTTGAGCGCGAACTTACCAGCGTCATACCCGCTGTCCGTAAAAACCCAGTCTTCCTCTCTCATCTTCTCCGCCTTCCTTCCCGCGTGATCCTTCCAAAGTCCCCGCCGCGCTCTCACCTGAAACGGAAAAAAGCCATGGACATTTGGAAGGAAACTGCTTCCTAAAACCGCAGATGTCCATGGCTTCCCCTTGAAACTTATTCATGCCGCGGCGAAACGGTACTGTGCGTTTCCCCGCGCCTTATTTCCTCTTCGTCTGACAGACTGTCTGCCTTACTCGTTCGCCTTGTAGGTATTGTAGGCGTCATTCTGGATCTGGATGAAGTCCTGGAAGCCCATCTGATCCAGCGTGGACAGATAGGTATCCCACTGCTCATCGACACCGCCGTCCGTTACCCAGGTCGCCTGATTCGTGGAGACATAGGAGGAGATATCGGAATACAAAAAGCCAAGAGAATCCAGCTGCTCTTCCGTGTAGCTCACGTTCGGATAAGCTTCCGTCGCGAACTGTTTCATCTCCTCATCCAGCGCAAGCTTGGAGGCGTCGCCGTTATCTGCCGCGTAGGTCACCTTGTCGTTGAAGCCCTCTTCCACGTACTTGGGACCAAAGTCACGCAGGGAGTTTACCCATGCCCAGGTATCGGCGGACATGCCTTCCTGCGGCTCCAGCACCGTATAGGTTCCGGCTTCCTCATCCTTCTCAACGCCTACCCCAAAGGAACCGTAGAAGTTCTGGATGGAGGCGTCTTCCGTGTAGAACTTATCCGCCCAGGCCAGCAGCTTGCCGGGATCTTCACAGGCGGAGGTCACGACAAACTCATACCGGGAATAATTCCAGTGCTCCGGATCGGAGGAAATGTACTGGTTCCCGTCAGGTCCGACAAGCGCCGGAAGCGCCGCGTACTGGGATGCGTTCGCGCCGAATGTCGCGTCCGCGGTCCATCCGGGGGCACAGCCGACGATCGGGGTTTCGCTCATCAGCTTCGCGTCGCGCATCGAATCATCCTGCGTGAAGAGTTCCGGATCGATCAGGCCTTCCGCGTAGCAGTCATGCATCCAGGCGATGCCCGCTTTGTACTCTTCCGAAGTCGGGATGTACACCGGAGCGCCGTCCTTTACGGTCATCGAATAGGTATTGTCCGCGCCGATCGTGGTGCCGAACGGCAGGCAGAAGAACATCACGGAATCCGCGTAGCCCTCGCCGAAGGGGATCTCATCATCCGGATCGCCGTTCCCGTTCGCGTCCTGCTCTTTGAACGCTCTCAGGACATCGACAAACTCCTCGTAGGTAGTCGGCATCTCAAGGCCCAGGTTGTCAAGCCAGGTCTGGTTGATAAACATCTGGTTGGCCACTGTCGGACGGCAGGGCTTTTTCGCCGGCAGTCCGTAGATATGGCCGTCCGCGGAAGTAGCCAGCGCCTTCATGGTCGGATCCTTTTCCATGATGCTCTTGAAGTTCGGCATATATTCGTCGATGTAATCATCCAGCGGGATGAAAGTTCCCACGTTGGTCAGGATGTCCGTTTCCACGAAACATATAGAGCCCATGAAAGCATCCGGAAGATCCCCGCTTGCCAGAATCACGGCCTTTCGATCCGCCCAGTCCGCGTTCAGGATCGTATCCCACTGAATCTCAATCCCGGCCTCCGCTGCTGCCGCATCCGGGAACCCGGTATGATAATCCTCACCCCAGTCCGACCAGCGGACCGTTGCCACCGTATAGGCACTGCCGCCTGCCTCTTCCGCCTGCGCCCCGGTTAACATCGAGGCCGCCATCAGGACCGACATTGCCAATGCTGCCATCTTTTTCCCTTTCATTTTTTCTCTCCTTTCAACTTTTGTCAGCCGTTACTTACTATTCCTTCACCGACCCGATCATGACACCCTGGTTAAAGTACTTCTGCAGGAAGGGATACAAAGCCATGATCGGCAGTGTTGAAATCACAATCGAACCATACTTCATCATATCGGAAAGCCGTCTTAACTCCTGGGCCATCGTCCCAGTCGCGGCGCCAAGCAGCGACTCGTTGGTAATTAAGATCCGGCGAAGCAGCAGCTGCAGAGGCTGCAGCGCGTCATCCTTTAAGTAAATCAGGGCGTTAAACCAGGAGTTCCATAAGCCTACCGCCGTCCACAGCCCGATAACCGCCAGGACCGCTTTCGACAAAGGAACCGCGAACTGGATAAAGTACCGGATCTGTCCGCATCCGTCAAGCTGGGCTGATTCCCACAGGGCCTCCGGAAGGTTTGACTTAAAAAATGTTCGTGCAACGATGATGTTGTAGGTGGATACGGAGAAGGGAAGCACCATCACCCAGAACGTATTCAAAAGCCCGAACCCTTTCACGACGAAATAGGTCGGGATCAGCCCGCCGTTTACAAACATCGGGATCAGGTAGAAGATATTGATCCACTTTCTCCCGACCAGTTCTTTCCTGGACATCGCATACCCGGCAGGGATATTCACGACCAGAGCGATCAGAGTCCCCACCAGTGTGTAGACAATCGTGTTTTTGTAGCTGACCCACAGCTGGCTCTGCTTGAAAAGCTCCTTATAGCCGGACAGATCCAGCTTCTTGGGAAGCAGCCACACTTCGCCGTTCGCCACATCCGCGGGATTGCTGAATGAGGCGATGATGACAAACCACAGCGGATACACGACGAGAATAATCATCACGACCGCGATCACATAAAAAAGAATGTTTGTCACCCGATCCACTGAAAGCCCTTTTTTCTTTTTCATGGCTTCACCTCCTAGAACAAGCTGGTATCTGTTGTCTTCTTCGCGATAAAGTTGACAATCAGCAGGATAACCACATTGACAACGGTATTGAACAGGCCGATAGCCGTAGATAAGCTGTACTGGCCGCTCTGAAGTCCCATCTTATAGACATAGGTGGAGATAATCTCACTCGCGGAAAGGTTCAGGGTATTCTGCAGCAGGTATACTTTCTCGAAGCCAATCCCCAGAATGTTGCCCGCACTCATGACCAGGAGGATAACCACCGTCGGCATGATCAGCGGCAGATCGATGTAGCGGATCTTCTGCATGGTGGTTGCCCCGTCGATCGTCGCCGCCTCATAGTACGTCGGATCAATGCCGGAGAGCGCCGCCAGATAGATGATGCTGTTCCAGCCAAGATGCTGCCAGACATCGCTCCACACGTAAACATGCTTAAAGGCCGCCGGACTCGCCATGATGTTGGGGATCTGCACGCCAAAGAGGCGGAAGATGTTGGCGATCAGGCCGTTGCTGGGCGATAAGATAATCAGGATCAGACCGCACATGACCATGGTGGAGATAAAGTGCGGGAGATAGGTGATCACCTGGAACACCTTCTTGAACATCTTCGTGCGCATCTGGTTGCACATCAGCGCCAGGGCAATCGGAAGAGGCGTTCCCACCAGCAGTCCGTACAGGCTCAGTACCAGCGTATTCCGAATGGTGATCGGGAACTGATAGGAGCGGAAAAACTTGATGAAGTTCTGAAACCCGACAAAGGGGCTTCCCGTAATTCCCAGCGCGGGAGAGTAATCCTGAAAGGCCATGACCAGCCCTCCAAGCGGCAGGTAGGAAAAGCAAAACAGCAGGATCGCGGACGGCAGAAGCATCACGTACAGCGGTATGCTTTTCTTGAAAGCCAGCAGTTTCTTCTTCTTTTTCATAACGTCCCCCTCCGGTATTGTTGATTTTGCCCGAATCATATCCCGTAAACGATTTTCTTTATAGCACTTTTCCGAAAAATGGATAGCACTAATCCGTGGTCTTTCGATTGGGTACTGGTAATCCCCCCGCCTGTGCTATATAATTCAGATGATTACAGCGTCAAAAGCCTGAACTTTCGGCTGAGAAGCATGCCTGTGGGTGAAAAGGCTTATTGACGCGCCCCAACATGAGGAAGAAGTGGGGCAGGGGCCCCATGAATTCCGAATGTTGAGCAGGATTGTTAAGCTTAAAAGCAGCGAAACAATCCGTAATCAGCTTTTGACGCCTGAAACATTTAGATGACAGTACGAAAAGCTGAAACACTTCCGGATTGGCTTTTTTGTATGTTTTCCGGGCGGAAATCGGAATCGAGAGAAAGATCCGGGGAAAGATACGCGTCTGTCTTCAGTGACTGACAAAGGGGATGAGGTTCATGAAGCTTTGGCAAAAGAAGAGGAAGGAGAAGCAGTCCTCCTATTCTCTGGTGGAAATTTCCAAGGGACTGATTCTGCTTGCGGTGGTCATCATCGTTATCAATATCGTCATCAGCGCCACCTCCATTATCAACATCCAGCGCCAGAACTTTGAGGTCGTACAGAATTCCGCCGATCTCTTTTTGAAGGAGACAGCGAACAACCTGCAGGCCAACCAGCACTTCATTCTGTGGACCGTCTTAAGAGAACTTCTGATCGAGGAACTGGAGGAGACAGACAACGACTATGAGCAGTACATCGCGAAGGAATCTCTGCAGATGCGTGTGGGAAACCATCAGTACTCCACCGGATACGAGTATCAGTATTTCGTGTATCTGCCCGAGCAGGAGCTTTTCTTCAACGCCTCGCAGCTTACCCTGCCCTACGCCGACTACTTAGGGATCAAATCCTTTGTCATCGATCAGGCGGTCCGCGGGCAGGGACAGATCTTTTCCTGGAAATTTGCGGAGATCAACGGCAAAACGTATCTGTACAACCTGCTGACGTACAACAGCCGCACCGTCTGCGCCTTTGTCAGTATCGACGACCTGGTATCGCCCCTGGCGGACATGGACTTGGGAAAGCAGGGGTACTGTCTGGTGTCTGATCTTAATGGGAAAACGCTGTTTTCCACCGAATCGCGCACTGCCCACACGCTCAGATTTAACCTTTTTTATTCCCGGCATCTGTTTTCCGGGGAGGATTACCATCTGCCCTACAACATCCTGCTCTACTCGGACAACTTTCACAACTACGGACGGCTCTTTCTCTTCCAGCTGTTCGTGATCATAACCTCCACGTTTGTCTGCATCATACTCGCCGCTTTCATCGTAAATATGTACCGTAAGGTAATCAAGCCGATCTCTGTGTTTACCGCGAACCTGGAAAAGGTCAACACGGAAAGCGATCTGATTGACCTGCAAAGCAGCCGGGTGCGCGAACTGGAGCAGACCAACCTGCAGTTTCAGAACCTGATCCGTCAGATCGAACGGCTGAAGATCAACATCTATGAGACGGAGCTGGAGAAGAAGCGCTTCCAGGTGACTTTCCTGCAGCATCAGATCCGGCCGCATTTTTACCTGAACTGTCTGACCACGATCGGCAGCATGGCCCAGCTTAAGGATTACCGCGATATCGAGTCGATGGTTCTTTTTACCTCCCGCTATCTTCGCTATCTGTTTCAGGCGGACAAGGATTTCATCCGCCTGGAGTATGAACTCGACCACATCCAGGCTTACCTGGATATCCAGCACTTGCGGCTGGAAGCGCCGATTTCCTATACGTGCAGGGCGGATGAGGAACTGAAAAACGCGCTGCTGCCGCCGCTGCTTTTAATCACTTTCATTGAAAACTCGGTGAAACACGCGCAGACCGCGGATGAAACGCTTGAGATAACCTTAAGCGCAAAAAAGGAAGAGATAAACGGGGAAACTTATCTTCGAATCGACATCGTGGATTCCGGGCAGGGATTTCCGAAGGAGCTTTTGGACCGGCTGGCACACCCGGAAGACTATATCCAGGAAGACGGACCAAACGTCGGCATCCGAAACAGCATTCAGCGGCTGATCCTCCTTTACGGGGCCAGACACCAGATCCGTATTTTTAACGGGGATACCGGCGGAGCGCACGTTCTGCTCAGGATCCCTTATCAAGTGCAGGAGATGAATGAAAATGAAGGTACTGCTCGTAGATGATGACCGCTTTGTTCTCGCGTCCCTGACGCAGAACATCGACTGGGAAAGCCTCCATTTTGATCACGTGTACACCGCGAAAAACATCACGGAGGCTAAGGAGATTTTATCGGGCGGTCAGATCGATTTGCTGCTCAGCGATATCGACATGCCCAACGGCAGCGGTCTGGATCTTTTGACCTGGATTCGGGAGAATCAAAACGATATGCCGGTGATTTTCCTCACCAACTACGCGGATTTTTCCTACGCGCAGAAAGCGGTCAGCTTAAAGAGCTTCCATTACTTTTTAAAGCCGATCGAGTTTGACAAGCTGATCCCGATTATTAAGGAAGCGACAAAACAGCTCTCCAGACAAAACGAACAGCTTCTGAAAAACTGCGAAAGCTTCTGGCATGCGTTCCTCAACGATGAAATCCTGCATGAGGGGGAAGATCCGGACGAGTATCTGAAGCGGTCGCAGCTGCCCTACCGGGAAAGCGATTACTTCGTCCCGGTGGCCTTTGATCTGTTCTCCTATACGCTCACCCCGGAGAATGCGCTTAAAACCGCCTTTGCCGATCACAGCGACCAGTTCAGCTACATGAAATCCGCCTTCCGCGCGGTCTTTCTGGAGGAGCTTGCCCCCACGGACGTCTTCCTGGAATATAACGCCGTCTCCGGAAGATATCTGGCTGTCTTTCAGCTGGAGACAGAAAAGCTTCCCTCCCTGCTTTCGATGAACTGCGAACGCTTTATTCAGACCGTTTTGCAGGAGCGTTCCTGCGTGATGAACGCGTTTGTGGGGGTTCCTTCGCCGATCGGCTCCTTTCGGGAACATCTTTTTAGGCTTTGCTCCATGATGACGGACTGCCTGGATTATGACGGGCGTGTGCAGCTTCTTTCGGAGTACCAGCCAGTGTTCGCTCCCTACACGCCCTGTGACAGCGCCACGCTGGAACTCTACCTCACCGACGGACAGTACACCGCCTTTTTAGAGTACTGCGGCCGCTACTTAAACCAGCTGTCCAAAAGAAAAGCCCTGTGCGCGGAATCGCTGGACAGCTTTCAGATTGACGTGGAGCAGACACTCTACGCCTTCCTGTTAAAAAAGGGGATCCTGGCCGACAAGCTGTTTCACGATGATACCTACCATTTCCTTCTGCGCAACGCCAGAAAGTCCCTCTCCAACATGACTCTGTACATCCAGTACCTGGTGCGGCTGACGCAAAAGTATCTGGAACAGAAATCCGACCAGTCGACCGCTAAAGCCATCCAGACCTACATCGATCAGCATTACGCAGAGGATATCAGCCGCAGCATCCTGACGGATATTTTCTATCTGGATCCGGATTACGCCTCCCGGCTGTTTAAGAACGAGCTGGGCATCTCCTTTAAGAACTACCTGATTCAAAAGAGGATCGACGTGGCCAGGAATCTGCTGGTAAGCACGGATCTGCCGATCAACACGATCGCGGATCATGTCGGGTACGGAAACTATTCCTACTTTACCAGGATTTTCAAGAAGGTAACCGGGGTAACTCCCGTGGAATACAGAAACCGCCCGGAAAAAACGTAAAGTTTACCAAAAACGCGGGGAGAAGAAGGATTTAAGCCTCCCCGCGGGAGTCTTTTCGCTGCGCGGCGATCTCCTTCCATTCATCGACCGCCAGCGCTGGATCAAACGTGTGAAAGATCAGGTAATTGCTCCACATCGTCGAAGGGGAAGCGCTGCGTAAGATCTCTTCGCTGCTTTCTCCTGTATAAAAGTGCCAGTACCGGTAGACATATCCCGTCCAGAAAAGTACTTCTTTGGGGTAAATCTGACCGCCCGCGGGAAGATTCGTTTCCGCGGCCAGTTCCTCCAGCCAGTATTCTTCCCCGTCCCACTGCATTCGATTGTATGTTGAATCCAAATCTGCGGCAAGTGCGGAAGACATGAAAGCACAGAGGAAGGATTCACTCTCATATCCGGCATCCGCAGAGTTTTCAAACAGCCGCCCCTGCAGATCACAAAGTTTCAGCGATAACCTGTCCATCCGCTTCCTCCTTTAAGCCATCGGTCAGCTCATCAAAGTGAAGGCCCGTCCGGCGGTTTTCCCTGCAGATCTTCTCCGCGATAGCCATGCCCTTCGCTCTGTATTCCTCGCCGCGTCTTTGCAGACACTTTCTTCCCAGGATCTACAGTGAAATCCTCCTCTCCGCCCGAACTGCGTCACACGCTTTCTGAGAAACCGCGGCGACCTGTTTTTCAGGGCGAAGAGCCGACAGGCAGTTTCACAAAGCCGCGTCGGTGATCTTCCAGGCGAAGAAGTCATCGAGCACCGGGAAAACCCTATCATCGACCGTACTGCCGATTACCAGGTCACAGCCGCTGAAAGTCCGGCTGTACTTCTGATAAAGAGTGCTCCCTTTGAAAGCGTTCAGTTTTCCCCTGTGGTATGCCGTAAGCATCATCCAGTCCAGATCCCTTTGGATCTCACAGATTTTAAGACCGGTAAGGTCCAGGGATACCAGATAAAGACAGGAGTCTGGCAAGCCGCAGGATAGGGACAGCACCGGCTCCGGATGAGAAGCCATGTAAAACCCGGGCCCAAAGTCACAGTGTCTCCGGCTTTTGGGAGCGATTCTGCCCGAAAGACCTTCCCTTGATACATGATAAAGCAGGATCCGCTTACCCGGCAAGGGAAGATTCGAGGCTGCGCTGTGAATTCTTTCAAGGATACTCTCTATGGCCGGAACTTCCTTTTCCATGCAAAAGGAAGCAAGGCGCTCCTGTTCACTCACAGACGGAATACCGGATCCGCTCTCCCATTCCTTCACCGCAGAACAGGTGACTTTTAAACCGTCCGCCAACATAGATTGACTCATTCCGGAAAGTTCAAGGATTGATCGTATACTCTCCATCCATTCATTATGCACTGTCAGACACTCCCCCATTCTTTCTAATTATACCGTTTTTTGGTCCCTCTGTCAAATTTTCTCTCATCTTCTGAACCTCTGTCAAATGACTCTGAGTAGAAGAAAATTTCTTGACAAATCCAGGGAACCCGTGTTACCATATGCTCATCCTAAGTTCTTTTCAATGACCGGCTGAATAGAACCATGTCAGTGCGACCTGGAAGTGCGTCCTAGAAGTGTTTCCTGCGTCTTCGCGTCTTCGGAAAGGATCTTTGTAAGACTTTGTATGACAGAAAGGATGGTGTCTCGTGGCAATCGAGTATATACGTGAAGCGCGGTATCTGCAGGATAAGGAAGTCTTCGCGGACGCGCTGAACTTCTTTCTCTATGAGGGCAACCAGGTCATCGTACCTGAGAACCTGGAGGAAATCGATCTGACAGGCCTTAAGTTTCCATATGAATATCAGGAAGGCTGTGCCCAGCTTCTTGAGCAGATCAAAGAGGCATTGCCGTCAATTGTCTGCATGAAAAACAGCAGTACAATCTTCACAATTACGGCGGTCGTGAAAGACATCTCCCTGCCGTGCAGCATGCCGCTTCTTTGCAGGACAGTGGACACTCTCATTTACGTAAGCCAGCTTAAAGAGAAAAAATACTCTGTAAGGCTTTCTGAAAACGAAGATGGAATCTATTTTGAGGAATCTTCCCCTGAATTCACGAAGGAGGACCGCCTGATTCCCGCGGTGGATATAACGATCCATTTCTCTTCGGATAAGTGGGACGGCAGTGATTCTTTCCGTGACCTGTTTTCTGTTCCTGATAAGCGTCTGTTAAACCTTATCCCTGAAAATAAGCTTAACCTGATCGATCCGGCATCCATGGAGGATCAGGAGTTTCTGAAATTTCATTCTTCTTTGGGAAGGACACTGGCTGCCTGCAAATATGGAAACGATCCCGAAAAGGCAGAAAAGATCCTCAAAAGTGATGACTGGTTCCAGTATCTTAAAACCGCACAGGCAGTTTTAAAATGACTGATCCCGATGAAAGGGAAAGTGTGCGTAAGAAAAGGTCCGCGTAAGCGTCTCTAAAGAGCGGCTGAAACTGAAAGATACAAAACCCCGCGTGAGTCAGGCATTGGAAATCCTGATTCTCGCGGGGTATATTTTTTCAGGCAATGCCCTTACCAAACCACAAGCCCGTTTTTAGTCAGCTGACCATGTACAAGATGATCAGGGCCGCAAGCACTCCCAGGGCTGTGATGAGGTAAATGATTCCCCGAAACGTACTCCTTCTTTTGTACCTTCGAAAATCCTCCCTCTCTTCCTGCGATAAAGAAGCCAGATAGGTCTCCTTTTTCTCCTTCCATTCCAGCCGAGACTCTTTAACTGCCTGAAAGATTGCCTGCAGGATGGCAATCAGAAAGGCAAGCCCAATTCCGCCGACAATGAGGGATACAAACCAGCTGACGCTGTTATGATCATCGTAAACGCTGACAGCCAGCCAGATCAGCAAACAGGGAATGACGCAAAACGGGAGACCAAAAACGAAAGCTGCCGATTCCCCCGCAACCTCCCATGTCCGCTGAGAACAGTACTCTTGAGGAGTCGTAATCGCTGCCGCGGCTGTCTGCCCTTCTTGTTCTTCGCCCTTCTGCTTCTTTCGTCCGGTCTTTGGCTTAGCTTCAGCGGAACAAACCGTTTCTTTGGCCGGGTTTGTGCGAAACGAGTTCTGTAAAGACCTGTTTGTCAGTTCATCCGCGCAGGCGAACCCGGTATCCTCTCCATCAGAAAAGAGAGCGTCCTCCCCGTCTGTCTCTTCTTTTGTCCCTTCCGCGACCTGAAAGCCAAGGAACTGTTCCGCCAGATCTTCCCTGCCGTCACCGTTGATGTCGAAAAGTCCGCCAAAAGGATTCTCCCAGAAATCCCCGCCTTCACCTGCCATGTTTTCTCACCTTCTTTTCTGACGGATTTATCTTCGCGGATGGGCGAACCCGATCAGACGCGCCGGAACCTGAAAAACCTTTCCCTCTCCCGCTTTTAGCGGCGGGCGGTAGAAGGCAGAAAGGATAACTTTCCTGTCCGTTTTTGTCTTTTCAGCGCATAAGATAGAAAAGGGTACGGCGATCCCTGCACTTTTTGCAGCGCTTCGGCGGATCCCATCCCTTTCTTTCGTATTCCAGCTGCCTGGAAACCGGAAAAAGAATCTTCTTTCCGCAGTCTGCGCAGCAGATGATCTCATCCTTTCGGATCGGCTTCCCCGCCCGTTGGTTTCTTTTCTCCAGGGAGTGAGAAACCGGAAGCGGCGCGGGATCTGCCATCCTTCTCTCCCGCCGCTCTTTCAGATGATCCTGCCTAAGATCCTGTCTGTCCAGGAAAATCTCCACGTTATCCTCGTAGTACTTTGCCCATCCCATACCGCAGCCTCCTGATCATTTACTGCGTACAGGATAGCAAATCGAAGATGCGCTGTACAGGACAGGTTTTGTCGTATGACAGACGAAGACTATTCCTCTCCAGACCTTTTAAGGATGGGAAAGAATAGTCCTTACCCTTAAGCCCGGCACACACGAAGATACCGGCAGGGATCAATCTCTTCCTTATATCAGATCACTGCTTTGATCCGATCCCGATGATTCTGTCAGGATTTAGGGTGCGCATCAGCGTTTCATAGAGACTGGCATTCCCCGACTTGATCAGGTTAAGCAGCACTCGTACCAGCATCTTTTTCTGCTGACCGCTTAAAGGTACATGGATGAGGTTTCGAAAGCCGTCCTCGGTAAACTTTCCCGGAAGCTCGCTTGTCCTTACCGCACCGGTCCCTTCCAGTACGCCAAAAAGGGCATCGACAAACTCCTGCCGCTCCTGAATCGACATGCCGTCGATCCAGCCTTTTATGGCCCTGTCGGCAATCAGACTCGACTCGTTTCTTTTATCCGCGTACACGAAATGGTTCCCAAGCACCTGCCAGAAAAGCGCGTCGTGCTGCAAAATCCCCATGGCCTTGCTCTCCACGATGCTGTAATCTTCCTCATGCTCCAAAAGCATGCCGACCACGGAGGATTCCGGCACGATCGTAGTGATCCTATCCTGCATCTCCCGATAGGAATCCATCGTGCGCATATCGAAGCAGAAGCCCGGACCGTCAAAGTTGTAGACGGCGCTTAGATGCTTTCTTAGATCCTCCGGCGCGAAGAGGGCGGCATAAAGCGCCATATTTCCTCCTTTCGAATGGCCGCAGACGACCATCCGATGCCCATCCGCCATCCCGCATAAATACGAGAGGGCTGTCTCCTGCACCGGAACCTTCTCCGAAATCGCCAGATAAAAGTCCTCCTTCCAGCCGGCGATCGAATCGTCGGTTCCCCGGTAGGCGACCACTTTGCAGTCTCCTTCCCCGTCTTTAATAAGGAACGTAACCGCCGCGAACTGCATGGCCTGCCCGCCTTGCGTCCCGGCAGAATCCTCCGCGCTCTCCTTTCTGGTAAAATCACAGAGCCGCACCTGCCCAAACCGGTTCGTGCCGCTCGCCTGGTGCAAAACCCAGGTGGAAGTCACCGCCGGATCAATCGTTGTCGTTGGATTGATCTTCTGAAAAGGCCCGTGTACCTGCTCGTGAAGTTTTGCCAGCTGTTCCAAGGTCATCCCGGAGAAACTTTCCGCTTCCAGGTCCTCAAACCGGTAATAGGTAAGCCAGGTAAAAATCAGCGCGTCCACCTCATTAAGCCTCGACGCGGCAAACGGCAGGTCTCCCCGCCAGTCCAGGTAATCGAGTATATTCATCTGTCCATCTCCATTTTGCCGGTAAGGATAAGCAGGGGCTTATCCGGTCCTGCCCGGCGATTTTGTGTGCGCCTCTTATTCGGCGCTGACTGCTCATCATCTTTGCCGGATGTATCCTCGCTTCCCCTGCCGGAAAGTTTCGCATACACCCGTGCAGATTTACTCTATCACAGGAACGGGGATTTGAAAAGACAAAGCTTTCCTAAAACGGGCTGCTTCGCTTCTCAAGTTTCAGATTTTTCCGGGATTTGCATCAAAATGTCTTTATAAAAGCTTGACAGGAAAAAGAGAATCTTTTATTATAGACAGAAATGGAGATTATCCAGGGAAGGAAAGGAAGATCTCCCACAAGGCAGGTACAGGGAGGGAACCGGAATGGAAGTGGAACGCATCAACGAATTCGTAGAACTGGCCGACGACGGCAACTATCACAGGACCGCGGACAAACTGTTTATCTCGCAGTCGGCGCTGTCCAAACACATCAAATCCCTGGAAGAGGACCTGGGTGTTCCTCTTCTGGAGCGTAACGTAACCGGCGTGCAGCTGACCGACTTTGGACGGATTTTCTATCCGTACGCCAAACAGATTTCCCACCTCTACACCAACTTCAATCGGGAAATCGAACAGAAACTGCAAAGTCTCACCGGGGTCGTCAACATCGGCACGGAGTATCAGATCAATGGTCTGATCAGAGCCTTTAAGCGGGAAAACCCGGACTTCATGGTCAACCTGTTTCCCGAAAACTCCTCTCAAAGGCTTCGCGCCGATCTTCGCCAGGGAGAGTTTGAGATCGCCTTTATGTATGCCAATTCGGAGTTTGACGAGGAATTCAACCACATGAGCGCGTTTGCCGACGAACTCGTCCTGGTAACCCTATCCTCGGATCCGCTGGCAAAAAAGGGAGAGCCTGTCAGTCTGGCGGAACTGAAAAACCGGCACTTCCTGCTGCCCACGGAAAACACGATGCTCTTCTTTCTGATTGAGAAAGCCTTTCACGCGGCAGGAATCAAACCGGTGACCGTCTGTACCGGCCTCTCCGCTTCCCTCGCCATGGACATGGCGGCGGAAAAAATCGGCGTTGCCCTGCTGCCAAGACGGGAAGCTGCCTATCACCTCACTGGTGAGCTTTCCCTGGTGCCTTTGAATCCGCCGCAGGAGATGAAAATCGACCTTTGCTTTCGCAAACGGGCCTCGTTTTCACCCGGCGCCATCTACTTTCTTAACTTTCTGCAGACCTACCGCCAGTCGGTCTAAGAGAATCGAATCCGGTGCAGCCTTTCGCTGCACCGGAACCTTTTCTTTGCCGGGGAAATTTCTATTCGAACCGGGTGTTGCGCATCCACAGCGCCATCCGGTCATATAGAGCCGATTCCGTATCCCCAAACTCCCCGGGGAACTTCTCCGCGTCATGGTTGGGCACAAACATATGCGTCGCGCCATGGAGAAACAGCAGAGTCAGATCATCACAGACAGCCCTTTCCGCGATCATCTCGGATGCCAGATACTCATAGCTGCCCGTAAGACCGATTAACAGCAGCGGCACATGCAGATACTGCACGTTGCCAATGGGGGATGCATAACTGGAATCCCAGTCGATGCCCCGCACTTCATCCTCAAAAACGCCAAACTCCGGCGTTGTATAAATGGCCTGCGAACTTAAGAAGCCGCGCACCGTGGTCTTATTGGCGCCGAACCCGTACCCGTTGTAGAGGTTAAAGAAAAACGGACCGAATTCCGGTGTGCGCACACTGCGGATCACCTCATGTGTCAAAGTGCCGTCAGCTTTTAACAGATCGTGCTCCCTCTTAGTATGACTTAAGAAGGAGAGATCTTCCGGCAGCAGGCGGTTGTTCGGCTTCTGCTGATCTCCGCAGGCAATGATGAACGGTTCATCATCCGCATAATCGCCTTTTCCCTGCTCAATCAAAGTCAGACGGTCCAAAGCGGCCTTGATAAGCCTTTGATTTCGCTCAGCCTGCGCCTGCTGGAAGGAGTGAATAAACTCCTTCGAATAATGCGCTCCCTTCGGATCATAGCCAACCGCCGGATCAAAGAGGTTGAATCCCTCCTCACGCTCCATCGCGCTGCCTTCCTTACGGATACCGGGATCCAGACTGAAAATGGTCATCGGACCGTTGCCGTAGTTCGCGTCAATCAGCATGACGCCGTCGGCAGGGGAAAGCTCTTCCCGCACCGTGCAGGGATAAATCACCCGATCCTTCTTAAAAATCTGCGGCCCGTTCTCGGCGATCGCCTGATAGGCGCTCATCAGGGTCGCGCCCCCGGAGTGCCCCATCAGGACAACTTTGTTTACGCCCGGAAGTCCTCTTAAAAAGCGGACCACCGTATCGAGAGTGGAAAACTTTCTGTTGATATCGCCTCCGGCAGCCGACTCACAGGCCACAGTGGGAAATCCCCTGGCCGCCAGCGCGGGACCCATGTTCAGGGCCATATAGTTCTGATCGCTGTGCATCACCACCACGCCTACATCGGATGCGGCCGCGGTCGGCTCATAGAGCATGGCATGCAGGCGGTCAATCTGAATCAGCCGCTCGCGCACACGCGGATTGGCGGCGTCCGTATAACTACCATCTTTCTTTAATTTGATCATCTTCAGGACTCTTTCGTTTTTCTCATTTCAGCCAGTTTCGCCTGAATTTCAGGGAACTTCTTGTCTCCGTCATACATCGACATGGAAATAATGATCAGGGCAAAGGCAACCAGGGCAATGCCGCCGAAAGCGACTTTGATCGCCGTAATCGCGGAAGCGCTCTGCACGGGGGCATCTCCCACGAACCCGCCGATATCCAGAATCGCGGTCACCAGCGAATTGCCCACACCGCCGCCGATCTGGCAGGCCAGCGAGAACATCGCCATCACCAGACCGGGATTGTGACTGCCGGTTTTTACCGCCAGCTCATCCACGATATCCGGCTGAGTGGTCTGAATCATACAGTTCATGAAGCCCTGGCCAAAGCCGAACACACCCATGCCGATAATCGTAAGCATCAAATAGATACCGCTAAACATATGTTCTATATTCATAATGAAAGGTT
>CAZXSN010000037.1:0-27235 GCA_964643295.1 uncultured Lachnospiraceae bacterium
CCAGGCATTCCCTACAGCGTATCCCTGTCCATGATCTCGTAATTCAGATAAATGGATTTCGGAGAGTAATTCTCCGACTCAATCTGCAGCACCAGCTCATTGACCGCGGTTACCGCAACACCCTCCAGGTTCGTGGATACAGTTGTCAGTTTCGGGGTAACATATTGTAGGACATTGATATTGTCAAAGCCCATCAGCCCAAAATCTTTCGGGATAGAGTATCCGTGCTGCTCACTCCAGCGCATGACGCTTAAGGCATAACTGTCCCCGGAGCAAAGAAAAGCCGTTTTTTGACCGGTCTTCTCCCCCAGGATCCTCTCCATCTCGCCCAGATACTCCTCTTTCCCTACAACCTCTCCGGATTTTCCAGGATATTTTTCGATCGCTGTCTGAAATCCCCGCAGTCTGCGCTCATGAACGTAGATGTTCTGCTGTTTCTCGTTGGAAAGCGGCGGGCAGATAAAAATAATCCGCTCATATCCCTTCGATACAATCAGATCCACCGCGCTTGCGGCAGCCCCCATCTCATCCACCTGAACAGTCGTGATCTGATCCGACACACGGTTGCCGATGCACACCACCGGGATGTTTAAAGAAAGCAGAAACTCCTCAAACTCTTTTCCCTTATTGATCGGACTGATTAAGATCCCCTCCATCTGCCGATCCGCCAGCCCCTGGATCAGTTTCCGCTCCCATTCCAGGCTCTCATCACACACCACGATATTTGTGAAGTACCCGTGTTTGTCCGCTTCCTTATTAATCACGTTCAGGGACTGGACAAAGTACATATTTTCGACGTTGATCGTCACAACCCCCAGTGACATCGTCCGCCCGTGATTCAGACTCCTGGCCAGCAGATTGGGCCGGTAATTGTATTCTTTGGCCACGGAAATGATTTTTTCCTTGGTCTCCTTTCCCACTCTCCCCTGCCCGTTTAAAGCCCTTAGAACTGTGGTCCTGGAAACCCCGCACTTCTCTGCGATCTGATTGACTGTTATCGCCATCGTTCGCCCCTCCTTGGCCCTTTGTCTGCGGACATTCTATCACAGCCGCCCTTTCAATTCAATGCGCCCGGCAAAAACGGCGACCTCCAGAATCTGAGATCGCCGTAAGGACAAAGTGTAAACGCGTAACATCATGCGGAACAAAGGTAAGGGAAACATGCTGTTAGACAGCGAATCCTTCCCGTCGACTAAACCGCAAGCAAAACCATATGGAAGGACAGAGGCTGTAATTCCACCACACAGGTATCCTCCGTAAAGGCCGCGTCGGTACGTTTAATCGGAACAACTGCCTGGTGATCCACCTGATTCGTCAGATGCTTATCCTTTGCCGAGAGTGTGCAGAATTCCTTCACGCCCTTCACGTGAAATCCCCGTAAGGAAAGGCGGGCGCGGATCCACTCATCTTCGCTGCGGTTGACCAGGAATACGGCAAGTTCTCCCGCTTTCCCGTTCCATACAGTCACGTTGTTGATGAAGGGGACCGCCGCGTACTTTTCGGTATCATAGGTCTCTCCTCTTGTCTGGCTTTGCAGGACCGTCCCTTTCGCGTAGTTGGCGAAGCAGTAAAACGGGTAATAGGTGCTCTGCAGCCACAGTCCCCCGTTTCTCTCCGTCATGATACAGGAGCTGATATTGGTAAGCAGCGACTGGCAGGCAATCTTTACCACATCGGCGTTTTTTAACATCGCCATCTGCATCTGAGCAAACAGTAAGGCATCCTCCAGGGTATAGACCTGCTCACTGATGGAGGGGGCAATCTCCCAGGAACGGTCTGCCCTCTCCGGGACAGCCAGATTTCCCGGGGCCGCCCAGACACCCCACTCATCGATGCTGAAGCGGATCTTCTTTTTCAGGTGTTTCTTTTGCCGAATCACATTTACGGCGCTGCGAAGCGTCTGGATATACTCCTCCATATCCAGCGCCTGGGCCAAAAACTCTCCCGTTCCCTTTTCCTGTCCCCCGTAATACTGGTGCAGGGACAGGTAATCGATGACCTCACAGGTCTGCTCCAGGACTTCCATATCCCAGGCGGGACAGGTATCCATGGAGGAAAGGGAACTTCCGCAGGCGATCAGCTCGATATCGGGATCCAGCTGTTTCATCGCTCTTCCGGTCTCCGCAGCCAGTCTCCCGTATTCATAGGCCGTTTTATGTCCCACCTGCCAGGGACCGTCCATCTCATTTCCCAGACACCACATGCTGACATGGTAAGGGTTTACAATCCCGTGGCTTTTTCGAAGCTCACTGTAGAGAGTTCCGGCGGGAAAGTTGCAGTATTCCAGGTAGTTGACCGCGTCCGCGATCCCGCGTGTGCTTAAGTTTACGGTGAGCATCGGCTGCACATTCGCTTTTCCCGCCCACTTCATGAACTCATTGGTGCCGAATTCATTTGTCTCAATCGAGCGCCAGGCAATCTCCAGCTTTTTGGGTCTTAATTCTTTCGGACCGGTACCGTCTTCCCACCGGTACGTGGAAACAAAGTTTCCGCCCGGATATCTCACGGCAGTGACACCCATCTCCTTCACCGCCTGAAGGACATCCGTACGAAATCCGTCTTCGTCCGCCGATTGGTTTTCAGGCTCGTAAATCCCGCTGTAGATAACTCTTCCCATGTGTTCCAGGAACGAGCCGTACATTCTCTCGTCAATCTCTCCGACCGCAAAGTCTCTGTCACAGATGATCGTTGTCTCTTTCATGCACTTCTCCTGTGTCTATTCATCCGCAGCCCGCTGCAGGAAATCCTGCTCTGTAAGGGTTACCAAAACTCAGTCAGCCTTTTAACCCGGAACTTGCCATGCCTTCCACAAAGTACTTCTGCCCGAATATATACAGGATGAACATCGGCACCAGTGAGATCAGGGCACCCGCAAAAGCCGCTCCGTACTCAATCGTATTCTGCCCGATAAACAGGGCAAGTCCATTTGCCAGCGTTCTCATATCGGTGCTGCTCGTGATGATCATCGGCCAGAGCAGGTCATTCCAGGAACCGTTAATGCTTAAAATGATGAGCGTAATGAGCGCCGGTTTTACTAAGGGAAGCATGATTCGCCAGAAAATCCCGTACTCTGAGAGGCCGTCGATTCTGGCCGCCTCCGCGAGTTCATGCGGCAGACCTGAGAAAGCCGCCCGCATCATAAAGATGGATCCCGCAACCGCGACTCGGGGAATGATAAGTCCCCAGTAGGTATTGTACATGCCCATCTTGTAGACAATCAGAAACAGAGGCACCATGATGACCTGAAACGGGACCATCATCGTGGCAAGCGTAAGCAGAAACAGGCCGTTCTTTCCTTTGAAGCTGTAGAAGGCATAGGCGTACCCCGCCATGCTGTTGACTACCACCGCCAGCAGGGTAGTTCCACCGGCATAGATGACAGAGTTTATGATGAACCGGATGATGTTGATTCGATCCTGTACATCCACAAAGTTCTGCAGCGTGAAACTCTTCGGGATAAACGTCGGCGGCCAGGAGATAATCTCCTTTTCCGTCTTAAAGGCGCTTAACACCATCCAGACAATCGGAAGCAGAACCAGGAAAGCCAGCACCAGAAGGACAAAAAGAACAGGGATGTACAAAATCACCTGCTTTACGGTTATTCGCTTTTTCATACGTCATCCTCCTTATTCATCTGGCGGTACAGGATAACAGTAATAACCATGATGACGAAAAACAAAAGTACAGACATCGCGGAGGCATACCCCATGTTTGAGGAGGAAGAAAACGCCCGGGAATAGATATAGGTTACCGTCGATTCTGTCGTATAATTCGGTCCTCCATTGGTCGTAACATAAATGATATCAAAGATCTGCAGAGCCCCTGCGAACCTGGTCATCAGGATATACCAGAACGTTGGCCTCACAGACGGAACCGTGATCGAGAAAAACTGCCGGATCTTCCCGGCGCCGTCGATCTCGGCCGCCTCATAGAGGGATGCCGGCACCTGCTGGATGGCGGTTACGTAGATGGTCGTGGAGATGCCGAAGCTTCTCCAGATGGAGATAAAGGAAACCACAAAGATCGTCATCTTGGGGTTATTGAGGAAGTTGATCTTGCCAAACCCCATCGACTGCAGCCAGAAGGTCACATACCCGATGTTGGAGTGGAGGATCATCTTCCACATGATGCCGATTGCGGTCGCGGAACAGATCACCGGCAGGAAATAGATCGCGCGAAGCAGCTTGTTTCCCCTGTTGTTTTTCGTTACCAGAGCCGCGATCACCAGGGCACCGAAGACCTGAATCGGCACTTCCAGAGCGGTAAAGATGGCGGTCACCTTTAAGCTGTTAATAAACCTCTTATCCTTAAATGCATTGATGAAATTTTGAAACCCCACATACTTTACCTTGTTTAAAGTCATCGGGGCCTGAAAAAAGCTCAGTCCAAACGCTGTCACCAGAGGAATCACACTGAATAAAACCAGCAGCACGATGGACGGGGCCAGAAAAACATAAGGACTTCTCGATGGATCATTCCAATATTTCAAATATCGTTTCATAACACGCCCCCATCTGTTGTTACACTTTGTGCAATTTAAAAATCTCATTAAATTTTCGAACACTTCTCATATCCCGCAGGTCTCATAAGCCCTGTATTTAAAGAAACCGTCAGGAAAGATAAGCCACGATAAGTTCTCTACCCATGCGAACGTAAAATACATCACTCCCGCCTTGCGCCCAGGATAACTGTCCAGCATTCGGCGGGATCTTCAGGTAATACAGGAATGCGCTGATAAGCTCTCTTTCCCAATCTGAGGGAGGAATCCTTCGCCCTTCCTTTTATCAGACCTGTTATTATTTCTGCAGATCTCGTATGGACTTAAAACAGCGAAGACATCAGAAGTGTTCGGAAAATATACCGCCCGGATGGGCGGTCCAAAGGCGGGCAGGGGAAATCCCTGCCCGACTAAATTTACCTTTTGTTACTCGTTGTATGTCGCTACAATCTCATCAGCCTGTCCCTGAGCAGTCTCTAATGCCTCTTCCGGGGTCGCGCTGCCAAAGGCTACCGAGTTGATCATCTCCGGAATCACATCGTTCACAATGGAGTTGATTCCGGCAAAGCTGGAGTCTACGATAAAGTCAGTAGGCGCATCCGGATTGGCCGCGGACATGGCGCTTAATTTCGCGCTGGCTTTGTACTCTTCCTTATCCTGTACAGAATAGGTATAGGCCGGGAAGCCGTTGGCGACAGACCACTCTAAAGCCGGGCTGCTGCCTTCCGCGTTCTCGGTATTCCACCACTCCATAAACTTAAAGGCGGCCGCCTTTTCCTCGTCACTCGCGGTGGTTGTCACGGCAAACCCAAGAACCTCCACGGAGTTCATATCGCCCGCGTCACCCTGGGGGATTAAGCCAATGCCATAGTTCACACCGGCGGTATCCAGACCGGCAGTCACCCACGGACCGCCAACGGTCAGACCAACCTGTCCGGCGCTGGTCATGGAATCCGTATCCGCTTCCAGAGGATTGTCCCCATTGTCGACCATCGTCTTGTACATGTTCAGGAACTTGATGTATCCCTCATTCCCCGCGAAGTTCGCTTTCCAGCTGCCCGCGTCATCCTTGGTAACGGCCAATCCGCCGAACCTCTGCATGATGTGCGCGATCTGGTAGGCGTAATCATAGGAGATACCGGACCCATACACGTTTTTGCTCTCATCCGTGATCTGCTCCGCGAAGCTCTGCCACTCTTCCCATGTGGCGGGAGGAGTCTCCGGATCAAGACCGGCGGCCTCAAACAGATCCTTGTTCCAGTACATGTAGTAACCTACGACCTGGAAAGGAAGGAAATAGAGGGCATCGCCTTCTGAGCAGTAATCCAGATAGGACTGGATAAAGTCGTCCTTGTTCAGGCTGGTGCTGTCAAATACGTCGCTGATGTCCTGCAGGAAATCCCCGTAGGTAAACCGGTAGGCGCTGGAGCTTAAGATCATCGTCGGACCCGTTTCCGCCGCGAACGCGGTGGACAGCTGGCTGTCAAAGTCAGCGGAGATGTCCATCTCCACGGTGATGCCGTCCGTATTCTCTTCGTTGTACCGGTTTACCAGCTCTACCAGCATATCGCCGTCCGCGCCGGTAAAACTGTTCCAGAAGGTGATCGTGATCGGTTCCGCCGCTTCCTCAGCATACGCCGGTACGACCAGGGAAGCCGCCGTTACCACGGCCATTCCCACTGCTGCAAGTTTCTTCCATCTTTTCATAGTACTACCCCTTTCTTTGTGTACACGTGTACATTTTCAGATGAAATGAGCATACTACTTCTCCTGTTTTCTGTCAATATCAGAGAATTAATTCGTCGATATATACAATAAATAAGGCAGAAATTTGTGCAGGATTCACATTTTGTCCAGTCTAGTATTAGAGTTCTCGTGTACGCATAATGGGTCCACGCCATGGAAAAGCTATGACACGAGAAATAGGAAGAGAAAGAAGGAACGCTGTGAAGACACGGCCAAAAAGAAGGCGGCGCACTCCTGTCCGTAACACTTCTTTGGCTGCGGCAGCCAGGATCCTTGTCCTCACGCATCAGGTTCCTTTCTGTCTGAGGAAAACTAAAACAGGCAAAAGCCTCTCGAGAACCAAAAATTGGGAAACGTTTCCTGGTGGATTATCCTGTATCCTCAGCTCTTTGTTAGACAGCGAATAGAGATTCCTAAGTCCCGCCTGTCACCATCTGCCCTGATCAGGGGGATTCAAAGCCAACGTCCACTCCTGCGGCTTCGCACAAACAGGCTGACTGCCGTAAGCCTACGCATCATCCGATGCCTTTCCTCCGATGAAGTTCAACGGACAGTCCCCTGATCAGAAAGTGCGCTGGCGGGAGAAATACCGAAAAAGCACGGGAGGAAATCCGACGAGGAGACGCGCACGGGAACAGGATTGTTCGTAAAATTAGCAACAATCACAGTGGAAAAGCCGGCATGACTGGCACCGAAAGCGGAACTGTGGTGAAAGATTCAATTAAAGTGAACATAAAACGGTGTTAAAATATGTTTAGTATTGAGCATATACTTCAGCGTCAGGCAATGCTATAATGAACAGGTAGCTTTTCGAATGCATACGGAGGGATCAGCAAAAATGGAAACGAAGAATGCCGACAGACTCAAGATAACAAAGAAGACAGAAAGTTACAAGACGATAAGTGTGCGAATTTCAGGGAACCTGGCAGATAGGATAGAAAGTATCGCTGAGGAAACGGGCAGGAACAGAAATGATGTTATCGCTCACCTTCTGGACTGGTCCGCAGACCGCTGTGATGTAGTTGACTGAACCTGGCAGTGCGCCGATGAGCAGACACAGACGCGGAAGGTAAGAGGGGTATCTGTATGAGTACAGCGTCAAAGATATGAACTTTCGGCCAGGAAGCAGCTAAAAGTAAATAGGCTATGACGCGCCCCAAACTCAAGGTAAGAAGTGGAGTTGTTTAACCGACACAAAGCTAAGCTTACAGACAGGCCTCAAAGTTAAGAAGGTTGACTAGAATTGTTAAGCTTAAAAGCAGCGAAACAATCCGTAATCATCTTTTGACGCCTGAATCATTAGAAGAATCTAAAAATTTGGTCTTCAATAGGGGACCATCATAAGGTACGCATAGACGCGGTTAAAAAATGCCTGCTGCAAAACCGTTGAAAACATCCGTGAAAAAAACTGAACAGAATAAAAGAACCGGAAGGATGCGCACTGCAGCTTTCCGGCTCTTTACTTTCTGTCATCCTCATCTGGTCTGAAATCTTTTTGCTGCCTGTGGGTTATCTGTAATCAGCTCCACACTCCCTAAGAATGCGCTTTGTTCCTCGACCGTTCTTTGCTCTCCCCATATCTGCCTTACATCCTCCATGCAGACTGAAAAAGCCGTCTCCTGCTTATCCCTTACACATCAAAACAGCTTCCTCCGATAAACTCCCTCAGCAGAGAGTTGTTGGGGATGTTGTCCGAGGGCATCGGCACGAAATATTCCAGGAACTTAAGCAGCCGCTTGGCCTCCATGTACTCCGGCATATTCCGGTCAATCGAAAAGAGCAGCGGCTCCGCATAGATTTTTAACACGGCCAGCTCATAGATCAAAGCGGAGTTAAACATCACATCCGCGCTCTCCTGGAAGGGGAAGATGTGGCTTTCCTCTCCCCGGCGCACGGAAGGCCACATGGCAATCGTATTCTTGGCGCCCGTTCCCCGTGTGCGGGCATCGCGCACCAGTCTGCGCAGCAGCCGCCCGTCGGTGGTAGGAATGCGGTTGTGCTCATCGACGTTGAGCTGCGTGAGGGCGCTTAAATAGATCTTAAATTTATTTTCTCTCGGCAGCGCGTAGGACAGCTGATCATTCAGGCAGTGAATGCCCTCAATTACCAGGATGTCATTCTTTCCCAACTGCTTAAAGTTTCCCCGGTACTCGCGGCGGCCGGTCTTAAAATTAAAGGAAGGAAGCTCCACCCGCTCTCCCGCAAGCAGCCGCGTCATATCCTCGTTGAACTGCTCGACGTCGAGCGCCTCCAGGCACTCAAAGTTGTAGCTGCCGTCCTCATCCTTCGGCGTATCCTCCCGGTTTACGAAGTAATCATCCACCGGAATCGGATGCGGCTTCAGTCCGTATACGGACAGCTGCGTGGAAAGTCTGTGGGAAAAGGTCGTTTTGCCGGAAGAAGACGGTCCGGCAATCATCACCAGTTTCTTTTCCGGCTGCGAGGCGATCTGTCCGGCGATCTCCGCCAGCTGCCGCTCGTGAAAAGCCTCCTGGATTAAGATCAGCTCCTTGCTTCTTCCCTCCACGATGTACTGATTTAAGTCCGCCACCGTAAAGATATCCTGCTGCTCTCCCCAGTCAAGGGAAGCCTTCTGCACCGCGAACAGCTTCTCCACCGGCGAAAAGACGGGCAGCTTTCCCGGTTCTGTCCTTTTGGGCATACACAGCACAAATCCGTCCTGGTAGGGTTTTAAATCAAACCACCGCAGACAGGAGGTATCCGGTACCATGTACCCATAATAGTAATCCTCAAATCCTCCCAGGCTGTAGAGGTTCGTGCGCGAGCTGCGGCGAAAGCGGAACAGATTTTCCTTATCGTACATCCTGTGCTCATGAAAAATCTTCACCGCCTCATGCGTCTCCACGCTGCGCTTTTCAATCGGAATCGCCGCCTCGACAAGCGCCTGCATGCACTCCTTTACCTGCGCTAAAAACTCCTCCGTCACCGGCTTTCCCTGCAGCGTACAGTAAAGTCCGCCGCTGACCACGAAGTGGATGCCCACCTCATAGTCCTCCTCCGGCGCAAGCACGTTGTGGACGGCCTTTAACATCATCAGACTTAAGCTGCGGCTGTAGGCGTTAAAACCCGCGGGATCTCTCATCGTCACAAAACGAACCTCCAGGTCCTCCTTCGCCCGTTTGCTAAGCTCGCGAAGCCGCCCTCCGGCCTGCACAAGAAGGATCGGCAGATCTTCCGTATCCTGATACTCCCGGGCGATCTTGGCATATGAAATCCCAAAGGGAAACTGCCGCTGTTCCCCCTTAATCGTCAGTGTGACGTTCGTTTTCTCTTTCTCCATGGCTCCCCTCCCCGCTGCGTTTTCGGCTGATCTTTCCGCCGCTTTTGCGGCGGCACAAAAATACATAAAGTCAAAGCGCTCCTAAACCCCACTCAAGGGATCCTTACACCACGGTAAACGGCTCCTCAATCGGCTCCGTAAACACTGTAAGCTGCGGAAAATTCCTCCGGAAAAACTGATCCATCCAGGGAATAAACACATGCTCTAATCCATAGTGTCCCGCGTCCAGAATCACGATCCCCTGGTCCACGGCATCGATCCCGTCATGATGGCCGATGTCCCCGGTGATATAGATGTCTGCTGCCTTATCGATAGCCACCCCGATGAGACTCTTGCCGGATCCCGGGCAGATGGCCGCCCGGTGAACTTTTTGAGAAAGATCGCCGAACACTTTCACGGTTTTCAGCCCAAACGCCTGCTTGACTATCGTACAGCACTCCCGCACTGTCATCCAGCGGGGCAGATCGCCCAGCATGCCGATGCCAAGCCGAGGGGGACGTTGTCTATCTTCCCCCGATAAATCCGGCTGACTTCCCATTTCTTCGTCTGGTGTCTCCTCCAACACCCGCGCGTCCTCAAGATGCAGGTAGTCACTGCAAAGCACTCCCATATAGGTCGCGTCAAAGTTCGTGTGCGCCGCGTAGTGGACAATTCCCTGCTCTGCCAGTGTCAGGATCTTTTCGCCATGCAGATCATCTGCGCTGATCTTTTTGATGCCGTCCATCAAAAGCGGGTGATGCGTAACTAAAAGATCCGCTCCCACTTCAATACAGTGAGCCAGCACCTGATTGGTAGCATCCAGGGCGATATAGACCTTCTCAACATCTGTGTTTCTCCTTCCCACCTGCAGTCCTGAATTATCCCAGCTTTCCGCGTACGAAAGGGGAATCTCATCGTCCAGTCTCCACAAAATTTCACCGCAAACCATCGAACATCCTCCATTTTCTCCTTAAGAAGCAGGTCTGAAAAAAATCCCTACGGCTTCCGTCCCGCTTTTTAAGACTTCGCTTTACGCTTTGCTTCCGCTTCAGTCAGTAACCGTCTCTTTGCTCTCCCCGGTTATGGCAACAAAAGCCTCCCGGTTTAAGTAAAGGTCCCGCATCACCTGAAACCGGCGCTTTCGCCCCTCTTCCGTATGAACTTCCTTTAAAGATGTGAGGATCTTCTGCTTGCGGTCATATTCCCGCTGAAGGAAGGCAACGAGTACCGGGTGTTTTTGCCGCAGAAGGCACGGTCCGTAAAGGAGCTGCGTTTCCGTAAGGGTTTCCGCCTTTCCCATCAAAAGCCGCATCATCGGATAAAATTTCCCGTCTTCCTCTACGAGGTCCTCTCCTGCGATCGTAAGGCCGTGAGCCGTAACCCAAAAGCGCACACTGGCCACTTCCGACTGAGGCTGCAAAATCAGCTCCTTCAGTCCATTTACCTGCGGCCACCCCTCAGAGAGGATACGTATGGTCAGCGCTCCGCCCATCCCGGCAATCACCGCGCAGTCCACTTCCCCGGGAGCCATGTTCCTAAGTCCGTCTGACTGACGTACCCTGATCTTTTCCTGCAGTCCCTCCTTGAGGATATGCTCTCTGGCCCGCTGTAAGGGACCTTCGTTCACATCCATGGCAACTGCCCAGGGAACTTTGCCCTCCTTTACCAGGAAGATCGGCAGATATCCGTGATCCGTTCCCACATCGGCCAGGCGGCTGCCCGGTGTCACCAGATTTGCCACTGCCGTCAGTCTCTTTGATAGTTCCATCCAGTTTTCTCCACCAATGTCCTGTTATGAGCCGCCGTCTATCCGCCTTTAGAACCGCAGGGAAGATCCTAAAAAGCTCCTAATAGAAACACTCTTAACCAGCGCTGCCAAAAAACCTTTTACTAGAGGATAATCTCCAGCTTATCCAGCCTTTGTATCAGCTTCTTTTTCTCCAAAACCTTCAGGTATGCATCGTTGTCTGCGCCGCCCGTCCCGCCTGGGGTTTTCAGTGAGGCGTCCATCACCTTTTTCAGCGTCTCCCTCATCGCTTTTTTAAGGTCCGCCTCGTTGCGCGTCTCCTCATTGGTATGAAACAGCTTCGCCACCTGGCTTTGCTCCTGAGGATCCGTGAAATGCCCCACGATAGCCGCCGGATTTACATTTCCCTGTTCCAGCTGCGCAAATAAAAGAGTCGCCGTCTCCCGATATACGCCCTCCTCAAAGTCCGCGGGAGAGAGACACTCTTTTACTGTTTCATAAAACTTCGGGTAGTCCGCCAGCCAGGTTAAGAGCATCCGCTGGGAACGTAAGATCCCTTCCTCTTTTTTCGACGCCGGATTCCCGGAAAAAACCGGCTGCGGTTTCCTCTGCCTTGTATCCAGCCTCAGACAGTTGATGACCTCATTTCTCAGAAGCTCCGCACTGATCCCGTACTTCTCCACGACCGCCTGAATATACGTCTCCCGGGCAAGTGCCGAATCAAGCTGTGAAATCCTCCTGGCAGCCTCTTTGAAAAACTGCGCCCGCTCTCCGGGATCCCGCAGGTTGTATCCGGCAGCTACAGCTTCCATGGCGAACATAAAGCCGTTTTGAGCCTCGTCGATTCGCTTCTGAAATCCTTCCATGCCCTGGGCCTTGATCAGCTCATCCGGATCCTTGTAGGGAGCCAGCTGTAATACCTTGACATTCAGTCCCGCCTCCATCAAAAGAGGGATGGCCCGCAGCGTGGCATTGGTGCCCGCCGTATCGCTGTCATAAGTTAAGATAACATCCTGTGTATACCGTTTGAGGATCAAGGCATGCTCCCCGGTCATGGCCGTTCCCAGACAGGCCACGGAATTGGTAAATCCCGCCTGATGCATGGAGATCACGTCCATATATCCCTCGCAGACAAGGATCTGCTTCTTCCGGGACTTCCTGGCCGCATGCAGACCGTAGAGGACCCTGCTCTTATTAAAGGCCCTGGTTTCCGGGGTGTTTAAGTATTTCGGCTTTCCGTCCCCCAGCACCCGTCCGCCGAAGGCCACGATGTGGCAGTTGACATCCATGATCGGAAACATCACCCGGTCCCAGAACTTATCCCGCACCCCGCGCTTCTCGTCCACCGTCACCAGTCCGGCGCTGCGCAGCAGTTCATCGCTGAAGTCTTTCTGCTTTAAATACCGGTAGAGAGTGTCGCCGCCGTTTCCAGCGTAGCCCAGTCCAAAGTCGCGTATCGTCTTATCAGAAAGCTGGCGGCTTTTGAAATATTCCAGGCCGGGGGAGCCTTGGGCTGAACGAAGCTGGCAGTAATAGAAAGTGCCGGCCAGCTTGTTGGCCGCCAGGATATTCGAAATCAGATCCCTCTCCTGTTTCTGCGCCCCCGATTCACTTGGCACAGGCAAAGTCATGCTCACGCGGTCCGCTAAGGTTTTCAAAGCATCCGGGAAAGGGACGTTCTCATACTGCATAATAAAGGAAATGACGTTGCCCCCTGCCCCGCAGCCAAAGCAATAGAACATCTGTTTTGATGGACTCACACAGAAGGAGGGAGTTTTCTCATTGTGAAACGGGCAGAGACCGAAATAATTGCTGCCCTGTTTTTTCAGCGCCACATAGGTGGAAATCACATCGACGATGTCATTTCTGCTGCGCACTTCCTCAATGATCTCGTCTGAATAACGCACCTTACACCCTCCTTTCCGGAAGCTTTGCACAAGGGTTTCTGTCCTGCCCCATCACCCCTGCCAGGATTTGGGGACAAACAGTTCCGTAAACTGCTCCACACAGTACTGATCCGTCATTCCGGAGATATAGTCGCAGATGACCTTCTCAAACGGCTCTCCGCGCTTTTCCATCAGATCAAGGTACTCCTGCGGGAGAAGATCCTTGTGTTTTACGTAGTACTCATACAGAAACTTGATCAGCCCGACCGCCTTTTCCTCCTCCCGCTTCGATACAGGATTGTGATAGACATGGTCAAACATGAACGAACGCAGTTCCTGCATCATCTCCTCCATCAGAGGGGAGAGACGAATCGACTCCTTTTCCTGGCTGTTTCGGATGATGTCGTGCATCAGGGTATTTAAGCGGTCTCTCGTGGAAAATCCCAGTTTTTCCCGAAACTTTAAGGGAATGTCCTCTTCCTTTAAAATTCCCGCCCGCTCGGCATCATCAATGTCATGGTTGATGTAGGCGATCTTGTCACAGTAGCGCACAATCTGTCCCTCCAGCGTGGAAGGATTTCCGCTCGTGCGGTGGTTGCGAATGCCGTCGCGCACTTCCCAGGTTAAATTCAGGCCCTCGCCCTTATTCTCCAATAGCTCTACCACGCGCACACTCTGATCCGAATGGACAAAGCCATAGGGACAGACTTCATTTAAGGCCCGCTCCCCGGTATGCCCGAAAGGCGTATGCCCCAGGTCATGTCCCAGGGCGATGGCATCCGCCAGATCATCGTTGAGCCGTAAGGCTTTGGCGATCGTCCGGGAAAGCTGGGATACCTCCAGCGTATGGGTAAGTCTCGTCCGGTAGTGATCTCCCTGGGGGCTTAAAAAGACCTGCGTCTTATGTTTCAGCCTGCGAAACGACTTGCTGTGCAGGATTCGGTCGCGGTCGCGCTGATAGTCCGTGCGGATATCACACGGTGTCTCCGGGCGTTCCCGCCCCCTGGACTTTGCGCTGAATGCCGCATAGGGGCTGAAAAACTGAAGCTCCCGCTCCTGTGTTTCCTCTCTGATCGTCATCGGTTGGCCTCCCCGCTCTTATCCTTCTCCCACACCTTCCAACAATTCCTCCGGCACTCCCCCTTTGCCAGACGCCCAAAAGGGACAAACCTTCTGCCGTACTGTTATGATAGCACATCCCGCGGCAAACGGAAAGACTTTTCGAAAGGTCCGCCAGCCGTTCGGAAAGAAATTTAAGGAAGCAGGCGCGGCCAGTGCCGCCGTCCAAAGTCTCTTAAAATGCCCCTTCAGGATCTTATCTCTCACCCGGAAACCGGCAGGAAGAGGAAAGGCGCATAAAGCCGTCAAACCCAGCCATGCGCCTTCCGTTTCGAAACAATCGTTCCTTTTGTCATCATCAAAACGGTGCTGCTCCATACGAGCGGCGCGGAAAAAGGAAACTTTCCTTCCTGCCTTCGCTCCCGTTTTCGTTCCTGTTTTGCCTGTGTTTTTTGCTCCTGTCCTTACTCCTGCCCTTCGCTGGTACTGCTCTCGCTTTCGGATGCCGGAACAGTTTTCTCGCCCTCCGGCTGATCCCATTTCTCCTGTCCGGAATCGATGTCTATCGAGGATCCGTTTTCTCCCACATAGATGCCGGCCAAAGGCTGCGCCAGCCCCGAGGCCTCGATCATCGTTTCATCCCAGGAGAATACCTGCTCCAGATTCACTTCCCCGCGAAAGCGCACATCCGATTCCCCGTTGATTCGAAACTGCACCCCGTCCACCTCACAGGCCTCACAGATCGCGTTGACAAACGCGTAGAGGCAGGCTTTCGGGGAAACCGTGCTTCCAGGGGGAGCTGTATTAAAGCTTTCATCGAGATCGATCACACAGATATCGTCCTGGATCTGCACACTCTTTACCTGCACCGTCGGCTGCGCCACCGCCTGAAGTCTCGCGTTGACCGGCCCTTTCAGGATCTGCTCCACGATCACCTTCTCCGTGATCAGGTTGCTGGAATAGTAGACGTTGCGCACTTCCTTGACAACCCGGTCGCCGACGACATTTCCGAAATAGAGGTTCAGGGTAATGTAATGGTAGGAATTGATGCTGTCCCCCTGCTTGTCGATAAAGCTGCTCTCATCCATGTATCCGACTTCCATGCCATTATTGTCCGTCAGGGACTGGCCGTCCACCGTGATCATCACCCGCGTCACCCCCGGCAGCTGCAGTAAGGTCTTTACAATGCCGGAGCGCAGCAAAACTTCCTGAATGTTGCTGATCCCTAAGTAGGCGGCGTTAAAGTCCACCTTCAGATCGTCCACCCCCATGGTGTATCCGTTGATCTCCACCCCTAAAGGCATCGCGCTCGCCAGGTCGGTAGAACTTGGATGCTGAAATTCTTTCAGCATCTCCTCCAGGATCCCGTCAAAGCGCTCCGAAACCGGGGTAAAAGCCCTGGATATAAGCCGTGTTCCCTCCAGATTCGTATAGTAGACAGAATAACCGGATGACTCGCTGTCAGCGGTATCTTTCCTGCTGCAGCCGGCAAGCAGAAGGGCCAGCAGTAAAACCACAAACAGACGGGATTTGTTCCCTGCCATCTCATCCCTCCCAGTCAAAAATCAGACAGAGCCGAAGACTTCCATTTAAGCGGTATACTTCAGAGGAATGCGCACGGTAAAGGTCGTGCCTTCCCCTTCCTTGCTGTACACGCGCACCGCGCCGTGATGCATCAGCACAGCGCTTAAGGTGATCGCCAGACCCAGCCCGGTACCGCCGATCTCACGGGAATGCGACTTGTCCACGCGGTAGAACCTCTCGAAGATATGCTCCTGATCCTCCTCGGGGATGCCGATGCCGGAATCCTCCACCTTCACGTAAAAGAATGTATTGTCCGCGTTTAAAGAGACGTGCACCCAGCCGTTCTCCTTATTGTACTTAATCCCGTTCTCGACCAAGTTGGAGATGGCCTGCGTAAGCTTCATCTCATCCACTTCCGCTATGATCGGCTCGTAGCTGTCCAGCACCAGCTCGATATTGTCCTTGGCGGCAATCGGACGCAGACGCTTTAAAATAAGCTCCACCAGATCGTTGATGTTAGTCTCTTCGATCGCCACATCCGGGGACCGGCGGTCCATCTTCACAAGGGAGAGAAGGTCATTGATGATCTTGTTTTCCCGATCAATCTCCTCGGCGATATCCTTCATGAAGTCCCGGTATACCTCGTTCGGCACTTCCCCGGAATCGCCCTGCGCCACTAAGGAATCCGCCAGCACCTTCATGGAGGTAAGCGGCGTTTTCAGCTCATGGGAGACGTTGGAGACAAATTCCTGGCGGGAATCCTCCTGGACTTTGAGACGCCTGACCATGCGGTTGTAGGCTTCTGAGAGCAGTTCCGTCTCCGTATAATCAGGGATGTGGATTTCCTCCTCCTGGAAGTTTCCGCGCATCTCCTCCAAGGAGGCGGTTACCTTGCCGAAGGGCCTAACCAGGATATGGGCAGCATAAAAAGCCGCCGCCGCTACCAGCAGCGTCAGCACGATCTGCAGTATCAGCACGGTTCTTCCCAATGCTTTGCGGCTGTCGCGGATATCCATCGTCGGCACACTGATGATCATGCACCCGCTGATCTCCTTTGTCAGCGGATCCGACACCGGGGCCGTCACTTCCAGGAATTCATCCAGACGGTTATAGCTTTCCGAATTGCGGCCCAGGAAGCAGTCGATCACCTCATCCACGACAATCGTCTTGTTCTCATCGATCCCATAGGTATCCTTGATGATGCGAAAGCTGCTGTTGACCACCACCACACGGCCGCTGTAGAGGGTTCCCAACTGTCCCAGCTCCGTCTCGATCAGATCAGAGGAGGCTCCCCGCAGATATCCGGAATTGGAGAGCTGCTCCGAAATCATCTGGCACTGGCTGCGGATCATGTTTGCCCGCTGAGTCACCATCTGGCTTTCATAATTTCGCAGAATCCCCTGTTTGAGCAGGCTGACCGGGATGGTGCCCACCAAAACCAGGATGATCACCAGCCGCAGCCGCATACTCTTTCCATAACGCTTCAGCTTTAACTTAATGCTGGAAATAATAACCCACTCCCCACTTCGTGTGCACGTACTTCGGTTCGCTGGGATTATCCTCGATCTTCTCCCGCAGTCTGCGGATATGCACATCCACGGTGCGCACGTCACCCGGATACTCGTACCCCCAGACAAGATTTAAAAGGCTTTCCCGGCTGTACACCTTGTTCGGGTTGAAGACCAGAAGCTCCAGAAGATCAAATTCCTTGGCGGTCAGGTTAATCTCCTTCCCGCGGACGCTGACTCTTCTGCCCTCGCAGTCCACGGACAGATCTCCCGCCTGAATGAGTTTGCCCTGGGGTTCCGGCATCGGTTTGCCCGAGGTACGGCGCATAATCGCCTTCAGTCTGGCTTTCAGCTCCAGGACATTGAACGGCTTGGTGATATAATCATCCGCGCCGTACTCCAGCCCCATGATTTTATCCATATCCTCGCCCTTGGCCGTCACCATGATAATAGGGACATCGGAAAACTCGCGGATCTGCTGGCACACCTGAATGCCGTCCATCTTGGGCAGCATCAGATCCAGCAGAATGATGTCATATGAGTTCTCCTTGGCTTTCTTCAGTCCTTCCTCCCCGTCATAGGCACAGTCTACGACCATGTCCTCCTGTTCCAGACTGTAGCGGATCCCCTTTACAATCAGCTTTTCATCATCGACTACCAGAACCCTTTTTGCCATATCCAAAACTCCTTCAAACCGGTGTTTTTACGAAAAGATTACAGCAGGATTGTGAAGCTTAAAAGCAGCGGAACAATCCGTAATCACCTTTTGACTCCTAAATCATGAAATCCAACTTTTTCCTTATTGGGAAAATTTTTCACGGCCGAAAAAAGCCTTCGCTCCCCTGTTTCACCCGATCCAGCCCGCATGATGGATCTTTGAGAAACGTGGTACGTGTAAAAATTTTCCTTTTCCCGGCAAACACTCTTCCCGCTTCACGGCAGGTCGTCACAGAGGGTGAGAAACCTGCTTATTTCCCTACGATTGTGCGCCATGCGGCAAACCTAAAGGAAGCTCGGGAGGCTTCTTTGCATGTTCCTATTGTAACAAATCTGTCATTTTTTTGCAATCACCTTTTCTTAAGATCTTGTTAAGATCCTTTCAGGCGGGAAAGGAAACAGGCGGAACTTCTCTGAAAAAACCGCGCTTTTTTAAGGACGATCGACCCTTCGTTCGCAGCCCTTCTCCTCCTGTTTCCTCTTAAAAAATTTGTCACATTTCCTGCTCTTCCCTTGCCCAGCCAAACGCACAGCGCACAGCTTTCTCCCAGCCGCGCAGTTTTAACAGGCGTTCTTTCTCCTCCATCACAGGGCTAAAGGTACGCTCCAGTGCCCAGTTTTTCTGTACCTCTTGGCGGTCGCTCCAGTAACCGACCGCCAGTCCGGCCAGATAGGCAGCTCCCAAGGCGGTGGTTTCAATACAGCTGGGCCTACAGACGTTGGCGCCCAGGATATCCGCCTGAAACTGCATAAGGAAGTTGTTGGCGCTGGCTCCGCCGTCCACTTTGAGTTCATGCAAACGGATGCCGGAATCGGCCTCCATCGCCCGTATAAGATCCGCGGACTGATAGGCCAGAGACTCCACAGTAGAGCGCACCAGATGCGCCCGGTTCACCCCTCTGGTCAGTCCGACAATCGTTCCCCTGGCATACTGATCCCAGTAAGGCGCTCCCAGCCCCGTAAAGGCCGGAACCACGTAAATGCCGTTGGTATCCGGTACTTGTCTGCAGTACTCCTCAGACTGAGCGGCACTGGTGAGAAGCCCCAGCTCATCGCGCAGCCACTGAATAGCCGCCCCGGCGACAAAAACGCTTCCTTCCAGGGCGTACTCCACGTCGCGTTCTCCAAGCCCCACGGCAATGGTTGTCAGCAGACCGTTTTTCGATTCCACGGCCTCTTTCCCCGTATTCATAAGCAGGAAGCAGCCGGTCCCGTAGGTATTTTTCGCATCGCCCGGGGTATGGCAGCACTGGCCGAACAGAGATGCCTGCTGATCGCCCGCCGCTCCGGCAATCGGAATCCCATCCCCTAAAAGGCATCCTTTCGTTTTGCCGTACACACAGATGGAAGGCTTCACCTGCGGGAGCATCTGAACCGGAATGTCCAGCTTCTCTAAGATCTCCTCATCCCAGCAAAGCCGATGGATATCAAAAAGCATCGTGCGCGAGGCATTGGTGTAATCCGTCACATGCACCTGTCCGCCGGTTAAGTTCCAGATCAGCCAGGTATCCACGGTGCCAAACAAAAGCTCGCCCCTTCTTGCCCGCTCTCTGCTTCTTTCCACGTGATCCAGGATCCATTTAAGTTTGGTGGCGGAAAAGTAGGCGTCCGGAATAAGACCCGTCTTTCGGCGGATCACCTCATCGAATCCCTCCGCCTTCAGCTCATCGACCATCTGGGAGGTTCTGCGGCACTGCCAGACAATCGCGTTGCAGATAGGTCTGCCGGTTTCCTTCTCCCAGACGATGGTCGTCTCCCTCTGGTTGGTAATGCCAATGGCCGCGATCTGTTCTGTCCCGGCTCCGATCTTCCCCATCGCCTCCGCCGCCACGCTCACCTGCGACGACCAGATATCCATCGGGTTATGCTCTACCCATCCCGGATGCGGATAGATCTGCTCAAACTCACGCTGTACAACGCTGCAGATCTTTCCCGAGTGGTCAAATAAGATACACCGGGAACTGGTCGTCCCCTGATCCAATGCCATGATATAACTTTCCATCCCTGATCCCTCCTGTATTTTTCCCGTTCCCTTCCAAAGCCTCAAAGCAAGAGAGCGGAAAACACTCCTGCCCCGTATGGGAAAGACATCTGTCTGACGGATGGTACGCCGCAGCCAGGAAAGTCTTCCCAAACATCCACTGCTTACAGTATATCAGCAAACGGCAGGGAATGCAAAAAGATTTCCGTAAGCTTCACCAGCGGACCTTGACGCTGAAAATCCGTTCCGGGGACCTCTCATCTGCCTGTGAGGGCCCTGCTGCTGCTATACCAGAGTCAAAAACTTCTCTCCTTTCCTGCCATTTTCCTTCTCCGCCCGCTTCTTTGGAAGAGAAGCACCCGCTGGAGGTTTCTTTCCATTCACGGGAAAAAGAGTGCAGCAAATCCTAAACAGGAGGAAAAGAAAAGCCTCTAAGAAGATACGATCTGGTGCTCCCTTTAGGAAAAATATACACCGCACCCGAAGGGTAAAAATTTCGGCTGCCGGCCATGCGAAATTTTAGGCAGGAGAGCCGGATGGGACAAAAGCAGATCGTGAGAATATAAGGAAACATGATCGATATTGAGAAGGTAAGGATCACGTTCTGACAACCTGGTGGACGAAGCTGGAGGAAAATAAGTGAAAAGACCCTCTATCTTGTTGACAGGCTGATTCATTCTTCATGGAAAATCCATCACAAAACCACTCTGCACAATAAGAATCGAACAGCGAGGAAAAAGATCACTTTGTCTTCTGGCAGCGTTCATTCTGTATTTCCTCGTTTCCACAAATGGGCACAGGGAGCCATGCCCCTTCATCACTCTATGTACTTTCAAATCAGGCATAGTGTTTCCTTTTCCCCATGTAGGCACCCGAATGCACAGATCCATTGGATGAGTTATATCACGCGTATGGATTTGAGTACAGACGGCAGCTTTGACAGCGTTTCTGCGGGTTTTGGCAGTTTCACCAAAACTTGACTGACCAGCCTCATGGAACGTAAAAGGGAACTGAAGGAATAAGTTTAAAAGCGCTATGAAGAGATTTCCGCGTCAACACTGTTTTTAGGGCCTGACTCCTTCAATCCGGTGATGTATAACTGTAACCCCTAAATGGGGCAT
Organism: uncultured Lachnospiraceae bacterium; assembly: GCA_964643295.1. Classification (GTDB taxonomy): domain Bacteria; phylum Bacillota; class Clostridia; order Lachnospirales; family Lachnospiraceae; genus Merdiplasma. The sequence continues at coordinate 21,068 of CAZXSN010000037.1, forward strand.
ACGTTTGCGGACGTACGCTTGGGGGAGTCATCAAACGCTGGCTCCCTCGTTGTTCCTGTAGAATCTCACAGTTCGGCCTTATGCCTTTATTTTTGGGAGCGAACGAAAGCTTCCTGCCCCCTACTCTGCGCTTTCTGCCCTTAGGGTCTCATAGGTTCGCATTTTATTTGAAATCTGCTGCAGTTTGTGTTATTCTAACAGGGTAGAAACGCTTCCGGGAAACTGCGGCAGGAAACCGATGGACAACATCTAAGAAATGGTCCCGGATGGCTGAAAAGCGGGGGGATGCCGATGATGACGGTCAATGACTTAAAGTTCTTTACAAACGAACCGGAACGGGATCTGTACAGCCGGTTCTCTACGATTCTGCAGAGCAATACCCAGTTTTTCGATGTGCTTGTCGGGTATTTCCGCACAAGCGGCTTCTTTCGGCTGTATCCGGCCATGGAATCCGTAGAGAAAATCCGTATCCTGGTTGGCTTGAATGTGGACAGATCAACCGTTGACATCATTAACCGGGCGGCGCAGCCCACATTGAAGGAGGCTGTGGAAGGTTTTTCTAAAGGTGTGGAAAAAGAATTCGAGAAATCCGAAACAACCGCCGATATCGAAAAAGGTGTCCGCACATTCATCGAATGGCTGAGATGCGGAAAACTGGAGATGCGCTTGTATACGAATGCACCGATCCATGCGAAGGTCTATATCATGCGCAAGGATCTGAGCAAATCTGACCATTTCGGAAGCGTTATTACCGGATCCAGCAATTTCTCTGAAGCCGGGCTGGTCTCCAACCTGGAATTCAACGTGGAACTGAAGGACAGCGCAGATGTCCAGTTTGCCCTGGACAGTTTCGAAAAACTGTGGGAAGACGGAAGCTCGATCCAGGACGTCTACGTGGATACCGTTGAAAAAAGGACCTGGCTGAGAAATGATATCACGCCGTATGAGATTTACCTAAAGACACTCTACGAGTTTTTCCGGGAAGAAATCAATGCGGACAAGGATGTCCTCGCCCAGAAAATCTTTCCGCCTGACTTCATGCAGCTGCAGTATCAGATTGATGCCGTCGTGCAGGCCAAAAAGATTCTGAAGGCCTACAATGGCGTTTTTATCTCGGATGTCGTTGGTCTTGGCAAAACCTATATCTGCGCCATGCTTGCCAGAACGCTCGGAAAGGGCCGGAAACTGGTGATCTGCCCTCCGGTTCTTAAAAGCTACTGGGAAGAAGTCCTCCTGGAATTTGACGTGGCTGCCAAAGTGGTCTCTTTGGGGAAGTTAGACAGTGTCCTGCAAAGCAAAGCCGAGTACGAATATGTATTCGTGGACGAGGCGCACCGGTTCCGCAATGCCGAAACTGACAGTTTCAGCAAACTGCACGAAATCTGCTACGGAAAGAAAGTCATCCTGGTTTCCGCCACGCCCATCAACAATTACACCAGTGATATTGAAAACCAGATTTATCTCTTCCAGCCAAAACATAACAGCAACATCGTGGGGGTAAAAAACCTGGAGGGATTTTTCGCCTCCTTAAACGGCAAACTCAAAGGTCTGGAGAAAGGTTCTCCGGAGTATCTGGCGCAGGTGAGGAGCAATTCCGAGGAAATCCGAGATAAGATCCTGCGCCATATCATGATCCGCAGAACCCGGACGGAAATTCAGCAGTATTATCAGGATGATCTCCTGAAACAGGGGCTTTCGTTCCCGAAACTGGGGGCACCGGAACAGATCATCTATACCTTTGATGAGGCAACGGACAGCATCTTTACGGAAACCATCGCCGCTATCAAGGATTTCACCTATGCCAGGTACAAGCCGCTGACCTATTTGAAGGATACCAAAAAGTACTCCACTCTGCTGGCCGCGCAGCACAACATGGGCGGATTCATGAAGGGAATCCTAGTAAAACGTCTGGAAAGCAGCTTTTATGCTTTCCGCATGACACTCCAGAGGTTTATTGAATCGTATGAACATTTTCTGGATATGCTCACACAAACGGGAGAGGTCTGGATCAGCAAAAAGGTCGATGTCTATGACCTTCTGGATTCCGGGGACATCGAGAAACTGATGCAGATGGTGGAAGAAGAAAACGGCTTCCACTTCCAGGCTTCCGAATTTAAGCCAGGATTTCTTATCGATTTAAACAGGGATCTGTCCAAGTTAAAATACCTGCGCGAGCTGTGGTCCTCCATTAAAACCGATCCGAAACTGAACACCTTTCTTGATGAGCTGCGAAACAACAACAAGCTTCTTGGAAACAAGAAAATCATCTTTACGGAATCAAAGGAGACAGCGGAATATCTGGAGGAAAAGCTGCGGGTGATCTACGGAGAACGGGTGGTTGCCTATTCCGGAGCAAGCAGTACGAAACTGAAAGCCGCAATTGAAGACAGCTTTAATCCCAAGTATGCGGACCGGGAAAATGACCGCTATGATGTCCTGATCACCACGGACATCCTTGCAGAAGGAATCAACCTGCACCGATCCAATGCCCTGATCAACTACGACCTGCCTTGGAATCCAACCAGGATCATGCAGCGTGTAGGGCGCATTAACCGTGTCGGCACGGAATTTCAGCAGATCTACGTGTTTAACTTCTTCCCGACTGCGCAGTCGGATAAGCATCTGCCGCTGAAGGACCGGATTCTGGAGAAACTGCAGGCGTTTCATGATACACTCGGGGAAGATTACAAATATCTGTCCGATGAGGAAGTGGTAAGCTCCCAGAAGCTCTTTGAACAGTTGACCTCCAGCCTGGATACGGGGGAAGAAAGCACAAACCCGGAGCTGAAATACCTGGCAGTAATCCGCCAGGTAAGAGACAACGATCAGGCGCTCTTTGAACGGATCAAACGGCTGCCCAGGAAATCCAAAACCGGGAGATACACTGACCTGATTGCGGAGGATGCCACTGTAACTTTTATCCGCAAAGGCGCCCTAAAGAACTTTTTTATCACCGGGGAAGACACCAGGCAGATTTCCTTCCTGGAAGCAGTCCAATACCTGGAATGCGAGCCTGAAGAAGTACGCATTCCCGTGGGCAGCCCCTATTATGACCATTATGAGGCCAACAGCCACGCATTCGATGATAATCTTCTTCAGGAAGAAGTCATTGAAGTGGGGAAAGCTCCACTTCGTGGAAATGATCTGAAAGTCGTCAATGTTCTACGGGCCATGCAGAAGGAACCGACGCTGACGGATGATCAGGAAGACGTTCTTTTTCGTCTGCGCAGAGCCTATGAGAATGGAGACATCCCGAAAAATATCACCAAAAATATCGTCAAGGAACTGTCTTCTGTAAAAGACCTGGGAGAAGCATATTTTGCGATCACCAACCTGGTTCCGGATCAGTATCTGTACGAGCGGAAAGATGCCGTTCTTCACACCGAAGGGGAGAAACAGGTGATTCTCTCCTGCTACCTGAAGGGAAAACAAGATGAATGAACAGAAGAGAAAAATCTTCGAGGAGACCCTGACCCAGTCATATGATCATCACCAGTATGTCCAGTTTCTGCGGGAGCTGCTGGCTAATATCCAGCTGGCAGCCCCGGACAAAGAGCTGAAACCCTGGAATACTTTCTCCGCTGCGGTTGATCATTACAGCCACATCGGAACTTATATGGGGGATGATCAGAACAAAGTCGCGCTGTTCTCGGTCTGTTTAAAGAACGATAAGAACATTGAAAATGCCCGCAGCATGCAGAGAAATTTCGTCAAGACCCTTCTGCAGAGCAGCGACTGTTCCGGAGCGCTGGTTTCTTTCTACACAAAAGAGGAACCGGATCGCTGGAGGCTGTCGCTTGTCAGAATGGATTACGAATTCTCCCTGGGGAAAATCAGTGAGAACCTGACACCGGCGAAACGCTATTCCTATCTGGTAGGTAAAGGTGAACCCTGCCATACGGCAATGGAACGCCTCTATCCCATTTTTGTGGATGATAACCGTGATCCCAGTCTTGATGAACTGGAGGAAGCGTTCAGTGTCGAGGCTGTCACAAAAGATTTCTTCGATCAATACCGCAGCAAGTATCTGGATCTGAAGGAATTTCTGGATTCCAATCCGCAGTTTCAGGCTGAGGCAGCGTCCAGAGGATTTGACAGCGAACAGTTTGCCAAAAAACTGATGGGACAAATCGTCTTCCTGTACTTCGTGCAGAAGAAAGGATGGCTTGGCGTCAATGCGTTTCCGGCGAAACTGACCGAACCGGAATACAAGTCCGGCTTCTTCCGCTCAGGCAGAAAGCCAAAGGAACTGATGCCTGCTGTCTATAAAAAAGCCTCAGATGGCATGTATTACCGCGACAACAAAGCTCTCCTGTCCCTCTCTGCGGAGGATGAGACGACTCTTTCCACTCTGGTGAAAGGGGACGCGTGGGGAAATGGCCCGAAGGATTTCATGCGTCAGATTTTTGAAGGCTGCAGGAAAGTTGGTAAGAACTTTTTTGACGATTACCTGGAGCCTCTGTTCTACACCGGGCTTAACCAGAACCGCGGAGAAAATGCGTTTTTTCCGCCTCTGCACAGGCGCATTCCTTTCTTAAACGGCGGTCTGTTTGAAGAGCTGGACGGATATGACTGGCGCAATAACGACTTTCAAATCCCAAACGAACTGTTTTCCAACGTGGACACCAAAGGCCGAGAAGCAGACGGTATCCTGGATATTTTTGACCGCTTCAATTTCACGATGGCTGAGGACGAACCAATGGAGCGCGAGGTAGCCATCGACCCGGAAATGCTTGGTAAAGTCTTTGAAAACCTTCTGGATGTGAAAGACCGTAAATCCAAGGGAGCTTTCTACACTCCGCGTGAGATTGTCCACTACATGTGCCAGGAAAGTCTGATCTGCTACCTGGTCGGAAAAACAGGAATCCCGGATGAGGATATCCGCAAATTTATCCTCTACGGTGAGTATTTTCGCGATGAGGATACCAAAAAAACTTTGCCGGTTGACGATAAGACAGGCAGGGTGTTAGTTGGGGATGAAATCTACTATTATAAGCATCATATGGAGTTTGATAGGGAAAAGAGCCTTGAGATCCCTGAAACAATCTTCAGCTATCAGAAGAACGTGAACCGCCTGCAGGAATTGGATGATTGTCTGGCGAATGTGAAAGTGGTGGATCCGGCGGTCGGTTCCGGGGCGTTTCCGCTGGGTATGTTGACAGAGATTGTGAAAGCCAGGGAAACCATTACAACCTATATGGCCATTGAGATGAGCCCCTTCCAGCGCTTAAGCTATCGATCCATGCGTAACTCTTACCGTATGAAACGTGAAACCATCAAAAACTGTATTTTTGCCTGTGATCTGGAAGCCAGTGCGACGGATATCGCTAAGCTGCGTCTTTGGCTGTCTCTTGTCATTGACAACCAGATCATGGACCAGACAAACGAGGAACTTGGATACACGACAAAACCCCGCGAACTTCCGAACCTGGACTGCAACATCATCTGCGGGAACAGCCTGATCGACGAGTTTTACGGTATCCCGCTACTTACAAAAAACTTTGCTTTGAAAAATGAGTCCGCAAACCGCCAGAGGACCACCTTTGATCAAGGTTTGGAGATCAGGATCAACGAACTGATCGACCTTCAGTCCAGACTGTATGAGGAGAAAGACCGGATAGCGAAAGACGCTTTAAAAGAACAGATTCAGGACATTTACAACGAGATTGTTCTGGTGCAGCTGCAAGGCAATCCGGGAGCAGTGGATGCGTATTACCAGGCAGTCCAGCAGCCTTCCAGACCGTTTGTCCTATGGGAACTGTATTTTCCAAAGGTATTCCGGGACAATGGCGGCTTTGATATCGTCATTGGGAATCCGCCTTATATTCAGCTGCAGAAAGCGATTGATGATAAAGGAACAAAGTTAGGTGATCTGTATGAAAGACTGGGGTATGAGACGTTTGCAAAAACAGGCGATATCTATTGTCTTTTCTATGAGAAAGGATATTCTCTGCTTCGAGAAAATGGAGTTTTAGCCTTTATCACCAGCAACAAATGGATGCGAGCAGGATATGGAGAAAAGTTAAGAAGGTTTTTCTCAGAAAAGACTAACCCGATTTATCTGATCGACTTTGCAGGACAAAAGGTTTTCGAATCAGCGACAGTAGATGTAAATATTTTACTTTTTAGTAAGGGGCAAAATAAGGGAAACACAGTATCTTGTGTCAT
>CAZXSN010000038.1:0-15225 GCA_964643295.1 uncultured Lachnospiraceae bacterium
GGTCCCGTCTTTAAGCTTAGCTTTGTGTCGGTTAAACTTGTGCCCAGGCACACAGTACCCCACTTTTTACCTTTGTTTGGTGCGTGTCAAGAAGCCTATTTACCTTTAGCTGCTTCCTGGCCGAAAGTTCATATCTTTGACGCTGAATCATACAAGATGTGCCATATCAAAGTTCAGGTTTCAGTCCTCGTCTTTCACACATTCCTGCGGTCCTGTTTAAACTTTGCCTATTTTTCAGCCCCTGAATCTGCCTCTGTCTGGAAGGCATCTTTTCTGCGGCTTTCAGGCTGAATAACTCCTGCCGCTCGTGCTAAGCCAGCAAACCCTTACGGGCTTTCAGAGGCTTTAAGAGCCGCCTGTCCGTCTCCTTTCGTCTCCCTTGGCAGTCTTCGATTGCGTGAGATTTTTTCCTCTTATGGCTGCCTGTCTGTCCATCGGTATAGCCTGTAGGACCTTCCGGATGCAGAAATGACCAGGAGAAGCCCTGAAAAGGGGCGCTCTCTAGGCGAAGCAGCGGTGTACCTTCAGGGGTATTTCTTTGCCCGGGACTTTTTGAATGAAAAGTTCCCCCTCGTTTCGTAAGTCCCGCTTGGTTCCCTCCGTAGACAGCTAGATCACCGACCCTTTAAGAACATACGTTCGATTACCACCTTCCAGCCTGGCCAGATCTTACGAGTGCATCCAATGAGGAATCCTTCCCGCATGGACCCCTGACTTGTCTTTGAGGTCCTCTGCATGGCCTCTGGGCCTTTGAAAGTTTTCAATCTTTCAACCATCAAGTCGGGAAAGATGTACTCAAAATTCGGTTTTATACAGAAAATAAAAGTTTAACCATGAAAAAATCCTTATTTTTCCTGTAATTTGGGGGTTGACAACCGTTTGAGTATATGATATAATAAGATATACTCAAACCAGGAGGGAAGAAATGTCAGCGCCCACGTTAGGAGAGGTCAAAACCCGTATTGTCCATCAGGTGAAAAAGAACGGTGATACCTATGTTCTTGAACGTAAGACTCAGTATGATCCGGCGAGGAAATATAATATCGTAATTTCCAGCAGACTGATAGGGAAAATCCCAAAAGGTGAAAACGAAGTCATTTCTACCAGACCCAAGCGGAAGCCCGGAGAAAAAGCTTCAAATTCAACTGGGCAAACCTCAGAGATTTGCGCGTCCCGCATGAAGGTCGGAATGATGGATATCATAGATCATATCGGCAAAAGTTCCGGTATTGATGATGGAATCTATAGGAATACTGACTTGGGAACGGCGCAGAAGATTCTTTCCGTTGCCCGGTATCTGTTTGGTACTAACAGGCAGACACTTCCTGCAATTGCTGTCTGGCAGCTTGATCATCCGCTTCCTTATGAAGATGGGATATCAGAAGACGTCTACCATGATCTCTTTGTAAAAGTTGGGCGCGAGGAGTCTCTGATGCAAGGGTTCTTTGCCTCCCGCCTTGCTACAGTAAAAGGTAATGCGATACTTGCTTATGATTCGACTACTATTTCAACTTATTCCGAGCAACTTCCGGATGCCCGATATGGTTATAACAAAGCTCAGGATGGTCTCAAGACCGTCAAGTTTCTTGCCCTGTATTCTATAGAGACAAGACAACCTGTTGCTTTTGCGAAACAACCAGGAAATCAGCCAGATGTGATCACCATTGAGAATATGTTAAAGCAGCTGCAGGTCCTGGGGATCTCGAGAGCGGAGATTGTTACAGATAATGGTTATTATTCTGAAAAGAATCTAGGTGATATGCTCAATGCACACTTTGATTTCATTACTCTTGTAAAGATTAATGTCAAATGGGTTAGGAAGGAATTAGACGATCGGCTTGATGAATTTCGCTCGGCTGGCAGCATTTGTCCGTTTGACGTGAACACTCATGGAATCACTGTACGTTTGATGCACGAATTTACCCGGACCAGGAAATATGGGAGCGGGAAGAAGGGGCTTTCCGGTGGCGATACTGAGAAGTTCAGTCGAAGGATCTATCTTCATTTATACTTTGATGCGCAGCGGCGGGTGAATGAAGATGTGGCTTTTGACGAAGAGTTATTAAATTTAAAGAGCCGTGTTGAAAAAGGAGAGTCAGAAGATACTTTGCCAGCCGACGCTCGCAATTACTTTATTATTTCCAAAAGCCGTGGGAAAACAACTGTCAGCTACAACGAAAAAGCAATCGCCCAGGCTAAGAAGTATCACGGTTTCTTCTCGTTGGTGTCCAACAAAGAAAAAAATGCATTTGAATGTCTTCGCAAATATCGTGGAAGAGAAGCTGTCGAGTTCTTCTTTGAAACTGAAAAACAGGAAGCAGACGGCACACGGACCAGAGTCTGGTCAAGTGAATGTCTCCTTGGACGGATGTTTGTGCAGTTTGTCGCCCTGTGTTATTTCGAATACTACCGTGAACAACTTCGACTTCTCAAACAGTCCCTTACGGAGGAAATCGATCACCCAAAGGAAGGAGCAACCGCCGGTAAACTAAGAATTAAGAAGAAGCTATTATCATGGTTAAAAAACACACCAGTATATCTAACACTTCAATGGTTTGATGTAGTGGAGGAAGTAAAGGTTTCTTCAAAACTTAGAGCTAAACGGTGGACTACAGAGATTACAGAAAGGGACAAACTGTTTCTTGAGGAGCTTGGGGTTCCTAAATTTTGAGGTCTTGAGTACTCATTTGCCGACTTTTTGGCTTTCAATCCTCTTTTTCGTGGATATCCCCAGTCCCGCCTGAAAGTTTGGACGCACTGCGCCCATCTGTGACTTTTGCCGGACCCCGATAGCAATAATTGATGAATTTCTAGCAAAATCTAATTAGATTTTCGTCAAAAACATGGATATAGTTAAAAATAACTAAAGACGTACCCGTAAATCCTGACAAACAACTGTGAATGTTCACAAAAAGGAGGAAAATTGGAATGAAAATGAAAAAGTGGGTTTCACTCGGCCTGTCCGCGGTCATGGCCTGTACGCTGCTGGTAGGGATGGCAGTTCCGGCGAAAGCGGATGACATCACGAAGCTGGTAGTCTGGGGCGTAGGCACCGCGGATACCGATGACTGTGAGGAAGTTGCCGCGGCGATCAGCGAGATTACCCGTGAGAAGATCGGTGTGGAAGTTGAGCTGGTACGCGGGCAGGATGCGGAGCAGATCAACCTTGCTCTGACATCCGGCGAAGAGATTGACCTGTTAAACTACAACAACGTAAACGGCCAGCTGGCCACCATGGTCCGCAACAGCTACGCGACTCCGCTGGATGATCTGGTAGCGGAATACGGCCAGGGCGCTCTGGAAGTCATCAACCCGGTTGACCTGGAAGCCTGCAAGTTCAGCGGTGTGCTGTACGCTCTTCCGAACCAGCATGATACTTCCCGTTCCGCCGGCTTCGATATGCGCAAGGATATCGTAGACGAGCTGGGGATTGAGGTTCCCGAGTACGGCACCTTCGAGGAAATGCATGATATCCTGGTGAAAGTCCATGAAGCGTATCCGGATATGTACTGCCTGGTTCCGACCTGGGCAGGCGGCGGCATGCAGGATCCCCTTCCGGTGGATCCGCTGGGTGACAGCCTTGGTGTTCTGGAAGACGCGCACGCTGACAGCACGGAAGTCGTCAACTACTACGCGACCGATTCCTATCGTGAGTTCTGCGAGATGATGTATCAGTGGAATCAGGAAGGCCTGGTAATGCCGGATGCCACCACGACCACCGAGAACAACCTGCTTTCCGGCAACGGCTTCGCCATGTTTGAGAACTGGAAGCCCGGCAAGGAGCTGGAGACCTACAAGAGCAACGGCAAGGAAGCGGTCTTCATGAAAGTGATCGAGCCGTTCAAGTATACGGATATCTCCAACGGCAACTCCTTCATCATCCCCTACAGCTCCAAGAACCCGGAGAAGGCTATGGAACTGTGGAACCTGATGTATACCGATCCGGAAGTCTCCAACCTGTTCATCAACGGGATCGAGGGCAAGCACTGGGTATACACGGATGATACCAAGACCTTCATCACTACTCCGGAAGGTGTAGACCCGAACGCAAGCGGATACTCCTCTGTTGACTGGTCCTGGCCGAATCAGCAGATCACGCCCATCTGGGAAGGCGGCGCGGCAGATCTGTGGGATCAGCTGAAAGAGTTCAACGATTCCGGTGATCCGAGTCCTGCCCACGGGTTCTCCTGGGACAGCACTCCTGTCCTGAATCAGGTAACCAACTGCAACAACGTAGTGGCTGCCTATAATACCGCTCTTCGCTGGGGATTCATGGATCCCGCGGAGAATATCCCGAAGTTTAATGAGGAACTGGAAGCCGCCGGCATCAACGATATCATTGCCGAGAAGCAGAGACAGCTGGATGAATATCTGGCGAGCAAAGCAGAATAAGCGGCTAAAAGTCCTGGGAACGTCAGAAACGAAAAAGACTGAAACAAAGGGGCGGGCATGGGAAACCCCTGACCCGCCCTTTAGGTTGTCTTAAGACGGTGTGCGTTTTTACGGGTACGTGCTCCGGTCCCTTTTCGGGAAGAGAGTTTTCTGCGGGAGGAATAGTTATGAAAAAAGTTACGAAGGCGATCAAGCGCTTCTGGCCTCTCTATCTGATGTTCCTGCCGGGTGTGGTCTATCTGTTTATCAACAACTATATTCCTATGTTTGGTATTCAGATCGCTTTCCGGCAGTACAATGCCAGAGACGGCATTTACGGAAGTCCATGGTGCGGACTTAAGAATTTTGAGTTTCTGTTTAAGACAAAAGACGCGTTTATCATGATCCGGAACACCCTTCTCTACAACCTGGTGTTCATCGTTCTGGGGACGGTTCTGGCCGTAACTGTCGCTATCATCCTCAACGAGATCCGTAATAAGTTTGCAAAGCAGGCGTATCAGACCGTGATCTTAATCCCCTACCTGATTTCCATGGTTATCGTCAGCTACCTGGCGTTTGCTTTCTTAAGCAGCAGCAACGGGTTTATCAACAACTCGCTTCTGAAGGCGATGGGGAAGGAACCGATCGACTGGTATAATACACCCAAGTACTGGCCTTTCATCCTGGTGTTCATCAACATCTGGAAGGGCTTAGGGTACAACATGATCCTTTACTACGCGACCATCTGCGGCATTGACCATACGCTCTATGAGGCGGCGGTCGTGGACGGCGCCAACCGCTGGCAGCAGATCAGGAACGTAACTTTGCCCAGCTTAAAGTCCACAGTGATCATCCTGACACTGATGTCCCTGGGCAACATCTTCCGTTCCGATTTCGGTCTGTTCTATCAGGTGCCGCAAAACTCCGGCCCCTTAATCAACGTGACGCAGACGATTGATACCTATGTATACCGCGGTCTGATGCAGACCAACAACATCGGTATGTCCTCCGCGGCAGGCCTCTACCAGTCGGTGGTAGGATTTGTGCTGGTGGTAACTGCAAACCTGATTGTTCGCAGAATAGACAAAGACAGTGCACTGTTCTAGAAAGGAGGGCAGCGAGATGATGGTTGAAAGAAAAAAAGGATTTCAGATTTTCGCAAACGCGCTGATGATCTTTCTCTCGCTTTGCGCGATTATCCCCTTTGTCCTGCTGATTATGTCCTCCTTTACGGATGAGCAGGCACTGATTACCGACGGATACCGGTTCTGGCCCAAGAAGTTCAGCACCTATGCGTACCAGTATCTGTTCACGAAATCTGACGCTGTGGTCCGCGGCTACGCGATTTCCGCCGTGATCACGATTGTAGGTACTGTGGGAAACCTCCTTCTTACAACACTGTATGCTTACCCGCTTTCCAGGAAGGAACTGCCCGGGAGAAATATCTTTGCTTTCTATCTGTTTTTCACGATGCTGTTCTCCGGCGGACTGGTTCCCTCATACCTGATGTGGACGCAGACTTTCCATATCCGCAATACCTACTTTGCCTTGCTGATACCAGGGCTTTTGTTAAACGGCTTCAACGTCATTATGATGAGGACCTACTTTACGACCAACATCCCGGATGCGGTCGTGGAGGCGGCGCGGGTGGACGGCGCCAGCGAATTCAGGATCCTCTTTGGGATTGTAATCCCCATGGCGCTGCCGATCATCGTGACCATCGGCCTGCTGGTAGGCTTAGCCTACTGGAACGACTGGGCAAACGGTCTGTACTACTTAAATGATGACAGGATGTTCAGTATTCAGGTGCTGCTCATGAATATCCAAAGAGATCTGGATTCCCTGCGGCAATCGGCGCAGGCAGGCGGCAGTGTCAATACGGCGGATCTGCCTTCCACTTCCGTGCGTATGGCTCTGACTGTGATGGGTATTTTGCCGGTCATGGTGGTGTATCCCTTCCTGCAGAAGTACTTTGTCAAGGGGATTGCGATCGGCGCTGTGAAAGGCTGACGGATGGTAAAAAAAGAGGACTGCCGACAAAAGGCGTCCTCTTTTTTACGCGGTTTTTATGTTTCCGGCAGGTTTCCTTACCCGCAGCCTGAGAGCGATTTCTCTAAGCTGCCGCGGTTCGATCTTTCTTTGCCACATCTGGTCCATGAACAAGAATCCATCTGTTCCTGATTCAGGATTGCTTCGTCGACAGGCTGATTAAGTTTAGGGATCAGACCGCTGCCGCTTTTCTTTCTTGGCTCTCCTTTTTCCGCTTCCCCTTTCCCTACCTTGGCCAGTGGCTGTTATTCTGGATCATGCTGCGAAACTCCGTGGGCGGGCAGTTCTTCTCCTTGCGGAATACCCGGTTGAAGGTGGAAAGACTGCCAAATCCGGCCTGCATGGCGATCTGGGTGATCGACAGATCCGGCTTGGCCAGCAGTTCCTCGGCGGCCAGGATCCGGCGGTGCATCACGTAGGAAGAGAAGGTATAGCCTGTGTACTCCTTGAAAAGTCTGGCAAAGTGAAACTTGCTGAAGCCGGTGGCATCGGCCATCTCGTCCATGCTCAGATCTTCCGTGTAATGGGTGTCGATATAGTCCATCACATGCCGGAACTTCTGGATATATTCCTTCCTCTTGGTGTCCTGGACACCCGGAAAGAGCGGCCGGTTGTTGAAGTAATTGTCCCCCAGCAGCACGAAGAGGTTCATGTAGAGGGAGATAATCCTTAGCTCCGTAAACTCTCGCTGTTCGGAGTATTCATTGAGGACCTGCTGCAGCAGCCGGTAGGCTGCATCGTAGATCTGCGGGCAGGAATCCTTGTTGATCTGGAGCGGGTCTTTGAGCAGCGATTCGATCTTGAGAAAGCTGTTTAAGGTCACAAAGGGAGTAAGATCCAGCAGAAAAATAAAGCGAAACCCTTTCTCCGGGGGAGCTGTTAAGGAGTGCAGACAGCCGGAGGGAATGAAGAAGATATCTCCCGGCTGCAGGTGATAGGCTTTGTCAGCGGCGGTTACGTCATACCAGTTTTCCACGGGAAGAATGATCTCCAGGGCCGTGTGCCAGTGGCTCTCAAAGCCCACAGTCTGATCATTGTACCAGATGCGGATAACATCCTGCTTGTGGTATTCCACAAGCTCCTGCGATTCGGATCCGATGTTTCGAATCCCGGAAAAATCGCTGTTGGTATCATTGAATTCTGCAGTGAAATCCTGTATCATAGGAACATCCCCGTTTACTTTTTGTGTTTGACAGCCTTATTCAGCTGTCATAGACCTGTGCTTTTTACCCCGTGCTTAAGGTTTAAAAAACCCCAGATCTGTAAAGCGAAAATGTATGTCAGTATACGGGCACGGGAGAGAAGGACGGCTGTGATTATATTTCGGGTTTTTCTCGAAAGAAAGATTTTAGCAGCCCCCGGTTTTCGTAACATGATATCACGAACCCTCACAAAAGTAAATGGAAAATTCGCGGGGGAACTGAAAAGTCTAAGAGGGCGGGCGGAAAGAAAAGCGGGGAGAGCGGACCGTAAGGCCTTGAAAGCAGCTGTCCAAAGAGAGGAGCATAAGGGGGGAGCCTGGGAGCGGATGTGTGCGGATCGAGACCGATCGGAGGACAGGAAACGGAACAGAGCAGAACGCAGCAGAGCCAGGCAGCGCGGATGGGAGCACAGCTGAGCACAGATTTAGACAGATCGATGAGAGACAATCTAAATGCCGCTCTGAAAGAAGGACGCGGCGGAGGCCTCTTTAAAGATTGAGAGGCATCGATTTATGCATAGGATGGAAACCGCGGAGAATAAAGACAGCCCAGGAAGCAGACGGCAGGCGAAAATGCGCATAGCGGCATCAGAAATATAATGACAGATAAAGGCTACAAAAGGTAATGATAGGACATAACGATAAATAGATAATGGAGAAATAAGGCTAACGGCGGTAAAAGCCAGCGGCGGAAAAGTACTGTGGTAAAGTCTTAACGGGAAGAGAGGGGAGGATGAGGGATGACTCAGGGACCGAAGGCGCCCAAAGATCCGGAGAAGAAGCGAAGCAGCTTCTATATCTTTAAAGATCGGGAGATCGCGGCAGGGATTGAGCCGGACGGCAGCGGGGCGGCGTATCTGTACATGGATGATGACCGGATGGTGGAAAGCGCCCGTATGACAGGAGGGATTACCGATGAGGGGATCTTATCGATGCTTCGAAGCGCGGAAGGATTTCGAAAGCTCGTGTACTCGATTGGCGTGACGGTGGAAGAGGAGCAAAAGGAATCGGCTGAGTTTATCTTTCAGATGTACGGGAAGAAGGACCCTTACGTGACGGGGACACTTTTGCGCCTGCCGGTTGCCGCGGACGGCTCGGAGCATGTCCTTCCCTTAGACGAGTGTACCTGGTCCCCAGACGATAACGTCCCTGGGCAGATTCGCTTTGTGTTTCCTCATCCCGGGACCCTGGCCCGGATATCTGTGCGCTTTTACCTCCAGGACGGATTTACCGCCCCAGAGCCGGAAGAGGAACAGGAAGTGAACTTTTCCTCACCGCTTTATGAGCAGATGATTGAAAAATCCCTGATGCAGATCGGGAATCCCTGGCGCCTGAAAAGGGTGATGAAGAGGGCAAGAGCCGGGGAAGCGGTGAAGATTGCTTTTCTTGGAGGATCGATCACCCAGGGAGCCGGAGCGGCGCCGATCAATACGGCCTGCTATGCCTGGAGGGCTTACCTTGGATTCTGTGAAGTTTCGGGTGTAAAACCGGGAGAAAATGTCTCCTACTGCAAGGCGGGCGTGGGAGGTACGCCTTCTGAGTTGGGGCTGATCCGGTATGATCGGGATGTATGTTTAAACGGGGAGGCTCCCCCGGATCTGGTCGTCGTGGAATTCGCTGTCAACGATGACGGGGATGAGACGAAGGGAGAGTGCTACGATTCGCTGATTCGAAAGATCTTAAGCTCCCCGAATGAGCCCGCCGTGATCCTGCTTTTTTCCGTTTTCTCTGACGACTGGAACTTACAGGAGCGCCTAAGCCCCGTGGGAAGGGCCTATGAGCTGCCGATGGTAAGCATTAAGGACGCGGTCGTAGAGCAGTTCTATAAAAAACCCGGCGAGGGAAGAGTGATCAGCAAGCCCCAGTTTTTCTTTGACCGCTATCACCCCTCCAACTTCGGGCACCGGATCATGGGAGATGCCCTGACACACCTGTTTCGGATCACGGAGGAGAGTTCCTATGAAGGAGAGCCGCTTTCCATCGATGGGATTGCGCCGCCCTTAGGAGGAAGCTTTGAGCATACCCTTCTTTTGGACCGGAAAGAGTGCGGGGAGGCGGTGTTCATCGACTGCGGAGATTTCTCCGGGACCGATACGGATATCCAGCTGGTGGAGCGGGACTGTAATCTATCCCCCACCCCGGAGTTCCCCTACAACTGGAAGCACGTGAAAGGCTCAGTTCCTTTCCTGATGGAGATCGCCTGTTCCAGCCTTTTTATTGTCACCAAGGATTCTGCCTCGGCTGGCGCGGGATGCGCGGAAGTGTTTGCGGACGGCGAGAAAATCCTAACGATCGATCCCAAGGAAGTCGGCTGGACTCACTGCAACGCGAGGCTAATATTTCGGGACCGGGAACCGGCGACCCGGCTGATCGAAGTGCGCATGTGCCCCGGGGAGGAGGAGAAGGAGTTTACGATCCTGGGGTTTGGCTATGTCAGGAAGCGGCAGGTGTAAAGCAGCTGGCAGAAATCAGCAGAAAAGGGAAAATGTTCAAAAGCTAATAAGCTGGAAAAGTTGGAATAGCAGGAGGATGTGGGAATGAGGATACGCGCTGACGCACTGCCTTCGATCCTGGCGGAAAGCTCGGCTTTCGAGGGAGTGAAACGAATCGCCGAAACGCTAAGCGGGGACTTTGAGAAGGTGTTTGGTAAGCGGCCAAAAGTGATCACGGAGAGCGAGCTTTCGAAGGCGGGATCATCTTTGATCCTTGTCGGCACCCTGGGAAAAAGCGCTCTTTTGGAGGCGCTTACCGCGAAGGGGGTTTTGGAGCCTTTCTCCGGCTGGGAGCGATATCAGATCAGACTGGTTCAGGGAGAAACCCTGCCGGTTTTCGCCGAACAGGGCATTAAAGAGGTCCTGGTGATTGGCGGAAGCGACAAGCGGGGCACCATCTACGGGATGTTTTCTCTCTCGGAGTATATCGGGGTGACGGCTCTTGTTGACTGGGGCGATGCGGCGCCGGTAAGAAAAGAGGAGTTGGAGATTGGAGCGGATATCGAAATCCTCTCTAAAGAGCCGTCTGTGCGCTACCGGGGATTTTTCATCAACGACGAGTGGCCCTGCTTTGGCACCTGGGCGGAGAAGCACTTCGGGGGCTTTAACGCGGCCTGCTATGAGCGGGTGTTTGAATTTTTGCTGCGGATGAAGGGCAATTATCTGTGGCCGGGGATGTGGACGGCCTCTTTCCCGCTGGACGGTCCCGGAAGCGCCAATGAGGAGCTGGCGGATCTCTACGGGGTGGTTATGGGAACCTCCCACCACGAACCGTGTCTTCGCGCCAGCGAGGAGTGGAACAAGGTGAAGGGACCGGACAGTCCTTACGGCAGCGAGTGGGATTTTCGCGCCAATGAGCAGGGGCTTACCCGCTACTGGGCGGATGCCCTGGAAAGAAGCGGAAAGTACGAGAACATGATCACCATCGGCATGCGCGGAGAATATGACTCCCGTCTCTTAGGCACGGAGTCCACGATGAAGGAGAACGTGGATCTTTTAAAGCGCGTCATCACCAGACAGCGGGAGCTGATCGATTCGCTGGAAAAACGAACCGGCACGTCACATCCCCTTCTTTTGGCCCTTTACAAAGAAGTGGAGCCGTACTTTTACGGGGATGAAAC
Source organism: uncultured Lachnospiraceae bacterium (assembly GCA_964643295.1). GTDB lineage: Bacteria > Bacillota > Clostridia > Lachnospirales > Lachnospiraceae > Merdiplasma. The sequence continues at coordinate 11,235 of CAZXSN010000038.1, forward strand.
GACGCCGGGTTTAAAGGACTGGGAAGGCCTGAAAGGAGTAATCTGTATGCTCTGCGAGGACAACTACGGGCAGATGCGCTCCCTTCCCACGAAGGAGATGCTAAATAGGCCCGGGGGTTTTGGCATGTATTACCACCTCGACTACCACGGCGCTCCCATCTCCTATGAGTGGGTGGACTGCACTCCGCTCTCCAGGGTATGGGAGCAGATGTGTGAGGCCTACGACTATGGAATCCGGGATCTTTGGATCGTAAACGCCGGGGACATCAAGTTTCATGAGGTGCCGCTGACTTTTCTTTTGGCGATGGCCTGGGACTATGAAAGGTGGGGCTCCTCCAACCTGGCAAGCCCCAAAGAGTATATGAGGGAATGGGCGGATAAAAGTTTTTCCGGGGAACCGGAAGAAACCCGCAAAGAGATCGCTGAAGTTTATACCGGGTATCTCGACCTGAACGCACGGAGGCGTCCCGAGGCGCTTCATGCGGAAATCTATCATCCCTGCCATTATGAGGAGACAGCCAGAGTGCTGGGTGAGGCAAAAGAACTGGAAAAGCGCAGTGAGGACCTGTACCAATCCTTAAGTCCGGATTCGAGAAATGCCTACTACAGCATGGTGCATTATCAGCTGACCGCCAGCATGGATGTTTTAAAAATGCATCTGTACGCGGGGCTCAATCACAGGTTTGCCAGGCAGGGGCGCATCATCGCCAACACTTTTTCAAGGCTTGCCAAAGACTGTCTGGAAGCGGACCAGGCCCGCCTTTCTCTCTGGTCAAAATTTCTCTCCGGCAAGTGGGACGGGATGCAGCTGGAGGCTCATATCGGGTTTACCAAGTGGAATGAGGACGACTGCCGAAACCCGTTGCTTATGACTGTGCTGCCGGTGCCGAAACCGAGGATGAGTGTTTCCAGGGCCGACAGGGAGGAAACCTTTACCAGGGATTATGACGGCCCCCTGGTGGTGGAGGTTCCGGATTTTCTCTATCCGGGAAATGACGCCGTGCGCCTGGAGATTGCCAATACCGGAAAGGGCAGCTTTACCTATACGATCACCAGCCAGTCGGGGGAGGAGCTTCCCGCATGGCTGTCCGTGGCGCCTCTTTCGGATACCGTCACGAAGCTGCAGACAGTGACCTTATCCTGCAGCCGCCGCCTGCTTCCAAAAGATAAGGAAACCGTCACGCTGTTGATCTCAGACGGGGATACTTTTGTTACGGTGCGGGTACAGGGCCAGGCATGCAAAGATCTTTCCCTGCCTTCCGGCACCTTCCTGGAAAACGGCGGGGTGATTGCCATGGAGGCCGCGCACTTTTGCCGGAAGAAAGATGTGGGACGATCCGGGTTTGTATCTCTCAATGGGTACGGCAAGTACGGCTCCGCCGTCAAAGTGCTTCCCTGTACAGCGGACTTTTCCGGAAAAGAGAAGGAGCGGCCGCAGGTGACCTACCGGTTTTTCCTCTCCGAGACGGGCACTCGTGAGGTGAAGCTTTTCTTCGCGCCCACGAATTCCACGCGGATCGGCAAAGGGATCTTCCTGGGAGTGCGCATGGAAAAGGGAAAGGAAAGCTTTGAACAGGTCCTTTGTGTGCTGCCGGAGGATTTTCAGGCTGGGGACTTTCGCGATGAGCGCTGGGCACAAGGGGTCCTTGATCAGGAACGGGTTAGTACGATGGAAGCGTTCCTTACAGCGGGACTTTGGGAGCTTACGCTTACCGCCATGGAGCCGGGGCTGGTCCTGGAGCGCGTCCTGGTAAGCATCCCCGGAGCAGTCTTACCCTCCTATCTGGGACCGAGGGAAAGCTTTCAGACTCCTTAAAACTGTAAAAAGATTTCCATTGGGGGAGAAAAGAAGCCCATGTCCTTAAAAGACGCGCCTGAGTACGTGAGAAATTTCAAAAAGCCTCCCAAGACGAAGATCAGGGAGGTCGGCGGTCATTACTGCCTCTGCAGCTGTACCTGCCGGTATGACAGAAAACGGAAGCGCTCAAAAAAGGCGCCTCAGTTTTTCATTACCTACTTTTCTGATCAGTTTCCTGGAAATCTTGACGGATGTTTGTCAGGATGGTATACTTTCGTGGAAACGAAAAGGTTCGTCAAACTTAATGAGGGCGGATCCTTTGCGACTTAAAATGGGGGTATCAAAAATGGACCTAAAGGAAAAGTACCGGCATCTTCAGGAAACTCTGCGCTCACTGGGCAGTGTCGCGGTGGCGTTTTCCGGCGGAGTCGATTCGACTTTCCTGCTTTATGCCGCGCACGAAGTGCTGAAAGACAACGCGGTCGCGGTGACCGCGCAGTCCTGTTCCTTTCCGGCGCGGGAGTTAAATGAGGCCAAAGCGTTCTGTAAGGAACGCGGAATCCGGCATTTCATCTGCAAGTCTGAGGAACTGGATATCGAAGGATTTCGCCAGAATCCGAAGAACCGCTGTTATCTTTGCAAGCATGAGCTGTTTGAGAAGATCTGGTCGATCGCCCGGGAAAACGGAATCGCGGCCGTCGCGGAGGGCTCCAACTTAGATGACCTGGGAGATTACCGTCCGGGTCTTGCTGCCGTACAGGAACTGGGCGTAGTCAGTCCGCTTCGGCAGGCGCAGTTAACCAAGGAGGATATCCGTACCCTCTCCCGGGAAGCGGGTCTTCCCACCTGGAACAAGCAGTCCTTTGCCTGTCTTTCCTCCCGGTTTCCCTATGGAGATACGATCAGCGAGGAAAAACTGGCGATGGTGGATCAGGCGGAGCAGCTGCTATTGGATCTTGGGTTTTCTCAGGTAAGGGTGAGAGTGCATGGAACTATCGCCCGGATTGAGCTAAAGCCTGAAGAGTTTGAAAAGCTGCTTGCCGTGCGGGAAACCGTTTCCAATAATTTCCATTCAATCGGCTTTGCCTACGTGACCCTTGACCTGAAAGGGTACCGCACCGGCAGCATGAATGAGACTCTAAAAGAGGAGACAGGCGTGGGAAACGAGGCACAGGCAGGTGTCAGCACCGACAGGGGATCGTAAAGAAGTGAAGGACCTGAACCGCTAAGGAACCGCAAAGAAGCGGAATAGTAAGATTTGCGGGAGTTGCGGAGCAGGTCATACCGCTTCCGTTACCGGGAAGCGTGAATTAAAAAGAAAAAATGAGATAAAAGATAAGAAAATAAGAGATAAACAAACCGGAACGGTCCAAACCTGTTCCCTGCCCTAAGCCGGGAAGAGGAAATGGACCAAGGCTGTTTGTTAAAAATTTAACGAGCCGCCAGAACTCCCGGCACACTTAAATTTTCGTTTCTCAAACGATTAGAAGACCTTCCTTGGGATTTTTCAGACCTATCGGTGTCATTTCACTATCGATACTATTTCATTTCGAGAATTCTAAACATGTGTTCGCCTAAAAAAGCATGGTTTTTGGATTTTTCAGGCTATCTGGTGCATTTGATTCTGCTTTTCAGAGCTATCGATACTATTTCGAGAGGAATTTTTCAGGCTATCATGCGCATTTCACAGCAGATTTTTCTCTTTTGGCAGCGATTTTTCATTTTTTTCAAAACGAAAAAGCTATCGATACTATTTCAAGGCAGATTTTTCAGTCTATCTGGTCTATTTCGTTTGAAAATGCCGTTTTTGACCCGGATTTTTCAGAGCTATCTATGCTATTTCATTTGAAAAATCCGTTTTGAGGCCAGATTTTTCAGAGCTATCTATACTATTTCGATTCAAATGGGCGATATTGGGCTCAGATTTTCAAGCTATCTGGTCTATTTCGTCATGAACGCGATGATATTTAACAACGTTTTGAAATCTCACCGAATTCGAATCGCATTTCTGTTATCAGTGAATATGTGAGATTCTTCGGGTTTTTTCCAGCATTTCTGGAGTTGAGCGCTGTACTTTAAACTTAATATAATAATGATTGTGTTTTATTTTATGCGAGATAAAGTCTATTCATAGCTTTTCAAACGTCGACGCTTTCATCCTGCTGGATACGGGAGAGAAAAGGAAGATGAAAA
>CAZXSN010000038.1:15325-25748 GCA_964643295.1 uncultured Lachnospiraceae bacterium
TTCTTTTCCTCTGCAAAGTATTTTTTGCTATGGATCAGTTTGTTGAAGTCGCTCTTTCGATAATTTTGCCTTCAGGATAACAAAAGGAGGAGTAAAGATGGTAGGAAGTTTAGGTCAGGCCATTTTTGAAAAAGGAAAGAGAAAGGGATCTGTGGAGGCCTTTTGCCAAATGGTAGAGATTGGTGTTCTGACTATTGAGGAGGGCGCGAAGTATGCGGAAGTGGATCTGCAGGAGTTGCAAGAGGCATATGACGAATATTTGGCTACAAGGCAACATGGTGTCTCCATTTGACCGTCCCGAATGGTACGGTCTTTTCCTTCTCAAAGTATTTTTGCCAGGTATCAGATTTTCGAAGTCATACTCTCGATCATTTTTTTCAGGATAGTAAAGGAGCAAGTACGAGGACTATGACTATAGGAGAGGAAAAGACAGATGCTTAGTGTATTTTACGGAAATATGCCGGAGGCGATCTTCAACACCGCCGTCTATTTTAAAAATACATACGAAGATGCCTGGATTATAGACCCCGTTGCCAGAGAAATGATCCTGGATATTGATCAGTCAGTGGTGCTGGATGGCGGGGTGATTGACAGTCCGATTCTGGGAAAGATTCCTCCGCTTTGTCTTTCCGGAGACGTCAAAACACTCATCCTGATTAAAAATGTTCCGGATAAGATCTTTAACGCCTCCGCCTGCGGAGACAACTGCGCCGGATGGATCCTGAAACTTGCTGAAAACACGGACCTTACTATCAATCTGCGGCATCTTATGGACTTTGGACCGGAGGATTTTTGCCTTAAGATTTTAAATACCGGCCAGGTGGTACACAGCATGAAAGAACTCATCCCCATCGCCGGACTGTTTGTTTAAAAGGGGCTCTTATGCAGGGAACACACAGGATTATCGTACAAAATAGGCGGGTGCGTTATGAGTTTGAGGTGAGAAATAAGGTTACGGTACTGCGCGGGAACAGTGCTGCCGGAAAGACCGTACTTGTAGAGATGATCCGCGAGTATGAGGAAAACGGGGAGTCAAGCGGCATTTTCCTCCAGTGCGATAAGCCGTGCTGTGTGCTGGACGGCGGCTTATGGGAGATAAAGCTTGCCGGAATCTCAGACAGCATTGTCTTTATCGAGGATGGGAACTCCTTCGTATTGAGAGAGCAGTTTTCTGAAGCAGTAAAGCAGACGGATAATGATTATGTCCTCATCACCAGAGCGTGTCTGCGCTTTTTGCCTTACAGCGCGGGAGAAATTTATGGGATGCGAAGTATGGGGAGGTACGGGACATCAAAGAGGGTCTGCAATGAATTTTATCGGATTTATGAGAGGACGGATGATACCTAAACCTGATTTCCCGGGTATACTTTCGAACTACATTCTGCGATGGATTTTAGCACTAGCTAAGCACAGTTTTGACATGCTTGATATGGCAATTTCATAACAAGATACTTATACTATACTAAAATCCATCATTTCTGTTTATGCTCGATGTACAGTTGTTTCTCCCTACTCGTCCTCATATTTATCAAGATCGTACTTCGGAACCGGCATTCCATTTGAATCAAAAGCGTACGAAATGGGTGGCTCGATCTGAAAAAGATGATATAAGGCGTTGGCGCGGGGAGGGGGATCATCTATCGAGATCCTTGTTTTGTACCTGTCGCATTTCTGTGCCTGCAGAGCCTGAAATAATTGTTCACTGGAATCGTAAATTCTATGCTGCATCTTTTGAATGTAAATGTTGATGGTGGACGCAATCATTGAGAGAATTAAATGTCCCCGAAGTCTCTCTTCATCATGGATCCTAAGTGGCAAAAGTTTGGCGCTTCCTTTGCTTACATCGAAATATTGCTCGGCTCCCTGACGTGCATAGTATGCTGGCAAAATACCATCCGTTTGGAATGGAAGAGAAGACATCATCACAAAGAGTCCGGCCTTTTCAAGCCTTTCGTGCATTTGCTCGATGTCCAGGTCTCCTTTTTCAATCTTTTTCAGCATTTTTTGAAGCTCATTGCTGTAACGATTGATGTCGCACGCCAAATATACAAAAATTTCCTTCTCTTTCGTTCGACCGATTACTCGATCAAACCGTTCAATATATAGACTTCGGTCTCCGTACTTGATCATGTTGCTCTTTTTCTTCAAATCTGCAGCATGATTTTTCACAAGCTCCTTGTAAATGTCAAATTTGGAAGAAAGGCGCGTCACAAAATCAATGTTCGCATCACATAGTGCATCGAAATTGATGATTGAACCATAACCCGCGTCAAATTCAGCAAAATCCACCCGCATATCAAAGCTGGTGATTTCGTCAATCGTTCGTTTCAAACTGGAAACATCTACGATATTGCCTGGCTGAATACGAAACAACAGCGGAAAACCAGAATCCCGCTGAAGAGGAACCGTCAGCCGCGCTTCATTACTAAGAACTCCGTTATGTTTGTTCATTTCCGTCAACCGAAAATGAATATCATTCGGCAGTCCCGTACTGTCAAGGATCACCGCGGGATCGTCGCTTATATTCTTCTTGAGCCAATTGATATGAGCCTCAAAGTACGAGCGAACTTTTCCCTGGTCTCCGATACTTCTCAACATATCAGAGATACGCTGTGAGTTAATATTAGCCCTTGGATATAGACACTTTGTATAGTTTGATTCGTACCAAATATCAGCGTGACTGTTTGAACTCGGTGAAATCGTGTAATACTGCACCATCGCATTTAGAGAATCACGGTTTCCGTATTCAATCGCATCAATCACTTCGGTATACTTCATCTTTTTGATCAATTCGCTCAGGAAAAAAGAGCCTCCAAAGTCTAGCCCCACCTTCATTTTCTTTCGTTTATCTTCCCGGACCTCCGAAATGCAGTGCTCCGGTGCAGGACCAAACTCTTCCGTTTCAGGATTGTAAGTGTACATGCCTCGTTTTTGGGAGCAGAAAACATGAAGTTCCTTGTCGATAACCTTACCGAGTTCCAGTGCTGTACCTTTTACCTTACGGGGTTGGCCGTTTATTCGCACGGATTTTCCAGAAATACGAGCGTACTCGGTGCCTCCTTTGATGTAGTAGGTGATTTTTTTGCCCATGGACAAGTTCCTCTCTTCGTTCGTAGTTCTACCCTCATGTGGTAGCTCTACTAGTATATCATACCAGAGCGAAATATGCAATATTCCAACAGAGAAAAACTTGAATTCCTAGATTTTAAGCATCAAAACGGGGCATCATGATGACAGTGTTTGTGACCATCCGATCAGATGAGATTGAGTAGTTCGAAAATATCCCCGGGAAGTCAGGCTAAAGAGTTGTTCCACTTCCATTCCTGTGATCCTAGGGGATTCGAATGCTTTCTTTACCTTTAGGTGTCTTTTCTTTTAAGGAGGGTGCAGGATGCTTATGTCGGGGAGCTGGGCGAAAATAAGGCCCTCTTTTGGGAGGGCTTTATTGGAAAGCTTTGATGCCGCTTACTGACGGTGGTTAATGAGACCAAATGCCTTGGAAAGCTCCATCACAAGCAGCGGAACGAAGATCAGCACAAGGCCGATCAGGTACTGGGTGCCGGTAAGGGAGATCAGTCCGAATACCGTGCGCAGGGGCGTAAACAATACCGCGCACATGAGCAGGACAGATACCAGGCCAGCGAGGTTTAAGTTCTTGTTGCTGAATACTCCGATCTTAAACAGCGAGTGGTTGGAGCGCATATTGAAGGCCTGGACCACCTGGGAGAGAGCCAGCACCATAAAGGTGAGCGTCTGTCCGCCCACTTCTGAGCCGGAGAGTTTTCTGCCAAGGTAGTAGGCGATCAGGGAGAGGGTGCCAAACATGACTCCCTGCAGGACGATGCGCACCCCAAATCCGTGCGCGAAGAGCCCTTCGTCCTTGGGTTTCGGCTTGCGGTCCATGACATCTTTCTCAACAGGTTCCATACCCAGCGCGATCGCGGGCAGACTGTCTGTAATCAGGTTGATCCACAATAGCTGCATGGATACCAGAGGAGACTGATGCCAGATCAGCATGGCGACGAACACGGTAATCACTTCGCCGATATTCGTGCCCAGCAGGTAGCCGACCACTTTCTTGATATTGTCGTAGATGCCGCGGCCTTCGCGAACCGCGTCCACAATGGTGGAGAAGTTGTCGTCTGTCAGTGTCATATCCGCGGCGCCCTTGGCGACATCGGTGCCGGTAATGCCCATGGCGCAGCCGATGTCGGCTGCCTTGAGGGCAGGCGCGTCGTTGACGCCGTCTCCGGTCATGGATACCACCTGGCCTTTGCGCTGCCAGGCCTTGACAATGCGGATCTTATTTTCCGGGGACACACGCGCATACACCGCGATATGCTCCACGCAGGCATCCAGTTCGCTGTCCGTCATCGCGTCGAGCTCCGGACCGGTGATGGCCCGGTCGCCTTCCAGCATAATCCCCAACTGTTTGGCGATCGCCGAGGCGGTCACGACATGGTCGCCGGTGATCATGACCGGCTTGATGCCCGCTCTGCGGCAGGTTGCCACAGCGACCTTCGCTTCCGGACGCGGCGGATCGATCATGCCGACCAGCCCCATAAAGGTAAGGCCGTTTTCCAGGTCCTCCGGTTTTGGCTCAGCGGGAACCTCCGGGATCTCCTTATAGCCAATCGCCAGAACCCGCAGGGCATCCTGGCTCATGCTCTCATTGATCCTGGCGGCTTTTTCCAGATCTCCGGCGACGCAGTGAGAGGCCATCACATCGAAGGCTCCCTTTACGATTACAATGTTTTTCCCGTCGATAAAGTTGACGGTGGTCATCAGCTTCCGGTCTGAATCAAAGGGGATCTCCGCCAGACGCGGGAAGTCATGGTTGAGTTTGTCTTTGGGCATCCCGTTTCTGTGCGCCGCCAGCACAATGGATGTTTCCGTGGGATCGCCGATATGCTGCTCCTCATCCCCGTGGAAAACCACGGTTCCGTCGCTGCACAGCGTTCCGTACGCCAGCAGTTTCCTGATTTCCTCAGAATTCGAAGTAGTGATATCCTCCGGTGTATCCGCTCCGTCAAGGTATGCTTTCACGAGCGTCATGCGGTTTTGTGTCAGCGTTCCGGTCTTATCGGTACAGATGACCGAGGCGCCGCCCAGGGTTTCTACCGCGGGCAGACGGCGGATAATCGCGTTCTTCTTTACCATCCGCTGAACGCCGATGGAAAGAACGATGGTCACAATCGCCGGGAGGCCTTCCGGGATCGCGGAGACTGCCAGAGAAACGGCGGTCATGAAGATCTCAATGACGGGGATGCCGCTTGCCAGACCGATGACAAAGATGACACCGCAGGCGGCCAGGGCCATGATCCCCAGATATTTGCCGAGCTGCGCCAGCTTTTTCTGCAGAGGAGTCTGGCCTTCCTCTTCGCTGTCCAGCATGTTGGCGATCTTGCCCATCTCGGTATTCATGCCGGTGGCGGTCACGATCGCGGTAGCCGTTCCATAGGTGATGGAGCAGCCGGAGAAGACCATGTTGGTGCGGTCACCTAAGGGCGCTTTCTCCTTGACGATGCTTTCCGCGTCCTTTTCCGAAGGGACGGATTCGCCGGTGAGAGCGGATTCCTCACTCTTTAAGCTGACGCTTCGAATCAGCCTGGCATCGGCGGGCACAAAGTCACCGGCCTCCAGGAAGATGATGTCTCCGGGGACCAGCTGCGCGGCGTCGATGACCTTTGTCACCCCGTCACGAAGCACCCTCGCGTGCGGTGCGGACAGGCTTTTAAGGGCGTCCATCGCTTTCTCGGCTCTGCTTTCCTGCATCACGCCCATGATGGCGTTCAGGATTACGATCAGCAGAATCAGGAACGGTTCAAAGAATTCCTGCGGATCCTTCTCCATGAAGGCGATCACAAACGAGACACCGGCGGCGGCCAGCAGAATCAGGATCATGACATCTTTGAACTGTTCCGCGAACCGCTGAAGATTGGTCTTCTTTTTCTTTTCCTTGAGTTTGTTCTCTCCGAATTCCTCCCGTTTTTTCGCTGCCTGAGAGTCGCTTAGCCCTTTTGTCTGATCGGATTGGAGAGTCTGCACAACATTTTGGATTTCTTCACTGTGTGCTGTCATTTTCTGTCCTTCCTTTCATTCGGCGTGAATGTCAGTGTGAATGAGATGAACAAATTTGTTGTGCGCTGGAAAGAGGAAGGAGGACGTAAGAAGGAAGGATAGGAAGGGAGGATTAAGAGGAAGAAGATATAATGAAGAAAGTGTTCTTCATCAGCTTTCCCTGCCGTACCGTTTTTGAACGGTTCAATTGGTCCTTCGGTTCATCCGGAAGTCCCCGCTCCCATTTCTTTCTCAGCGCTGTGACACCGCTGTGACACTGCGGGGTAAAAAAACAGCGGAGAATGCTTCCAGAGCCTGCCACCAACGGTCACCCAGAACAGACACGGGAACAATCTCCACTGGTTAGGGGAAATACTACCACAGAATCCGTCTGCAGGCAATCCTTTTTTCAGCCGAAAAACGCTTACATTTTCACTTATATTTACCCGGTTTTCATAACGGTTTGGTAAGTTTTCGAAGGCTGGTGAATATTTCGGTGCCGCGGGGCCACCCTTCCGGCGATTTGGGGGCCACCCGTCTGGAAAAAGGGCACCGCTGTCTGGAAACAGGGAGCCACCTTCCTGATGTGACGTAAGTCACATTTTTTTTGGCTAAAAAACAGGAAAAGATAGAATCTCATATTTACGAAAGTGTAACATTTTTCAATTGGTTGTAGATTAAGGGTGAGAGGGAACGCTCTCTGTGCTGAGGCGTAGCCTCAGCTATGGGCCCCTCCGTTTTTGGAATCCTAGAGGTGGGGAGCATGGGCTGCGTCGGATTCATGGCCTGACTGGTTAGAATAAGGGTGAGAGGGAACGCTCTCTGTGCTGAGGCGAAGCCTCAGCTATTGACCCCTCCGCTTTTGGAATCCCAGAGGTGGGGGCAGAGGGTGTTTTGGGTTCGTGAGTCCGTCCCTTCTAAAAGGCAGGAGCGGGTGATTCTGTGGCTGTCTGGAGGTGGAAAGGAACGGGGGGCTGGTGCTTCCTTCGCTGGGAGACCCCGTAAAGAGGTCAGAACCTGAATGGGTGAAAGAATCTTTACACTGACCAGACAACAGCCTGAAACTGAAACAGGATGTGTGAGAAAGAGAATCTGCGAGGGAAGCGGGGAGTTGGTGAAAAAGAGACCCTGCCTGAAAAAGTGAAAGAGAACCAGGGCCTTTCAACGAGAACACACAGGATGTTCAGTGTGCACAGCCAACAGCTTCAACGGGGCATTCCAGCTGATTCCGAGACAGCCGCACCTTCGCCGTTCTCAGCGGTGCTGTGAGAATCTCTGAATCTTTGGCATTTCAGGAAGAGAATGCAAAGCTGGTCAGGGTGAAAAGGATGAATCACAGAATCGGAGGATGTAAGAGTGTCGGAAACTCCCCTCGCATGAACCCCGCAGGACTGTTTGAGCGGAAAGACCCATGCAAAAACCCCGAAGAAACACCGAGTGAAAACCTGGATGTACAAAGACACCCCGCGAAGGCCCCGCAGTAAGACAACGTCCGGCTTTCTGCAGATCGATGGAGCTTACGTTTCGCGGTACGCACAAGAGACTGAAGCGAACAGTCTTCGAAGCGAAGCAGAAGACAGGATGTGCAGACCGGCGGGGGAATTTAAGATGCTTTCGCCCTCTTCGTCCTGAGTGTTTTCACTGAACGCGGCGCCGGTTAGATTATTACGCTCTCCTGTTTCTGCGCCGCAGAAGCCCAAAACTCATCCGCGGCAAAAGGATTTGACAGCAGTTCGCAGGCATCTGTCCGCAGCGCCGCCTGGCTGCCTATAATCATCCCGGTGACTGAGTCTACCCCAAAACCTGAAATGCCTCTGCAGAGCGTTTAAAGGCTCCATACAGCCCTTTTGATGGTCTTCCCGTATATTTATACGTCCAGGCATGTAAAACGCCTCTACGGGGCTTCTGGGGCCTTCTGCGGGCATTTCCATCTAAAGCGACACAGCTGTCGTCAAAGCTGCTGTCCGCGAACATGGCACGGCAGGCATTAACATCCGTTTTTACTGATATCGTTTTCAGGTATCGCCTGTGATGTATGATAATTAATTTCCATATCCGCAGTACTTTTTTATTTTTTGCGCTCTAAGTATGGTAATTAATTTCAATATTTACGGGTACCTTTTGTTTTTTAATCCCTGTATTTTAATTGATTTCCATATCTTCCGTCAACTTTTATTTTTTAGGTTCAGTATGATAATTAATTTCAATATCTGCAGGTATTTTTAATTTTTTTGCATCTTGTATGATAATCGATTTCCATAAATTCTGCTGAATAAGGAGATCAAACGGCAGAAATGCGAACTCATTTGAACTGCTCATCATGCGAAAAACCATTAATGAGATATCTTGGTAAAAGCCGTCTCTTTTCGATGATAGGGTGGCCCCCAAACGACCGAATTGAGTGGCTCCCTGTTTCCAGACAGGTGGCCCCCAGAATCCAGACAGGTGGGGTAAGAGCCCCCGAAATCTTCAGCTGGGAAGGTTAAGTTTCCGGGAAAGGAGAGGGGCAGGTAGGATGCGGGGAAGGGAGAGAAAGCCGGAGAGGGAGAGGAGTCTGGGACAAGGAGAAGGGGGAAGAAAAAGGGAGTCCGGGAAGCGAGGGAGAGAAAAGGAAAGGGAAGGGAGAGGCATTGGAGACGATGCGGAGAAGAGTGCGGGTTTTTCAATCCCCGAGAATGTTACGATATATCACAGCAAATTTTAGCAGATGCGTGGGTCTTTGGGCGGCTTCGGGTAAATTTCTTGGAGATTGTGATTATATGATGCGAGCGTCAAAAGGGTAAAAAAATACCCTTGGGAGCCCTTGAGTACCGCCGTATGGATATCTGACGGGACTGAATGAGTTGATAAGCTCAACCTCACCTGTTTCCGCCAGTTTCGGGTGTCGCTGCTTGTAATGTTCCTCATATAGGTTTAAGATGAATTCCTGCGTTGGCGTGAGCTCATCAAGGTTATCCCAAGGCGTTTTTCGACGGGCTTTTTTTCTGTCTGCAATGATCGTTTTCATGATGCACAGCTCCAAGAAAGATGATACATCAATGACCAACACTAAGCAAGGAGGGATTTTTTACAAAGTATCCTGAACTGGCAGCCCAGGAGGACATCCTGATCACACACAACATATGGAAGCAAAATCGCAAAGCCTGTGAAGGAGCCTATCTCTTCCGCGGATGCAATTCGCGGTATCCTGAAGATGTCTCTCCTGGCATCGATCGGCATTCTTTGCGGAAAGAGAGACTGTCTGCACGGGTTGGGGTTTGAGGATCCTGTATTGCAGAAGCTGGAAAACAGCCACTCACCTTTAGGGAATGGCTGTTTTGTGATGGTAAGCTAACACCCGCTAACGTAATTCATCACAGCGGGAAAATCTGTATGCGTTCAGCATACTTTTGTCTTACTGCGGGACCTCCAGAAAAAACTTAGACTTAAGGCCCTCCTCTGTGTGACTTATATACTGTACAACCATGATACAGAAAAAACTTTAGTTTATGGTTAATGAATCGTGAATGGAATAATCATTCCAGCCATCCATCCAGGTAGGCATTCAGGATGTTCTGTGGAGCATCATAGTAAAAACTCGAATTATAATCATCTATCTTATCGCTGACAAAGGAGGTATAGGCCTTTATGACAGCGTCAACGACAGAAATCCCTTCTTCTTTTGCAATGCCAAGCACAAGTCTCTTATACACTTTTCCGATATCCCAATGGCTGGGAACCGCGTAGCGGCAGGCGGATACGTTGTCAAAGTCTCCTTCCGGAATATTTGCTTGTTCGATGAAATCCTCGCTTACCTTGTCGATGTTGTCGGAGTGGTAAACATCCGCGAGATCATAGATTTTTTCAATCAAGTCCCTTCCCAGCAAGTTTACCACGGTACGTCTCTTGTTTCCTGTCTTCCTGGCAATGTAATCAATCAGGCTGCAGGTGAAAAACAGATCATTTTCCTTTGGATCTTCCCTTCCGTTCATAACCTTACCTCCTCACTTGACACAAATTCGAGACATTTGAGAGCAGCCTCAGAACAAAAGTTAATTTGATGCGTTGGATACTTAAACATCGCAAGAATCCAGAATTGCTCTCTCGTAATGATCCCATCCATATAATCGGCGATAAAGTTATAAATCTGATCATCAGCCATGGCACCAATTACCATGTCATAATTATGAGGAATTCCGTGTCTGCAGTTAATGATAAAGTCAAGCCAGTCGTCCGTCATCCCCTTAAACTCCAGGATATTAAGTCTCATATCCAAACGCACTGTATACGTGTTGACAATATGAGTATCATATCTTCTTGCCCATCGCTCAGCCTGTTCCCTAATAATTGTGCAATAAAACCCAGGACCGAAATCCTTTGTATT
>CAZXSN010000039.1:0-25739 GCA_964643295.1 uncultured Lachnospiraceae bacterium
ATCATCGACGCGATCTTAAACGGGGACATCCTTCATGCCGAGACCAAGACGATCCCGTACTTCAACATCGAAGTGCCTACCGCTCTTCCGGGTGTGGACACCAACATCCTGGATCCCCGCAACACGTATGCGGATCCGGCCGAATGGGACGCCAAGGCGAAGGATCTGGCCGGAAGGTTCATCAAGAACTTCGCGAAGTACGAGAGCAATGCGCACGGCAAGACTTTGGTAGCCGCCGGCCCGCAGCTGTAAATATTTTAAAGGTTCCCTTAAGGAAGCTTGAAAGGCTTAAAAAAGTTCCACCTTTAAGTGAGAAGCCCCCTGCGCAAAAGCAGGGGGCTTTTTGTATGACCGTCTATAAATCCCGGGAAGTGGAAGCTGTCTTTTCCACAGAAGAAAGGAGCTCCTGACCGGCATCGAAAAGCGAGAGGACTTCCTGCTGATCTTCTGTGAGCTTTTTCAGAAGATGAGGATTAGGTCCGCCCGGCACAGCGCGGATACGGCAAAGTTTTTTCAGCACCTCGCGCAGGGAATATCCGTATCTTTTCCTGTATTCTTTTGTCTTAAGCAGCAGATATTTTTTCAGGATTACCGTCACAAACTGAACAAAAACCTCTCCGTCTCTTTCTTCCTTCGTATCGCCAAAGGGAAGTTCCTCGTCTCCGTCATCTGCGGAAAAAGACAGTTCCTCCTCCGGTTCCTGCGCTTTCAGCCATGTCCATAACTGGGAAGGCGTAAGATCCCTGTCCGTTGAGAAAAACAGGGTATATCCAAAGCCCTGGCGAATCCGATTCATCTTATCAGCGTCACAGTGAAAGGTAAAGCCGTCGCTTCCTTCCACAGGTTCCAGGTGAAAACAGTCGGCGTACATTTGTCTTTTCGCTTCCGCGTAACTGCTGATCTTTTTCAGTTCCTCTTCTCTCTGCATAAGCCATTCGTCCAGGAAAATGCATTGCTCGGCATATTGGTTCACATCAAAGAAAAGAAGAAGCTTTCCGTCAAACCCATACATTCTTCTGTTCAGCTCAACCACGTTTACTCTCAGCCTGGGAAGCGCATATTTAAAATCCTCTATGTTCCTTCCCACTTCTTTTATCGCGTCCCTGGCAAAGTCCGTTTCCGGAGGGACGGCAAGTGTAAAGGATCTGCAGCCGCCTAGAAGCTGAAATCCTTTTTCTGACCAGAAATCCCTGCACGCGAACATGCGGACATTCTCAATTCCCATCTCCTTCGCGCGGTCCAGTACAAAGAAAAAGTTCCGCTCTTCATACAGGAAACCCCTGTAGGAGAGAAAACAGACCGGTACCTGCGTCTTCGGCGTGACAAAAACAGCGGTACGAATCGGGGGCAGCTTCTCGCCCTTCGGATCATAAGCGGACAGATCCTTATCGCTTTCCGGATAAGACAAAAGCAAAGCATCCTCATGGCAGCTGCACTCCTGCGCCTGATTTCGCTGCACCCAGTTTGGGAAGAACCGATCCTGCTTTTCCCGCGTCAGAGCCTGATAGAGTTTTCTCTCCAGGGAAGGAGCCGCCGGGCGGACAGGATAAGGAAAATACGTATCCTCCTGCCATTCCGCCCTTTCCCATATGGATGTTCCGTATAATATCCTGTAAGCGGCGATGGCCAGAAGATCGTAGGTCTCCCCGCCGAATGCAAAGAGCAGATCGTCCGTAAGGCCGATCTCTTCGCTGATCTTATAGACCAGGAAAGTATAGCCGTATTGGAAGGACTTTGCGGACATCTCATCGCCCCCTTTCGCTTTTCATTTGCCGCCTTCTTTTTCCCTGCGTCTTTGCTTTCCCCGCTCTTTCCGGTTTCTTTCCGGGAATGATTTGATTACAGCGTCAAAAGCCTGAGCCCACGGTATGCAAAGCATGCCAGTGGGTGAAAAGGCTTATTGACGCGCCCCAACATGAGGAAGAAGTGGGGCAGGGGCCCCATGAATTCCGAATGTTGAGCAGGATTGTGGAAGCTGCGAAGCAGCGGAACAATCCGTAATCACCTTTTGACGCCTGAATCATGATTTTCCCTGGAAGTGTCGGAAGCAGATGTCCCTTCCGGGGATGCAGCCGTCTGCGGCATTCCTGTGGCTCCGAAAATTTCCTTATATCTCTTATTCGGATACATCATTCCCGGCGTAGACGCGGCTTTTCCTAAGCACACGGCATCATGCTGCGGTTTTCCCTTCTCGTCGCGGTAGCTTCTTACCGTCTGATAGACATATCTTTCCCCTTTTTTGCACGCCTTTTTCATGTGGATTCCCTTCGCCTTCGGTCGGGAACCTGTATCTTACAATCGATCATGTGGATACTCTCCTTTAAAAGGCCGAACATCAGAGGGACCCAGCGGACATGACGCATTCCTTTCTCACAACTTGGGGGTGGGTCATTTTTCAATGACAAAACCTGGATTCGCACCCAATTCTGACCCACTGCGTATGCCCCCTGCCGCGGAATCCCGATACGGCATCTCGTTCATTTTTTAACTAATGAAAAGTTCAGCAGGGGCCGGAAACCTCAGATTTTACGCCTAATTTCGGCTGCCGCCGCGCTCTCCTTTAAACTTAAGGCGGGTCAATTTTGAATGAAACTCTGCAAAACCGCTTATCTTTAGCCTTTGTCAGACCGCGGCCGTCTCAAAAGCAGGCTTTACGTCACCTGCTTTCCTTTCCATCTGCCACTCGCGAAATGCACCGAGAAGAGCACAAACAGGAGCATGTTGTGGGCGATCATGCAGCCCCAGGCGGAGATCAGGGTACCGGAAAAAACCTGTGTGCAGATATAGGTTCCCAGGATCCTCACACCCCACATGCCAAGGATGTTGTAGACAAAAGGAGGAATCGTGTTGCCGACTCCCTGCATCAGTCCCTCGATCACCACCGAGACGCCGTAGAACGGTTCCGATACCGCCACCATCCGCAGCACGGTTTTTCCAAGCGAGATCACCTGTTCATCTTTGGAAAACAGCCGCATAAGCTGCGGGGCAAATATAAAGAGCAGGGCGCCGGAGACAGCCATTAAAACGACCTCCAGGGGAAGGACCGTCGCTGCCAGGTTTTTCAGCCTCTTTTCATCTTTCGCTCCCCAGGCGTTGCCCGCCAGTGTGGCAGCGGCTGTCTGCATCCCGTATGCCGGGATGTAAAAGGCGGATTCCACCGTGTTGGCGATCGTATGTGCGGCAGTGGAAACCTCGCCCAGGGAATTGATCATCGAGGCGAACGCCACAAATCCAAAGGAAGTGGCAAAGCGCTGCAGCATGTTCGGAAAGGCCACTTTCAGGCACGGGCGCAGCACCCGCATATCCGGCAGAAAGCGCTGGCCGCGCGGCGAGATCTCCTGATGCCGCCAAAGCCTGACCGTAATGGCGATTCCTCCGTAAGTGTAGGAAATGGCGCTGGCCGCCGCCGCGCCCTCGATCCCTAAACCCATGCCGGGAAGTGTGACAGGCATCCCGAAAAGAACATAGCTTCTCGTCGAATAAATCAAAAAGAAATTCAGCACGATGTTGATCAGATTGACCGCCACGCCCACCCGCATCGGGGTTTTCGTATCCCCGGCGGCGCGAAGGATCGTCCCGAAGATGATATTGGCCGTGCGAAACAGCATGGGCGTATATAGAATCAGAAAGTAGCGGGACGCCATCCCCTGAATGGAAGGATCCACCTGCATCCAGACCGGAACGCGGCCGCTGATGCCCAGTGTGAGGACCGTGAAGCACACGCCGACTACCAGCACCAGAAACACCGCCTGTCCGGATGCCTTCCTTGCGTCCTCCTCCCTGCCCGCGCCGATCGCCTGAGAGATATAAGCTAAAAGCCCGACGCCGATCGCCGAGATCGTGCTGCCGATCAGCCAGTTGACCGTACTCGTGGCGCCGACCGCTGCCGTGGCCTGTGTCCCGATGGCACCGACCATCGCCGTATCGATGTACTGAACGGCGGTCTGCATCATCTGTTCCACCATCGTCGGCCAGGCTAAGGAAACGATCACCGGCAGCATTTCAAAGTTCATCCGTTTTTTCATACCCAGCCTCTTTCACGTGTCACCCCATCCCATAGTAGACTGCCAATATCAAAACCCCGTAGAGCAGACAGGGAAGCAGATTCAGGCTGATGATTTTCCCCTCTTCCCCCACCGCGCCGGTCGTGGAAGAAACCGCGACCACGTTGTGGATGCAGATCATGTTCCCGATCGCTCCGCCTGACATCTGCAAAGCAATAATCGAGGCTGTCGAAAGGCCCAGAAGCTGCGCGGTCTGAAACTGCAGCGGCGCAAACAGAATGCCGGAAACCGTACAGGAGCCGGAAACAAAAGCGCCCAGCACACCCAGAAACGGCGAGAGCAGCGGGAAGTGGTCTCCGACTGCGTTCACCAGGAACGTGCTGATCTGGGTGAGCATGTCCGGAAGACCGGAGTGATTAACTCCGGAATTGATCATGATCTGCACCATGACAATCCCGGCCACCAGCGCCAGCGCGATCTTGACAAACTGACTGCCGGTGCGCGAGAAGATGTTCTTCACACCGGTTTTTGAAAGCTGCCTGTGCTTGACCGCCATCGTCCCCAGCGATACCAGCAGGAAGGGAACCAGCCCCGGATTGTAGATCAGCGCGAAGTCAAAATCAAGGCCTTCCATCCCCATAAGATTTGTCAGATGGATGGAGAACGAATTCAGCAGACTTTTCAGTCCAAACGCCGGGACGCGTGTAAGCAGAAGCACCACAGCGATGATCAGGTACGGCAGCCAGGCCTGTGCCAGAGACGAAACCGTCACCGGAGGCTCCTCTTTCGCTTCCTTTGCGGGAACATCCGCAGAGGCTTCCTTCTGCGCCTGCCCTTTAAATTTCCACACATATTTCGGAGTCAGAAACCGCTTCCCCGCCGCGAACACCGTGATAAACAGACCGACTGCGGAGGAGATGATGGAGGCAAACTCCGGCCCTAGGTAAGTTCCCAAAAGGTAATAGGGCACCACAAAGGAGGCCGCTGAGAAAATGCTGAAGGGAATCATCTCCGCCACGCGGCGGATGCTTTTATTCTCCCCAAAGAAAAAGACCAGCACCGCCACCAGCATAAGCGGAACGATCATCCCGGCAAGTCCCAGATACAGACAGGTTTTATGTGTCACAAACCCCGTAAAGGCCTCCAGGGTCTCCCCACTCCCCTCGACCGCCGTGGAAAGGTTGGTCATGTTCGTCAGCATGGGGGTTCCCACCGCGGCAAACGGCACCGGCGTACTGTTGGAGATCAGCGCCACCGCGCAGGCCGCCACCGGCGGAAAACCCAAACCGACCAGGAGCGGAGCCGCCAGTGCTGCCGGTGTGCCATACCCCGCCGCGCCCTCGATAAAGGCACCGAAAAGGTAGGCAATGATGATGGCCTGAATCCGGGGATCCGGAGAGATCTTTCGAAATCCACGGCTGATCACCGACATGATGCCTGTCTCCTGCAGCGTGTTTAAAAGCAAAATCGCGCCGCCGATGATCAGCAAAAGATCCAGAGACTTCAAAATCCCGTAGACAAAGTAGGCGAACACCGCATGCAGATCCATCTTCCAGACGGCAAGCACTAAAACAACGGTCATTCCCAGGGAGATTAACAGCGCTTTCGCGGAAGAACAGCGAAATGCCACCATCAAAACCAGGGCTGTCAAAAACGGCAGAGCCGCAAGCAATACATACATAAAAACTGCCCTTAAAACCTTTCCTGTGCTATGCCATGCGCACGGCACAGAAGAATACAAAAATGCGCAGTAAAAAAGCTCCTTCAGCCGCGGAAACGATCAAGCGCCGCGTACACTTCCTGCACCCGCGGCATCGCTACCCCGCAGGGAATATAGGAACCGCAGAATCCTTCCCAGCCCTGGCGCTGCAAAGTCTCCATGATCACCTGGACACAGCGGCGCACACTCTTTTTCCCGTCCAGCACCTGCTCCAGCGCGTAGCGCAATAGATACGCCAGCCCCGTGGTCTGTTCCGGATCGGTCAGCTGCTCCAGATAGCGCACGTTGATCGATTCCTTATCGAGGGAAAACGATTCAAGGCCAAACGATTTCGTCTTCATATGCTCATGCATATGGGCGCCGCGGCGTTCCCCGCCTCTTGTCTCCTCCTCATTTCGATAACTGCCCGCTTTGCGGTAAGCCGGCAGCACACGGGCAAAGTTCGGCAGACGAAAATCCGGCGCTTTGGTTCTGGGAGCTGTATGCTCCCCGCAAAGATCCTTCACCTTCTGGGTAATATCCAGCGGACGGTAGCAGTCCATGCACAGGATATGATCGGCGATATAGAAAAACGCCCCGGAGCTGCCCGCCACCAGGATCGTAGAGATCCCGGCCTGCTCAAAAAGATCCCTGGCCCGCTCCAGAAACGGGGTGATCGGCTCCTTCTCCCGGCGGATCACCTGCTGCATGAATTCATCGCGCACCATAAAGTTGGTAGCCGATGTATCCTCATCGATCAGAAACAGCTTTGCCCCCGCCTCGATCCCCTCAATGACAGCCGCCGCCTGCGAGGTGCTTCCGCTCGCGTCCTCCGTGGTAAAGGAAGTTGTATTCTTCTTATTCGGAAGGTCATTGATAAACAGGGAGATATCCACGTTTCGCACACTTCGTCCGTCCTCAGCGCGAAGCTTGACCGCCGACTCCTCCGTGAGAACAAACTCACGGCCATCCCCGGCGATATGGTTGTACACCCCCATCTGGATGGCCTCCAGCAGCGTAGATTTCCCGTGGTAACCGCCGCCCACAATCAAAGTGATCCCCTCCGGCACGGCCATGCCGCTAATCTCGCCGTGATGCGGGAGGAAAAACGTCCGCTCCATAGCCTTCGGGGAGACAAACGGCACACTGTCCGCCATCGGTTTATCCGAAACCCCGCTCTTTCTGGGGAGAATGGACTGGTTTGCCACGAAGGCGACCAGTTTCTCCTGGCGCAAAATCTTTCGCAGCGCGTCCTGGTCCTCCGCCAGAAAGACCGTGCGCTCCACTTCCTTTTTGTCCAGGTTCTCGTAAAAAAGACTGCCCGCCACACAGCGCGGCAGAAAGTCAAAGAGGATTTTTTCCAGTTCCCCGGCGTTGATCGTGCGGCCGAAGGCCGGAAAACCGATGTGGAAGCGGGCGATCACCTGTCCCGCTGTGATCTGGCAGGCCGTGCGCTCCAGCACTTCCTGTCCGCAGCGGCTGATCGACAGAAGGCCGCTCTTGCCGGAGCCTTTGGCCTTGAAGTTATACTGGGAAAACTGGTCCGCCATTTTGCGCACCAGAAGATCCTGCAGAGCGATGCGCACACAGTCCTGATGATAGTAAGCGCTTGGGAACGCCGCGTTCGCATGCGGCACTTCCACATGGACACTGGACGGGGAAGCAAACGGATCCCCCTGAACATGATCAATGACCAGCACATACCGGTCAAAGCGGTACGCGCCGGCCAGTTCTTTGTAAGCCGGATAGCCTTTATGGTCAATGGAACGCAGCAGAGTGCGCAGTTCCGCAGATGATTTCATAGACAAATTCCTCTTCTCCGCTTTCCTGGCCCGGTTTTTCGCAGAAATCCCCGGCTAAGATCCTTCGCAGACGTTTCCTTCAAATTTTTTTCCAGAATTTTCATTTTCCCATTGATTTTTTTCCCGCTGTGAGATACTATAGAGGCATGGAAGCATAGCTCAGCTGGGATGAGCGCTCGCCTGACTAGCGGGAGGTCAAGGGTTCGAGCCCCTTTGCTTCCATTTTTTTTATTCAAATGTGCGGCGAAACCGCTCAGGCAGTCTGGTTCCCTGGCAGACAGTATCATGCAGAGAGTAAATCATGCGCACGGCCACTTCCACGGCATCGTCAAAGCGCTGCCAAAGCCCCTGGTTCGTCTCGATGCAGCGCGGATTATCCACCGGCTGCAGCATCAGTCCTTTCAGCTTGTCGTATCTGCCGGTAAGCTTAATCAGACGGTTGAGGATCTCCTGTTTGCGCCTGCCCGGCGCATAAAAAAGCTTTCTCACCCCGCGCATCCATTTCAGGGAGCGGCGCACAATAAACGGATGGATGGTCCGGTAGCCCTCCCCGTGATACTTTTTCCCCGCCCGGTAAAAGGGAGCGATCACTTCAGCCGTGGCCCGGTCTGTGGGAATCAGTTCCCAGAGCGGGTACGAAAGCGCATCCTTCCCCTCGCTTCTAAGCAGATCCTTTTCGAATTCTTCCTCTATCTCCAGATGCTGCACTCCGCTTTTTTCGATCATCTCATGCACATACGGATGACACTCGCTGTCTAAGATAAAATGGCAGGTAAACCCCAGCAGGTAAGCGTACTGACCGCTGTCGAGTCCGCACTTTCGCACCACGTTGACCGCCCGCGAGAAAAACGGCCAGGCGGACATATCGTGCAGGCGGAAACCGTATTTCGTCACCCGGTTGGGCGAATATCCGTTATAGAAAAAGAAAATATCCGGTCCCTGCAGGCCGATTCTAAACTGCGTGTAGTGATGATCAACAATCGTCTTAACGTCTCCTTCAAGCTGCCTGGACACGATGCCTCCAAACCGGTCGTGTGCATAAAAAGCTGGCATAAGATGTCCTCCCCGAAGTAACCCCCGCAAGTGCAAAACATATGTTTTCTTATCCTGCCGCTCACACAAAAGACCTTAAAGTTTCCCGGCTTTCCCTCCGGGTCTTTTAAAACCACGGCACTTTCGTTTTTCAAGTCACCACTGTATTTTATGCTGAATTTTTCGTTTTTGCAATTCTTTTTTCAAAGATTCCCGCCACAGCCGCGGGGTAGCCGCAGCGATTTCGTTCAAAGATAAAGACGCGCACACTGCCGGACTTTCCATCCGGCAGTGAAAAGAACTCTCTCATTCTGCTAGCGATTCAGGATACAGGCCATCTCATGCCAGGGATGACCGCCCCAGACGGAATCCGAGATCCCCTCGTCCACAAAGCCCATCTTTTCATACATCTTAATCTTCTCATCCGCGCAGGTTAAAAGGACCAGCTTCCGCCCGTTTTCCCGCTCCCGGGTCAGATACGTATTCATAAGTTCCCTTGCCAGACCCTGCCCGCGGTGAGCAGGCAGCACATCCAGCCCCACCAGCAAGATTGTACTCCCGTTTGCATCCTGCAGCGAGGCATCGGAAAAAAACTCATCCCGAAAGCGCTGCTCATTCGTCGAAAGACCGCTTAAAAATCCCGCCAGCTTTCCGGTTTCCTTATCCACTGCCGAAAGCATAAGCTCCGGTGCCAGCCTCACACGCTCACGCATCATGGCAGCGGAGCAGGCCTCCTCCGGGGAAAAGCAGACGGCCTCGATTAGCGCCGCCTGGTCTGCCTCCTCACTTCTGATGTTTCGAAAAAGGTATCTAAGCCTAATCGATTCATCCATCGGCCAGGGTTCCCACAGCGGGTAAGACTGCCGACGAAAACTCCGCTCTTCTTTACTGACTGGTTCGCTTATCTTTCCCGCAGCCATCCGTCTCTCCTTTGCCCTTTTAAAATCGCTCGCCTTCGTAAGACTCTTTCAGGTTCTCTTCCGGTTTCCCCGCAGGCCGTTTCCTTCCCTCCCTGTTTCGTTTTGATAAAGGATCAGGAAAAACTCTGCTCCGTGCGCTCAATGATCTCATCCTGCAGCGTTCTGCTTAAGTTTCGGAAGTAATCGCTGTATCCGGCCACGCGCACAATCAGATCCGGGTACTCGTCGGGATGCCTCTGGGCTTCCCGCAAAGTTTCCCTGTCGACCACGTTGAACTGGATGTGATGCCCGTCCAGATTGAAATAGGTGCGAATCAGGTTCGCCATCTGCTTAAGCCCCTGCTCTCCTTCCACCACCGAAGGCGTAAACTTCTGATTCAGAAGCGTCCCTCCCGTGGACAGATGATCCATCTTGGAGCAGGAACGAATCACACTCGTGGGGCCATTTACATCCGCGCCCTTCTCCGGGGAGATTCCCTCCGACACCGGTTTGTGGGCATGCCTTCCGTTCGCGCTGGCCATCATCACCTCGCCGAAATACACATGACAGGTCGTGGGCAGCATGTCAATCCGGTACGTCCCGCCGCGGTTGTTCCTCCTGCCGGTCACGCAGCTGTAGAAAAGGGAGAACACCTGCTTCATGATTTCATCCGCATAATCGTCGTCATTCCCGTATTTCGGCGTGTGGTTGGCAACGAAGTTGTAAATCCGGTCGTACCCTTCAAAATCCGCCTCCATGGCCTGTAAAAGTTCCCGCATCGAAAACTTTTTCTGCTCGAACACGTTGTATTTGATCGCCGCCAGACAGTCCGTGATTGTGCCGATGCCCACACCCTGAATGTAGCTTGTGTTGTAGCGGGCGCCGCCGGCATTGTAATCCATGCCCCTCTCCACACAGTCATTCGTGACCACGGAGAGAAGCGGAACCGGCATCTCCTGCGCGTACAGTTTCTCAATCACCAGGCTGCCGCGGATTTTCAGATCCAGGAAGTAGTTCATCTGGGTGCGAAACGCTTCCCATAATTCTTCATAGGTGTGAAACTCGTACGCTTCCCCGGTCTTTGGTCCCAGCTGCTGTCCGCTCACCCTGTCATATCCGTTAAATAATGTCAGCTCCAGGATCTTGGGAATGTTAAAGTACCCCGTCAGGATATAGGCCTCGTTTCCAAACGCCCCGGTCTCCACGCAGCCGCTGGTGCCGCCCTTGCGGGCATCCCCGATCGTTTTCCCGGCGTTTAACAGTTCCTGCACAATCGCCTCAGTGTTGTAAAAAGCCGGCTGTCCCCAGCCCTCGCGGGAGATCGCACAGGCTTTCAGCAGAAAATCCTGCGGGGTTTTGCGGCTGATCTGCACGTTCGAGCTTGGCTGCAGCAGGCGCATCTCATCCATGCACTCCAAAATCAGGTAGCTTACCTCATTGACGCCGTCCTGCCCGTCCGGCGTGATTCCGCCGGTGTTGATATTCGCGAAATCCGTATACGTGCTGCTCTCCTTGAGCGTGATCCCCACTTTCGGAGGCGCGGGCTGATTGTTGAACTTTACCCACAGACACTCCAGCAGCTCCTTCGCTTTCTCCTCATTCAGGATCCCCTCTTTGGTATCCCGCCGATAAAAGGAAATCAGATGCTGGTCCAGCCTTCCGGGACTGTAGGCGTCCCAGGGATTGATCTCTGAGGTCACCCCCAGATGGACAAACCAGTACATCTGCAGTGCCTGCCAGAACGTCCGCGGACGGTTTGCGGGAACCACGCGGCAGTTTTCCGCGATCTGCAAAAGTTCGGCTTTCCTTGTCTCATCCTCACAGGAGGCCGCCTGTTCCTCTGCCAAAGCGGCGTAACGTCCTGCCAGCAGAATCAGCGCGTCACAGGCAATCGCCATGCCCTTTAATTCCGCCTCTTTGTTAAGCGCCTCGCTGTCGTTCAGATAATCCAGTCCCTCCAGGCGTCTGCGGATATCCTCCTTGTGCTCTTCAAATCCTTTCGCGTAAATATTTTCCGAACCGACGGTATGGCCGGGGCCGCGCTGTTCCATGAACTCGGTGAAGATTCCCGCCCCGTAGGCCGCTTTCCACTCCGGTGTCATATGCGACAGGATTTTATGGCGCATTGAACGCTTCTCCCAGTAGGGAATCACCACATCCTCCTGAAACGCATAGTCCTCCTCTTTCACCCGGAAATTAATCAGCTCCCGGTCATTCATGACATGCAGATCCGCAAGCGTATGGCAGCACAGATCCGGAAATGTCGGCGAGGCCTGGGGACCGCAGCCCTTCTCGCCTACGATCAGTTCCCCTTCCCCGATGCCAATCGTCTTGTTGGCAAAATAGTGCTTCAGCGCCAGCGCCCGCAGTTCAGGGATACTCACTTCCCCCTCGTAGGTCTGATAGGCTTCCGTAAAATACCGCGCCCGCTCCATATCGATGCTGGCAGGCGTTGTCGTGCTCTCCCGGCGAAGCCGCCGGATTCGTTCATTCATTCCCCGTTCCACCATAAATTGTGTCTCCGCTTTCTCTAATCAATCAAGCAGGCCGTCTTAAAAAGACCGCTCCTGCCGCCGCTTCGTCTGCTGCTGATAAGGCTAGGACTTTCTCTCATCCCCCGAAAACCACGGGCCCGGCATCTTCCCTCTCCAAGGACAATCGCAGCGCCTCCAGTTTATCCTTATCGGGAACCGTGAAAGTATCCCCCTCATAGGTCCGCCCCAGATGGGGGTACTTGCCGCTTCCGGTCCTGTGATAGGGCAGAAGATGAATCCGCTCATAGCGAATCCGGTTTTCCTTTAAAAACCGTCCTATCCGCTCCATCTCTTCCCGCGTATCATTTACCCCGCCGGTGACGGGAATGCGAATCCAGATGGAAGCCTCCCTTTCGGAGAGTTTTTTTAAATTCTCCAGGATGCGGCCGTTTCCCTGCCCTGTATACGCTCGGTGCAGGTTCTCATCCATCAGCTTGATATCGTAAAGGAAGGTATCCGTAAAGGGAAGCACACGCAAAAAAGCCTCAAACGGCACTTCCCCGCAGGTATCGATATTGACGCGCACCCCGTGCCGGTGCAGTTCGTAAAGCAGCATCTCCAGGTAGTCTAAATCCTGCGCCAGTACTTCCCCGCCGGAAAGAGTCACGCCGCCTCCTGAGGTTTCATAAAACGCCTGATCCTTTAACAGCTCTCTCATAAGATCCGGGATCTCCCAGGCAGTGCCGCAGACCTCTCTTGCGGTGCCGATGCATTCCTGTTCGCAGCGTCCGCAGCAGATACATTTCTCCCGGTGAAAGTCCATCCGCAGGGAGTCTGCTCCCTGCGATTCGGTCTTTAAAAGCTGCACAGCACCGACCGGACACTGCTTTTGACAGATTCCGCAGCCGACGCAGCGCTCCTGGTAAAACAAAAGCTCTTTTTCAAACTTCTGCGCCTCCGGGTTGTGGCACCACTTGCAGGATAAGGGACAGCCCTTGAAAAAGACGGTCGTGCGGATGCCTTCCCCGTCGTGAATCGAATATTTCTGTATGTGGGTGATGAAAGGTGTTCTCATCAGCCATCCTCCCTGCAGACCACGGACTGAAACCGGTAAACGCAGGTCACTAAGCTGCACCGGCAGCGTTTTTTGATCCGCTTCTTTCGCTTACGCTTCACATTTCTATCCCCGCATGGTAAAGCGCGTACCCTTACCGGACTGTATGTATCGTTCAAAGCTTTATGAGCGAACCGCGTCCTTCATCTCTTTTACGTACTCGCCCACCGGACCCGCGGCATCCCGTCCGTATTTCTCCAGGATTCTGATGATCGCAGATCCCACAATCGCGCCGTCGGAGAGCGAGGCCATTTTCTTCGCCTGCTGCGGAGTGGAGATACCAAACCCCACCGCGCAGGGGATCTGGGTGTTTTCCTTGACCAGCTTCACCATGGCGCCGATATCGGTCGTGATCTCGCTTCGCACCCCGGTTACGCCAAGGCTTGAGACCACGTAAACGAAACCGCTCGCCTCTTTGGCGATCATCGCGATGCGGTTTTCGGAGGTGGGCGCGATCAGGGAGATCAGATCCAGTCCGTACTGTCTGCACACGCTGTCAAACTCGTCCTTCTCCTCGAAAGGCACATCCGGCAGAATAATGCCGTCCATGCCCACCTTCGCGCAGGTGGAAAGAAAACGATCCGCCCCATAAGAGAAAACGACATTCGCGTAGGTCATGAAAACCATAGGCACTGTCACATCCCGGCGCAGATCCCGCACGAGATCAAAGACTTTGTCCGTTGTCACGCCGCCGGTAAGCGCCCGCAGGTTGGCCCCCTGAATCACCGGTCCCTCAGCGGTCGGATCCGAGAAGGGAATGCCCAGCTCGATTAAATCCGCTCCGTTTTCCTGCATCGCGCGAACCACCTTCGCGGTTGTCTCCAGATCGGGATCCCCGCAGGTGATAAACGGGATAAATGCTTTTCCATGGGCAAACGCCTCTTTGATTCTGCTCATTCCGTGATATCCTCCCCTCTGTATCTGGCAATCGCTGCGCAGTCCTTATCACCGCGCCCGGAGATCGTAATCACGATCAGTTTGTCTTTGTCCATCTGCGGAGCGATCTTCATCGCATGCGCCACCGCGTGTGCTGATTCAACAGCCGGGATAATGCCCTCCATACGGCTCAAATACTCGAATGCTTCCACGGCCTCGTCATCCGTCACGGGGACATACTCCGCCCGCCCGGTATCGTGCAGCCAGGCGTGTTCCGGTCCGATTCCCGGGTAGTCCAATCCCGCGGAAATCGAGTACACCGGCGCGATCTGCCCGTACTCATCCTGGCAGAAGTAGGATTTCATGCCGTGGAAAATGCCCAGTTTCCCGGTGGCGATGGTGGCCGCCGTCTCAAAGGTATCCACGCCCCTGCCCGCGGCCTCGCAGCCGATCAGACGCACAGACGGATCATCAATAAAGTGAAAGAAACTGCCGATGGCGTTGCTGCCGCCTCCCACACAGGCCATGACCACATCCGGCAGACGGCCCTCCTTCTCCTGAAGCTGTTCCTTGATCTCCCGGGAAATGACCGACTGGAAATCGCGCACGATCGTGGGGAACGGATGCGGTCCCATCACGGAACCCAGGCAGTAATGCGTATCCGCGATGCGGTTCGTCCACTCGCGCATGGCCTCGGAGACCGCGTCCTTCAGAGTCGCCGTCCCGGTGGTCACCGGAATCACCTCGGCTCCTAACAGCCTCATCTTATAGACATTGAGCGCCTGCCGCTTCGTATCTTCCTCTCCCATGAACACAACGCATTCCATGCCTAAAAGCGCTGCCGCCGTGGCCGTAGCCACTCCGTGCTGTCCGGCACCCGTCTCGGCAATCAGGCGTGTCTTTCCCATCTTCTTCGCGAGCAGCGCCTGTCCAAGCACGTTGTTGATCTTGTGGGCGCCGGTATGATTTAAATCCTCACGCTTTAAATAGATTTTCGCACCGCCTAAATCCTCTGTCATCTTTTTCGCGTAATACAGACGGCTTGGCCGTCCCGCGTATTCGTTGAACAGCTCTGTAAGCTCCGCCTGAAACTCCGGATCGTTCTTGTAGTGCTCATAGGCAGCTTCCAGCTCGATCACCGCGTTCATCAGCGTCTCCGGGATATACTGTCCTCCATGAACGCCGAAACGTCCTCTTGATTTTTCCATAAGCTCCTCCTTTTACGGTTTCAAAAAAAGGCATCCCGCGCTTCCCCATTCTCCACTTTTCGCCGGATGCAGTGCCTTCCGCAGACAGGCAGAAGGCAGCCTACCGCTTGCTCGCGGAAAACTCTGCCGATTCCCGCACCCAGGAAATCAGTTCGTCGTCGATCTCGTCCGGATCCGCGATCAGCACATGATGAGTCCAGCGGTTCGGATACGCTTCCGTGGCCGCGTCAATGCGCGGCGATTCTTTCCGGTAGGAAAGGCCGAATGTCACGACCAGATACGTTTTGGGGCGTTTCGCCGCCTTTCGCACCGGCAAAAACGAGACAAAGGCAAAGTTGTACTTATTCGAGAAAGAGATCTGAGTCTTTTGTACTTTCACCTTCGCAGGACCAATCTCGGATAACACGCGTTCCTCAAACCGCTCATAGATCGGCAGCGCCTCCGGCATCCGGTCGAAAAAAAGCAGAATGTCACTGTCCATCAAACTGTCTCCCGTTTTCCTTACCCGTCCGTCTTGGGCAGATACTTTTCCAGCAGCACCAGATTCACGTTTCCGATTCCATGAAAGACGCAGGGCACAATTCCCACTTCCTCATACCCGTAGCGCCTGTACATCGCCCGCGCTTTTGCATTCCTCTCATTGGTATCCATCCTTAAGTACAAACAGCCGTGCGCGAGGGCATACATTTCGTAAAAGCGCACAAACTGCCTGCCGTATCCTTTCCCCGTCTGTGCAGGGGAAACCGCCAGCGTATGCAGAACCATCACCTGATTTTCCGGGGCCGGAAAGCGCCAGGCGCCATACTGATATTCTTCTTCCGTGCGCTGGTTGATGATCGCCGCGGCAACCACCGAACCGTTTTCTTTCCCCGCGAACAGGTCCCCTCTTTTTAGAGCCTCTGCCGCCGTCTCTTTTGTCGGATACACGCCCCGCACCCAGCCGATTGTGGTCCGCCCGGCTTCCTCCCCGTCATGAATCGCCTCATAGATGTCCGCGATTGCCGAAAGATCCCGCGGCGCCGCCTTTTCTATCTGCATTCCTAAGTCCTCCCGCGGCTTTCTGTTTTGTATTTTCGTCTGTTTTACTCTTCTCCTGTCTGCTTCCTCCAGGGTGGAAACCTGGAAGGTTTTCCCTGCGTTAGCATAGGCCGGTTTTTGGGCGCTGTCAATCCCCCATCCGGGAGTCTTCCTCTCTTACGGAGCGCACAAACGCGCGGATCTTCTGAAAGTCCTTTTTCCCGTCTGTCTCCACACCGGAGCTTACATCCACCGCGAAAGGGCGGGCAAAAGAGATCGCCTGTGAAACATTTTCGGCATTTAAACCGCCCGCCAGGAAATATTCCCGCTTCACTCCTGCAAGAAGGGACCAGTCAAACGCGCTTCCTGTCCCGCCGATCCCGTTGTCCAGAAGGATATAGTCAGCCGAGGACTGTTCTGCGCGTTCAATATCCTCCTTACTCTCCACGCGAAAGGCCTTGATCAGCGGCAGGCTGGTAAGGCTTCGTAAATCCTTTATGTACTGCTCATCCTCCTGCCCGTGCAGCTGAGCCATGTCAATGAGGCCGCTCTGCCAAAGCTCCGCCACCGTCCGCGGATCCTCATTGATAAATACACCCACCGCAGTGATGCCGGGCTTTAGCTGCGAGCGCAAAAGTTTAGCCGTCTTAGGCGATACATACCGCCTGCGGTCCCTGACAAAAATAAAACCGATATACTCCGGGGAAACTTCGTTTACATATAAGACGTCCTCGCCGCGCATAAGCCCGCAGATCTTGATTCCGGTATTCCTCATAATCCCCTGTCTTTCCTTATTCCGCCGCCGCTTTTCCCCGCAGAGTATCCAGCATCCCCTTCTTATCGGCAGAGCGCATCAGGCTCTCCCCGATTAAGATGCCATTGACATGAGCCTCGCGAAGCACCTGCACATCCTCGGCAGTTTTGATCCCGCTCTCCGCCACGAAAAGCACCGATTCCGGCACCAGTGTGCGCAGCCGTTCGCTGTTGTGCACATCCACCGAAAAATCATGCAGGTTGCGGTTATTTACGCCAATGATTCTCGCTCCCGCGTTCAGGGCGGATTCAATCTCTTCTTCCCCGTGCGCTTCCACGAGAGCCGATAACCCCAGCGAATCGCTCAGTTCCCGGTACGTGCGCAGGGTATCGGTATCCAACAGTGCGCAGATTAAAAGCACCGCCGATGCCCCCAGCGTCTTTGCCTCATAGATCATATATTCATCTACGACAAAATCCTTGCGCAGACAGGGGATGGAAACCGATTCCGCGATCTCCTTTAAATACCGGTTCTCACCCAGAAACCATTTCGGCTCCGTGAGCACGGAGATGGCAGCCGCACCGGCTGCCTCATACTCCCTCGCGATCGAAAGGTAGGGAAAATCCGGGGCGATCAGTCCCTTTGAGGGTGAAGCTTTCTTACACTCGCAGATAAAGGAAATCTCCGGTCCGGAAAGCGCCCGCTCAAACGGAAACGAAAAATCTGCCGAAGACTTTCTTTCGTCTTCCCGCTTTTGCGAAGCGGCATTCAAAAGCTTTTGTTCCTCTTCGCGCCGCGAAAAAGCCCGCTTTTTTATCTCCTCTAAGGGAACTTGCCTCTTTGCCTGTTCGACCCGTTCTTTCGCGTAAGCCGCAATCGTAGTTAAAATGGTATCCGCCATAACCTGTTTCCTTTCGTCCCGGGTTCTCTTAAAGTTACCGGAGACCGGCACTTACAGCCCTTCGCTCTTCTAAGCGTAAAAAAGAAGAGGAAACCTTTCTTTAATGCCGGTTCCCGTTTCCTTTTGTCTTGCGTTTCCTTACTCTTCTGCCTGGTTTGATTCCTTAATGAACGCCTCCAGCTTCTTTAACGCCTCCCCGGAATCGATCAGCGTCTTTGCAAGCGTAATGCCGTCGGCGATGCTGTCCGCTTTTCCTCCGATGTAAAACGCTGCTCCCGCATTCAAAAGCACGGTATCGCGCTTGGGTCCGCGCTCGCTTCCGCTTAAAATCGCCCGCGTGATCGCCGCGTTTTCCTCCGGCGTTCCGCCCTTTAACTCTTCCTTCGTGCAGCGCGTAAAACCGAACTCTTCCGGCGTAAGGACATAGCTTTTGTATTCGCCGCGGTTAAGTTCGCAGACCGAAGTCGGTGCGCTTAAGCTGATCTCATCCAGCTTGTCCTGCCCGTATACCACCATCCCGCGCTGTACGCCCAGGCTGTAAAGCACTCTCGCCAGCGGCTCCACGAGGCTCGCGTCATATACGCCCAACAGCTGCATGGTCGGTTTCCCCGGGTTGGTCAGCGGCCCCAGGATGTTAAACACCGTGCGGATGCCCAGCTCCTTGCGGATGCCTCCCACATATTTCATCGAGGTGTGGTATTTCTGAGCAAAGAAGAAGCAGATGCCCACCTTATCGAGAAGCTTCCGGCAAAGATCCGGAGACTGGCTGATGTTCACCCCCAGCGCTTCCAGACAGTCCGCCGTGCCGCACTGGGAGGAGGCCGCCCGGTTGCCGTGTTTGGCGATCTTTACGCCCCCCGCTGCCGCCACCAAAGCTGAGGTGGTGGAGATGTTAAAGCTTTGTGCCCCATCTCCGCCGGTCCCGACAATCTCCATCACTTCCATGCCATCCTCCACGGCCAGCGCGTGGCTGCGCATGGCTGCCGCACAGCCGGAAATCTCATCGATCGTCTCCGCCTTGGTGCTCTTGGTGGAAAGCGCAGCCAGAAAAGCCGCGTTCTGCGTCTGAGTCGTCTCCCCGTTCATGATCTCGTTCATGACCGTGTAGGCCTCATCGTAGGTCAGATCCTGCTTATCCACAATCTTAACAATGGCTTCCTTAATCATTCTTCTTCCTCCTTCTTTACCCCTGCAGAGTTTCCTGTCCGCTTGACAGCGTGTGAAACCAGTTTTTCAGTATCTGCTCCCCGTTCGGGGTTAAAATCGATTCCGGGTGAAACTGCAGTCCGTACACCGGATACTGCGTATGTTTCACCCCCATGATCTCCCCATCCTCCGTGCGGGCGATCACCGTAAGGCACTCCGGAAGGGTTTCCTCAAGCACCGCCAGGGAGTGATACCTTCCCACCGGGATCTGTTCGGGAAGCCCCGCAAACAGGGGGCAGTTTTGATCCAGCTTTGTGACAGACTGCTTCCCGTGCATCAGCTGTTTCGCGTAGGAGACAACCGCGCCGTACGCCTCGCAGATTGCCTGATGCCCCAGGCATACGCCAAGGATGGGAAATGTGCCGCCCAGCTTTTTCACCGCTTCGATGCAGATCCCGGCATCCGCCGGACGCCCCGGGCCGGGGGAGAGGATGATTCCCTCCGGCTGAGACGCTTCGATCTGCTCTGCAGACCACTCATCGTTTCGAATCACCTTAATATCAGGGGAGATCGCCCCCACCATCTGATACAGGTTGTAGGAAAAGCTGTCGTAATTATCGATCAGAAGTATCACAGATCCACCTCCTTTGCCAGCTCCAGCGATTTCACGACCGCCGCCGCCTTGTTGATGCATTCCTGATATTCCCTCTCCGGCACGGAATCCGCCACAATCCCCGCGCCGCTTCGCACAAACACCTTTCCGTTCTTTTTGTAGGCGATGCGAATCGCGATGCAGGTGTCCAGATTTCCCGTGAAGCTTAAGTACCCGATCGCGCCGCCGTAGATGCCGCGTTTATTGTTCTCCAGGTCATTGATCAGCTGGCAGGCGCGAATCTTGGGCGCCCCGGAAAGGGTTCCCGCCGGAAGCACCGCGTCGATGGCATCCAGCGCCGTCTTCTCCGGCCGAATCTGTCCGCGCACCGTGGAACCGATATGCATGACATGCGAGTAGCGCTCAATACAGTAAGCCTTCTCCACTTCCACCGTCCCGAAGCGGCTGATCTTGCCCAGGTCGTTGCGCCCCAGATCCACGAGCATGCTGTGTTCCGCCAGCTCCTTGGGATCGGAGAGCAGTTCCTTTTCAAGCGCCAGGTCTTCCTCTTCCGTCTTCCCCCTGGGTCTTGTGCCCGCTAAGGGAAACGTATGCAGCACACCGTCCTCCAGCTTGACCAGCGTCTCCGGTGAGGCCCCCGCCACTTCCAGATCGGAGCTGGAAAAGTAGAACATGTAGGGGGACGGATTCACGGTTCGAAGCACCCGGTAGGTATTTAGAAGGCTCCCCTCAAATCCGGCCTCCAGGCGGTTGGAGAGCACGATCTGGAAAATGTCCCCCTCCATGATGTGGTGTTTCGCCCGCTCCACCATGGCACAGTACTCTTCCCGGCGAAACAGAGCCTTCACCGGAGTCGTCATCCGGCCCGGCTGCTCCTCGCAGGGCAGCCCGGTGCGGACCAGCTCCGCCATATGTTTCAGTTCCATTACCGCGCGGTTGTAGCCGGAGACAGCGTTTTCCAGAGGGATGTTGACAATCAGGATCATCTTCTGACGGAAGTTGTCGAAGGCGATCACCTTGTCAAAGAGCATCAGGTCCACGTCGTGAAACCCTTCCGTATCCTCGGCGTCCAGTTTCAGTGTCGGCTCGGCATATTTCAGGTAGTCATAGGAAAAATAGCCGACCAGCCCGCCGGTAAACGAGGGCAGGTAATCGAAAGAGGGGCTTTTGTGGTCCTCCAGGACCTGACGGATATAGCTGCCGGGATCCCTCGTCTGCACGGTCACCGGACCGATCTTCATCGTCCCGTCTGTACAGGTGATCTCCAGCCTGGGATCATATCCCAAGAAGGTATACCGTCCCCATTTTTCTCCTCCCGTCACCGATTCCAGCATGTAGCAGTGACTGGAAATGTTTTTTAATATCCGCAGCACTTCAATCGGCGTCTTCACATCCGACAGTATCTCCATGCTCACCGGCACGAAGCGGTAAGTCCCCGCCTCGGAGAGCGCTTTCACTTCCTCAAGACTCGGTCGTATCATACCATCCCTCCCAAACCTAACGAAATTTGTCCGGTCAGACCCGGCTCCTTCGCATCTGTACGTTTCTTTCCGGCATAAAAAAACCCCGACAGAAAAGTTCACTTTCTGTCAGGGACGAATCTTTCATCCGCGGTGCCACCCTGTTTTATGGAACATCCATACACTTTGCGGGTACTGCCATACCCTGGGCATCTGACGTGTGCCCGCACGTTGCAGAATACTCAAAGACGCCTGCTTTCTCGCCGACTTCTCCTTTGACTGCACCCTCCGCGGTCCATTTGATGAGCTGTTTTCCGCCTGTTCTCAGCCGCCAGGCTCTCTGTAGGGACTTTTCTCACCGTTATCTCCGCATCAACGGTTTCTCTTATTTTCGCTGGAATTCATACTAACACCGCCCTTTTTGTTTGTCAAGGCGAAAATTGGGACGGCACGGAAAACGCAGGGAACCTACGGGGCAGCGAGGGAAAGATACAAGAAAAAATCATTCCCCTGCAAAGATGATCCCGCGGCTGAGACTGCCGCAAAATCAGCTGGTCTGAACTCTTCCCGCAGGGTGGAGGTCAAAACTGCTGCTCCTCTATCAGTCCATCAGATTTTCACTCTTCGTACCAGTTTAATCTTCCCTCTGTCTTTTCTTCCCCTGCTCCGGCTAAAAAAACGGCCCGGCCGTTCCTTTCAGACAAGATTCACCGAGGAGAGAATATCTCCGAACGAGGAAGAAAACCTGCCTACGTGCCAGTAGACCACAGTATCGAAAAACATGTCGTGAAGCGGAAGAAACCGGATGTTGGGATTTGACACCAGGCGGGAGTTTCCGCTCAGCAGAGCGACACCGGCTCCTGTCTCCACATATAAAAGCAATGTCTCGATAGAATCCGTCTCCCGGACAATTCGGGGCTCAAACCCCGATCGGCGGCAGGCGTCCCGAAGCGCCTGGTAACTTTGAGGGGCCTCTTCCCGGGAAAGGACGATGAAGTTCGCTTCGGCAAGCATCGGCAAAGTCAGCGCGTCCGTCTCCGCAATGGCACTCTGTGTGTTGATCGCGATCACCCCGTTAGAGGTGCCAATCACCTGTCTGGCACAGCCGGAAGGAAGCTCGAAGGAAGCGTTCTGCAGTTCCTGGGAGACGATGACGTCAAACCTGCCGGAGGAAAAGTCCTGCCACAGCCGCCTCTGTCCCGTGCGCTCCATCCGGATCTGGGCATGGGGATACTTTCCCCGAAAACGGTCGATCCTGTGCAGGCTGTCCACGTTCACTTCCATCCCCTCCAGGATACCCACCGTAAGCGATTCCATCCGGTTTCGCTCCATCTTCTGAGTCTGGAGGATTGACCGCTCGATCTTCTCCAGCGCATCGGACCAGTCCTTAGAAAGGAACTGCCCCGCCTCGGTAAGGTGCACATGGCGGCCCTCCCGGCGAAACAGCTCTACTCCCAGTTCTTTCTCCAGTCCTGAGATTTTTTTGCTCAGATTCGGCTGTGTCGTATACAGCCGGTTCGCGGCCTCCGAAAAATTCTCGCATCTGGCGGCTTCCACGAAATAGCGCATGGTCGTAAGGGAAATGCTCATTCCCACACCTCCTTGGAGGTATCATAACACATCTATTCCAGTTTGTATATAAGGGCAGGGGAAAAAGTTATTTGAAAGACTTCCTTAGGTATCGTAAAATATTTATAAGGAAGAAACTAAGCAGAAACAGATGAACAGGAACCGGACGAACGCATCAGGAAACCTGAAACGAAGGACAGTTTCCGAAGAAAGGAAAACGGCAGTATGTATCCGCTTTTGTTCTGGCGAAAGGTACTTTCCTGAAAAGAGGCGAACGCAAGTTTTTTATAGATTTCAATAGCTTTTCATCTATGTACTAACTTCGTGTGCTCCGGGAAAAATTTGCGAAATTTCTCATGCGTTTTGTCTGCAGCCGTAACCGCTGACATTACTTTTTTCATTGAAAGGAGGGCAGCAGTGGGCACCATCAAGGATTTCAAAAAGGGGAAGGACTTCCTGGTGTGCGTCGACTCGGATGGCTGCGCCATGGACACCATGGACTGCAAACACATCCACTGTTTCGGTCCCTGTCTGGTGGAGGAATGGGATCTGGGCCAGTGGAGGGAGGAGATCCTGCAGCGCTGGAATGAGATCAACCTCTACACGATGACGCGGGGCATCAACCGTTTTAAGGGACTGAACCTGATGCTCACAGAAGTCAATGAGCGCTTCACGCCGATTGAGGGACTGCCCGACCTGGCAGCCTGGGTAAACTCCGGGGCGCCCCCCAGCAACGACGCTTTGCAGAAAGCGATCGACGAAACCGGCAGTCCGATCCTAAAAAAGGCCATGAGCTGGTCGAAAGCGGTCAATCGGGCGATCAGCGCTTTGCCGGATGACCTGAAACTTCCCTATCCCGGCGTGAAGGAGGCCCTTGCATTCGCTCATGAACAGGCGGATATCGCCATCGTCTCCAGCGCCAACGCCGAAGCGGTTCTTGCTGAATGGGAGAAATACGATCTGCTGCCCCACACGGATGTCGTCTGCGCCCAGGACGTGGGCAGCAAGGCGTACTGCATCAAACGACTTCTCGAACAGGGGTATGCGCCCGACCATGTACTCATGTGCGGGGATGCCCCGGGCGATCTGGACGCGGCAAGGCAGAACGGCGTTTTCTATTATCCCATCCAGGTAAGAAAAGAAGCTGAGTGCTGGCAGAATTTCGTCCGGGAAGGACTGCCTCATCTGCTTGACGGAACCTACGCCGGAGCTTATGAGGAGGCACAGATAAAGGCGTTCCTTCAGAATCTGGGTGCAGAAGCGCCCTCACCATCCATTTAAGGAGGGAAAAAACATGGTAGATATGAAAGCAAAGCCCTACTGTCTGTCCGATGAGGATATCGCCTGGGTGGAG
Source organism: uncultured Lachnospiraceae bacterium (assembly GCA_964643295.1). Classification (GTDB taxonomy): domain Bacteria; phylum Bacillota; class Clostridia; order Lachnospirales; family Lachnospiraceae; genus Merdiplasma. The sequence continues at coordinate 23,923 of CAZXSN010000039.1, forward strand.
AATACCATCGCGGGCATGACCGACGAGGAAAAAGTAGGGCAGCTGTTCTTTCAGCTCACCTCCAGCCAGGAGGAGGGGTATCTTAGGGAATTAATGGAGAAATACCATCTGGGCGGCTGCCGTTATAACGGCATGCCGGGAGAAAAGGTTCTAAAGCAGAACCGCATCCTGCAAAAATACGCGAAAGTGCCCGTCTTTATCGCCTGCAACACGGAAGCAGGCGGCGACGGAGCCTGCTCGGACGGCGTCAACATCGGTTCCGGCATCAAGATCGGTGCCACGGGAAATGTAGAGTATGCCCGCGATCTGGGACGCATGGCCAATGAACAGGCCGCGGCCATCGGCTGCAACATGGCCTTTTCCCCGGTGTGCGACATCCACTATAACTGGCAGAACGAGGAGGTCATTGCCCGCGCTTTCGGCAACGATCCTGAGCGGGTCGCCGCCATGAGCCGAGCCTACCTGGAAGGGGCGCACACGGTTCCCGGCTTTGCCTGCGCGGCCAAGCACTTCCCGGGCAACGGCCAGGATTACCGGGACGCCCACATGGCGAACAACATCAATGAGTTTGACCATGAAACGTGGCTGTCCACCTACGGCATGGTTTACCGGACCCTGTTCGACGCCGGACTGGATGCCGTCATGGGCGGACACATCATGCTGCCGAAATACATGCGGGAAGTAAAACCCGGCATCACCGATGAGGAAATGCTGCCCGCAACTCTCTGTCCGGAGATCATGACCGGCCTTCTGCGGGATGAATTAGGCTTTAACGGCATGGTCGTCACCGATGCCAGCCATATGGTGGCCATGACGAACCGGATGACGAGAAAAGCCATGCTCCCGGCAGCCATCAACGCCGGATGTGATATGTTCCTGTTCTTTAATGACCCGGAGGAAGACTTCGCGACCATGCTTGCAGCCTATCAAAGCGGCCTCATCAGCAAAGAGCGCATGAACGAGGCGCTGACCCGCATTCTGGCTTTGAAAGCGCACATGGGGCTGCACAAAAAGGCGAAGGAGGATCTTGTTCCTTCCGAAAAGGATCTGCCCGCCGTACTGGGACGGGAAAGCTACCGGCAGACCGCCAGAGCCATCAGCAAAGACGCACTGACGCTGGTTAAGTATAAGGATGCGGATGTTCTGCCGCTTTCACCTGAGAAAACCAAACGGATCATGATCGTGTACGTGAAAGGCGCCGACGGCCCGATGGCGGCCCTTGCGGCTCTTGCCATGGGGACAGGCGGAAAGCGCAAAAACCCGGCAGAAGATCTGCGCGACCGGCTCATCGAAAAAGGCTTCGATGCCTTCCTCTACGAAAGCCCGTTGGAGAAGATCAAACAGCAGATCGCGGCAGGTGAGGCTCCCAGCCTGAACCTGTACTTCGCGGGGAAAAACGCGATCGCGGACTTTGTCTCCCAGATGGATCTGGTCATCACGCTCTGCGATGTGGCAAACGGGCATCCGGCTTTCGGCATGAGCAAGGGCGGCGGCGAAATCCCCTGGTACGTGTTTGAGGTGCCCGTAGTGGCGATCAGTGTCAACTCTCCCACTGTGCTGGCAGACATTCCGCAGGTGCGCACGTACATCAACGCCTACGATTCCAAGCCGTACACCATGGACGCACTGGTTGACGCCCTGTTAACCGGGCCGGAGGCCTTCAAAGGCAAAGATCCGATTGACAGCTTCTGCGGTCTGTGGGATACCCGTATCTGATGATTACAGCGTCAAAAGCCTGAGCTTTCGGCTGCAAAGCATGCCAGTGGGTGAAAAGGCTTATTGACGCGCCCCAACAGACGTAAGAAGTGGGGGCTGTG
>CAZXSN010000040.1:0-25391 GCA_964643295.1 uncultured Lachnospiraceae bacterium
ATACCTCCTGTATAAATTTCCTGTACAATAAAAGCTGCCCGGAGGGTTCCCCGGGCAGCCTTTTGCATTACTCTGAAAGCCTGTTGTCTGTCAGACTGGCCAAACCCGCGGGCCTTCATCCCTGCGCAGGCATAGATATTTACTCTGCCTCCGCCTCTACGTATGCATCATAATATTTCTGCATGATCTCAAGGTACTCGCTCAGGCCATAGGCTTCAAGATCAGACTGGAACTGATCCCAGTCAGCGTCATCAAATCCGTTCATGACCCAGTCCGATTTCGCAGCGTTGATCGTCTTTGTGAGATCCGCCTCCAGGTTGGAAACCTGCTCTGTGTCTTCCTGGCTCATGAAGACGTTCGGATATACATTGTCATTGTGCATATCCGGTGTGTAGATATTCTTGATCCAGTCGAGACGATACTGCGCGTCATCCGGGCAGGTTACATATACGCCATAGTACTCATCCAGCACTGCCAGAGGTCCGGCTACGTTCTCAGCTTCACGTACTTCTACCGGGGAGGCATCTCCCAGAGGAGCATGCTTCAGCATCTGTTCGCCGTTCTCGTTCTCGCCAAGTTCGAAGATATCGAAATCATCATCCTCTCCGTAGGTTCCCCAGTTGTTCTGCGGAGACTGGAACGGATCATACATCAGGTCGATCCAGCGGCAAACCATTTCCGGATCATCGGCAACAGCCGTTACCACGCAGCGGCCGCGGTCATATCCACTGGTGTAGGATTCATTTTCTGCAGTGATGTTCTTGGTATCCGCCTCAAGTGCAGGAAGCGGAATCCAGTTATTGAAGTTGTCAACGATGTTCGCAACGTCCCAGCTGAAGCAGACGCCGTAACGTCCGGATTTACCCTTGGAAACATAGGTGGACCAGTCCTGCGTGAACGCTTCCTGATCGATTAAGCCTTCCGCGTACAGCTCATGCAGCCAGGCCATCCCTTTCTTGAAGCCTTCCGTTGTCGCGGTGGAGATCACCTGTCCGTCGTTCGTCACAGCGATATGTCTGCCCTGATCGCAGTCTCCGTAGCCTTCGCCAAATCCGTTGATTAAGAGAGCCGGATCCTGGTTGCCGTCGTTCATGATGCAGGACATCGGAATGATGCTGCCGTCAATGCCAAACTCTGCCGAAAGCTGATCCGCATTGTCACGGAAGGCAATCAGCACGTTCTTAAAGTCGTCTACTGTGCCCGGAACTTCCAGTCCAAGGAAATCAAGCCATGCCTTGTTGATAAACGGCATATCGCCTACCGACTGGATGGCTTCCTTGCCGGAACCCAGCTGCTCGATCCACGGGAAGGACCAGATATTGCCGTCGGGATCGGTGGTCATAGCCTTGTATTCCGGATACTTCTCAAAGACAGTGGAAAGATTCGGCATGATTTCCGGAGTGATGTAATCATTTAACGGGATAATCGCGCCGAAATCGCCGTACCGAAGCAGATCACTGTCACTGAAGCCGGCGGTGAAGATGAAGTCGGTCATGGTCTTCGGGTTAGACATCTGAGTCTGGATTTTCTCACCCCACTGGCTGTTCGGGATGGCCGTCCACTCGATGTGCACGTTGGATTTCTCTTCAAGTCTCTTGAAGATGGTACGGTTGTTGGGATCTGACTCCGTGCTGTCCGGATAACTGATCATACCGGTCAGCGTGACGGTATCGGCTACCGGGAAGAAATCCTCTGCCATGGCGGACATTCCCATGGAAGCCAGCATACCAGCTGTCAAGGCTGCTGCGATCATGCATTTCACAGATTTTTTCATTTGCATGAATCTCCTTTCTTATTGTGGTGTTAATGTTACACTTACCGTCATCAGCCCTTGATGGAACCTGCCATAATTCCGCTGTCGAAGTACTTCTGGAAGAACGGGTACATCACCATCAGCGGCAAGCTGGAAACGATAATGGTTGCATATTTCAGAAGCTCAGCGAGCTGTGCACGGGCCGCTGTGCTCTGCATATCAGAGATCATGCCGGATTCCGGCTGGTTCTGAATCAGGATGGAACGAAGCACCAGCTGCAGGGGCTGCTTGTTCACATCGTTGATGTAAATCAGGGCATCAAAGTAGCTGTTCCACATGGCAACGAACTGCCACAGGGCCAGCACTGCGATAACCGGTGTACATACCGGAAGCAGGATCTTGAAGAAAAAGACAACCTCGTTCGCGCCGTCCACACTGGCTGCCTCTTTCAAGTCGTTTGGTATCCCCTGATAGTAGGTCCTGGCGATGATCATGTTCCAGACACTGAACGCGCCGGGAAGGATAACCGCCCACATGCTGTCCAGCAGACCCAGGTTGCTGATCAGCAAATAGGTCGGGATCAGGCCGCCGCCAAAGAACATGGTGATCACGAAGATCGTGTTGAAAAAACCTTTTCCTTTGAAGTCGTTCCTGGACATCGGATAGGCCGCCAGAAGCGTAACGCCTACGGAGATAACCGTAAAGACTACCGAGTAGACAACCGCGTTCCTAAATCCAATCCAGATCTGAGAGTTTGTCATAACCCTCTGATAGGCGGTCAGCGTCCATTTCTTGGGATCCAGCACGATGCCCTTGTTCTGAAGGGTAATCGGATCCATGAAGGACCCGACAACGATGTAGGCCATCGGAATGATAATCGCTACAACGAACAGTCCCAGCAGCACGTAACCCGTCATCAGGAGCGCTTTATCCTGCCACGAATACCGGGCAAATTTACTTTTTTTCTTCTTCGTTTCCACAGTTAGCGCCTCCCTTTATAGACCCTTTCCTTCGTTCATCCTCTTGACGATCGCATTCACGAGCACGATCAGTATCACGTTGATGACTGTGTTGAACAGACCAACTGCCGTTGAAAAGCTGTAGTCACCGTCCAGGAGACCTTTCTTGTATACATAGGTTGCAATGATTTCAGAAGTCTTCATGTTCAGGTCGGTCTGCAGGGCGTAAGCCTTTTCAAAACCGATGCTCATGATGTTACCAGCCTGCAGGATAAACTGGATAACCACCATATCTTTGATCGCCGGCCACTCTACCGCTTTGATCTGCTGGAAGATATTGGCACCGTCGATCACTGCTGCTTCTTTCAGATCCTGGCTGGCATTGGACAGTGCCGCGGTGTACATGATAGAACCCCAGCCTGCGCCCTGCCAGATACCGCTGGCGATATAGATGGTACGGAACGCCGACGGCATGGTCATGAAGTTGATGTTCGTACCGAGCAGCATGTTCACCGGCCCTGTCACGGAAAGGAAGATGCGAACCATACCGCAAAGCACGATAACGGATACGAAGTTCGGCATATACAGAACCAGCTGAACTTTTTTCTTAATTCCCGTTCTTTCAATCCTGTTCAGCAGGAATGCCAGCAGGATGGGGACCGGGAATCCCCACAGAAGTCCATAGATACTCAGCTTCAGCGTATTGACCAGATACGTCATGAAGTCCGGTGAGGAAAGGAATCTCTGGAAATGTTTGAAGCCTACCCATTCACTCGCAAGAATGCCCTTGAACGGATTGTAATTCTTGAAAGCGATCAGGACTCCTCCCATTGGAAGATACTTGAAAATGATTGTCAGAAGCAACGCAGGCAGCAGGAATACGATATACAGCTGCCAGTGCTGTCTCAGGTAGAGCAGCGTGTTGTGCATGCTGGACCCCTTCTTTTTGGACCCCTTTGCAGAGACCGCAGCGGAATCAGTGCTCATTTCATATTTTCCTCCTTCCATCTTTGTCTTTTTTACAATTGCACAACTTCCTGCAGCTTTGCGCATTTGTAAAAATGCAACAAAAATTTAGATATATCAACAATACCCAATTTTCTCCCATTTGTCAACACTTTTTTCACACGCTCCGCCAGTTTTTTTCCTCTTTGCACACCCATCCCCGCTCTGCCCTCTCAAAAGTTTCCCAAATGCACCACATTTCCGAGGGAGAATCTCTCCTCCAGCCTATTTTACATTTGACACATGAAGAGGAAGCAGGTATAATAGAAGCGATAAATAGGACGTATTGAGCACAGAAACGGCGGGGAAGCAGCAGACAATCGGGGATTTGTGCATAGCCCGCGCCGCCGGAGGTGAGCTAAGCAGTCATGGCTGGAAGAGTTACCATACAGGATATTGCGGATTCTCTTGGCCTTTCGCGAAACACCGTGTCCAAGGCCATCAATAATACCGGCGTCCTCGCGGACTCCACGAGAAACCGGATTTTAAAGAAAGCGGTCGAGATGGGCTACAAGCAGTTCTCCTATGTGACGTTTGTCAATCTAGGGAAAACTGCCAGTGTCCCCATCGAGGCGAACCTTGTGCTGCCGCAGGGGGAAGAAAATGCGCCTGGTGATTCCGCTGCGGAAGATTCATCGTTTCCTCAGACAATTGTTCCGCGCTTTGATGTACGCACCGTCAACACGCCCAAGGTGATTGCCTTGCTCTCGATCGGACAGATGGGGAGTTCCCATTTTGCCACCACAATGGTGGACAAGCTGCAGATGGAGTTATCCTTCCTGGGATATGAGCTTGTCATGTACCGCATCGGGCCAAACCACCTGTCCGCCATGACTCTGCCCTCGCCGATCACCAAGGAAACCGTCGGCGGTCTCATCTGCTTTGAGATGTTTGACCGCACCTACAGCGACATGGTCTGCAGTTTCGGCATCCCGGTTCTGTTTGTGGATTCCCCGGTTTCTCCCTGTAACAGTACACTGGAAGCCGACCGGCTGCTGATGGAGAACCGCTCCAACATCTACCTGTTCATTCAGGAGATGGCAAAACGGGGCAAACGGCGGATCGGTTTTGTCGGCAACCCCTATCACTGTCTCTCCTTTTATGAGCGGTATATGGGCTATCTGGAAGCGCTCTACATGACAGGACTTTCGTTCTCCGAGAAGACCTGCATCTTAACAAACCCGGTAAACGGTGCACCGACCGCAGAGGAGTATCAGAAATTTCTGGCCGATTCGATCTCCCAGATGGAAGAACTCCCCGAAGTATTCCTCTGCGCGAATGACTTCGTGGCGATTGACGTCATGCGGGCCCTGAAGAGTCTGGGGCTTTCGGTTCCGGAAGATGTCTGGCTGTGCGGATTCGATGATGCCTCGGAATCGACACTGGTCACCCCGCATCTTACAACCATTCACATTCACAGCCAGATCATGGGGGTGACAGCCGTACAGCTTCTCATGTCCCGCATTGCGGAACCCAGTTTAAACTACCGCACCGTCTACACGGAGACCTCTTTAATCTACCGCGCGTCTACCGGGGACTGACATCCGCCGGGCATTTTGTGAATGAACGATGCAGGCAGAAATGACAAAAACCCCGCAGGCTCTTAAGCGGCTTTTTTGTGTCTGCTCATCATAAAAGGAGGACAAGTTCCGAATGGGTAAATTTCTGACTCCGGACAATCCGGTCATGAACTTTATTACAAGGATCGCATACACTGTCTGGCTGAATATCCTGTGGTTTATCTGCTGCATTCCCATCGTCACGGTGGGAGCTTCCACCACGGCGCTGTTTTATGTGACCCTGAAGATGGTCAAAAACGAGGAAGGCAACATCACCCAGCAGTTTTTCCGATCCTTCCGGCAGAATTTCAAGCAGTCGACCATCGTGTGGCTGATCATGCTGGCACTTGGCCTCGTACTGGCGCTGGACGGCTATGTCCTTTACCACATGCATTATTCGAATGCCTTCTGGACCATCATCACCGCCATTTACTTTGTCGTGCTGGCAGCCTACGCGATCATCACCATGTATATTTATCCGCTGATGGCGCGGTTTGACAACACCATACGCATGATGTTCTTTAATTCCATCATGATCGGCATGCGTTTCCTGCTCTGCACCGTTCTGATGGCAGCCATCTATTTCCTTATGGTGGTGATCATCGTCCGCTTCTTTACCCCGATGATCGCCTTCGGCGAAGGGCTGTGTGCGTTTCTCTGCTCCTATTTTCTGAAGAATATCCTGGAACTGTGCGAGACGAAAGAGGAGGAGAGAACAAAAAAAGAGGAAGCAGAACAGGAAAAGGAAGAGATCGAAGAGGGGTACACTAAAACAACTGATGGAACCGCCGGGGAAAACGCGGTCTTTGGAAGTTACTGGAAAGCGGAGGAAGAGCAGGCAAAAAATCCTTCAGACACGTCTCCTTCCTTGGCGGAAAGCGGGGATGGACAGACTGTCCCTTGATCAACTCCGCAGCAGAAGAGAGAAGCAAAAACCTGAAACTGCCCGCAGGCGGGAACCTGTCTAAGGGGAAAAATCTCTGCCTGCGGCAGACTCTTAAAGAAGCAAATTTTTACCGCCTACACTGATCTGGATGAACACGAGGGGAAGCAGAAAAATGTCTGAAGGGTCTGAAGAATACAGAAGTCCGGAATCTTTCTCAGAAAAAGAAAAATGGTCCATGATGACCGGTCGTCAGAGAGCCCACTATATCTGGGATTATTATAAGCTTCCCATCGTGGTTTTGTGCATCATCCTCTATATCATCGGCTACTCCGTTTACCGCCATTTCACGGACAAGGACATGCTGTTTTATTCCGCCCTCGTCAACGTCAACGCAAGCGAGGATTTCTCAAAACATCTTTCCGACGACTTTCTGACCGCGCACGGCGGCGATCCGCGCAAAGAGGAAATCGTCCTTTATGACAACTGGTATTTAACCACTGATCCGGAAAGCCAGTATCACGAGTACGCCTATGCCACGCGCATGAAAGTACTCGCCTCCATCGACAGCGAGGAAATTGATGTCGTGCTGATGAATAAGGAGGCGTTCGACGCCTTTGCCCAGAACGGTTATCTGTATAACATAGACGAGTTTCTGGCGCAGTATGATCCAAAGCTGCATGAAACCCTGGAGCCGTACTTTGTGGACAATATCGAGATTGTGTCCGACAACTACAACGATGTCGTTCTTGACCCCACCGTGGAATACGTCGCCGAGACCACAGAATACCCCATGGCGATCGATATGGGCGCCTCTCCCTTTGTCGTGGATGCGGGCTTTGACTCAACCATGTACTTAGCGGTCATCGGCAATACGCCGCGCCCGGAAATGTGCGTGGAGTACATCCGCTACCTGCTTGACTGAACATGACCTGAAAAATGCCTGCGGATTCTTATCCGCAGGCAAATGTTCTTTTACTCTTCCGACAAATCATATTTGACCACGTTCATGCGCACCCGGCCCTTGGCATAAAACGAAATCCCGTCCGCAGCCTGATCGGTAAACAGCGTCGCCGTCATCACCTGCTCGCCGCCGTTTACAAACACCTCCACGCTGAAGCGGTCCAGGATCAGACGCAGCCTAAGCTTTCCATTCTCCGTCAGCACCCTGCTTCTTCGCTGATGGATGATCGCTCTGCGGGAGCCGGAAAACTTGCGGTCCACTTTCAGAACCTCCTCCTGCGTACGGTAGCTGACAGACGTGTGGTATTCCGCGTTCTGCGCAAACCGGACAGAAAACTTCTGGTAAGGCTCTGTCTCCTTCTCGGAAGAAATCTCCAGCTCCAGATCCACTCTTCTTCCCTGGATCCCTTTCAGGAAAAGTTCCCCCTCAAAGCAGACATCCTCGAAGCGCACACAGTCATGGCGCATCTGTTCCAGTTCGCGCACCGGCCACTGATACAGCCGTCCGCCGCGGATGGAAACCTCTCTTGGAAGACTCATCTGTCCATACCACTTGTGCCCTCCGACCTGCCGGTGCATGTAGCAGGTATCCCAGTTCTGCATCCAGCCGATCAGAATCCGCCTTCCATCCGGCGCAAGCACGGTCTGCGGCGCGTAAAAGTCAATCCCGTAATCGACAGCCTGGTTCGCCTCCTCGGTGAACGTATCGGTCTCCTCGTCGTAGGTACCGATGATACAGACAGTGCCGTTCCCGTTATGGTACTCAAACCCCTGGGGAAGCATATCCTGCGGGCTTACCAGCAGCACCTGTTTTCCGTCCAGCGCAAAGAAGTCCGGGCATTCCCACATTTTCCCGAAACGGTTCCTGTTCTCGATCAATACTTTCTTAAACTTCCAGGAAAAAGCATCCTCGCTCTCATAGAGCAGAAGCTGTCCGCTGCCGTCCGCGGGCCGGTTCCCGACCACACAGCGGTAGGTCCCATCCGCTTTCCGCCACAGTTTCGGATCGCGAAAATCGTTGCGGCTGCCGCCCTCCGGCAGATCGTTTTCATCCAGCACGGGATTGCCCTCGTATTTCTCATAATCAATCCCGTCGCCCACTGCAAGGCACTGCGTCTGAATCTCCCGGAAATCCCCGTCCGGCTCGGGCTCATTGACCACACCGGTATACATGAGCAGATGCCGTCCGTCCTTAAGAGCGACGGCATTTCCGCTGAAACACCCGTCCTTGTCGTACAGAGTATCCGGCGCCAGCGCCGTTGGCAGATACTCCCAGTGCAGAAGATCTTCGCTTACCGCGTGTCCCCAGTGCATGGCACCCCAGCGTGACGCATACGGATAGTACTGATAAAACAGGTGATATTTTCCCTTATAAAAGGAAAACCCGTTCGGGTCATTCATCCATCCCACACGCACAGACAGATGGAACTGCGGCCGTTCTTCCGGCGGTATCATTTTTTCTGCTGTCTCTTCATATCTTCGCGCTTCCCGCAAGGTCTGACTGTTCATCTTTTTTCCTGTCCCTTCCTTTTCTGTCTGATTTTTCTCCTCGTTCGTCTGAAACGATTCTGTCCGGTTTCTCCGGTATGCGCATCTGACAAAGAACATAGCATATTTTAGTGCATTCGTCAATTATTCCGGGGCCAAATTTTCACATTTGTAAAATAAATCCGACCTCTGAACCGAAAATTTTTCGATCCGCAAGAAGACTGCCAAAAGGCTTGCGTCCCTGCACCCCGCAAATGCGCGTTGACGTTTGCACCCGCCTGCGCTACACTGAATGGGACACAAAGATCCGCCTGTGCGAAGAAGGGCTTTAAGGGGAGAAAAGGGCTCCTGCCCGGAAGAGGAAACTTTTCGGACTGTATTTCTAATGAAACGGGAATGCCGCGCAGAGCGTCAGATTAAGAAAAGGGGAGCATCATGAACGAAGAGTATGAGAATGACCTGCTCTATGAGCAGGAGGCTAAAAAGCGCCGGGAGAGACGGGAAAAGCGGCGGCGCAGGGAACGAAACATGAAAATCACCCTGACCGCGGCTCTGCTTCTGTGTCTGGCATTAGCCATTGGTCTGGCAGCGGTGCTGATTCAAAGAGACATTCGTCAGGACAGCAGCCGTCCTTCCACGCCGTCTGATCCCGAAAACAGCGGCAGCGGCGTCATTTTGTCCACGCCTGAAACCGGAGAAGAGGAAACGGCAAATCCTATCCAGGTCCTTCCGGAGACCGAACTGATCAGGGAGAACGCAGAGCAGACACAGACGGGTACTCTCTCACAGGGGGAGACAGCCGGACAGACAGAAACCACGGCGACGAAGGAACCGGAGACAGTTCCCGCGCAGGGATCAAATCTTACCGCCGATGAGCTGCTTAAGCAGGCGAATCTTCTGGCTGCGGGCTACGATTACGACGGAGCGATCGCTCTGCTTAAGAGTGCTCCCGACGCTTCTTCCAATGAAGCAGTCACTGCCGCAGCCACACAGTTTGAGGAGAGCAAAAACGCCTGTGTGGCGGTAGACGTAACCACTGTCCCGCACATTTTCTATCACTCGCTGATCAACGATCCGGCAAGCGCCTTCAATGTCTCCGTGCTGGGACAGAGCGCGGTGGACGGTATGAATGCCTGGATGACCACGGTGGACGAATTCGACCGCATCACGCAGCAGATGTATGACAACGGCTATGTCTTCGTGCGGCTGCGCGATCTGGTCGTGGAGAGCACCGACGAAAACGGGAACGTGCACTTTGAGCCCAACACGAACCTGATGCTCCCGCCGGATAAGAAGCCGGTCGTCCTTTCGGTGGACGATTTAAGCTACTACCACTCCTATGAGGCCGCCAGCTATCCGGACAAACTCGTCCTCGATGAAAACGGAGATGTCAAGTGCCATTACGTCAAACCGGACGGCAGCGAGGAAATCGGAGACTTTGACGTGGTCCCGAGACTGAATACATTTTTGGACGAGCACCCGGATGCGTCCTATAAGGGAGCGCGGGGCTTAATCGCCCTTACCGGCTACAACGGCGTCTTCGGCTACCGCACCGATGTGGACTACCGCGACCGGCTGCGCCTTCTGTCAGACCAGGAGCAGTGGCTGGCCGCCCACCCGGAATTTGACTGGGAAACCGACGTGGCCGAGGCGAAAAAAATCGCTGAGGCTTTGAAGGAAGAGGGCTGGGAGTTTGCCAGTCATACCTGGGGGCACTTGAGCGTCACCGGCAAAACCGCACAGGAACTGAAAGTCGACAACGAAAAATGGGTCAACACCGTGCAGAACATCGTGGGACCGGTGGATACCATCATCTTCGCGCACGGAAACGACATCGGCGACTGGCACGAGTACAGCAGCGACAATGAGAAATACCGCTACTTCAAGAGCGCCGGCTACCATTTCTTCTGCAACGTGGACAGCAGCAGCCCTTACTGGGTACAGATCACCGGAGAGTATGTCCGCCAGGGGCGGATCGATCTGGACGGCTACCAGCTCTATCAGGCAAGTCAGGGATTAACCACCGTCTTGGACGGCATGTTCACCGCGTCCGAAGTTTTCGACAGCAGCCGTCCCACACCGGTGATTGCAAACGGGGAGGCCTAAAGCCTCCCCGTCTATTGTTTTGTCTAGGTTTGTTCCCGGCGCCGCATTCCGTGCCGTTTCCATTTTGTTCTCCTGTCTGTTTTTCCTGTTTGGCTTTCGCTTCATCTACGGGCTCTACAGCTTCCGCAAAAGATCCGCCGCGGGTATTAGGAATGCATTCTCCACGCCCGCGAAAGCGCCGGAATCCGCGGCTTTCGAAAACGAAGGATCCACAGGGATTTTCCCCAGGATGGGCAGGGAAAGTTCCTTTGCCGCCTCATCGATATGGCTTTCCCCGAAAACCGGGATCTCTTTGCCGCAGTCCGGGCACTTCACGAAGCTGAAATTCTCCACCACGCCCAGAACCTTAATCCCCATCAGGGTGGCCATGTTGTAGGCTTTTTTGACAATCATCTGCACGAGTTCCTGCGGGGAAGTCACCACGAGGATCCCCTCCACCGGCAGGGACTGAAACACGGTCAGCGGCACATCGCCGGTTCCCGGCGGCAGATCAACCAGCAGAAAATCCAGGTCTCCCCAAATGACATCCGACCAGAACTGTTTCACCACGCCCGCAATCACCGGTCCCCGCCAGATCACGGCCTGCTCCGGATCCGGCAAAAGTAAGTTCAAGGACATGACTCTCAGGTCATTCTCCGTCAGGGACGGCAAAATCCCCTCCTCGGTCGCCTCCGCCATCTTCGTCAAACCATACATTTTCGGTATCGACGGGCCGGTGATGTCCGCATCCAGAATCCCGGTCCGATAACCTCTTTTGGCGAGCAGATTTGCCAGGGAGGCCGTCACAAAGGACTTGCCGACGCCGCCCTTTCCGCTGACCACGCCGATCACATGTTTTACTTCCGTATAAGGGTTGGGTTCCACTAAAAAGCTTTGCGGGTTTGCCGCACTCGGGCATCCCTCGCAGCTTTCCCTGGAACAGGAACTGTTGCTGCAGTCTCTTTCTGCCATGATTCATTCCTCCTGGGTTTTCTTAAAAACTGCCTGCATACCATACAGGCAGCAATGAAACACACAACATGTGTCAAAGGGCGATCCCGTATGGATGACCCCGCCTAATACTCTCCCGTCTCCTGCTCTAAGAGCCGCTGCAGATAGCCGCTGACCACTCTGGAAAAGCTGCCGATATCACGAATGTAGGCGAAATCCTTGCCAAAAATCGTTTTCTCCGCGGCGAGATCCCTCTCGCGCCCGGTAAAGACACCCAGCACACAGATCCCGGCATCCCGGAGTTTGCGCACCTCAAAGGCCGTATCACGCACCGCGTACTCTCCAAAGTACGGTTTGGGATTGCGGCTGCCCGGACGGTTTACGACCACATCGTTGGGACGGCCGTCGCTTAACACAATCAGGATCTTGTTCTCCTCCTGCCTGAACAGCAGTGAATCGCCCGCCGCACGGATCGCCAGACCGTCCCGGTTGTTGGAGGAGGTGGTAAACGCCAGCACCTTTCGGTTTTCCGACTGCGGCGCATCGTAATCGCGAAAGCGCTGCATCACCGTGTAATCCCAGAACGTACAGAAGCTCATGATCTGATGAGGGATCCGAACACTGCTTAAAGCCTCGCTGATGATGAATGCCTGCAGCGCCACCTGCCCCTGCCGGTCTCTCTGCGAACCGCTGGCATCCATTAAGATCTCCACCACGAACTCCGAACTGCTCTGCCTGGTCGTGCGCGTAAAAAGCTTTCCCGGATCCGTGCGTCCCACGCGCCATAAAAGACGGGGCACAATCGTCCCATAGCTGGAGGAGACATGGTCAATCTCAGTTCGAAAAAGCAGGGAGCGGCGCAGAAAATCAGTCATCGTCTCCACGTTTCGCTTCACCAGGTTCTGACTGTTTAAGTACAGACGGTAGTTGTTCTGCGCAGCCTTTCTGGCATTCACCAGCTGGGCGTTATTCATCACCGGATTTTCCAGAATCCCGTCCGTATAAAACAGGCTGCAGCCGACGTGCGCTCCCCGGCAGAGCCGGAAATTCATCTGTTTCTGCTCCTGCTCGCGTAAATAACTGCGTCCATAGGTCTTTTCGATGTAGCTGTACATCTTTGCGACCGCTTCCGGATCCAGCATGAGTACACGTCTGGCTCCGTTCTGAGAATTCTCCGGCTGTCTGCGCTTAGGCTCCTTCGTCTCCAGCGAAGTCATATCCTGTTCCAGCTGCTTTACATACTGCTCGAGAAAATCCTCCCCCGCGTCTTCCGCCAGCAGGTCTTTCCAGTCAAACTCGTGCAGATCCTCCAGCGTGACCGCAAGTATCTGCTGCAGATCTCCGTGAGCCTTTTCAAATCCGGGATCCACGAGCGTGTTGTAAAGTTCATCCACCGTGCGGATCAGATCCATGCTCTCCTTCGCCTGAGAGAGGGAGAGGATTTTCTCCAGAGGAAGGCGGATTCGCTTCTCACACGCAAAGTCACTCGTAAGAATCCCGCGCATCAGGGCGATCTCCACTCGACCGGTCAGCGTCTTATGCAGCCGCTGAAACCGATGATCCAAAAGCCATGAAAATGCCCGGCTGCGAATTTCTTTTACTCCCGGACGCTCTTTCTCGATCCGCTCATACACGGCGGCCTCCACGCAAAGCTGCGCCAGGTTCGTAAGAGCCTCCTCCTTAGCGCCGTAATATACTTTTTTCACAAGGTAGAGAGCAAACTCATCTCTGTCGAAGAAGCGGGCAAACGCTCCCTGCTTCACCGCATCGTACATAGAAAGGTACTTTGACTCGGCAAAGGAATCAAGATCCAGCCTGGTATCCAGATGATAGTCCCCGCTGACCGTCCACATGAGGTTTTTCATGCGGTTTTCTATTGACAGCCGCTCCTCGCCCCTGTCATCATCCAAAAATCCGGCTGCCCCCGAGAAAGTCACCTCTGTCTCCATTCCTTTTTTCTCCCCTGCTAAGGCAGACCCCTTTCTTTTAAAACCTATTCCGACAGTAAAAACCGTCCGCGGCTTTTCCTCTCTACGAAAAGAGATCCGCTGCCGTCCAGTCCGAGGGGATCCTGGTCATCACAATGTCCTCCACCAGCTCCCGCTCAAACTGATCAAACGTTTTGTTGACGATCCCCATGCGGATGGCCAGGCGGGGGGATAACCCGCCGCGAACGGTCTTTAAAGCCCCGATTAAGCCCCGTAAATCCAGCGGCTTTGTAGAGATCTCATGATTGGCCGCTTTGGTCTGCAGATCCAAAAAGAGTCCGCAGATCTGCTTTCTGCCGACAGCGCTCAGATCCGGGAACAGCCTCACAAGAATTTTCTCCAGCGTCTCCTCATCTACCGGAGGCATATCGATCACCAGAAAACGGGAGACTAAGGCCTCGTTAAGCTCTCTGGTTCCGGCATAGCCGTAATTCATGGTGCCGATAAACCTGGCCGCCTCGTGCAGTTCAATCTTCTCATATCCGGGAACATCGAGGATGCGCCGAAAGTCCAGCGCCGCATGCAGGACCGAAACTGCGTCGTTTTTCGCCATGTTCACTTCATCCAGCACTGCGAATCCCCCGTTTACCGCGCTCTGATAAACCGGACCGGTGCGAAGCTGCACCTCATTGTTGCGGAAAGTATCGGTGCCGATCAGGGTACTGCTGTCTGTATTGATGTGAAACGAGATGTTGTAAATCGGCCGTCCGAACAGCCAGGCCAGATTTTCCGCCAGCACATTTTTTCCGGTGGCCTTCGTTCCGGTCAGAAGGATATTTTCCCCCTGCAAAAGTCCATAGGCCGCCATCTCAAAAACTTCCCTCCCGAAGAAAGGAATCTCCGGCTGCATGATGCGGTTCTGTACAGCCTTTGCCGCCGGATAGCGCTCTCGAAAACGAACGATTTCTTTTAAGAGACTTTCGTCAACCTGCTGCTTTTGCATACAGGACAGTATCTCGTCCATTCAACACACTCCTTAGCAGCTTAAAGTTTCTTTGCTGCTTTGTTTTCCGCCAAACCATCCTTTTTGTCTTTACGTCCGCCTGGGTTTCTCAAGGTTTCTCCCTTCAAATTTCCGTGAAGGAATAGCGCTGTTTAATCCCGGAGGCATCAATGTCAAAAAGGATCGTGCCGTCCTCCAGGACCGTTTTTTCAAAGGTGGCGTTTTTATCCCGAATCTTCGCTCTCACAAACGCCTCCGGATCCTCAGTCTCAATCTCATCGAAGAACACGTCCCGCATCTGATTGTTCGCGCATTCATTGAAGATTTCCCACACAGTCTCATAACTTTTCTTCATGTTGATTCCTCTTATGATTCTTCTCCGCTCCCAGGGTATAAAAAATGCAGGATCTTTCAAAGACAGAACCCGCCGGTTGTTCTTCCGCCGACGTTACCAGCCGTAATCCTTTCCTTTTATCTCCTTTACGCAGGGCTTTCCGGAGGCTGCTGCAGCTTTAACAGAGTATCCAGTATCCGCATGGCTGTCTCTTCCTTGCTCATTAACTCAAGCTTAATGCTGCCGGTTCGGGTATAGAGAGTGACCACATTTGTGTCGGTGCCAAATCCCGCTCCCGGAACCTTCACGTTGTTGGCCGCGATCAGATCCAGGTTCTTGCGTTTCAGCTTCTCACGGGCGTATTCCTCCAGATTGGAGGTTTCCATGGCAAACCCGCATAAAAGCTGCCCTTTGCGCTTGTGGTCTCCCAGATACTGAAGCGTATCCTCCGTGCGCGAAAGCTCCAGAACCATCTCCTCCCCGCCCTTTTTTACCTTTTCGTCAGAGAATTCGCGCGGACGGTAATCCGCAACCGCCGCCGCTTTGATGATGATATCCTGGCTGTCGCTTACCGCCGTCACAGCCTCAAAAAGATCCCGGGCGCTCTTTACCGGGATCACCTCCACAAAGGCAGGAGGGGTAAGCGCCGTCGGTCCGGTCACCAGTGTCACCTGCGCTCCCCGCAGCATTGCCATCCGTGCCAGGGCATAGCCCATCTTGCCGCTGGAATGATTGGTTAAAAAGCGCACCGGATCGATAGCCTCCTGCGTAGGACCGGCGGTCACCAGAATCTTTTTCCCCCGCAGATCCTTATGAAAGGCGATCTCCCGCAGAATGTGCTCCACGATCAGACCTTCCTCCGCCAGTTTCCCGGCTCCCGTCTCCCCGCAGGCCAGATGACCCACCGCCGGAGCGATCAGACGCCAGCCGTATTTTCGGAGAAGTTCCTGATTGTCCGCGGTAACCGGATTTTCGTACATGCGCGTATTCATGGCCGGGGCAAGCAGCTTCGGGCAGGTACACGCCAGAAGCGTCGTCGTCAGCATGTCATCCGCCAGCCCGTGTGCCAGCTTCGCCATGACATTGGCGGTCGCCGGAGCCACAATCGCCAGATCGGCCCGTTTTGCCAGCTCCACGTGTTCGACCTGAAACTGGAAGTTCCGGTCGAAGGTGTCTGTCAGACACCGGTTCCCGGTCAGGCTTTCAAAAGTAACCGGGGTGATAAACTGTGTCGCGTTTCTGGTCATGATCACATGCACATCCGCATGCATCTTTTTCAGCATGCTGGCCAGGCTGGCCGCCTTGTAGGCGGCAATGCTGCCTGTCACGCCAAGAATCACCGTTTTTCCACTGAGCATCCTCTTCTCCTTACTTTCCCTGGCAGGCAGATTTGCTTTTAAAACCTAAATCTTTCCCGCTTCCCCGTACTGCGCTTTTACCGGACAGCACGTTTGGTTTTTCGCTTCGCATCAGGTCTTCGCTTCCTTTGTACGCGTATCATACGCCCAATGCAGCCGCCCTGTCAATACTTCCCGCAGGGATTGACTTTCGGCGGATTTAAAAATTTAGGGGGAATCCTGACACCTTTCTTTCCCTACTTGAAAGAAGGGAAATTCGCAATTGTGCAAACCGGGCAAACGTGCTATAGTACCTCCTGTATTGTATCCCCGGACGGGGAATAATAACAAGGAGGACAACTCAATGAAAAAAGCAAAAAAAGACACCCGCTGGATGGTCAGTGTCGCACTTATGGCCGCGGTCGTAGTCCTGCTGGCGAACACGCCGCTGGGCATGATTCAGCTGCCGGTGATTAAGGCGACAACTGTACACATCCCCGTCATTCTTGGCGCAATTCTCTTAGGGCCGTCAGCCGGAGCGATCTTAGGCGGCGTATTTGGCATCTGCTCGATGATCAGCAATACCACCGCCCCTACCCTGCTCTCGTTTGCCTTTTCACCCTTCTTAAGCAGTGACCTGGCGGGAATCTTCAAAGCGATCTGGATCTCCGTCGGCTGCCGGATTCTGATCGGTGTCGTGGCCGGATGGCTCTGGATCCTCTTAAAGAAGTGCAAGGTCAATTCCTGGATTGCCCTGCCTGTGACCGGCTTTGTCGGCTCCATAACCAACACGGTCACGGTCATGGGCAGCATCTATCTGCTTTTGGCGTCCCAGTACGCTGCCGCCCGCAATGTGGCCGTGGAAGCGGTCTGGGGATTGATTATGGGTACAATCACCGCCTCCGGAATCCCGGAAGCAATCGCCGCCGCGGTCTTAGTCACCGCTTTGGGGAAAGTACTGCTGTCTTTCCAGCGCAGACAGGCCCTCTCCTCAAACTGAAAAGGCAGAGTATGTTTCCCGTTTGATCTGCGAAACGCCTGCCCCAGAGGACAGGAAATCTCTTTCGTTTACTCTTAAGAAGAAGGAATGACCTATGATTCTGGCTCTTGACATTGGCAATACAAATATCGTCCTCGGCTGCATCCGGGACGGAAACATTCTCTTCGCGGAACGTATCTCCACCGACCATGAGAAAACCGGACTGGAGTACGCGATCACCGTAAAAATGGTGCTTGACCTGCACCACATCGATGCGGCGGAAATCCAGGGCGCGATTATCGGCTCGGTGGTCCCGCCCTTAACCTCCGTGATGAAAGATGCGATCTATCAGATCACCGGCCGCCAGACGATGGTGGTCGGTCCTGGAGTCAAAACCGGGCTGAACATTCTCATGGACAACCCGGCGCAGGTGGGCAGCGACCTGATTGTCGGAGCCGTCGCCGGCATCGCGCAGTATCCGCTGCCCTTAATCTTAATCGACCTTGGCACGGCAACTACCATCTGTGTGGTCGATCAAAACCGGAATTACATTGGCGGCATGATTCTGCCAGGGATTCAGGTTTCCCTGGATTCTCTGACCAGCCGTACCTCGCAGCTTCCGCGCATCAGCCTCGATCCTCCAAAACGCCTGATCGGCAAAAACACCATAGAATGCATGAGAAGCGGCATCCTCTACGGGAACGCCTCCTGCATTGACGGCATGATCGCCCGTATTGAAGAGGAACTAAAATGCAAAGCCACGGCTGTCGCCACAGGCGGACTTGCCAAATGTGTGATTCCCCTCTGCCGTCATGCCATCATCCTCGATGATGAGCTGCTGCTGAAAGGTCTGTGGCTGATTTACGCCAAAAACACAGCCCCTCCGGAAGCGCATTCGTAAGCCTTTAAAAACGAACCTTTCGCGGGGAAAGGGGCTGCCCAATTTAACAGCGAAGTAAGTACAGGCAGCCCCGTGACGGATCTTCCCCGAAGTATTCCGTGATTTTGTACTTTGAAATTCAACCGCCAACCATTAGGAGGAAACCATGATTCAAGAAAGACTGGCCGCGCTGCGCGGCCGCATGAAAGCACATCACGTGGACGCCTATCTGGTGCCCTCTGATGATTTCCACTGCTCCGAATACGTGGGCGAATATTTTCAGTGCCGCAAATACATCACCGGTTTTACCGGTTCCGCGGGAACCGCGGTCATTACGCTTACCTCCGCCGGACTCTGGACGGACGGAAGATACTTTATCCAGGCGGCGCAGCAGCTTACAGGGTCCGGCATCACCCTCTATAAACTCGGCGTCGAGGGTGTGCCTTCCGTAAAGGAATACCTGGAAAAAACTCTGCAGCCCGGACAGTGTCTGGGCTTTGACGGGCGTACCGTCAATGCGCGGGAAGGCGAAGAATGGGAAGCGCTGCTTGCCGCAAAGGATGTGAAAATCTCCGAAAAGATGGATCTGATCGGGGAGATCTGGCATGACCGTCCCCCGCTTTCCTGTGAAGCTGCCTGGTCCCTGGATGTAAAATACGCTGGAAAACCGCGCGGGGAAAAACTCGCTGCACTGCGGAAAGCGATGGCAGAGAAAAACGCCGATTATTTCCTGCTTGCCTCCCTTGATGACATCGCCTGGCTTTTAAACCTACGCGGAAACGATATCTGCGGCAGCCCTGTGGTGCTCTCCTACCTTTTAATGACGCAGGGCACCGCGACTCTTTTTGCCCAGGAGGCCGCGTTTTCGCAGGAACTGCAAAAAGAACTGAAACTCTCCGGCATCACACTGCGGCCCTACAACGACATCTATGCCTGCGCGGCGGCAATCCCCGCCGGAAAATCGGTGCTGCTGGATGATACGACCTCCAACTATACGCTGGTAAAATCGATCCCGCAGGGGGTAAACGTCATCCGGGAAACGAATCCCACGCAGCTGGCAAAAGCAGTGAAAAATCCGGTGGAAGTCGCCAACATGAAACTGGCCCACATCCGCGACGGTGTTGCTGTGACGCATTTCATCTACTGGCTGAAAACAAACATCGGCAAAACAACAATCACGGAACTTTCCGCGGCAGAGAAGCTGGAGGAGTTTCGCAGAGAACAGAAAGATTACTTGGGGCCCAGCTTTTCCTACCTGATCGCTTACGGCGCCCACGCAGCCAGCCCGCATTATACGCCGACGCCCAAAACCGATGTTCCTCTGCCGCCGAAAGGCTTTCTGCTGGCAGACACCGGCGGCCAGTATTATGAGGGGACGACGGATATCACGCGCACAATCGCGCTCGGAGAGACTACGCAGAAGGAAAAGGAGTATTTTACCCGTGTGCTCCGCGGCACCTTAAACCTTGCCTCGGCAAAGTTCCTGCAGGGATGCACCGGACGAAACCTTGACTACCTGGCCAGGGAACCGCTCTGGGAAATCGGGGAGGACTATAATCACGGCACCGGACACGGAGTCGGTTATGTCCTCAACGTGCACGAAGGCCCCAACAGCTTCCACTGGAAAACGAGGCCGGGACGGTTAGGGGACGTACCCTTTGAGCCGGGCATGATCACTTCGGACGAGCCGGGATACTATCTGGAAGGCGAATTCGGCATCCGCCACGAAAATATGATCCTCTGCTGCAAAGCGGAGAAAAATGACTTTGGGCAGTTCCTCAAATTTGAGCATCTGACTCTGGTGCCTTTCGACCTTGACGCGCTGCTGCCGGATCAGATGTCTTTCAAGGAGCGGAAAAGACTTAACGAGTATCACCGTCTGGTATGGGAAAAGCTCTCCCCGCATTTCGAAGGCGAGGAAAAGAAATGGCTAAGACAGGCCACACGGGAAATTTAACCCGCCTAACATGATACCGGAAAAACCCGCACAGATTTATAAGGGATAATAAAGATAAGGATCCGGTTTCCGCCGGATCCTTTCCTGTCTCTTTCAGACGTTTGCCAAAGAACAAATACCTGCGGTAAAGAGGAACAAGAAAAGCCGTAAGATCCATTTTAACTTTTGAACAAATATCTGAGAAGTAGACGCATCTTTCACCGCATAAGAGGCAGCCGTACCGGATCATCCAACTGCCCTTAATACAATCAAAAAATCAGACCTTCGAAGCAGTCGGCATGGCAGGCAATACAGCTGCCCCAAAAAGAGCTCTCCGCCGCACCATGGAGAGTTTCTCTTATATTTCGAACAATTCCTAAAACTTAATCATCATGCTTTCAGTCCAGGTTCATACGCAGCCGCAATCATATCCGTGATATGTATCATTGACATAGATGATATGATTACAGCGTCAAAGGTCTGAACTTTCGGCTGAGAAGCAGCTATGGGTAATAAGGCTTATTGAGGCGCCCCAAACAAAGGTAAGAAGTGATATGTTTAACCGACACAAAGCTAAGCTTAAGACGGGGCCCCAGAATTTAAGAATGTTAAGCAGGATTGTGGAAGCTTAAAAGCAGCGAAACAATCCGTAATCACCTTTTGACACAAGATCATGATATGCGAACCGCCGCCAAATAACATATATTTGTTCACTGTCTTTCTGTAACGGTTTATTTTGTACAGAGAAAGACACATCCCAAAATATATCACTCTCCGTAATGAAGATCATAAACTATCCCGAAGGTTAATTTTCGGGTCCTCTCCGGCCGACAGCATGTGAGAACCCAGCATGCATCCGTTATGTCTGGCTTCATTTGTCAACGCTATTTTCCCATATACGGGTTCAAATGCCGACAGTCATTTTTTAAAAATGAGAACAGTGAGAAATTTACAGCTTCAATCTTTTTTCATACCAGATTTCCCGACAGTTCCAGTAAATCGCACTGTCGGCTGCAAACAGGAAACCGTGATAAAAGCACCCACCCTTCTATTGACTGAATATAAGCTCACAAAACCAGAAAGCCGTCCGTATGCGCATCGAGAAAATCTCCCATGCAGCGCGAAAGCTGTATCGCTGCCATATCCCGTGATTGTGAGGACGGGCAGAAGGAACAGTACCGCCTGACAAACTGCGCTTTAAATGCCATGCGTAAGAATCCATGCGAAGTTTAAATTCTAAATTTTTTCTGTCTTTCTTTCCAGCCTCTTCATCTGGCGAAATTCCCACCAGATCATCGCGGTCGCTGTGAAAAACGCCAGAACATCCGCGACCGGACCGGCGTAAAGAATCCCATCAATGCCCATCATCCGCGGAAACAAAACCAGCAGGGGAAGCAGAAAAAGGATCTGTCTCGTGAGCGAGAGAAACATGCCCTTGTACGCCTTGCCGATGGAGGTAAAGAAGGCGGACGAAAACGGCTGCATATAGTTGATCAGTGTCCCGGCCAAAAAGATGCGGAAGTAGGAAACTCCAAACCGGTAGTATTCCTCGCTCCCCTCCCCGAAAAGGGCTATCAGCTGGCGGGGAAACAGCTGAAAGACGGCAAACGCTGCGGCGCTGATGAGCGCTCCGGCTTTCACGGCCAGCAGATACGTTTCCCGCACCCGGGCGTATTTCTTTGCCCCGTAGTTATAGCCCTCAATCGGCTGCGTCCCCTGGGAGATCCCGATAATCACCGAGAAGAACACCTGATTTGTCTTCATCACTATCCCCGCGCAGGCAATCGGCACAGATTCTCCGTACACCGACTGCGCCCCGTAAAACTTCAGCAGATTATTCAGGACGATCTGTACCACCATCATCGCGATCTGGTTAAAGCAGGACGCTGCTCCCAATGCCGCAATCCGCCCCACATATTTAAGACGGGGAGCCAGATGAGACCTCTTTAGCTGCACCGTGCGAAACCTGGTCAGGTACCGGATCACCAGAACCCCGGAGAAGACCTGTCCGATCACCGTGGCGGCTGCCGCCCCGGCCATTCCCCAGCCAAAGTCCATCACAAACAGCGCGTCTAGGAACGTATTGATCACGGCCCCGGAAAGGTTACAGAACATCGTCATCTTCGGGCTGCCGTCCGCCCGCATCAGATGTCCTCCTCCAGTCGTCATAATCAGAAACGGGAAGCCAATGGCTGTGATGCGCACATACACCTGTGCATAGGGAAGCACATCCTGCGGAGAGCCAAAGGCCACAAGCAACGGATCCAGAAAAAGTTCTGTCAGGAGAAACAGTATCGTCCCGCTGCTGAAGAGCATCGCCGCCGCATTGCCGATAAAGCACGGCGCCTTTTCCCGCTCTCCCGCACCCATCGACAGATTGAAATTGGAGGCGCCGCCCACTCCAAAGCACAGAGCCAGCGCCGTACACATCATCGAAAGCGGAAAGGCGATGTTGGTGGCCGCGTTGCCCAGCGCTCCCACGGAATGACCGATAAAGAACTGGTCGACGATGTTGTAGACCGCGCTCACCAGCATGGCGATGATGCTGGGAACCGCGAAAGTCCTAAGCAGACGGCTCACCTTTTCTGTTCCCAGCGGATCCCCTCCCGCGCCGGGCGGCGTACCCGGTGCGGACTTATTTTCCTGCGCATGCGTAAGAGTATCTGCCCTCTCAGTCTTTCCCTGTGTGAGCTGTTCCCGTTCCCAGTCCTTAGCCTTTCCCTCTTTTTCTGCCATCCGCGAACTTCTCCTTTCCGTCAGTTTTTTGCATCTCTTCCTGTTTTTGTGATTCTGCGGCTGTCCCTTTCAAGAATGGGGTTTTGCTCTCCATGTCTTCGTGATAAACTGCAGGACATTCCTCCGCCTGCCGCTTTCTTTTGCTTTAGGACACCCTCATTATCCGGTTTCTTTCACTCGTCTTCTTTCGGTGAGCACCCGTTCGTGTGCTGACGGACCGGAAAGTCCCGGGAATCTACGAGAAAACGTCCGGAAAATGGGCATCCTGTATACGTACCGCATTTCTCTGATCAAATTTTCGAAATCAATTGACAAACCGCCACTGAGTATGATATAAATATAGACGTGCGAGAAACACGTAGGGGATTGGTCAAATGGTATGATAGGGGTCTCCAAAACCTTTGGTGGGAGTTCGATTCTCTCATCCCCTGTATCGCTGGGCCGGAAACGAAAGTTTCCGGCCTTTTTGTGTCTGCCTGCTGTTGTGTCAAATCTCACAGAAGATGAACCCATCACTGGGATGGTCGTTCCTCCTGCCGGGAGGAACCAAAAAGGGCCGGAAATCATCTGCCGAATCTGTCGGCTTCCAATCTTTCATACAATGTGTTACCCCGGGGAAGCGCACCAATAACCGTGAAACGGCCTGGAATCGGCGGCTTATGCGCCTCGCGGACTGCACAGACCGGGTCCGAAAACCGGCTGGTATGCTGCAGCCGTCACCGTATTCACGCCGAATGCGCCGCCCATTTGAATCCCCTGGCAGTCCCTGAGAAATATGAGGAACCTTAAAGATATAGGTAAACTTAGCTTCAGCTGGAACAGAAAGGGATCAGCGCCATCCTCCATAAGCGAAATAGTTTTTTGGTCCATCCTGTCTCCATGGAGCAGCGGGTATCCCAGCTGCGCAGCGATTTCGTTCAAAACTGCATCACAGTCAGCGCCTTTGGTCTGCGATTCAAGAGAAAACCAATCGCTGCAGTCCGCAATCATCGGATTTCATACGCATCTGTCGTCTGCCTGGAAACTGCTGTTGGAAATGTCTTCCGGCCCTGGTTCCCCGAATGCCTGCGTCTCAGGATCGAATGCGGACTATCCCTCTGCCTCTTCTTCAAAAGATATGTTTTTCTTTGTCAATGACTTTCCCAGGATAAATTTGGTCTTGCTTTTTTCCAGTATTCCCTGAGCGAACACTCCCGCCAGTCCAGGCTGCCATGTAAGCTTCTCTCTAGCTTAACCGATCATAGATGCTGATCATTTTATTACGTCACAGTTATTGTCCTTAGACGCATTAATATAGTAATATGACTCTCGAACTCTGTCAAGCATTTTTTGTATTGTGCTATTGAGAACAGCCTCCTAAGAGCGTGAATCTTACAAAGTGAAATACGGAGCACAGCCCGCAGACAGCTCTGCGCAGCAGCAAAAGAACGCAGGGATTAAAGGCAAGCCGAAGCAGGGCGGGTTTAGGGCGGCATTCTCAACAAGATTCCTACGGAAAAAATGAGCGCGAAAGCGGATTTTGGCACCGTGGCAGAATCCTGTCTTTACGCCTCTCTTTCATTTTTACAAACTTTTTAAATATCTGTGTGAACATAAGTGTGAAACAGTTTCTTCCTTTGAAAATTTTTCCAGCTCACTCATCATAACCAATTCAAGAAGGGAGTTTTCACATCTGCGGGATGCAAAAAGAGCAGGAAACCTTATTCCTGATTTCCTGCCCCGTGTGCTGATGCATGGTGAGCATTATCCTGTTTTTACGCTTACAGTATCATATGAGGTCAAAGACAGATTTTAATACGGTCCATTGATTATCAACCGTCAGTAAAGATCCTCTTTCCCGTCTATTTTATTTCCGTTCTTCGATAAACCTGATAACAAACAGGAGGAAGGACACAAAAGAGAAGAAAATACATTGTCAGGAGGATCGGCACAGAACCTGTTACTTTTGTCCCAATCTGATATAAATTAAACGTTCTCATTACAGTGCAGATCTGCAGAAGCTGATCCGGAAGCAGTCCCAACACCTTCGATAAAACAGAGATGCCGTTTAAAAAAGAAGGAAGGAACAATAAAATAAAAGGAATCGTTACCGCAAAGGCCTTTGAATGAGTTTTCGCGGACACAAACATAGATAAAAACAGGATAAACAAATT
Source organism: uncultured Lachnospiraceae bacterium (assembly GCA_964643295.1). GTDB lineage: Bacteria > Bacillota > Clostridia > Lachnospirales > Lachnospiraceae > Merdiplasma. Next base: position 24,933 of record CAZXSN010000040.1, read on the forward strand.
TCCTGTATACCCTCCCAAAACGGTCAAAAGATAGTCCTGCAGATAGGTGACGTTATAGAAACTTTTCCAGCCCTCCAATGCGTTCTGGATCGCGCAGTTCGCCCCACCTGCTCCCAGCACAACCAGTACAATTCCCGAATAGAGCAGCATCACGATCCAGTAAATCGAGGTAACCGTGAGAAATCCTGCCGCAATCTTTGCGCTGACCGCTTTATTCCTGCCAAATCTGGATGAAAAGAAAATGGAATCTGCTTTTAACTGGATTTCATCTGAAAAGATCCCGGCTGCCAGAAACCCCATGAATAAAACCAGCAGCATGATCATCGTAGGAGCGTATTCCAGCAATGCTTTCCATCCGTCCGCGTATTCATAATAATAGGGTGTTTGCAGTTTCTCATACTGCGCCAATGCCATTTAGTTAAGGATTCCAAGATTCTCGCCCAGTGCAGATCCCGCATA
>CAZXSN010000041.1:0-5381 GCA_964643295.1 uncultured Lachnospiraceae bacterium
ACAGGGAATCGTGGATGAGTATCAGGAATTCTGCCGCATCTTCGCGGGAAAGGACGATCTGATCAAACGGCTGACTTTTGGGGAGGCCAAAATCCGTGAAAAGTTTGCCACTTAGCCGCGAAAGGCAGTAAATTCTGCTGCTGCTGCGAAAGTTTGCAGAACTTTTTCGTAAAACAAGGGGCAAAAAAGTTGCGCGGCGGGCAATAGAGTGCTAAAATAAAAGAACCTGTGAGTACTGCTTGAGGGGTAGCGGGATCCTCTTACAGTTCGAAGATGGATTCGTACTCACATATGAAGATACCGGGCGGACTGATCCGACCGGCAAAGAGATCGTTTGTTGGGAGAAGATAAGGAAAGCGAAGATAAGGGGTTATTGATGTAGGGAGGGGAATCGAGTGAAAAGCAGAAGAGAGCGGTTGTTGATTGTTTTATCGGCTGCGATTCTGCCTTTGTCGCTGGCCGGTTGCGGGCAGAGACTCGCATCCGGATTACCGGCGGAGACGGAGACTGAGTCGGAGACGATGACGGAAACGGAAGCGCAGACCGAGCGGGTTACGAACGCAACGGAGAGTGAGACCCAGCCGATAGTACATGCGGTTGACTATACATCGAAAGACGGCACGGTAAAACTGACGCTGCCGGACAATACCTGGAAAGTGACGCAGGACGCCGATGAGATGAGAGTCTTTTCCGCGGGCACCTCGGCGATGATCAGTATTGTCCACGCCGCGACTCCGTCCGCAATGGGGAATCTTTCCCTGATGACGTCGCAGGACGATCTGACGGCCTCCCTGGTCAGGCAGTATCAGGAGTCTTCTGCCTTTGAGGTGCAGAGCTTTGATAGCCGTACGTACAACGGCGTGAATGCCTACCGATACGTGGTCAAGTATAATGCCCCGGCCAGGATGTGGGCGTATTCCGTGACTTACGGGATTGTGGCTCCTGAGCAGGCTTATGTGATCACCGGCACCGTTACGACGGAAAATCAGACTCTGCTGACATCCGTGGAGGATTCCGTGGACAGTTTTCAGGTGTTAAAGGATGATACCCTGAATGCCCTGGCGGGGGCGTTTGAGGCAGGGACGACTGCTGTGGGGGCGGTCGGGTCTACCAGTACCTCCGAGATGGCAACCCTGAAGGACTACGGATATAATGCTACGCTGTATGCGAATGACACGGTCAACGTGCGGATGGCCCCCGGCACGGATTCGGATGTCATCGGCATGGTGCAGCCCGGTGCGCAGGTGACCGTGGTGGGAGAAACCGCCACCTGGTTTAAAGTGAACATCAACGGAAATATCGGCTACATCCGCAAGGATTTTCTGGTTTCCACGAAACCGGCTTTAGAGACGCAGCAGTCTGAGTCGACGGTGACTGACAACGACGCGATCAACGCGGAACTGAACACGAAGACGGAATACGGCGGATCGGTGACACTGTATGCTTCCTCGGAAGTAAACATCCGCTCCCAGCCAGGCACCAGCAGCGACGCGATCGGCAGCCTGGCGAAGGGAAACTCCGTGAGTGTCGTGGGGGAGACCGCCAACTGGTTTATCGTCTCGGTAAACGGTGTCACCGGTTATATTTCCAAAGCCTATCTTGTCAGTGACAGTTCCATGGTACCGGGCGACGATACGAATGCCGGAAACGCAAACGGCGGCGACAACGGGAATGAAAATGACAACAACGGCGGGAATGGTGAAAACGGAAATGGAAATGGAAACGGCGGCGGCACCACAGGAGGCACCACCTATCTGCAGGGAACGATCGTAAGCTCCGGCATGAATTACCTCACGGTTGCCGGAGACGACGGCACCACCTATACCGTTTATTACGGGGATGCCAATACTTCTTCCGTGGACGGTCTCTATGAGGGCGTCTATGTGGGTGTGACAGTGGACAATTCCCAGACTACCGCAGATGGCACCTATTATGCGACGAATGTCCAGGGATTTTAAGACGAACTGACAGTAAAGATACGCCAGATTCTGCCAAATCCTGAAAAAACTGATAAAAAAGAGGATTTTCGGGGAAAGAAATTCGTGAAAATGCAGATTGAAAATCTGCCAAAAAAGAAGTATACTAAGGCGTACCTTAAAAAGAGAAGGAGGTCAGTATAAGTGGGACGTAAAGTTTTGGCCCTGATTCTGGGTGCGTCGTTAGTTGCATCTGCTCTGGCTGGATGCGGCGGCGGAAAGAAGGAGACCGAGGCTCCGGCTACGGAAGCTCCTGCAACTGAGGCTGCTGCAACGACCGAGGCTCCAGCTACCGAGGCTCCGGCTACGGAAGCTCCTGCAACAGAAGCTCCGGCCACCGAAGCGGGAAGCGAAGCTGCTGAGACGGAAGCTCCGGCCACCGAGGCGGGAAGCGAAGCTGCTGAGACAGAAGCTCAGTCATAATGACAAAAAAACGGCGAGACAAAACAGCTTAGGCTTGCTATGTTAGACTAAAGAGAAGATCCCGGTATCTTAAGACGGATACCGGGATTTTTCTGTGTTTTTCCTGGCTGCGGAGAATGATGCCGGATAGGGAACCGGTTTCCTTTGAAAGCGGATCCGTTTTGGGTTTTGTTTTTGAACGAAAGGTTTACTGCTGACAGAATGCGCACGGGCGTAATCAATTTGAACACTTGATCTATTTTTAGGTTCGCAGGTGCATGTCATTGAAAAACCTCTTGAAATCTTCCTGTTTCGCGTAAGCGTAAAAAAACTGCGTTCCAAAGGTTTCCTGGATTTTCCGGTAGTCCGCTGCGATTCTGTCTTCGATACTGAATTGTAAGGCTGGTACCATTTCCTGCTTTTCCGGATCATAACGTTTTTGACAGAGAATGCTTCCTCCTACATCCAAAAGTCTGACATATCCGCCCCGCTCGATCAGGCAGTTCGCCTCCCTGAGCGCATCCGCGATCCTTTTCGCCGACAGCTTTTCTTCCCCCATCCGGGTTTGCATGAGTCTGACAATGACCAGCGCAGAATAACAGATCAGGAAATGAGCCTGCAGGTGTTTTTGCGTATCCTGAAAAACAGGAATGGAATCGAGAGCCCTCTTTCGGATCCGAAATGCGTCCCCGTTACGGGATAAACCGTGGCAGACATCATAGATCTTTGCGGCGTCATAGTCCAATTCACTGGTAATGACCGCAGAGAATCCATCGAGTTTCCCATCCGGGATTTCTGCTGTTTCGGCGGCTGCCATGGACCTGCTTTCCTCCCGCTTTTTCGCAGCCAGCTTTGCATCGGCCAGGGACCAGTAAAGAAGAACCTGCCGTCTACTTTCGGCAGATTTCTTTATTTTCACGGGTTCCCCATCCTCTTGCCTGAAAGTTATGTCATCTCCCACGCAGCTTTCTGTAAAGAGTTTCCAGCGCCAGGCACCATCCGGCGTCCCCTGCCAGCCTTCCTGCGAAAACAGTTCTTTCTGCCAGTGCTTTCCTTCTTTTCCTGTTAAGGACTGGGACATTACATATCCATCCCCCTGACTGCTAAGCAGGTCGATGGCAGAGGAACAGAGCGTCCCCCGATCCCCCACAACGATGATCCGCTGAAAACCGTATACGTTTTTGAAATCCTGCAGTTTCTGCCTCCACTGATTCAGAGTGGTACAGGAAACGGTATCCAGGCACACTGGCACCTCATTTCCATCCAGGAGAAGTCCCGTCGGAGGAACAAAAAAATCCTCTGCCATTTTCTCCCGGTCATGGGTGACCTCATCCGGGAGAGATGTTTCTTCTGTGCAGGTTGTCAGGATATCGTAAAACCGCACTGCAGGTCACGGCCAAATTTGTCCCGCACCTTATCATTCAGAAATTTTTGCAGATCAAGAAAGCTCTTCTGGTACTGATCCAGGGCGTGATAGAGGTCCGGCAGGCGGCATTCGTTTTCCAAACCGTAAAAACTCAGCTGGTTTTGCGTATCATCCTGTCTGGAGAAGGGATAGAGGATTCTGTCCATCACAAGGCGGCGGAAGGCATCCTTCAGGGAATACCTTCCGGAAAAGCCGGATTTTTTCTGGAATTGATCGAAAAAGGAATCGATCTTCAGAGTACGGTAAACCGATTCCGGATATTTGTAACCGTAATTCAGGACGCGGTTGCCATCCGTGTACATCTGTTCAGAAATCGGAATCTCAATCCGCAGATTCCGCTCCTTTTTCAGGCTGTCGTTGCAGGCATTTACTTCTTTCCAGAACGCCTCCAGGTCTGTCTGGTCTTCCAGGTAGCCAAAGCTTTTGACTGTGCGCTGTTTTGTAGAGGAAGAGGGATAAGGCCGGTAACCCTGCGTGACGCGGATCTGGGTTTTGACCGTGCCGTCATGAAATACCTTTTTGTCTTTTCGAATCATGAATACCTCCTGAAACCCAAGGTTGCATACAGTTATGAAGCACCTGACTTGAAACAGGCGGATAATGGGCAGACAATAAGCAGCTTAGAAGCGCGGCAGCTTTTCCGGCGCGTTTTTTTAAGTATCTGCTCCCGCACTGATTTTATTATAGACCAATAGATCATAGCGTCAACAGGAAGACGAAAAAACTATCCAGGAACAGTCTGTCCGTTCTCTGACCTGAGGACAGGGGATTTTTTGGTTGGACCTTTTTTCTGCCGTACGCAGATTGGTTGTGCCTGTCCGGCAAAAAGGAGGATTTTCCCCGAAGCTTTTGCCGGACGGGGAGTTTAACAGAGGATGGGGGCACAATGGACACCTGCTGTTATCTGCGTCCGGTTTCCCCAGGGTTTGGATGGGTGGAATCAGATTCATCTGAGGGTTCTGCGGTCATGGAGAGGGGGAGTTCTTCTAAGGAAACTTCACTCTCGTTGGAAGAGGATCCCTTTTTGGTTCTTACGAGCCGATTCTTTTTGGATTCTTTCGGGTGCGAAAGAAAATTTCGGATTGAAAATCATAGGGAAAAGAAGTATACTATAGCTAACTTATGGAAAAGGAGGTCTTTCAAATGGGACGGAAAACTTTAGCCCTGATTTTGGGCGCGTCTCTGGTTGCCTGTTCTTTAGCCGGATGCGGCGGTGGGAAGAAGGAAACAGAGGCACCTGCAACGGAAGCAGCTGCAGCGACAGAGGCTCCTGCGACAGAAGAGGAAAGTGAAGCGGCTGAGACAGAGGCAGTTGAGACGGAAGCGGCGGCTACTGAGGCGGAAAGCGAAGCAGCTGCAACAGAAGCCGGAACGGAAGCGGTCGAGACTGAGGAAGGAACCGAGGCAGGCACAACGGAAGCGGCTGAAGAGGAAGTCGTAGAAACAGAAGCCGGAACAGAAGCCGAATCGGAGGCTGCTGCCAGTGAAGCGGCAGAAACCGAAGAGGTGAGTGAAGAGGCAAGTGAAGCAGCGGAGACGGAAGCTGTAACAGAAGCAGCGGTAACCGAGGCTGAGAG
>CAZXSN010000041.1:5481-25132 GCA_964643295.1 uncultured Lachnospiraceae bacterium
GAAGCAGCGGAGACGGAAGCTGTAACAGAAGCAGCGGTAACCGAGGCTGAGAGCGAAGCAGCCGAGACGGAAGCTGAGACAGAAGCAGTTGAAACTGAGGCTGTAACGGAGGCAGTTGAGACGGAGGCCGAGACGGAAGTCGTCGAGACTGAGGCCGAGACAGAAGCAGTTGAAACTGAGGTTGTAACGGAGGCAGTTGAGACGGAAGCGGAGACCGAGGCTGAGACGGAAGCTGCGGCAACCGAGGCCGAGAGTGAAGCAGCGGAGACGGAAGCTGTAACAGAAGCAGCGGTAACGGAAGCGGAGACCGAGGCTGTGGAGACCGAAGCGGCAGTAACCGAAGCCGAGAGCGAAGCAGTTGAGACGGAAGCGGAGACGGAAGCTGTAACAGAAGCAGAGGTAACGGAAGCCGAGACTGAGGCTGAGACGGAAAGCGCGGTAACCGAAGCCGAGAGCGAAGCAGCGGAGACCGAGGCTGAGACGGAGCCGGTCGAGACCGAAGAAAGCACAGAAGCTGCGGAGACTGAGGGAGTTTCCGAGGGAGCTGAACCGGCAGCAGACATTGCCTACACATTCGCGTATGCACCGGAGCCGACCGTCGGCACTCTGGATGAGATTACTATCCCCGAGGGATCGATTGTTGTGCTTTACAACAACGATGCGCATGGCGGCATCAGCAATCATGAGGATTATTCCGGATCTTCCGAGAGCCTGGGTTACGCGGGCTTAGCGGCGATCAAAGAGGATGCCAGTGCGCAGGCAGCGCAGCTGGTCACGGTTGATCTGGGCGATGCCATTCAGGGTTCTGTGGTTACCACCGAATCAAACGGCAAGGACGCCATGGATCTGATGGCTGCGGTAGGGTATGATATCTGCATCCCCGGAAACCATGAGTTTGACTACGGCATGGAAGAATTCTTAACCTATGCGGAGAATTCTGAAGCGGAATTCCTTTCCTGCAACTTTGTCGATACCGAGACCGGCGATCCCATCTTCAAGGGATACGATGTGGTTCCCTATGAGGTGGACGGACAGGAATTCAAGATTGGCTACGTGGCAATGAGCACACCGGAGACGATTGCGAAATCTACTCCGACTTTCTTCCAGGATGAGGAAGGAAACTATATTTACGGGTTCGACGCGGACACGCCGGAGCAGTTATACGGTGTGATCCAGGATGCGATTGACGGCGCGTTAAGCGAAGGTGCGGATATGATCGTGGCTCTTGGGCATATGGGAGACGTCGGTGTGGAGAGCGACTGGTCCTCCTTAAGTGTGATCGCCAACACCGAGGGCATCGATGTGTTCCTGGACGGTCATGCGCACAGTGAGATCCCGGGCGAGATGGTCGCGGACAAGAACGGCGAAGAAGTTCTGCTGTCCTCCACCGGAACGAAGCTGGAGAACATCGGTGTCTTAACGATTACCCCGGATGAGAGCGGCGAAGTGGCCGTATCCACGAACCTGGTTGACGAACTGACGCAAGAAGAGCTCTCCTCTGACGCCTACGCGGAAATCGCGGAGATGGTGGATAAGATTGAGGAGCAGTATGAATACCTGTTTGTAAAGGTTGGCTTCACCGATTACGATCTGGTGATTAATGATCCGGCAGATCCGGAGACACGTCTGGTTCGTACCGTTGAGACGAACATGGGCGATTTCCTGACGGATGCTTACCGCATCCAGTCCGGCGCTGACATCGGTTTCTTAAACGGCGGCAGCATCCGCGCGGATATCTCTGCGGGCGACATCGTCTACATGGATCTGATTACGGTAATGCCCTGGAATTCAGAGACCGGCGTGATTGAAGTCACCGGGCAGCAGATTTTGGACTGCCTGGAGATGGGCGCTCATCTGTATCCGGAAGAGTGCGGCGGCTTCATCCAGACTTCCGGTCTGACCTATTCGATCGATACCACGATCCCCTCCTCGGTCAATGTGAACAGCGACGGGGAGTTTGTATCCGTGGACGGCGAATATCGCGTCAAGGACGTGATGGTCGGAGAGGAACCGCTGGATCTTGAGAAGACCTATACGCTGGCAATCAACAAGTATTACTCCGAAGAAGCCGGTGACGGCATGACGATGTTCAAGGGCAGCAAGGTGATTTCCCCCGCAGAGGGTGAGGAATGGACGATTGACCACGATGTGGTGATCGATTACCTGGCGGCGCTTGGCGACAACATCGGCGCGGACTATGAGAATCCTTATGGGCAGGGCCGCATCACGCTGATCACGGAGGAGACGGAAGAGGGAAAAGAGGTTACGCCAACCGTGGCGGACGAGGCTGAAACGGAAGCGGAAGCCGCTGAGACGGAAAGCGCACAGACTGAGGCCGCGGAAACGGAAAGCGTGGAAACCGAGGCCGTAAGCGAGGCTGTTTCGGAGGCAGCTGAGACTGAGGCTGCTGAGACGGAAAGCGCAGAAACCGAGGCGCCCGCTGAGGCGGAAACGGAAGGATCTTCCGAGCAGGTAGGCGCACAGGCGTAAAGATTGAAAGAACGGATCCGCAAAGTAAAGCGGATCCGTTTTCCCAGGTCCCTTTTTCGGGAGGAAACAAACGGGAATGGTCCTTTAAAAGGGACTGTGCCTTACGGGCAATTGCAAATGAGAATCCTGCTTAGGCGGGATTCTTTTTATGCTCAGGGACTGTCAGGCGCAAAACTGTCGGCAGAAACGGGAAACTTTTCGTACGTAAAGATTCCCGGCACACGAAGAAAGGAAAGGGTTGCAGGCTTTCTTTGGGCCTTAAAAAGGGTGGGATATGATCAACAGACTGGATTCACATACGCATACGATCGCCAGCGGTCACGCGTTCAACACGATCTTTGAGATGGCGCAGGCAGCGGCGGAAAAGAAGCTGGAACTGTTAGCGATCACGGAACACACGAAAAGTATGCCGGGCGCCTGCAATGATCTGTATTTTCACAACCTGAAGGTGCTTCCCAGAACCCTGTTCGGCATTGAGGTTTTGTTTGGGGCAGAGGTGAATATCTTAGACTTTGAGGGTACCGTGGATCTGCCGCAAAAGCTTTTGGCCCGTCTGGATGTGGTGATTGCCAGCCTGCATAAGCCCTGCATCGCGCCGGGAACAAAGGCAGAGAATACCCAGGCGCTCGTGAAGGCGATTGAAAATCCGTATGTGAACCTGATCGGTCACCCGGACGATGGCCGTTATCCGGTAGATTTCGACACCCTGGCCGCGGCGGCCAGTGAGCATCACAAGCTGCTGGAGCTCAACAACAGTTCCCAGAACCCGGTCGGCTCGAGGACCAACGCCAGGGAAGCGGATATCCAAATGCTGGAGGCGTGTCGAAAATACGGCACCTCGATCATCTTAAACAGCGATGCCCACTGGGCAGGAGAAATCGGCAGCTGCTGTTACACGATGCCGCTGCTTGAGGAGCTTTCGTTTCCTGAAACGCTGGTGGTCAACCGTTCGCTTGAGGAGTATAAAAAGTACATCAACCGCTATCGGGAGGATGTGCCCAGATAGGAAAAGGGAAGAGAATGTTTCAGGCAAAGCAAAAGAAGTTCTCTGATCTTTCCGCAGGAAATGTACCGGATTTCACCGGAATCGGGGGAATACGGACCGGGAGCTTTAGAGACTTTAAATGCCTGTTTACAGGCTGGCAGTTACGTGATAGAATAAAAAGGTCAGTAAATTTGTATACTGACTGCCGGATGTGTCGGCATTGACAGTGAAGGGATGGGAAGAATGGGCAAAAATATTCGGACGGAAGCGGTGGATGAGCTGTTTGCTGCGGTGCTGTGCCTGAAGGACAAAGAGGAATGCTACCGTTTTTTTGAAGATGTCTGCACTGTGAATGAACTGCTGTCTATGTCTCAGCGCTTTGAAGTGGCGAAGATGCTGACGGAAAAAAGAACCTATCTGGAGATTGCCGAGAAAACGGGAGCCTCTACAGCAACGATCAGCCGGGTCAACCGTTCCTTAATCTATGGAAACGACGGCTATGAGCTGGTATTTTCCAGGTTAAATGAAGAGGGATCTGAAACGTAAACGACCCCGACCGGCCAAAAGCCGGTGGGGCCATCCTGCATGGGGTTCGATAAAGCGGCCAGCGCCGCTTTATTTTTTTCCCTTTTTCGTCTGCTCGTTTTCCTGGGCAAAATCATCGATCAGTCTTTCAATCATCTGTTTTTTCATGTAGACGTCGAAACTTAACAGGCAGATTAAAGCCAACAGGTCGAGAAACTCCTGATCTTCCGGCGGGGCGTCCTCAAACATGCCGCTGGAGGTCTGCCAGATCCGCTCGACATCGTTTAAGATCACATCCATTTCCTGTGTGCCCAGCTGGAAGATCCTCTCATAGATCTGATCAAGCCCCGGCTTTTCATCCGTCTGAAAGTACCGCTGCGTCAGAGGCGTTAAGATCGTCTGGATATCCTGGAAGGAAAGGAGCCCCTTGAAGTAGTAGATAAAGATCAGGATCAGCAGGTGCTCGCGGGAGTATTTCTTCTTTGTCGGCGGCGGCAGCAGGTGATTCTTTGTGTAATTGTTGATCATGGTTTTGGTCAGCACCTTATCCTCTTTGTGCCGCCTGCCCGCTCCCAGATGCGAATCCATAAAGGTGGTCACCTGATCCATGTACAGGTCAATGTTGGGGATCTCCGATGACTTAATGTATTCCATATGTCTTAAGCTATCAAGGATGGCTTTTATCATATCTTCCCGGCCGAATGCCATTTCATGTCACCTCTTTGCCAGTAAACCTCGTTCATTAAACGAGATGTCTGAATATTCTTATGCGGGATGGCGCTCATTTCCTCTATTATATAGTTTTTCATACCTGATTGCAAGGATTTGTTTGACGAATCGGGTTCCATCGGGTACAATGAGAGCAGATACTGAAAGAGGGGCAGGGATCCTTAGGATGCCCAGATTCATGCGGGAACGCACAGGGGTATGTTTTCGGGATCTGCTGAAAGAAAGGGACCAGGAGCACTTCTCTTAAGAAGGAGTGGGAATCGTGCGGAGAATGGAGTTTAAGATGGAACGGCCGGGACTGGTGGCTCCCGGGGATAAGATCCAGGTTTCCGAGGGGGAGCTGCCATACAGCTGGTATTATACGATCGAACCGTCCATTGCCATGTCTGCCAACTATGCGGTGCAGGACCGTCTGCAGGCAACCGAGGGCGTTGTGGTGGAGGTTCGGGACGACGAGAGCGGCTATACGGTAGTCGCCGAATTCGATGAGCAGCAGGAAACGGAGCAGGTTCCTTCCGAAAGCCAGGAGGATCAGTAAGGGTTTGGCTGCGCGAAAGCTTAAGAAGCAGCGATAAAGAAGAGGAACCTGCCAAGTAGAAAGGAAACGAATGGAACATCTGGAAGGATTGAATCAGCGGCAGCAGGAAGCGGTCTGTCACTTTGAGGGGCCCCTGTTAATTCTGGCGGGGGCCGGATCCGGCAAGACGCGGGTGCTGACAAACCGGGCAGCGTGGCTGATCGATGAGAAAGGAGTCAACCCCTGGAATATCCTGGCGATCACCTTCACGAATAAGGCGGCGGATGAGATGCGAAGCCGCGTGGAGAGGATTGTCGGTCCTGACGGCAAGGATGTATGGGTGGCAACTTTTCACAGCACCTGTGCGCGTATTCTGCGCAGGCACATCGACCGTCTGGGATATGACCGCAGTTATACGATTTATGATGCGGAAGATCAGAGGACACTGATGAAGGGCATTTTGACCCAGATGGGGATCGATACGAAGGGAAACCTGGAGAGAGCCTATCTGGGAGTGATCTCCTCGGCCAAGGATGAGCTGATCGGTCCGGAAGAATATGCTTCACAGACCGAAGAGGATGATACGCACATGAAGCAGGCGGCGGAAGTCTATCAGGAGTATCAGAGACAGTTAAAGCAGAACAACGCGCTGGATTTTGACGATCTGATCATGAAGACGGTGGAGCTTTTCAGGGAATGCCCGGATGTGCTTTCTTCCTATCAGGGGCGTTTCCGCTTTATCATGGTGGATGAGTATCAGGATACCAACACGGCCCAGTTTCAGTTTGTGAACCTGCTGGCGCAAAAATACAGAAACCTCTGCGTGGTGGGGGATGATGACCAGTCGATCTACAAGTTTCGGGGAGCGAACATCCAGAACATCTTAAGTTTTGAGAAATATTTCCCGGAGACGAAAGTCATCCGGCTGGAGCAAAATTACAGGTCCACCCAAAACATCTTAGACGTTGCCAACGCGGTGATCGCCAACAATGTAAACCGCAAGGAGAAAAGGCTGTGGACGGAAAACGGCAGGGGAGATCCTGTCAGATATGTACAGCTTAAGAATTCTTTTGAGGAGGCGGAGTATGTCGCCGCGAACATTGGCAGACAGGTTCGCAGAGAGCAGGCGATCTACGGGGACTATGCCGTACTCTACCGCACGAATGCCCAGTCACGAGCGTTTGAGGAAGCGTTTATGAAGTACGGCGTTCCCTATCAGATCATCGGCGGCATCAATTTCTATTCCCGCAAAGAGATCAAGGATCTGCTGGCCTACTTAAAGACCGTGGACAATGCCCGGGATGATCTTGCTGTCAAACGCATCATCAATGTGCCCCGGCGCGGAATCGGAGCGGCGACGGTTAAAAAGATCGAACAGTACGCGTTCGAGAACGGCCTGAGTTTTTATGAGGGTCTGCAGGAGGTGCGCATCGTCCCGGGTCTTTCCCGTTCGGCAGCGGGGAAAGTCGAGGGGTTTGTCAGACTGATCGGCACTCTTCGCGACAAACAGGGGATGCTTTCCGTCAAGGAGCTTTTGAAGGAGATCCTGGATCAGACCGGATACCGGAGAGAGCTTGAAGAGCAGGAAACCGAGGAAGCCCAGGAGAGAGTGGAAAACATCGATGAACTGATCAATAAGGCCGAAAGTTACGTGAAGAGCGCCGAGATGCCGTCCTTAAGCGGTTTCCTGGAGGAGGTAGCATTAGTGGCCGACATTGACACGATGGAAGATTCAGACAGCCGGGTGACTATGCTGACCATGCATGCCGCGAAGGGACTGGAATTCTCCTGCGTTTATTTAACCGGGATGGAGGATGGGCTGTTTCCCAGTTATTTAAGTCTGATTTCCAGTGACGCGGATTCCGTGGAAGAAGAGAGGAGACTCTGCTATGTGGGCATGACCCGCGCCAAGTTCGAGCTTACGCTCACCAGCGCCAGGGAGCGCATGGTTCGCGGGGAAACAAGAGGGACCATTGAGTCTAGGTTTCTGGACGAAATCCCGCCTGAACTTTTAGACATCGAGGAATGGGAGTCGGGACCTGTGCGCGGCAGGAGAAACTGGAACCGGGATGCGGGAGGGCGAAAAGAGCGCTTCGTCTCCAATTTCTCCATTAACGGCGAGGAGCTTGATCATGACGGTTTCGATGAGGGGCGTTCGTCTTTGGAAGAGGAACGCACCGGATACGAACCGGAGAAAAAGAGAAGCTCTTCTCAGCCGAAGGAGACAAACCGCGGCGCGGTTTTAACCCCCCGGCAGTTTGAGGTGAAGCAGGCGGACGCGCTGGGCTATGAGGTCGGTGATACCGTCCGGCACGGAAAGTTCGGTGTGGGTATTGTGACGCAGATCGTGGAGGGCGGCCGCGACTATGAGGTGACCGTGGAATTTGAAAAGTACGGGGTGAAGAAGATGTTTGCCGCGTTTGCCAAGATGGTTAAGGTATAGGAAAGCTGCCGGAGGGCGGCAGCGGCCCGAAAGGAGAGGACAGGAAAAATAAGCGAAAGGCAAATTTCCGGTGAATTTTGTATAGTAAAATGGAACAGGGTGTGCTATACTGTTAAAAACTGCAGGGCAGAGAAAGGATGAGGATAGATGTCAAAGATTGATGAACTGATAGCGGAGCTTAAGAAACGCGAAGAGGAACTGAAGAAGAAAGACCAGGATAATAAACATAAAAACACGATTCTGTGGATTTTGGCGATTGTGGGAGCGATCGCGGCGATTGCGGCGATTGCCTATGCGGTTTACCGCTATATGACTCCGGATTATCTGGAAGATTTCGACGATGATTTTGACGATGATTTCGATGATTTCTTCGAGGATGACGAGGAGAATGAAGAGGAAGACAAAGACGAAGATAAGGACGGGGAGTCGGCTGACGACGAGGAAGAACCGAAAGCGGAATAGCGGGGTACGGATAGACGCTTTCGAAAGAGGCTTCGGCCGACCATCCTAAGGGCAGCGAATCATCTGGGAGTAACCGTTTAGTGTTCGTTGGCCTGAAGGAAAAGAACCTTAGGTTCCTCTTTCGTTTTACAGATGCGGATTTGACCAGGCAGTGCAGATAAAAAAGCAGAGTGATCGTAGAGTGCGGGCTTACGTACCGCAAAGCGAAGGCTCTGCTTTTCTGTTGTGTGAGGGGTTATTCTGCCCAAAGGGAAAGGGCGGAAAGGTGAGGGCAGGCATGAAAAAGGGACAGGTTGCAGAGGGAATCATTGAGCGCGTCGAGTATCCCGGCAAAGGGATCCTTCTTGTCGAGGGGCGGGAAGTCGCGGTAAAATATACGGTTCCGGGGCAGAAGGTGCGTATTTCGGTAAGCAAGGTGCGCAAAGGGACCTGTGAAGGACGGCTTCTTGATGTGCTTAGCCCCTCTTTGTTAGAGGTAACTGCGGACTGTCCGCACTTTGGGTCCTGCGGAGGCTGCTCCTACCGGAATCTCCCCTATGAGGAACAGTTAAAAATCAAGGAAACGCAGGTGCTCTCCCTCCTGGATCCGTTCTTAAAGGAAGGCCACTTTGAGGGGATTAAGGGGAGCCCCGTCACACAGGGGTACCGCAACAAGATGGAATTTTCCTTCGGGGATGAGGTAAAGGACGGCCCGCTTTCCTTAGGGCTTCATAAACGGGGCAGCTTTTACGATATTGTAACCGTGTCGGAGTGTCAGATCGTGGATGAGGATTTCCGCAAAATCCTAACCTGTGTCCTTGCCTTTGCCAGATCCAGCGGCCTTTCCTACTACCATAAGAGAACTCACCTGGGGTATTTCCGGCATCTGCTTGTGCGAAAGGCCGCCCGCACCGGGGAGATCTTAATCGATCTGGTAACCAGCAGCCAGGACGCCTTAAGCGAACAGACGCAGGATGGCAGCGAAACGCTGCCATTTGCCGAGCTGGTGCGAAGCCTTACAGGTTTGCCGCTTCAGGGGAGGATTGCTGGCATTCTGCATACGACAAACGACAGTCCGGCGGACGTGATCCGAAACGACAGGACCGATGTTTTGTATGGGACGGATTTCTTTTACGAAGAGCTGTTAGGGTTACGTTTTCTGATTACCCCCTTCAGCTTTTTCCAGACCAACTCCTACGGCGCGGAGGTGCTCTATCAGACGGTCCGGGAGTATGTGGGAGAGACGAAGGACAAAGTGATTTTTGATCTCTACAGCGGCACGGGTACGATTGCTCAGATCCTCTCGCCGGTCGCGAAGCAGGTCACGGGGGTGGAGATCGTGCCGGAAGCCGTGGAGGCAGCGCGGAGCAACGCGGAGCGAAGCGGCCTTTTAAACTGTACGTTCCTCTGCGGAGATGTGCTCAAAGTGCTTGACGAACTGCCAGGGAAACCGGATTTGATTGTGCTGGATCCTCCCCGCGACGGCCTTCATCCGAAAGCGCTGGAGAAAATCCTTGCCTATGGCGTGGACCGTCTGATTTATATCTCCTGCAAACCGACCAGTCTGGTGCGGGACCTGAAAGTATTTTTATCCTGGGGGTATGTTCTTACGCGCTCCTGTGCAGTTGATTTATTCCCGGGAGTGGAACATGTGGAGGTGATCGCCGCTTTGGATAGGAGGGAAGACCACTCCCTTCCCAAGGTCTCTTAAGGTCTGCCTTGTCGGCGGGTGCTGAACAAAGATGGAATCAGAGATGTTTAAAATGTCACAAATGCAGGTGTCTTGAAAAAGGCATTGAAAAACATAGCCGAATGTAGTAAAAGTATAGGCAGGGGAGCAGTTAGGCTTAATAAAAGTGTTTGGCGGGTGTGGGCTCCGGTTTGCAGGAAGGACCGGACATCGCTAAAGACCTGGAACAGCTAAGGAGGACGCAAAAGTATGGGGAAAAAACGGATGCTGGCAGTTTTGCTGTCGCTGGCAGTGGCGGTGGCGGCAGTACCGGTGTCAGTCTTCGGCGAGGAAGCGGATACGCTGATTGAGGGGGAGGATTTACAGCTATCTGAGGATGCTCTGGAGGAGTCTGTTTCTGAGAAGGATTCGTCTATCGAAGATGCGGCCGCCTCTTTTGAGGAACCGGCCGCGAAGGAGGTCTTTTCTGAGGATGTGCTGCTTGAGGAGGAAGAGGAGACAGCAGGGCTTAAGGAGGATTTTTCCGCGGAGACAGAGACTTTTCAGCTGGAAGATGCGGAAGAGGCGCCGGAGGAAGATCTGGAGCTTACCGCCTGGGATGCTTTGTCCTGGGAGCAGCTTACGATTACGGTTTCCGGAAAGGAATTTCCTGGAAGCAAGATCGTCGAAGAAGGGGGAACCCTGGATGCCACGGATCTTCCGGTTACCTATAATCCGTTCGCGGTCGACGGCGAAAACAGGCTGACGGACATTGAGATTAAGGCTAACGGGGAGAAGCTGTCCTGGAGTGATTATCAAATCAGTTACCACAACTGTTTCGACAGCACGGTAGAGTCTGAAAACAGCGCCTGGGCGGAAATTCAGTTTGCTAACGAGTATGCGGGAACTCCGCGCGTGGTGATCGAATATGCCATCGCTGCGCTGGATCTTTCGAATCCGGCGGTGAAGGACCGTGTCGTAATCTCTGACATCGACAACCTGTCCTATGACTATACCGGCCACGTGATTCTTCCGGATGACCTGACGATTCGTCTGCGCTCGAGTGACCATTCAGAGACGGTACAGCTTACCTATAATGAAGATTTCTCCGTTGAACTGGGCGAGAACGAGAACGGGGTCAACGCGAATCCTTCCATCCCCTTTACGGTTTCCGGGAAGGGAAATTATACGGGGTTTATCTGCGAGGGAACGTATGCGATTACTCCGAAAGAGGTGGAGGAAGGCGATATCAGTGTAGGGGAGCCTGCTGTCTTTTATATCCATGGAGCGAAAGCTTTTGATAATACCGGGGCTGTTCTTTCTCCTCCGGCAGAGGATACGATTCCTGCCGATTTTTCAGACTATGTGCAGAACAGAGTCTGGGATAACCTGCAGAACAGACTCGTGCCCGCCGGAAGTTTTACGGTCGAGTTTTATAAGGGCGAGGAAAAGTTAGACAGTGTTGATCTGAAAAACCCGCCGGAAGAAATAGGAGAGTACCGGTTTGTGATCCTTTTTAAGGAGGATGGGTCCACGAACTTCACAAACAGTGAGGATTGTGAAGTGGCGGGTACTTTTTCGATCAGACTTCATCCGGATCTGAAGGACATTAGGAATACTCTGCAGCGGTTTGTGAGCGCGGCGGCTGCAGCTGCGGACGGAATGGATCTTTCTGACGTTGAAGTGACCGAAACATTTACTTATGATTCTTCCGATAAGCTGCCCCGCGTGAAAGCGATCATTGAGAAATGGTGCGGCATGTACTGGGAAGCCGGATCGGAGGACGACATGGAGATAACCTGTGAATCCGGACCGATGATCAATGCGGCGACCTATACGGTGAGCGTCGCGGGAAAAGAGGAGGAATGGGGGAGCGCACCCATTACGCTCAGTGTGGAAATCGTTCCCAAGAAACTGGCTGATCCTGATACCGGAGCCCTGAAGCAGGAGTTTCTTGTCGGCGGACGTCAGTGGATGCACAGTGACGGAACTTTCGTGGATGATGACAGACAGCCCATCACGATTACGGATACAGCACCCGGCGTAAACCGGCAGCTCGAAGAGGGAAAGGATTATGAACTCTGGGCGGAAAAAGACGAAAAGGGAAAGATTGTCAGAGTTCATGTTCTTGGATTCGGGAATTATCAGAGTACGGTAAAGACTGTGGAAGGCGAGGAGCAGGTGGAGGCCTACTGCGAGAGCACGTCAGAGCAGTGGAAGCTTAAGCAGGAGCTAAGTCTGGCGGCCCCCTTTATTCTGGCTGCCTCCCCCAACAGTATTGGTTTTAAGGATGATGGCTACGGGAAAGGAGTCCCCAGAGAAATCATGGCGAGTGACCTCATTGTAGTGGAAACCTATCCGGACGCAAGCCAGGATAAACAGCTGATTCCCTATACAGATTTCACGATCGCCGGATATGACGGGGATACCCTGGCGGAAAGCAGCCGCGTGGTTCCTGGACATGCGGGCACCCATAAGCTGTGGCTGAAAGGTGCCGGGGCCTTTACGGGGGAGAAATCGGTCGAGTACGTGATTGAGGGAGAGAGCTTTCAGGATGCCTTTCAGGTGATGACAGATCCGGAGGATATGACGCGGGAAGCCCTTGTCCCGGTGGATGCTCCGATTCCGGAGCTGAAACCATCCGGCGCCTCCCCGTTAGAGGAAGCTTGGGAGCCGCAGCGGTTTACCTACCGTTACTGGGAGGATAAAAACGGCAACGGACGGCTGGATACAGACGGGGAGACGGAGGAAAACGAGCTGATCGCCGTGATCACGAAAGAGGATCTGGCATCCGGGAATATCGAAATAACTTTCCCTCACGTGGGGACGTTTTATGTCTCCGTTACACTGGATCGAAAGCACGAAGGCAACAAGGCCCTGGAAAGATATGATGATCAGCCGGTTACGGTGTCGTTTACGGTGACACCGCGTGATCTTTCCTTTGAAAGCGCGGTGACGGTGAGCGCCTTTGCGGCGGATGAAAAGTGGAGGGAAACCGATTCAGCCGGGCAAGAAGTTTTTGAGGAGGATGCCTACGGAATCATCTGGCCTGGCAGGGCGGTGAAGCTGGAGGACATTAGCGTTAGCGTGTATGATAATGAAACGGAGGCTTTTCTTGACGCAAAGGATTATACGGTGACAATGGATGAGGATTCCTTTGGTAAGATCGGGACGCTGCTTTTGCATGTGGAAGGAATCGGCAACTGCACCGGAGAGCAGGATGCCGCGATTCGTGTAGTCACGGATGATCTGAGTGACGCGGTGATCACATTGACTGACCCGAAGCTTCCCTTCGCGGAAGGGGAAAAATATCCGATTCCAGGCGGACATGCGGAGATAACGGTTCCCGGGCTGGATAAGCCGGTTGATCCGGGTGAATACACGGTCAGTTTTGATACGAACGGAAAACTTGCCGTTGGGGATACCGCACACGTGAAAGTGTCGGCAAAAGAGGGTTCCCATTACTCCGGTGCCTGTATATCCGCGGAGGAAGTGGAAATCATACCGGCCAACCTTGCGGACAGCAAAGTGTTTGGAATCGATGAGATGGCTGCTTTGCCCTATACGGGAAGTGCGATTAAACCGGTACCGGTGGTCAGAAATCTCCTCAGCGGAAACGCGGTGCCGAAGAATGTATATACAGTTGAGTACGATACAGAGACGACCAAAGTCGGAGAGCATACGTTTACGGTTACCGCGGCGGATGAAAACTATACAGGAAGCCTTACCGGCACCTACGTAATCAGAAAGGCGGACAGCCATATCAGCGCCGCCCTTACACCGGCGACGATCCGGGTAACCACCACCGCCCAGATCGCTGTTACAGGCACGTATACGGGAGAATTAAGCTACACGGCCTCGGGGGATATTGTGTCTGTAAACGAAAGCGGAAAGGTTACCGGTCTTAAAACAGGAACCGCTGCTGTCACAGTTACCGCAGCGGGAGATGAAAGCCATATGCCCGCCACAGCCTCAATCACTGTCACAGTGCTTCCGGCACCTAAGAATATCAGCGGCCTGTCTGCCTCCTTATCAGAGGATACCTTTACGTATGACGGCGGGGAGAAATCTCCCGCTGTAACAGTGACAGACGGCGATAAGATCCTGACGGGCGGTGTGGATTATGAGGTGACTTACGGCAGGGATAATCACTGCGTGAACGCGGGAACCTATACGGTCAGGATCACCGGCAGGGATGCCTATACGGGTACAAAGACGCTGCGGTTTAAGATTAAAAAGGCTGCCAATACGATTACTCCTAAGAATACTTCTGTCGTTTTGTATTATAATGCCGCGTCCCAGACGTCCAGGAGGGTGAAGGGGACGGCACTGGATGGCGCGACGATCAACTATCAGAGCAATAATAAGAAGATTAAGGTGGCTTCCAACGGGGAGATTACGGTTTTCGCCGGATATATCGGCTCGGCGAAGATTACCATCTCCAGTGACGCGACGGTCAATTACAAAGCGGCGAAAACCACGGTTACGGTAACCGTAAAGCCGCGGAAAGTTACCTTAAAAAGCGCGAAGATGGATGGAGGCAAGGTGAAATTGACATGGACTGAGAACACAAGCGGTTCCGGTTTCCTGGTAAAGTTTGCCACAAACAGCAAATTTACGAAAAATGTGGGCAAAGCCTGGGTGAAGGATAAGAAGGCCACCTCTTACAGGTTCAGGAAATCTTTGCAGAAGGGCACAAAGTACTATGTGAAGGTTCGTGTCTATAAGACGGTAAGCGGAAAGAATTATTATTCGAACTACAGCAACGTAAAATCGGTTACATTCAAGTAAAGGTAAGAAAGTGTAACCGAAAAAAGATACAGACAGAGGGGCGGCATACGTTTCATGCTGCCCCTTTTGTAGTCCCCTCTGGAATTTTCTTCCCCGAGTGGCATACAGGTTGGATAACAAATATGATATCGTTACGACTCTGACTGCAGGGATGCGGATGAGGACTTTCAGGATTATTTTAGCGTCGGACTGTCGGTGCCGGACCAGGGATTCAGAAAGAGCAGTGCGGACTGACCATCGGGAAACCGGCAAGCTGGCTGGCAGAGGAGCAAGAAAACGTTATAAGAAATGATACGAATCAAAAAGGGGATTGCAAAACAATACTGAATGTAGTAAAAATATACTTGAGAAAAGAACATATGCGCACACAGGCGCTTGCGGATGAATGTCCCGGTTGGTTTCGCAGACCGGCATCTTTCTGGCGCCAAGAAGATAAGGAGGAATAGAGCATGAAGAAAAAACGGTTGCTGGCAGTTGTGCTGTCGTTGGCGATGGCGGTGACAGCGGTACCGGTGTCGGTCTTTGGCGAAGACGCGGACACGTTGATTGAGGCGGAAGATTCGGTATTAGAGGAGGATGTTGTGGAAGAATCCGCTCCTTACGAAGATGTCGTTCCCAAAGAGGATGCTGGCCAGACGGAGGAGTCGGCGAAGGAGGTCCTTTCTGAAGATGTGCTGGTGATCGAAGAGGAGGATGTATCGGCAGGAGAGATCCCAGCGGAGCAGGAGGACGGGACGGAACCATCCTCGCAGGGAGATGGAGCGTTCCTGGAGATCGATGATGTGGATGTTGCCGCAGAGGAGGAAGGACCGGCAGATGAGCCAAATACTTCCATCTGGAGCAAACTGGAATTTGAATTGGGGGATGATGAGACAGTTACTGTCGGGCCAGGTGAGGTAACAGGATCATCTTTTGAATCAGGAGCGGTCGTGACCTTTAATCCATTTCATGAGGGAAAATTTGAGCCAAAGGTAAAAAATGTCAAATACAACGGTAAGGATTTGGAAACAGATGATTATTCTGTTGAATCGTATAATTCTACGGCCGTTGGAGAAGGCAGACCATATCTTTTGTTTACATTTAAAAAAGGCGGGGAAGCCGATGGCGTTCCGGCCCTTACTGTGTACTACACGATTGAGCCTCTGGATCTGAGCCAATCGAGCGATATTACAGGGGTTAATGTAATAGTGTCTGCCACAGGGAATATGCCCAAATATATCTATTCAGGTAAACCTCAGGTGCCTGATTTGAGTGTCAGTCTTGAACCGGTAGAACCGATTGAGGGAAAAGATAGTATCACGTTGGAAATGGGTTCTGACTTTGAAGTCCACGCGGTATCGAACGATGATGATGAGAATTTTACTGATGAGGATTTTGACGACATAAGTGCGGGGGACGTGAAATATCTTGTCGTGAAGGGCAAGGGAAGATATAAGGGGATTGTTGATTCCGGGTTAACTTATAAGATCGATCGTAAAAGTGTAACCCCGAGCGATGTTAGTATTCCAACTGACAGGGTTTATAAAATGACGTTGGATTCCGGGGAAGATAATCCTAATGCCAAAGGAGGTAAAATTGCTGAGGATATAACGAAAGGCATTGTGGACAAGCTGAGGGTGGACCAGCCACCGATCTCCATTGATAATTATGAGATTACTTTTCAAAAGTATGAGTATACAACGGGTGAATGGGTTTCCACAACAGGTACTCAATGGTCAGAAGATAATTTTCCGGACATTGAGGGGGCTTATCAGTATACGGTAAAATTTGTTGCGGATTATCAAGGTTCTCTAACAGGAAGTTATAAAGTTCAGCAACATGCTCCATTAATAGAGATGAAGTCCGCGTTACAGGATATGTTGAATGCGGAGATGGAAGACCATGAAAAATGGAAAGGTGAAGACTATGATCTGACTTACAATAATGTGGATCGTACGGAGGATATAAAGAAGGCCATTTCACATGTTCTTAAAGAGAATCATATGAGCGGTGATTATCTTAAGATTGAACCTCAGGGCGCTCCAATAGTGAATGCCGGGGAATACGATGTGAAGGTTACAGGCCTGTCAGACGAAAGTCCATGGGGAAAAGGGTCTATCCTTCTGAAAATGCATGTGTACCCAAAAGAGCTTGCTCAAAAAGATTCTGATTCTAATCTTGAAGTTCGTGATGACTATACGATTAACGTAGAAGCGTATAAGCACTCCAATGGACAGTGGTGTAAGGAATATATTGATGTCGTTATTGTAGATACTACACTTGGACCAGACGCCGATTCTTCTTCAGGCGGCGAATCTGGCGATAACGATAAAATATTACAAAAAGGCACAGATTATGAGGTAACGTTTGATCTTGATTCTGATCCGTATAACATCGTGGTCAATATCGCTGGAAAGGGAAATTATCAGACTGTTTATGTATCACCTGATGATCCGCAGGAATATGGAGATCTTGTTGTATATCTTAAGAAAAAAGATGTTGAAGAATCTGTGAGCCTGGAAGCGCCGTTCTTTAAGGCAGAATTTGTCGGAGATCTGTCGTTTGATTTCTCCTCTTCCGATCAGGGAGGCAATGGTCCTTCTGTTAGTGCGGGGGATTTTACTGTAAGGGAAGAATGTGAGGATGGGTATAGCAAAGTGCTGACACCTCACACGGATTACGTGATCGGTAAATATGAGGGGTCGGATAGCAAATGGACAGATGTGCCTCCGTCTTCTGCCGGAAAACACCGGGTTAAACTGGAAGGGACAGGATCATTTTCCGGATCGCTGTTGGCAGAGTATAACATCAAAGGTGAACCTTTTGGTTCAAGCTTTAAAGCGGATAGTTCCATTGATCCTATAGAAGTGCTTGAAACCGTTGATTTGCCGACACCCAAAGTGAAGTATACGGGAACTGGTTCCTCTTTTGCGGATGCGCTGGACGAGAAGGGTTTCATCTATACGTATTACAAACAGAGTGATTTTGAGGAACTCCAGGGCGGCGGAACCGGTGCGCCATTGTGTACCTGGAAGGAGGACAGTGAGACGGATGACAGTAAGACGTATACCTTTACGGAAACCGGCGATTATATCCTGGCGATCACCATCAATCGAGACGCTGACATTGCAAAGAATCTGGAAATGTTCGATGATAATCCCGTGATTGTTCCTTTTAAGGTGGTCGGACGGGATATCGCGGACACGGAAGTAGAGGTTGACGAGAAATCCCTTTCGGTGGAGTGGCCGGGTGATGCGGTAACCGAGAATGACCTGAACTTTACCATGCGTGATAGGGGCATTGAGGGAGATGGCACACTGGAAGAAGGAAAGGACTACGAGCTGGAGATCACCGGCGGCGATCCGACAAAGATTGGAAATCTGGAAGTCACGATTCAGGGAACAGGAGCACACTACAGCGGATCCAGGACGGTGACAGTAGAGATTAAACCGAAGGAATTAGCCAGTGCAGATGTGGAAATCCTGGAATATGAACTTCCTTACCTGGACGGCAGCTCTTACGACATACCAGGAAACTACGTGAGAGTAACTGTTGAGAGTGAGCAGGGCGAATCCTATACGGTGGAACCGGAAGAGTATACAGTTAAATTCGACAGAGCGGAGGGACTTGTCGTAAACGATCTTGTCGGACTGACGATTGAGGCAAAACCGGATATGCATTATACCGGTCAGGCAACTACAGACGAAAAAGTCCTGATTGCAATAGCAGACATCGAAGACGAAGAAATATTTGAGGTGCGAGGCCTTGAATCTGTTGTATACTCCGGACAGCCGTGCATTCCGGAAGTGATTCTTTGGAACAAAGTTGCTCAAAAGGAGGTTCCTGCTGAATTTTACGAAGTAAAACCGTCTGAACCCGGTGATATGGTTAATGCGGGAAGCTATCTGCTGGAGATTGAAGCGATCGATGTGAACTATGAGGGTTCCATTGCGGCAAAATTTGAGATTGTGAAAGCAGAGAACAGCCTGACGGCGAAAATTGATCCGCCTGCTGTTCTGCAGGGAGCAAGTGCTGTCATTACCGCGACTGGTGAAGGTGAAATCACCTGTGTACAGACAGGCGGTTCCGGGTCTGTGACCATTCAGGGAACGACGGTTACCGGTGTGAATGTCGGTGATGTAACAGTCACGGTTACCGCAGGCGGCGACCAGAATCATAACAGCGGAACAGCAACCGTTCAGCTTACGGTGACCAAAAAAGAAGAAACCATCGAAGGAGCAGAGATCACCCTGTCAGCCAGCACGTATGTCTATGACGGCAAAGCCAAGGAACCTGCAGTTACCGTGAGCAAGGATGGAAAAACTCTGGCAGCGGGGACGGATTATAAGGTTGCGTATAAAGATAATGTCAACGCGGGTATGGCTACTGTAACCGTGACCGGCATCGGAGCGTATACTGGTTTTGCAAATAAGACATTTACGATTGAAAAAGCGGAAAACAAGATCACCGTGAAGGCGACTTCCATCAAGAAGTATTACAGTAAGTCCTCCCAGAAGACCGACAAGATTGCCAAAGCGACAGCGCTGGGCAGCGCGAAGGTACGCTACAAGGTTGATGACAGCACGTTCAAGGTTTCTTCAGGGGGCAGGATTACGATTCCGGCTGGCTTTATCGGTACGGCGAAGATTACGATTACGGCCGAAGAGACAGCAAATTATAAGGCCGCGAAAAAGACTGTCACACTGAAAGTATATCCGAGGAAGGTCACGCTTAAGTCCGCCAAGATGGATAAAGGCAAGCTGAAACTGACCTGGACGAAGTGCGATGACTGCTCCGGGTTCCAGATCTTAACCTCCACGAACAAAAAGTTCACAAAGAAGCTGGATACAGTCTGGGTGAAAAAGCCCAAGGCTACCAGTGTGCGGTTTAAACGCTCCCTGAAGAAGGGTACGAAGTATTACGTGAAGGTGCGCGTGTATAAGAAAGTGAAGGGAAAGAACTACTATTCCAACTACTCCAATATTAAATCCTTCACTTTTAAGTAAGGGTATTTACGCACAAGGCAGGAAACGAAATACTCTTTGGGGCGGCAGCAAAATGGATGCTGCCGCTTCCCTTTTT
>CAZXSN010000042.1:0-24701 GCA_964643295.1 uncultured Lachnospiraceae bacterium
CACCCACTGGCATGCTTTGCCTGCCGTGGGCTCAGGCTTTTGACGCTGTAATCATGTTATTCCTACAGAAACCTCGCGGGGCTTTTAAGGCTTTGCGGAAAGCAAAAGTTTTATCCCCTCTTAAGCCAGCGGATCGTAAATGCAGCCCCTCTTTTGTTCCTTAAGGAGTGAAAGAACTTTCAGGGGAACAGCCAGGTTTCTCAGAAAACTTTGCGGAAAAAATTTAAAAGAAACAGGAATTATTCCGGGTGCCAGAAGCTCACCCGTTGTCTTTTTGTTCTGCGTTTCAAATGTTCAAAATAAGTCCAAATGGCAAATAGACGAATAAATGCGAATAAATGGGTATTCCCTATCCAGACGGATAAGCTAGTATTCTGTTTTTATACCTTCTTTTGAGTTTAGTTTGGCCCAAACGAGTTTCTTCACATCCGTCCATTTATGTGACGCAAGTTTTGCTTTCAGCGCCAGCATTCTCCTAGCTCCCTCCAGGCTCCACCCTGACCTGGGCATTCTCATTCTGTTTCGCATCAAAATGCCGTTTCCGCTTTCCATGGCACCGCTGCCAAGCAGAACCCCCGCTTTTTTATATTCATCGTAGTGCATGCACTCTTTATGATTCATCACGAAAGTGTAAAAATCAGGAATATCCTCAGAAAAGCACATGCCGCGGTACGGCCTGGTTTTTTCCAACAGCTCGTCAATCTTTCCTTCCTCGAGCAGTGAGCACAGTTCGTCAGCGAACTTATTTCCTTCCTTTTCTGGTATCACATAACAGGCAAACCTCACGGCGTTTTTCCTGGCATGGAACAAATCGAGGATCTGCGTTGCTTTCGGCAGGAATTCTTTTACGATGTTTGCAACCCAGGCGGCCCCATCGCTGACTACAACAACCTGGCTGCAGACATCGCACTGGTTCCTCTTTGCGAGAGCCAAAAAATGGTATTGGAATTCCTCAGCAGAGCCAACATACCCGATGTATTCCAAAGCCCGCAGTTTTTGGCGCTTCTCCCCTTTTTCGTCCAGGTACTCTTTTACATTCGAGGAATGAATCGCAGCCGCATACCAGCTTTTCATCCAGGAGGCATGGCCGTTCTTATCCCGAATGCATATCTTTTCGCTGTCTGTCAGAAGATATAAAATATCATGCTCTTTTCTGCGGCGCCGTCTTTCATCGGCCAGAGAGGGCTTTCCTTTTGCCTTCTCAGCCATTGCCCTGTAATCTTCTACCACACAATTCCCCACAAACCGCGTAACATCCTCGATTTGAGTCCTGCCGACATGTATGCCGTACAGTTGGAAGATACTTTCTTGCGCATCCTGGAAGGAGTCTGCGCGAACAGCCTGCATTGCGGCGCGGCACATCAGGTTCACGGTCATCTTAAACGGCAAAACATCGACTCCTAATAAGCAGTCTAGAGGGACTACACTTTTCACCTGTTTCATTTCAAACAGGTTCTTCGCGCTCTCACGGTCTACGCTTACCAGGGAAGATCGAACATAGAGAACGGTTCCAAACAGTCCCTGGATTTTGCGAAGCTGAGGGCCGTTATTTTTGAGAAGGACGCCCTTTTGCGCAAAGTCCTTCCTTGCTGACGCGATCATCTCCCTCTCGTCAATCTCCCTAAGAGAGTCCGAAAGGAGATCCGTATAAATTTCCCTGCTTTCTTTGTCTAATTTCCGCCATTGGTTTCCCAGCTCTTCCAAGCCCGGGAAACCTTCCTTTTTCGAAGCTCTCTCCTCGAAAAACTCCAGATACGCCTCCAACGCCTCGCACAACCGTTCTCCCGCGCGATTTAGCGCGTCTGAAAGCACACCAAAAAAAGGATCAAACATTGCGCTCATGATCTATCACCATGCCCGCTTTGAGTACATCTCTTATGAGCATGAAAGCTGTAAGGAAAATCTCTTGTCATCTTTTAAAATATCCGGCGGCAGAGGTGTTCCTTCTTTTTTTACAGGCTCGTATTCTCGAACTTGACGTTGTGGCCGTGTTCCGTCAGCGCCTGTACGATGCGGTTCTTATGGTCTGTGCCAAAGCACTCCATCGTGATCTTCAGTTCCACAGCCGCGTTGCGGTTGGTGCTTACGAACTGGTTGTGCTCCAGCTTAATGATGTTGCCCTGCTCCTCGGCGATCACCGTCGCCACACGCACTAACTCACCCGGCTTATCCGGCAGCAGCACGGAGATCGTAAAGACGCGGTCGCGGGCAATCAGTCCGTGCTGGACCACGGAAGCCATGGTAATCACATCCATGTTTCCGCCGCTTAAGATCGAAACGACCTTTTTCCCCTGCACGTTCATGTGCTTTAACGCGGCCACCGTCAGCAGCCCGGAATTTTCCACCACCATCTTGTGGTTTTCCACCATATCCAGGAAGGCCACGATCAGCTCCTCATCCTCCACGGTGATGATATCGTCCAGGTTCTCCTGCAGGTAGGGGAAGATGTGTTCTCCCGGGGTTTTGACGGCGGTGCCGTCCGCGATTGTGCTCACCTGCGGCAAAGTGACCACCTTGCCCGCCTCTAGGGAAGCTTTGAGACATGCCGCCCCGGCCGGTTCCACACCGATCACCTTGATCTTGGGATTTAAGAGTTTCGCCAGCGTGGAGACACCGGTTGCCAGTCCGCCGCCGCCCACCGGCACGAGGATGTACTCCACGAGCGGCAGTTCCTGGAAGATTTCCATGGCAATCGTTCCCTGTCCGGTCGCCACGGCTAAATCATCAAAGGGATGGATGAAGGTATAGCCGTTTTCCTGGGCAAGTTCCAAGGCGTGTTTGCTCGCGTCGTCGTAGACATCACCCCAGAGCACGACATCCGCCCCATAGCTTTTCGTGCGGTTGACCTTCATCAGCGGTGTGGTCGTGGGCATCACGATCACCGCTTTGCAGCCGTAGGCTTTCGCGGCATAGGCCACTCCCTGGGCGTGGTTT
This sequence comes from uncultured Lachnospiraceae bacterium, assembly GCA_964643295.1. Taxonomy (GTDB): domain Bacteria; phylum Bacillota; class Clostridia; order Lachnospirales; family Lachnospiraceae; genus Merdiplasma. The sequence goes on from CAZXSN010000042.1 coordinate 2,935, forward strand.
CCGGCGGAGGCCGCGATCAGTCCCCTGTCCCGCTCCTCTTTGCTTAACGTGCTGATCTTATAGTAGGCTCCGCGGATCTTGTAGGCACCGGTCACCTGCATGTTCTCCGGCTTTAAATAGACGCGGTTGCCCGTCTGAGAGCTGAAGTAATCACTGTATACGAGCTTCGTATTCTGCGTGACTTTGCGCACAACCTCCGAAGCTTCCTCAAATGCTTCCAATGTCAACATACTCTTTCTCCTGATTTTCTCTGTCTGTGCTTTTTGCGCCTGTGTGCGGTCCCCCGTCTGCGGGTGTTTCGTTTTCCTTTCCGGATGATTTCCGGCTTTGTCCAAGCTTATCCAGTCTGGTTCGCGGGCTTTCTTCTTACGCTTCACTGCCCGTAAAGAGGGCGTTGACAAACTGATCCGCATCAAACTTCTGCAGATCGTCGATCGTCTCCCCTACGCCGATATACTTGACCGGAATGCCAAGCTCCGAATGAATGGCCACCGCGATGCCGCCCTTGGCGGTACCGTCAAGCTTCGTCAGGATGATGCCGGTCACATCGGTGACTTCCTTAAATTCCCTGGCCTGCGCCAGGGCATTTTGTCCGGTTGTGCCGTCTAAGACCACGAGAGTCTCCTTGTAGGCCTCCGGATATTCGCGGTCAATGATGCGGTTGATCTTTCCCAGCTCATTCATCAGATTTTTCCTGTTGTGCAGCCGCCCTGCCGTATCACACAGCAGCACATCCGCGTTTCTGGCCTTCGCGGCGGCTATGGCGTCATAGACTACTGAACCCGGATCGGCACCCTCTGTTCCGCCGATGATGTCCACCCCGGCCCGGTTCGCCCACTCGGTCAGCTGCGCTCCCGCTGCCGCCCGGAATGTATCCGCGGCAGCGAGGACAACCTTCTTTCCCTGGTCTTTCAGTTTTCCGGCCAGTTTTCCCACACTGGTTGTCTTGCCGACACCGTTTACGCCGATGACCAGCACCACGGATTTGCGGTTCTCAAACTCGTAGGCGGTCTCCCCCACATCCATCTCGTCCTTGATGCTCTGGATCAGCAGCTGCTTGCACTGCTGCGGATCCCGGATATTCTGCTCCTTTACCTTCCGTTTCAGATCCTCAATGATCGAAGCCGTGGCATTGATCCCGAGGTCCGCCATCACCAGAGTTTCCTCGATCTCCTCATAGAAATCATCGTCTATGCTGGAAAATCCGTTGAAGATCGAATCAATCCCGGAAACGAACCTGGCACGGGTTTTCGCCAGTCCTTCCACGAGGCGCTTAAAAAAGCCCTTCTTCTCTTCTTTCTTCTCTTCCATCACGGCCTCCTTGCTGCCTAAACTTTTCCTGCCTGTACTTTTCTCTTACCCTTAAAATCTTAAGCCCTAAGAAGCTCTTCTTAAGATCCATCTTTCGCTTTTACGTCAGCTCGCTTTCCACCAGATTTACCGAAACCAGCGCGGAAACACCCTTTTCCTGCATCGTGATTCCGTAAAGCCGGTCGGCGGCGGTCATGGTTCCCCGCCGGTGGGTAATCACAATGAACTGCGTATGCGCGGTCAGCTGATGCAGGTAGTTGGCGAACCGCTCCACGTTGTTCTCATCCAGCGCCGCCTCAATCTCATCCAGCAGACAAAACGGGGAGGGCTTTAAGTTCTGAATGGCAAACAGCAGGGCAATGGCGGTCAGGGATTTCTCCCCGCCGGATAGCTGCATCATGTTCTGGAGTTTCTTGCCCGGCGGCTGCGCGTTGATATAGATGCCGGCCTCCAAAAGATCCTCATCCTCCACAAGCTCTAAACTTCCCTTGCCGCCGCCGAAGAGCTGCTTAAACGATTTGCCAAACTCCTCCTGGATGCGGGCAAACTGTTCTTTGAACTGCTTTCGCATCCCCTCGTCGAGTTCCTGAATGATCTGTTCCAGGGCCTGACGGGATTTTACGAGATCCTCCTGCTGCGCGGAGAGAAAGTCATGCCGTTCGGAAAGTTCCCGGTAGTCCTCGATCGCGTTCACGTTGACGGCGCCCAGGCCTTTGATCTCGTTTTTCAGGCGGCTCACCGCCTTTTTCATCTGGGCCGGAGTCCCCAAGTCAGGTTTTTGCAGTTCCAGGGCCGCGCTGTAGGTCAGCTCATACTCGTCCCACATGTAGGAGATCTGGGCATCCCGTTCGACTTCCAGTTTTTCCTTCTGATTGGTTAAGCGAAAGCATTCCTTGTCAAGCAGAGCGCTCTGATCCGACAGCTCCTGATTCCTCTGAAAGAACGTTTTCTGGATGGCTGTTTTCTCTTCCCTTTGCTCGGTAAGGGCCTGCGCCTGTGCCCGGGCTTTGTTTTCCTCTGTCTTCTGCGCGGTGACCTTCTCCTCGTTTTCTTTTAAGGCTTCCCGCTTTTCCTCAATCCTCGCCAGGATTTCATCGATCTCGGAGTGCCGTTGTCTTTGCTCCTCCTCCATCGTCTCCTTTTCCTTATTCAGTCGGGAGAGGTTTTGCGCTAAGTATTCGTCCTCCTGCTTTAAAGCAGCCAGATCTAGATGCGCCTGTTCAAGCTTTGCGGCGCTTTCGCTTTCCTTATTTGTCAGTTCCTCGAGTTCTTCCCGTTTCTTACTCTCCTTCGCGGAAAGCTCCTCTTCCTTTTTCTGGGATTCGGCAAGCTCCGCATCCGCCTGGGCGCTCTCTTCATCGAGGTTTTCAAGCTCTTTGCCGATCTTTTCATCCTCGCTGATCAGCTCTTTTACCTTATCCGCCGCGGAGCTTTGCTTCTCTTTCGCCTCTGTAAGCTTAAGCTTAGTGGCCGTGAAAGATACATTCGCTTCCTGCAGCAAATCTTTGATCCCTTCGATCCGGCTTCTAAGATCGTCTCGAACTTTGCGCTGCTTTTCGATCGCCGCGCGAAGATCGTTGACGGTAATCTCCCTGTCCGCTACCTGTTTTGTCAGTTCCTCGATCTCCCGTCTGCGGCCCAGCAGGTTGCTGTTGTTTTTAAAGGCGCCGCCGGTGATGGAACCGCCCGGGTTTAAAAGTTCCCCCTCCAGGGTAACGATCCGCAGGGAATACTGATACTTCCTCGCCAGGCTCACGGCCTGATCGATTGATTCTGTCACCACCGTGCGTCCTAAAAGGTGTAAGATCAGCCGCTCATACTTTGTATCAGCGCTTACAAGACCGCTTGCCAGACCGATGACACCAGGCTCTGACAAAGCCTCTTCCTTCGCGAAGGCGCCCGCGGGACGAATCGCGCTTAGAGGCAGGAAGGTCGCCCGCCCGTACTTTTTCTCCTTTAAGAAGGCGATCATCCGTTTGGCGGTCTCCTCATCCTCGGTGACGATGTTCTGGATGGAACCGCCTAAGGCGGTCTCCACGGCAAGTTCATACTCTTTATCCGTCGTAAGCAGGTCCGCGACTACCCCCAGAAGCCCCGGTTCGGATCCTTTGCGCTCCATCACCCGGCGAATACTGTTCCCATAGCCGTCGTAGCGCTCCGCCAGGTTGTTCAGTGTCTCTAAACGGGAGGCATCCTTATGATAAGCTTCCTGGGCTTCGTTGAACTGCCTGTTTTCCGCATTCAGTGCCTCCTGCACGTTCGCAAGTTCCCCGGAGGACGAATCGCTTTGGGCACTTAAAGTTTCGATGTTTCCCTGTATCGTTTCGTAGTCTTCTGTGAGTTCTTTGATCTGAAAATCCAGCTCTTCCCGCTCCGCCTTTAAGGAAAGGATCTGCTGGGTGATCTGGGAGCGCTGCAGGGAAGCCTGCTGTTTTAACAGATCAAAGCGCTGCCGGTTTATCTGAATCGAAGAGCGTTCGCTTAACAGAGTGATGATCTGTCTTTTCCCCTCCTCGATCGCCTCATTGCAGGCAGTAATCTCTTCCTGCAGCAGCAGGTGCGTGTGTTCCGCCTCGATGTTTCCCCGGGAAAGATCTTCCAGGCTTTGCGCCACTTCCATCTGCCGGTCGGTGATCTTCGTTTTTTCCGCTTCCCGGTTTGCTAGCTCTTGCTGAAGGGCGGCCAGACGGTCATTCACCTGCGTCTGGCGGTTTTGCTCCGCGCGGATCTGCTCGTTTAAGAGAGCGATCTCGCCCTCCAGCTGCTGCGTCTGCACCCGGGCCTGGGTGATGGTTTCCTGCAAGGCGGTAAGGTCCTGTCCGATCCTCTCCAGTTCCCCTTCCACGACCTCATACTCTTTACGGGCAGTGTCTAAGTCAGCGCGGACCTTTTCAAGCTGCGCGGAAGAATCGGCAAGGGTTTGTTCCAGGTTTTCGATCGCTTCCTTTGAGGAGAGGAATTCGGCCAGGAAAATGTTCACCTCGTAGGTTTTTAATTCCTCCCGTTTAGAAAGATACACCCGCGCCGTCTCCGCCTGCTCTTTTAAAGGACCAAGCTGACGGGTAAGTTCTCCCAGGATATCGTTTAGGCGCTCGAGGTTTTGCTCTTCATCCGCCAGTTTTTTCTGGGCGGCCAGTTTTCGGCGCTTAAACTTGACGATGCCCGCGGCCTCATCAAACAGTTCCCGCCGATCCTCCGGCTTCCCGCTCAGGATCTGGTCGATCTGTCCCTGTCCGATGATCGAATATCCTTCCTTACCGATCCCGGTATCATAGAACAGTTCGTTGATATCCTTCAGCCGGCACTGTGTGCCGTTGAGCATGTATTCACTCTCCCCGGAACGGTAGAGACGTCTGGAGACCGTCACTTCTTCATAAGAGATCGGAAGCTGGTGATCAGAATTGTCGAGGGTGATCGAGACGGCGGCAAACCCTAACGGCCTGCGGTTTTCCGTTCCCGCGAAGATTACGTCCTGCATGCTGTCGCCGCGCAGCTGTTTCACGCGCTGTTCGCCCAGCACCCAGCGCACTGCGTCCGCCACGTTGCTCTTGCCGCTGCCGTTTGGCCCCACGATCGCCGTGATCCCGGAGTGGAACTGGAAGACGATTCTGTTGGCAAAGGATTTAAACCCCTGGACCTCGATTGTTTTCAGATACATGCTATTTTTTCCCTTTCAGCGCGAGAATGGCGTGGTAGGCAGCCTCCTGCTCCGCGGCCTTCTTCGTACTTCCGGAACCCCTTCCACAGGGCTTTCCCCCAATGCGGATCTCCACGTCGAACCGTTTCGCGTGATCCGGTCCCTCCTCGCCGATCAGTTCGTAGGCAATCTCCTCATCCTTGAAATCGCGCTGTACGATCTCCTGCAGGATCGTCTTGCTATCAAAAAAGAGTTTTTTGTGTTCGATATCCGTGAGGACAAACCGCTGCACGAAATCTTTTGCGTTAGCAAAACCACCATCCAGGTAGATGGCCCCGATTAACGCCTCCATCGCGTCCGAGACGATGGAATTGCGCGTTCTCCCGCCGGTGCGCTCTTCCCCGTGTCCTAAAAGCAGGAATTCCGGCAGTCCGAACTGACGTGCGCATAAAGCCAGAGTCGGCTCACAGACGATGCTGGCCCTTAACTTGGTCATATCGCCTTCCGGCATCTGCGGATTTGTTAAGAACAGGAATTCACTGCTGGCTAATTCCAGCACAGCGTCTCCCAGAAACTCCAGGCGCTCATTGTCCTTCAGGTGCTCCGGGCGGTGCTCATTCACATAGGAGCTGTGGCTTAAAGCCTGAAACAGCAGTTTCGGCTCGTGGAAGTGGTAACCGATCTGCGTCTGCAGGCGCTCCATTTCTCTCTCAATACTCATAGATTTTCTCTCAGTCAGAATGACGAACAAAACGTTCGCCGGTGTGTCTCTTTTTGTTTTTGCTGTGGTTTTCGTTTTCTTCCATTCTTTGCCGGGTGCTTTTTCGCAGGGCGCCGAAAAGGGACGATCCTTCTCATTTTTTACCTGGGAAGGACAAGGAAATGTTCCCCAAAGATACGCATCCTAAACAGCCGGGAGCAAAAAAATGATTCCATCGGCGAAAAGGGCGTTGGTGTTCCTTTCTCTCCCTCCCCGGACGGTGGAACCGTTAAAAAGGCAGATGTGTTCCCAGCCTCAGCTGATCGCGTTTTTGATCTGCTCGGCGGCATCACCCACCGTCACGATCTTTTCGGCTTCCTCAGTGGGAATCTCGATGTCAAACTCCTCCTCGATTCCCATGATGATCTGGTAGACATCCAGAGAATCCGCGCCCAGGTCATCCACAAACGTGGTTTCCGGCGTGATCTCATCCGCGTTCACATTCAGGACATCGGCAATGATCTGCTGCAGCTTTTCAAACTCCATGTTTCTCCCTCACTTTCCCGTATCAGCGCCAAGATGCTCGCTGATCCGCTCATTTATTCTCTGTTCCTTAAACTGCGCACACTGAAAGACGGCGTTCTTGATTTCAGAGGCTTTTGAGTTGCCGTGCGTCTTGACCACGAGGCCTTTGCAGCCTAAAAGCGGCGCTCCGCCGTACTTGGAGGCATCGAACGACTTCATGGTTTCCTTCAGAGCCGGTTTGATTAACAGCGCTCCCAGCTTGCTGCGAAAGCTGCCCATCAGCCCCTTTTTGATCATGGACACCAGTGTGCTCGCCGTGCCCTCGTAGAGTTTCAGGATGACGTTTCCCACAAACGCCTCGCAGACAATCACATCGACATCCCCTTTCGGGATATCGCGGGCCTCCACGCTGCCGACGAAATTGATTCCTTCACACGCTTTAAGAAGCGGAAATGTCTCCTTGACTAGCGCGTTGCCCTTCTCCTCCTCCGCGCCGATGTTGACGATTGCGACTTTCGGCTTCTTCACCCCTAAGACATACTCCATGTAGATGGAACCCATCTGGGCAAACTGAACCAGGTGAGAGGAGCGGGCATCCACATTTGCTCCGCAGTCCAGAAGAAGGGATGTTCCCTTCTCCGTGGGGATCAGGGTTGCCAGCGGGGGACGTTCGATTCCGCGTATCCGGCCTACGATTACCTGTCCGCCTACCAAAACCGCCCCGGAACTGCCTGCCGATACAAAAGCGTCCGTATCCCCGCGGCGAACCAGGTTCATTCCCACGACGATGGAGGAATCCTTTTTGCCCCGAATCGCGGCCACCGGCGGTTCGGCTGTCTCAATCACCTCGGAGGCGTTGACGATCTCAATTCTTTCCTTCGGGTACTGATACAACGCAAGTTCCTTCTTTACGATTTCTTCCCTGCCGACTAAGATGACGGTTATGCCGTCTTTTTCCTTTATGGCCTCCACCGCGCCTTTGATGATTTCCACGGGTGCGTTGTCCCCGCCCATGGCATCCACCGCTACCCGGATCGTTTCGCTCATCAAAAAAACCTCCCTGACATCTATGTGTACTATACTAGACATCCACCTAAAAAGCAACTGCAAAATAGGGGACGAATGATTCGCCCCCTATCTGTTTGATCTGATCAATCGCTCATAGAGATAATCTCTCTCTTGTTGTAGCTTCCGCAGGCCTTGCAGACTCTGTGCGGCATCATCAAAGCTCCGCATTTGCTGCATCTTACCAGGTTCGGAACATCCATCTTCCAGTTCGCCCTTCTGCTGTCTCTTCTGGCTCTGGAATGTTTATTTTTTGGACAGATTGACACGCTTTACACCTCCTTCATCTTACGGAAGATTTCTTGGATTCCAGCCATCCTTGGATCCAGTTGGGTGCTTTCACAGTTGCAAGTCACCCGGTTTAAATTCTGACCGCATATCTTGCACAGTCCTTTGCAGTCCTCTTTGCAGAGCACCCGGGACGGCCAGTTCAGCAGTGCCTCACCATAGACCAGCTTATCCACATCCAGGTTATATCCATCTAGAAAATCGCTTTCATCCAGTGCGTCCAGACGATCCTGTGCGCTCTGTTTCAGATCCAGCTCCCGCTCGAAGGACAGAGATAGAACATAAGGCACATCGTCCAGACATCGTGCGCAGGGAATCAGTACCGTGCACGTAAATTCTGCGCTTAGGTGCAGCACCCTGTTCCCCGTATTCTCCACTTCCAGGGAGACTTTAGTCTTATCGGTGATCGGAAAGCTCCCGAAGGGAAAATCAAAAGCGGAAAGCGAAAGCTCTTCCTGCTTTATTAACATTTTTCCTTTTCTGGAAAGGACTTCTGTCAGGTTGATCAAGGCATACTCCTCCCGCACACGTTGCCTATTATAAACATGGAAACAGTTGTTTGTCAAGCGGTTTTTCACGCAAAAAACCGGACAGAAAGAAAAAATTTACGAAAATCTCTCCCTCTTCGCTGCCGCATCCAGAAGGTACGTCTGTTTCGGACAGCGAAGCGCTTTTACGTTCGTTTGCGGTCCTTTGCTTCGAACATATCCGCAAAGAAGGGCAGACGCATAAAAGTCAGGGAAACTTAAAAGGGGATTCCTTACTCAGGCTCCCTTTACCAGGGCGACCGTCTCGCGGCAGATCGCAAGCTCCTCGTTTGTCGGGATTACGGCCACCTTTACTTTAGAATCCGGAGTGGAGAGCACGAAGTTCTCGCCGCGCTTCTTATTCTTCTCCTCATCCATGGTGATCCCTAAGTATCCGAGATAGCCAAGGACGGTTCTGCGCACCAGTCCGGCGTTCTCCCCGATGCCGCCCGTGAAGGTGATCGCGTCCACGCCGTTCATGGCAGCCACATAGGAGCCGATATACTTTGCTACCCGGTAGCAGAAAGCATCCAGCGCCAGCGCCGCCGCCTCGTTGCCCGCGTTCTTGGCATCTTCCAGATCCCTGAAGTCGCTGGAGAGACCGTTGGAAAGCGCGAGTACGCCGGATTCCTTGTTCAGGATGCGCAGCATCTCGGAAACGTCGATGTTCTCCTTCTTGCAGATGTACTCCAGCACCGCCGGATCCAGATCCCCGGAGCGGGTGCCCATGAGCAGCCCTTCCAGCGGGGTCAGGCCCATGGAGGTATCCACGCACTTGCCGTTTTCGACAGCAGTGATGGAAGAGCCGTTGCCTAAGTGGCAGACGATGACCTTGGAATTGTTCGGATCCAGGCCCAGGTACTTGATCGTCTCCTTGGAGACAAAGCTGTGGGAGGTGCCGTGGAACCCGTACTTGCGCACCGCGTATTTCTCATAATATTTCGTGGGAATCGCGTAGCGGTACGCCTTGGCGGGCATCGTCTGATGGAAGGCCGTATCAAAGACCGCCACGTTGGGTTTGCCGGGCATCAGTTCCATGCAGGCGCGAATGCCCATCAGGTTGGCCGGGTTGTGCAGCGGCCCCAGGTCGCAGCACTCATCGATCACGGAGATTACCTCATCGTCGATAATTCTCGATTCGGTGATCTTGGAACCGCCGTGCAGCACACGGTGGCCGATCGCTTCCACCTCATCGAGGCTCTTTAAGACACCGGTCTTCGGATTCACCAGAGCGTCCAGTACCATGCGGATCGCTTCCGTATGGGTGGGCATGGGAGCTTCGGTCGTCTCCTTCTCCCCGCCGGTCGGCTGGTACACGAGTCTGCCGTCGATGCCGATACGCTCACACAGCCCCTTGGCCGCCACTTCCTCAGTGTCGGAATTGATCAGCTGAAATTTCAAAGAGGAGCTTCCACAGTTGATAACCAGTACATTCATAACAATCTATCCTCCTGCTGTTTCCTGTTCATTACTTATTCTGGCACTGCACCGCCGTAATCGCCACCACGCCGACGATATCCTCCGCGGAGCAGCCGCGGGAAAGGTCGTTGACCGGAGCCGCGATTCCCTGTGTCACCGGGCCGTAGGCTTCCGCTTTCGCCAGGCGCTGCACCAGCTTGTAACCGATGTTTCCGGCATCCAGATCCGGGAAGATCAGTACGTTGGCCTGTCCGGCAACCGGGCTGCCCGGAGCCTTGGAAGCGCCCACGCTGGGAACGATGGCCGCATCAAGCTGCAGCTCGCCGTCGATGAGCAGATCCGGATTCTCCTTCTTCGCAATCTCCACAGCGGCGGTCACCTTGTCGATATCCGCATGCTTGGCGCTTCCCTTGGTGGAGTGGGACAAAAAGGCTACCTTGGGCTGCGCTCCCACCAGGGACTGGAACGATTCCGCGGAGGATGCCGCGATCGCCGCCAGCTCTTCCGGAGTCGGATTCTGGTTTAAGCCGCAGTCCGCGAACACGAAGGTGCCGTTCTCGCCGAATTCGCAGTCCGGAACGACCATCAGGAAGAACGCGGAAACCAGCTTGGTGCCGGGTTTTGTCTTCAGAATCTGCAGGCAGGGACGCAGCGTATCCGCGGTGGAATGGCAGGCACCGGATACCATGCCGTCGGCATCGCCCATCTTGACCATCATCACACCGTAATACAGGTACTGATTGAGCAGGATCTCCTTGGCCTGCTCGTAGGTCATGCCCTTCTTCTGCCGAAGCTCTACCAGCTTGTCGATATAGGCAGCGGTCTTTTCCGAGGTCGCCGGATCCACAACCTTCGCGCCGGTAATGTCAAGGCCTTCGCTTCCTTTTTCTACGGCTTCCTTCGTGCCCACGATGATGATGTCCGCGATGCCCTCTTTCAGGATCTGCTGCGCGGCCACATAGGTTCTGCGGTCTTCACTCTCCGGCAGAACGATGGTCTTCTTGTCGGCTTTCGCCTTCTCCTTGATAATGTCAATAAATCCCATGATTTTCTGACTCCTTTCCTTCTTTGAAGTAATGACATGATTATAAACCATTTTTTTCAATGATACAACGGAAAGTTTTGAAAATTTTCCGGTCAGTTCGACTTAAAGTTCGTCGGTTTGGTTCCAGGCGAATCACTGGTCCTGGTAAAAAGGCAGGCGAAAAAGTTAAGGATCCGGAAACGAAAAAAGGGACTTCCTTCCTCGCCGGTTAAGCGGAAGGTTTCTCCGCCTTAGAATAGTCCGGCAGCTTTACGACGGTCATCTCATGCCCCATCGCCTTTAACACCGGGCCGAACACGTCCGCGGTGGTAAGCTTTAAAGTGGATGTATTTACGCACGGATGACAGCCGAGCGTATCCGTATGAAGCAGTTCCTCATCCACAAGAAGGCTTACCTTCTGTTCCCGGTCATTCATAAGCCCCAGGACGCTTACAGAACCCGGGGTAAGATGAAGGTGACGCTGCATGTCCTGATCGTTCGCGAAGGAAAGATGGCCGTTGGGGATCTGGCCGGTAAGATCCTTCGTGTGAAATTTCTTGCCCGCGGGGATCATCAGCAGGTAGTACTGCGTTTTGCGGCGGTTGCAGAGAAACAGATTTTTACAGCTCTGCGTTTCCAGCACCCGGTCGATCTTCTCACAGTGCTCCATGGTAAAGACCGGGCTGTGATCGACTCTGTCATAGCTCACACCCGCCTGGTCAAGCAGATCGTAGGTTTTCCTTTCCGTTTCCGCTCTTGCCGTATCATCTGCCGGGCGTCCTTTTGTTACTTCCCCGATTTCCATGTGCTCCTCCTTTCAGGGATCTGCCGTTTTGTCTTTGCCTGTGGCTGTCTCAGTCCTTCTTTGCGCCAGACAAAGACACGACCGCTTTAACGAAAGCCTCCTTAAGCGGGTGTTAGACGATCCGCAGAAAACCTTAACACAAAAGAAGGCGGGATGCAAAGGCTTTTTCAGGTTCTCTTGCCATAACCTTTTCCTATAGCGGAGATTTTGAGCCGGAATGGGTAAGCATTTATTAACCAACCATCTTTACTTCACTGGAATGGTTTCTTCCATCTGCCTTACCCTCCCATTGTTTTCCGAACACAGCCTGTTGTATTGTTCGGTACATATCGATACTGTTAGATTGAAGAACACTTTTTTCCCTTGCATTGCGCTTTCCCAAGCCTTATAATTTGAACTGCCATAGAAAGCATTGATCGGGATTTCTTCCTTATACTGTTACCCCATACCGTTCCCCCAAGCGATCAGGAAGATGAAAATTTGCCTTACCGGATAGCAGGATCGATTTGGCACAGGGAGGTGGTTTTGTGAACATCGCGGCGATCATCGCGGAATATAATCCATTCCACAACGGGCATGCGTATCAGATCAGACAGACTCGCAGTGACTGCGGCGCTGAGTATGTCCTGGTAGTCATGAGTCCGGATTTCGTACAGCGCGGGGAGCCTGCCATGGTGGATAAATATATCCGCACACGCATGGCGCTCCTTAGCGGCGCTGATCTGGTGCTGGAGCTGCCGGTCTCCTATGCCTGTGCGAGCGCGGAGTATTTCGCCGCGGGGGCGGTCTCTTTGCTGGATCAGTTAGGCTGCGTGGATGTGCTCTCCTTTGGCTGTGAGACACCGGATGCCAAGCTGTTTAAAAGGATCGCTTCCTGTTTCAATGAGGAGAGCGAACTATACCGCGCTACACTTTTGCGGCTGCAAAAACAGGGGCTTACCTACCCGCGATCCAGAGAAATGGCGCTTCGAACGGTCCTCAAAGAAACGGAAGAAAAAGAAGAATCAGGCAATGATCCGGTTGAGGGAAAAGAATCTGCGGACAAGCAGGATTCTGATAACTCTTGGGTAGAGCTTTCTGCCTTTCTCTCCTCCCCGAACAACATCTTAGGCTTAGAATATACCCGCGCTCTGCTTAAAAGACACAGTTCGATCCGGATTTACCCCATGAAGCGAATCGGAGAAGACTACCACAGCGGGGACCTGACCGGAAAGTACGCTTCAGCGGAAGGAATCCGCAGGGCATGCTTAAGTGAAAGTTTTCAGAGACAGACAGGTCTTACTCTGGGCGCGGCTGATTCGGCTTCTCAGGAAGACTGCTTAAAGTCACTGTCCGGCTGTCTTCCGGCAGAGGTTTTCTCTTTGCTGCAAAGGGAAGTCCTGGAAAACCGCCTGCTAAGCATGGAGGATTTTTCCGCGCTGCTGCATTACCGGCTGCTGACCGAATCCGATTACTCCCGGTATTTAGACGTAACAGGGGACCTTTCGGATCGGATCATAAAGATGCTTCCCCAGTACCGCAATCCGGCGCAGTTTGCCGCGCTGTTAAAGACGAGACAGTGGACGCTGTCCCGGATTCGCCGGGCGCTGCTGCATATCCTGTTAGGTGTAACAGATGAGGAGACAAAGCGAAATTTAAGGGAAGGAGGCACCTTTTATGCGCGGATTCTGGGATTTCGAAAGGAAAGCGAACCGCTGCTTCACAAAATCCGGCAGTCGTCTTCGATTCCTCTGCTTGCCAGACCGGCAGGCGCGAAGAATCTCTTAAGTTTACAAGGACAGCAGATGCTCTCTCAGGATTTTCTGGCGTCTTCCATCTATCAGATTCCTCTGACCGCAAGAAAGGGAAGTCCCGTTGTCAGTGAACTGACACGCTCCCCGGTGATCGTTTAGGCGGGGATGCGAAAGGCAAGACGATCAGAAAGATTGCCAAAAAACTAAACCTTAAGGATCCAGGAAACTCCCTCCAGGAGGGCGCTCCCCGCTGGAGGGAAAGGCTTTACTGCCTGGAAAGATGATTCCAGCGTCAAAAGCCTGCGCCCGCGGCATCCTTCGTTTTTATTTTGCCGCAAAACCAGTGGAATCACAATGGTTTTGAGCAATTTTAGAAACATCCATTTTCAAAAAACGCCCGAAACCGGAACGCCGCGGTTTCGAGCATGTAAAAAAACGAGCCTTTCATACAGAAATCGATCTCGCTTTGCCTTTCTATCAATCACAGATTTTCGTGTTTTGGCGTTTTTTAAGTTTCATGCGCGGGAAGTTCAGCTTAAGGGTTCGTACTCGCTTTCCATCTGTTTGATCCGCTCGTACAGATACCGGTTGGCCGGTACGTAGATCCCATGCTTTTTCGCCAGGGAAAGAACTGTCCCGGCAAACATCTCCACCTCGGACGGCCGGTGTGCCAGACCGTCCTGGCGCATGGAAGGCATCCCCTGCGGGGACAAAGTTTTGATGATCGCGATGTACTCGTTGAGATCGTCCTCTCCGATGTTCACCTGCTCGCAGTGCGCCAGGGCGATCACTTCCCGCATGGCGGCGATCATCATGCGGTTTGCTTCTCCCTCGGCGAGACACCCCGCGTAATCGGTCTCGTAGACCATGCAGCACTGGTTGATCCCTACGTTGAGCATGAACTTTCCCCACATCCTCCGCCGGATATCTTCATCGAGGGTATAGGGCATACCGATCCGGGAAAAATACTCCGCAGTCCTGTCCAGGTTTTTCTGCTGAACGGGATCCAGGATCCCGATTCGAAGTTCCCCCATGTGGGTATAGTTTAAGCGGTCCCCGAATTTCATGGCGTCCATGCCCTGCGCCACCGTATAGATCAGATGTTCCTTTCCAAAGCGCTCGGCTAAAAGTTCCTCACTGCTGATCCCGTTTAACACAGAAAGGATGATCGTTTCCGGACCGACACAGTTTTTCATCGTTTCCATGGCGGAGGAAAGTCCCGGATATTTGACCGCCACAATCACCAGATCCGCGGGAGAAGCATCCCTGCTCTCACAAAGCGGCAGCTCATACGCCGTGCCGTTGCGGTACAGAACCTTTCCCCGATTTTTCTCCAGGCGCTCATGATCCATCACGTAGTAAAGGCTCACATCCGGATCATGATCCAAAAGGAAGGTGCCGTAGAGCGTTCCCAGCGCTCCCATGCCGATCACCGCTATCCGCCTGATGCTCATAATATCCCTCCCATATGCAAAAACCTACGCTTTTCCCTCTCCCCGTCAATTTTTAAAGCTGTGGATCGGAGCGGGGATCCGCCCCTTTCGGGCGACAAACCTTTCACAGGAGAAGGGATTGACCGGCATCACCGGCGCGTGGCCTAACAGGCCGCCGAATTCCACAAAATCCCCGGCCTTCTTGCCGATGGCGGGAATCAGACGCACCGCCGTGGTCTTTTGATTGACCATGCCGATCGCCATCTCATCGGCGATGATCCCGGAAATCGTGGAAGCTTTCGTGTCGCCCGGAATGGCGATCATATCCAGGCCAACTGAGCAGACGCAGGTCATCGCTTCCAGCTTTTCCAGTGTCAGCGCCCCGGCGGTCACCGAATCGATCATCCCCTGATCTTCACTGACCGGGATGAAGGCTCCGCTTAAGCCGCCTACATAAGAGGAGGCCATCACGCCGCCTTTTTTCACCTGGTCGTTTAACAGAGCCAGCGCCGCCGTGGTTCCCGGTGCCCCGGCGTGTTCGAGGCCGATCTCACAGAGGATGTCCGCCACGCTGTCTCCGACCGCCGGTGTCGGGGCGAGGGAGAGATCGACAATGCCGAAGGGGATCTGCAGTCTTCTGGAGGCCTCCTTGGCGACCAGCTGTCCGACACGGGTTACCTTGAAGGCGGTCTTCTTGATCGTCTCGCAAAGCTCCTCGAATCCTTCTCCGCGCACCTGTTCCAGGGCTGTCTTTACCACCCCGGGACCGCTAACGCCCACGTTGATGACTGCGTCCCCTTCCGTCACCCCGTGAAAAGCGCCCGCCATGAAAGGATTGTCATCCGGGGCGTTGCAAAAGACCACCAGTTTGGCGCAGCCTAATGAATCCTGCTCCCTGGTAAGCTGCGCGGTATTCAGGATGATCTCCCCCATCAGACGAACCGCGTCCATATCAATCCCGTTCTTAGTGGATCCGACGTTGACAGAACTGCAGACGCGCTCCGTGGAGGAAAGCGCCTGCGGTATCGCGCGGATCAGGTTCTCATCGCTCTTCGTCATCCCCTTGGAGACCAGGGCCGAAAAGCCGCCGATGAAGTTGACGCCGGTCTTTTTGGCCGCCTCATCCAGGGTGTTGGCGATGGTGACATAATCTTCCGGTGTTTTGCAGGCGCTGGCGCCGATTAAAGCAATCGGCGTTACCGAAATCCGCTTGTTGACAATCGGGACTCCGTATTCGCGCTCAATTTCCTGGCCCACAGTCACAAGGTTGCGGGCGGTCACCGTGATCTTGTCATAGATCTTTTCGTTCAGGCTGTTTAAATCCTCATCGATGCAGTCCAAGAGGCTGATCCCTAGGGTGATCGTGCGCACATCCAGATTTTCATGCGTGATCATCTCAATCGTTTCCGTCGCTTCTATTCGATTTATCATCCCAATCTTCCTCCCGGGATTTTAGCGGTGCAAAATTTTTAAGTCCGTGTGGTGTATCCGATATCCGGTTCCGGTACCAGCTGTTTTCTAATCTTTGCGAACCAGGCTTGCCGCTTTCAAATCCGGCTGGCTTTAAATCCGGTGCATGGAATTAAAGATGTCCTCGTGCATGCAGCGAATGCTTAAGCCCATCTTTTCGCCCAGCTTTTCCATCTCATCGGCAAGCTCCACCGCTGTCTTGGAGGACATCGTCGCGTCGGTCACCATCATCATGTTAAAATAGCCGTTGACAATCGTCTGGGAGATGTCCAGGATGTTGACATTGTTGTCAGCCAGATACGTGCAGACTCCCGCGATGATCCCGACCTTATCCTTTCCGACGACACTGATGATTGTTTTCTTCATGGTCTTCCTCCTGTCATAGATGGATGAGCGGCGACTCTTCCTCCCGTTTTGCCACCAGAATCCGGAAGTCCTCCGCTTTATAGGGGTTGTCCCCCTCCGTGATCTCGGAGCAGACGGTCGCGTAGGCCAGCGCCTCATAATTGTTTTCTTTGCTTAAGTGTCCAAGCATAATTGTCTGCAGATGGTCATGCAGGATTTCACATAGGAGTCTGCCCGCATGCAGGTTGGAAAGATGCCCTAAGCTTCCCATGATCCGCATTTTCAGCGGATACGGATAGGAGCCCACCTGCAGCATGTTCAGATCGTGGTTTGACTCCACCAAAAGCCCGTCGAGTCCGGTAAGGTGCTCTACGGTATACTCGCTGTAGCAGCCCATATCGGTCGCCACAGCCATCGCGCGTTTCCCGTCTTCAATCCGGTAGGCGACCGGCTGCGCCGCGTCATGGGAAATCGTAAACGGCTGCACATGCAGATCCCGGATCGTGAACTCTTCATCCGGGCGGATCACATGGTAGAGCCCCTCATCGATTTCCCCCAGGCTCTTAAAGCCGCGAATTGCTCTGATGGTACCCGGGGTTGCGTAGATGGGGATCCCGTACCTGCGGGAGAGCACCCCCAGTCCGCTGATATGGTCCGAATGCTCATGCGTGACCAGGATCGCGTCCACATCTTCCGGGCGCCGGTCGATCTTGTTTAAACCCGCCTTCACTCTTCTGCCCGCGATCCCCGCGTCGATTAAAACACTTGTTTCTTCCGTGCCGACGAAGATGCAGTTTCCGCTGCTTCCGCTGGCAATACTACAAAAATCCATTTTCTTTCAGCCCTTCATCGATCTGCCGGTACGTTTCCTTTGCTGGGCAGCCGCTGTTGTTGATGACAAGCTGGCAGCGCTTTCGATAATAGGAATCCGGCTGCTGGCTTTCCATCATGTGCGCGATTCGTTTGGGGGAATACCCCCGGTTTTCCTTCAGGCGCTTTAGGCGCACCGCTTCATCCGCGTAGATGTACCAGATCTCGTCGCAAATCTCATCGTAATGATCCTCCAAAAGAAGGGCCGCCTCCAAAACGATCAGATGGAAGCCCTTCGAAGGCTTACCCGGCAAAGACACTTCTTTTTCCCGTTCTTCATTGATCAAGGCAAGCACCCGCTGCTTTACGGCGGGGTGCACAATCGCGTTTAGTTTCTTAAGCAGCGCAGGATTGGAAAAAACCTGCTCTGAGATCCGGGCGCGGTCAAACTGCCCGTCTTCTTTTAAGACATCGGTACCCAACAGTTTTACCATCGGCTCGAAGCAGACTTCTCCCGGCCGCTGTAAGGCCTGCGCTACGCGGTCTAATTCCAGTACCGTTGCTCCGTAGGCGTTTTTCAAATACTCCAGCACGAGACTTTTTCCCGCCCCCACTCCCCCGGTAAGCCCGAGAATGCGCAAAGGCCTTCTCCTGCACTCTTTAGCATCTCCGTTTTGGACTGCGGGAGGGGTTCCTTCCTTTTGATCTGGTATCCCGTACTGTCTCATCGGTTCCGTTTTAAGATCACTTCCAGGGGAATCGGTCTTACCGCTATTTTGCGTCATACCAGCTGTCTCCCGTATGCATATCGATCTCCAGCGGCACGGCCAGGCTGGCGGCGCCGGTCATCTCCCGGGCGAGGATTTCCTTCACCTGTTCCAGCTCCTCCTCCTTAGTCTCAATCAACAGCTCGTCATGCACCTGCAAAATCAGCCGGGATTCAAGGCCCGCTTTCGAAAGCTCCTCATCCACCCGCACCATGGCGATCTTGATGATATCGGCCGCCGTGCCCTGGATCGGGGAGTTCATCGCTACCCGCTCCCCGAAGGAGCGCTGGGCGAAGTTGCTGGATTTCAGCTCCGGAACCGGACGTCTGCGCCCGTACATGGTAACCGCATAGCCCTTCGTCTTGGCCTCTTTTACCGCCCTGTCCAGGAACCGTTTGATTCCCGGATAGGTCTTAAAATACTGGGCAATATACTCCTGGGCTTCCGCCCGCGTAATGCTCAGGTCCTGGCTTAAGCCGAAGGAGCTGATGCCGTAGACAATGCCAAAGTTGACCGCCTTCGCGTTTCTTCTCTGCTGCGGGGTGACCTTGTCAAGCGGCACATGGAAAACCTGGGAGGCCGTGATCGCGTGGATATCCTGCGCCTGCTGATAGGCGGCGATCAGCTGCGAATCCCCTGACATATGCGCGAGGACTCGCAGTTCGATCTGCGAGTAGTCGGCATCCACAAAGACGAAGCCCGGTTTCGGCACAAACACACGGCGAAGCTGTCTGCCAAGCTCCGTGCGCACCGGGATGTTCTGCAGGTTCGGATCCGCGCTGCTTAAGCGTCCGGTAGCGGTGACGGTCTGATGGAACTTCCCGTGAATCCGCCCGTCCTCCCGGATAAACGTATAAAGCCCGTCGGCATAGGTCGATTTCAGCTTCGTAAGCTGCCGGTATTCGAGGATCAACGCCACCACCGGGTAGTCCGGCGCAAGCCTCTCCAGCTCATCCGCCGCCGTGGAATACCCGGTCTTGGTCTTCTTCCCATAGGGCATCTTCAACTTTTCAAAAAGGATCACGCCCAGCTGCTTCGGAGAGTTGATGTTGAACTTTTCCCCGGCCAGCGTATAGATTTCCTCTTCCAGCTCTCCGATTCGCTTCTGCAGCTGCTCCCCGTAGTTTTTAAGCTCCTCCCCGCGAACGAGAATGCCTTCCTTTTCCATCCCGTAGAGGGTAAAAATGAGGGGCATCTCAATCTTGGAAAACAGCGGCTCCATGCCCGTTTCTGTTAACTTGGCAAGGATCGGCTCCCGGCATTGGCGGGCGGAAAGCGCCTGCTCACAGCAGAAAGTCACAAAGGCCTCCGGAACCTCTTTAAGCGCGGCACAAAGGGATCGCTTCCCCAAAAGCTCCTGTCTGGCCGGAACGGACTGGCCGGTAAACTCCGCGGCAATCCCGTCATAGGTATATTCACTCTTTAAAGGGTTTAAAAGGTAGGCGCCAATCGCCCCGTCATAGCAGTGCCCTCTTAAATTTGTTCCAAAAAACGATAACTGTTCTTTTAAGTGGATGGCGGAAACTTGAGTGTCAGCGGAAAGGACGTTTAGGACATTTTCCCGCAGCCATTCTTGTGTAAAATCCCCATTCACAGGCAGGAAAGCCGTGCCCGTCTTTTCAGCAGATAAGGACACCCCGAGTACTGCTCCCTCTTCCACCGCCGCGAACACGCCGACCTCCTTCTCGCCTGACAGCGCCTGTAAAAAGGCTCTGACCTCGGTAAGGTCAGTGATCGAACGAAACGCCGCCGCGCCATCTGTTTTCTCGCTTGTATGCTCAAAGCGGGCGTAGAAATTTCGAAACTCCAGCTTTTTGCACAGTTCCAGCGCTTCCGGCGTATAGAGGCTGCCGATTTCCGCGGCAGATAAATCCAGCGTAAACGGGCAGTGGCGGTCGATCGTGGCCAGCTTTTTGCTTAACACAGCCAGATCATAATGCTCGCGCAGGGATTCCTTCGCCTTGTTCGGTTTGATCTCCTCCACGTGCGCGTAGGCATTCTCAATGGTGCCGTACTGGACGATGATCTTCGTGGCGGTCTTCTCCCCCACGCCTGGGATTCCGGGAATGTTGTCGGACGCATCGCCCATCAGAGCTTTAAGCTCAATGATCTGTTCCGGCGTTACCTGGTATTTTTCCAGCACGTCAGCTGCGTGATAGTCTTCCACTTCCGTGCCGCCGCGCTTGGTTTTCGGGATCCGCACACAGGTCGTCTCGGAGGCCAGCTGCAAAAGATCCCGGTCCCCGGATACGATCGATACAGCAAGCCCTTTTTCCTGCATCTGCAAAGAGACCGTGCCTAACAGGTCGTCCGCTTCGTATCCTTCCAGCATCATTAAAGGCACTCCCATGGCGGTCAGCATCTGCTTCATGACCGGGACCTGCTCCCGAAGCTCGTCCGGCATCGGTTTGCGGGTGCCCTTGTATTCGCTGTACAGCTGATGGCGGAAGGTGGGGGCGCTTAAATCGAAGGCCACCGCCAGGTAGTCGGCCTGCTCCTCGTCCAGCACCTTAAAAAGAATATTCAGAAAGCCGTATACCGCGTTCGTATGCAGCCCCTCACTGTTGGAAAGCTCGGGCACTCCATAGAATGCCCTGTTTAAGATGCTGTGGCCGTCAATCAGCACAATCTTTTCCTGGTTCATCGAATTTCCTCCTACTGCGGTCAGTGACAACCCAACCGGCTTTCATCCGGTCGGGGAGGAACGGTATCTCTTTTTTGTGATTCAGTACTCTGCGGTTCCCTGCAGTTTTCTATCCGGTGCCGGGATTCTTATCCGTTAGTGCCCGGCGGGCTGTTCTTTAAGTTCCGGGAAATTTGCGCTCCCGGATCGTATCAGCACCGGAACGTTCGCAGTGCCGGCTGCGGGGGATCTACTTTCTGCGCCCTTCGCTGAGGTTTCCGGAGTTGTAAGGGGTTTCTTCTCCGTGGATCGTCGTAAGGTGTTCCCCTTGCTTTCCGTAGCCTTCTCAGCAGCCTTGTCCGCAGCCCTTGTCTTGGGCTTAGATTTAGACTCTGTTTCCGTCTCGGCCTCCGCCGCTGAGAGGGCTGTTTCCTTCGCGGCGCTCTCACTTTCACGTTCGGTCTCCTCGGGAGGGATTCCATAGAGAAGGCGGTACAGCGTCGTTCTTTTCTGATCGCCGTCCCGGCGAATCTCCAGTCCCGTCACCAGGGTACAGACCAGGAGGACCTCCGCGAAGGCGATCGCCACATAGCGAAAAAGGCGATATGCTTTCCTCATATACAGATATCGCCTCGCGCTTTTCATGTTCTCCTTCAATTTTCTTTCGAAGTTATATTCGTCCGGATCCGATTCCGTCTCATCCTCCGGACTTTTCAGCATCTCGTAGATCGTATAATAAATCTCGAGTTCCTCATAACAGGCCGGGCAGTTCTCCACATGATCGAGAAACTGCTCCAGGTCCTTATCAGGAAGACGGTTCTCCAGATACGGTTTTACCATCTGCTGGCACTCTATGCACTTCATCAAAGATACTCCCACACAATTTTCTCCCGCCCGATAAGCCGGGCAGGATCCTTACATCTTTCTTTGTGCGCTTCCCTCCCTGCGAAAGGGCTTACACAGCCCTTATTATACCTCATCGAACGGATATTTTCAACAGAAGAAAAAACCGAAAAATCGAGGGAACGGACAGGTGAGGCTAAAGCTACCAGGGAAAGACACTAGAATATGCGGCGTTTCGGGACGCTGCCAGGGAAATGGCAAGAAGGGACGAAGCCGGATTTAAGCCGCATCCTGCGCCTCTTTCCCAAAATAAACGCAGGGAAGAAACAGATTTAAGTCCTCTAATTCCCGGAGGATATAAGCACTGATTCGTATTAATGCATGGAAAATTTAAAAAATATGTAACAAAACGTAACACAATCTTAACGGAATTGTAACTTAT